>JBPOHV010000001.1:0-925229 GCA_052035175.1 candidate division WWE3 bacterium | reverse complement strand
TTGCTGTACCCCACAAAAAATCTTTTGGAAAGTCATGTATAGGTTTATTTTCTTCAACTTGCATATACAGATGTATAATATCAGGAGTAGAAGGATCTGTCCTTCATAAGGACTGACCTTTATAAGATATGTACCAAACTTTTTTATTTACATTTCCCGATAGTCGAGAAGAAAAAAAAGATAAACAAAAAGAAGATGTCGCCCTCTATTCAGACGATGTGTTTGTTGTGGCCGATGGTGTTACTTTGCAATTTATTGAACCTTATCCAACACCGTCAACGTCACTATTAGTTGCGCAAGCTGCGACTGATACACTAATGCAGTCTCTCACTCAAAAAAAGCTTGGCATTGATTCTTTATACACAGCTTTTGACGAGGCAACTTTGGCAGTGGCTAATTTGCCAAATGTTAAAGACCATTATGCTGGAACAACTGTTGCATATGGCTTTTTGCAAAAAGATATACTTTATTTTGCTCAGCTAAATGATGCAGGTGTAATGGTCTTTGATAAATATGGTAATCGAGAGATTGATTTTATTTTAAACCAAACAAACTTTATTAATCATTTAAAAGAAATTGCAGAATCAAAAACTATATTACCTGGTACAAAAGAAATGCATACGTATATACGTGAAAAGGTTGTAAATAAGAAATTTGACTTTAGTGTTTTGAATGGAGATTCATCTGCGAAAGACTATTTGCATGTCGGTGCTACAGATTTTACATCTGGGCAATTAGCTTTTTTTTATACAGATGGGTTTATACCTTTTGTATATGATGGTGCTTTTGTAAATTTATTTTATTCGCAAGACGTAACTAGCTCGGTAGCTAATTTTGTTGCTGCAAAAGCTGTTGAAGCCGATAAATATAAAAAAGAAAAGACATTGCTTGCTATTAGAAGCTTGTGATATATTCCTCATCATTATGTCTTCAAGAAATTTATTACTTGTACAGTTTAGAGATGACATCAGTCAAGAACACGAAGTATCTTGCTTTCAATCAAAATTAGACCTACCTACCGAGCGTATTAGTGTAAAAAATGCTATTACTGATAAGTTTGATAGTTCTGTTGACGTATTACTCGATGGTGTTGGTGCCGTGATATTTGGTGGATCAGGTCAGTACGATTTATCAAAAAATCCAGAGCAGCTTGATATTGCTATTAAAAATATAACACCATTAATTTCGTACATTTTAAAAAGCGATTTCCCGTTTTTTGGTGTATGTTTTGGACACCAGTTGTTGTGCAGCACTTTGGGTGCAAAAGTCTTGGCCGACGATACTAGAGCTGAAAGTGGAAGTACTGAAATTTTACTTTCTCCCGCTGCTATTAGTGATAAATTATTTGCAGATATTGCACCGTCATTTCTTGGGCAAGAAGGTCATAAAGATTCGGTGGTAGATTTACCAACAGATTTAACATTACTTGGTAGTTCCAAGAAATGTGAAAATCAAATTGTCAGATACAAAACTAATATATACAGTATGCAGTTTCATCCAGAGCTAAGTCCTGAAGATATAGTTTATCGCTGGAGTTTGTACCCGGCATATTTAAAAGGTAAAGATATAAATCAAATGAAATCTGATTTGCACGATACACCAGAAGCCAGGAGGATTTTGCAGAAGTTTGTCGAATTGTATCTTAATTAGCTTGTTTTGCTGACCAAAAGAAATCACACCCAGCATTTCCTACTATTGCAGAATGTGCAAAGCTTCCAGGAATAATCAATAAATCTCCTTTTTCACACGTGAAGGCATTACCATTGATGTTCACATTCATTTTGCCTTTCAAAAATGCCAATAGCTTTGTTTCATTGTGTTTGTGTTTCGGATATTTATAGTTTGGTACATTCAAAAATTTTATTGGAGAAAACCCCATCGTAGAAATTTCTACATGTATTTCCTTTTCAGATTTATTTTTAAATTTCTTTTTTTCAAACACAATTTCTGCACTAGAATTGTTTTGCATATTTACATTATATACAAACTTTCTTCTAGTACAAAAATATTTTATACATGTATATGCGTTAGATTTACATCCCTTTGCAATGCATGCAGTCTTTTTTGTGTGTTGTTACTAAGTACACAGCTGCTGCTCCTACCAAGATGTAAACAATGCTTTCTAGCATTGGCATGCTACCAAACAAAAGAGAAACTAAGTTTAGGTTTAACAAACCTACGAGTCCCCAATTGAGTGCGCCTACGATTACAAGCACAAAAGAAATCATATGAAGAGTTTTTACGTTCAAGTGAATCACCCCCTTTGTATAATTATATACGTATTTAGAAATATAGTCTTATTTCAAAATGTTTGTATTAATTATAAAGTTCTAGTGGTGGATGATTGTTAAAATCTGTATATCTATACCAAGTTGGTTTAAATTTAAAAAATATAGTTAATGGGTCATCTTTGAATTTTGCCGAGTTTGGATGCATTGCGTAATGTATATTTTGTACAAAAGTGATCTCTGCTGGATCATTTATTATTTCTGCAATACCTTCCATTTGTAATGTGATCCACTCTTCTTCGCTAAGTCCTATAACTGCGCTTGCCTTGCATGTACCGGCTTCTTTCAACAATTCACATTTACGTGTATCGCTAGAAGTAGAAATATAAAATTCTTGTGTGTCACCATTAAAAGAATAGTGAAGTGCCGCGCTATGAGGCATTCCGTCTTTTAACATAGTGGTAAAAGCTGTTACTCTGTTGTTTTTTATAAAATCCAAAATCCGTTGATCCATTATTTATGCCTTTCAATCAATTTAATGCTTCGACTATTTCAGGATATTTGGTTTGGAATTCTTGTGTGAAGTTGCACCCACCCATACATTCTGGTAACCACCATTCAAGTGGAGTAGATTGCCCAAACAAAAATCCTAGATAACCACTGTTTATGTTTATTGCATTAATATTATATTTGTATCCATGTGCTGGTAACGGTTGATATTTTTCTATTGTCATGGCTATGTACTCAATGCTATCGGCATTATAGAAATCGAAAAATGGATCTGTCACTTTTTTTGTGAGTTCAGCTTTCTCGTTTTCTGTGAAGAGTCCACCTGGTGTAAATATTATTACTGGTAATTTATCGCAATATGCACATGATGGTTTTGGGTCTATAGCAAGAGGTTTGTTTGTATCGAGTTTTGGTGTATCTGTTGTTTTTGTTTCGGTATACATTGGGTTGATTTGATCTCCTTGTTGTGGTTGAGCAGTTTGTATAGGTATTTTATATATTGTGAGCGCTGTACTTATTGCGTAACCCAGGCTTAATCCCATAACGAGTGAGACAAATGCAATTAAAAAATATTTCATATGGAAAATAATAACATAAACGGATTGGGGACGTCCGTACATAGACTTTTAAACTTCAGGCTTAGTTTCAAGTCTACTCGGGTGCACATTTGCACCTTTCATGCGGACGTCCCCGTTTTTCGACGGCCTCAGCGGCCGTCATGGCGCCATTAATTCAAATTATGATTATTATAAATCATGGCAGCCTCCTTCTGTCTGGCTTAACCAGACATAAATACTCCTTTTATTTCAATTTATACCTTTTTTGTCAAGAAGTATTTAAAGGTGTATGATGCTTGAGCATTATGTCTACGATGGTTAAATGTAAATCTTGTGGTGCAACAATAAGTGCCGATACAGGCTATAGTATCAGACAAATAGTATATGTTGTGTGTACTAACTGTGAGTCCAAAGTCGTAGTACCAAATAAAACCATTTCAATACCACCTTCCAGGTGATGTAGGTTTATAAATCTAAACGTTGCATCCCTTTTTTTTGTTATGGCAGTGTCCGCCAATATCGCACCAAACACAGTTACAATCGCAATCTCCATATGAGTGCTGTGCGGGTTGCTTTGTTGTTTTAGTTTGCATTACATTTATGGTATTACTATTTTTATTTTTGTAAAGCTGCTGAAAATACACATTAGACATTATATAATTGTATTAGGATGAATATTTAGAAATGTTTTCTGAAGGGTGGGAAAAACTCAATACTTCTCGCAAAGTTTTATTAATTATAAGTTTAATCATATTGGCAGGGTTAGCTTGGTCACCAACTAATTCTAATCAACCCGCCCAACCTCAACCACTTCAACAAGAAATTACAAAAGAAGTACTCCAAGAAGAACCAAAAGCAGTAGAAGTTGTTAAACCAGATCTTTATCAAGTAGTTTCAGTTACAGACGGCGATACTATAAGGGTTATGTATAACGGTGTAAGCACTCCTGTAAGATTTATTGGCATAGATGCTCCGGAAATAAATTCACAAGATTGTTATGCGCAAGAAGCAAAAGATTATTTGGAAACTTTACTTTTGAATAAAAAAATAAAATTAGAGATAGATGAAAAAAGCGGGGATACAGACAAATACAATCGTTTGTTGAGGTATGTATTTTTGGAGGACGGTGTAAATGTTAATTTACTTTTAATCAAAGAAGGTTATGCAAAAGAATATACATATGATGCGAATTATAAATACCAAGAAGAGTTTAAATCAGCACACGAAGAAGCCTATGTAACAGAAAAAGGTATGTGGAGTGCCATGTGCGATGATACAGTTTTAGGTATTTCTACTTCTGAGCCTGTTGTTGTTAGTCCAACCCCAGTGCAACCTGTTCAGCCAACTCAACCTGTTAAATCTAGTTCACCGTCATACACTTGTAGCTGCAGTAAAACTTGTAAACAAATGAGTTCGTGTGAAGAAGCTTATTATCAGCTAAATACATGTGGATGCAGTGCGCGCGATGGTGATGACGACGGCGTACCGTGTGAAGAAATTTGTTAAATCTATTTTATGCTATCTACAATTTCGAGTTCTCTATCTCATTGCCAAGCAAAAAAGCTTTGTCGATGAGACGTAAAAATGCTGGTTGCGTGTTGTATTTTGGCGCATCAGAAAGTTTTATCCATTTTAAATCTTTTGATTCGCTAGAAATTACAAATTTTTCTTGCATATCTGCAAATAAAAGTGTTCTAATTTCATAATGTAAATGTGCAGGCATGTCTCCTCGTTCTGGTATTGGATGAATGTCGACGTCGAAGATGGTTTCTTTTTCTTGTGCAAGTTCCAATGTTTTTAATCCAGTTTCTTCTTGAGTTTCTTTCCACCCAACTTCAAATGGATTGGGGTTACCTTCGGCATGTCCGCCAAATTGAAACCATTTATCTAGCTTGAAGTGATGATTGAGCAATGTATACGTATAAGTTTTATCTACGACCAATGCACCTCCATTTATATGACCAAGCGTAAAGTTGCGATCAAAGCATTGAGGATGCTCTTTTATAAAGGTAATCATCCCCAAGCGACAACGTTCTTCTTCTGGGTAGATAGTGATGTATTCGTTTAATTTTTTTAGTATGAAATCTCTCGAATCCATGGTTAGCATTTTATCATAGGTTGTTGCTGTGGGCGGCAAATATATATTTGCCGCCCACGTCTTGATCATTGGATCATTATTTAGACGACATTCGCGCTATAATAGCTCAATGAAGTCTACCTTTGCTCTTTTGTTTATCACAATTTTGTTAGCGCTAACATTGCACGGTCTACCAGGTAACCTACATCCAAATGGAAAAGGTGCAAATACAGCAGAAATGAATGTGACTCCGTTTGAATCGTCTTTAGAACGTGGTAGATATGCTCAGACAATTTCATTAGCGGAAAGCAAAGATTTTAATGTTGATGAATTTACTTTTTTTGTAAAACCAGATTTGGCTTGGTATAACGGTCACTATTTTCCAGCATTTCCGGTTGGAATTTCAGTATTAGCGGTTCCTTTTTATATGTTTGGAAAGTTGCTAGGGTTTTCACAAGTTTTTACATATATGATTTCAGGCTTATTCACATTGCTTACTGCAGTGACTATTGTCAACATTTGTAAAAAACTTGGATTCGCCGATAATGTTGGTGCTTTATCGGCCATTTTATTTGCATGCGCGTCTGTTGCATTGCCTTATAGTGCCACGTTGTCTGCACATTCGTTATCAGCTTTTATAATTGCATATGGTTTTTGGTGTTATTTAAATATTGATCCGCTAAAAAATAACTCAAGAAATCTTATGACTTTGTGGCTTTTATTTGGATTGAACCTTTTTGTTGATTACCCAAATCTAGTTATTTTCTTACCTTTATTAATAGGTGCGTTTTTCAAAACAGTCAGTTTCAAACTTGCATCCGATACGTTTAAATTTTCTATATGGTTTGAATTTATTTCTAGCGCTTTTATATTGATATTACCTTTATCAATTTTTGTATATTACAATCAGCTTCATTACAATCGACCAATAGCACTTACAAATACTTTCAATGTGAAGTTTTTGGAAGGTCAAGGCGTAGACATCGAAAAAGATAAGCTTACAAATGAAATGGTCGACTCTCGTGAATATTCTTCAAAGTTCAAACTTGATCAAACTTTGTCTGGTATGAAGACGTTATTATTAAGCCATGACCGTGGGTTATTTTATTATTCACCAATATTTTTATTTGCTTTGATTGGAGCGTATATCTTTGGAATTCATAAAGCCTACAATTGGGTGATAATGAGTATGTTTCTATTCAACGTTCTTATTTATGCTTCTTATGATGATCCTTGGGGTGGTTGGTCGTTTGGTCCAAGATATTTGATAGTTACGTTTCCATTGCTGTGTGTGTTATGTGGTGCAGCTTTTGATACATTGCTTTACCGAAATAAAAGGTACGCTTTTCTATTTGCGATTTTGATATTTGGTTTGTTTGTCTTTAGTACAGGTGTAGCAATTGTTGGTGCTCTGACTACAAACACAGTTCCATCGAGTATTGAAGCTATAGGCACGAATATGAAAGATAATTTTTTATTAAATTGGGATTTACTAAATGAAGGAAAAGTTAGCTCTTTTGTTTACACAACGTATTTGAAAGATTCTATTTCGCCTTTAAATTACTTTTATGCTTTGTTGATATTAGTTTCTGCAGTATTCTTAGTTTTACTTGTTTAATGCTTTTATAGGTTTTGCAGGTATTTTATATAGTTTGGTTACATCTTTACCACGCGCATTATAAATATAAATAGGGGCTTTACCTTTTGTTTGTGCAAAGTTGACACCGTCTCTTGTACTTATGAATGGTTTTTTTATGCTAAGAATGTAATAACATTCCTTTGTTTCACCATAGTTGATATCAAAGTAAATTTGTATGACTTCTTTGCCTTCATTTGATATGTAGTAAATGCATTTGTCTTCTTGTGCATTTATAAAATTATTTACGTTATCCAAATCTCTAAAGTGTGGAAATCCAAATGTTAAGACTTCCTTATTAACATATGGTGTGGTTGTTTTATTAAAAATTGTTTTCGCTTCCCAAGGGTATTCGCCATTTTTATGATCGACGAACAAAAAGTATGATTGATAAAAAAGTATGCTCGACACAAAAAAAACAAAACCAACAGTAAACGGTTTTGAATACTTAGAAAAATAGTTTTGTATATGCGCAATAATAAATGTGCACAGAAAGATACCAGGCAGGACATAGTTATAAATATGTGTGCCGGGCTTTGACATGAAGAATTTTATGGCTAAAAAATTTACAATAAGCCAGATAACATAAGCAAACTCCGCCTTCCCAGATTTGTTTGTAAGCGTGTGTATCGTTGCTAAACAAATAAGAGATAAATACAGAGGTAACGTAACGAAAGGGTTATATAGTTCAAAAATATATTTATGTTGTTCTAACGAATAACTACTGATTCCAAATCTTTTGTTAAAGTAAGCTACTGATGCTTGATTTGATGTATGTATGTTGATATACGGTAACAAGAAAGGTAAAAGCATTAAACAGCCAAGCAAAAAGTTGTATAGGATAACTCGCATTTTATATTTGCTAGTGTAATCTTTGTTAAACAAAAAACTAGTAAAGTAGTAAAAGATAGGAACACCAAACCAAATTGCATCCCAGTGAGACAAAAATGACAAACTCCAAAAAAAACTACCGAGTAGTGTACTTCTAATTAAATGTGTTTTTTTGTAAATTAAGTCAGAATAAAAATACATAGCACAAAAAGAGAACAATAGATTTAGACTTTGATATTGTGCTATTCTCGAGAATCCTACTATGAATCCGTTTGTTAAATATAAAAGAGCTCCAAACGCGCTCGCTAGTTTGTTTTGCGTTATCTTATACAACAAAAGATATAAAACTATTACACTTCCTGTATTTATCAGGGCAAAAGGTAATCTTATTGCAGCTTCGTTTTTATAAGATTGTAAAAGTGCTCGTGGAATACTGGTAACAAAAAATTGCATGGGTCCTTTGCGTTGCTCAAGCAAAAAGTTTATTGTTGTTTGGTTTGGAACGAGTCTGATTAAAGCTTTTTTTTCATCGTCTTGAAACTCAGAGTAGCCAAGATTAACGAGTCTGAGTGGGAGTGCAACAGATATCAACAAAATTATAAAGAGTGTATTTATGCCAAGTATGCTTTTCAGTTGCTTCATTTATCTATACTTAGCATTTTGACTACGCCAGATGAAAAAATATATGCTGCCAATAAAAACAAATAATCAACTATCCCACCTGTTGTGTACAAACCGAGATCTGATGTATAAGCAAAAAGTGAATCGGCACCAAGTGTAATAAGATAGCCGATGCCGATCAAAAGTAGTGGTGTGAGGGCTTTTGCTTTTGTTTCTCCAGCAGAGAATAAATATACAATCAATGCAATTATTACTATCAAAACCATGGCATCAAATATTAGGTACATTACATCAAATATTTCTAATAAGTGTGAAAAATCTGCTTGCGCATATTTACCAAACAAAAGAATGGTTGCTGCGATACTAAATAGTAATAACAAGTTTGCAAAGCGGTTAAGCCATAACAAACCAGTCTTGCATTTATCTTCAAAGCAACCTATATATACTATGAGATTTATCAACCCTATAAATGTAAGGGGGTAAAACATAACAAACCATATATCAGCTATCGAAGGGTATGGTAGCTCGACATTTAGGCCTTTTGTTAGAAATAACCAAAAGAGTTCGCCGACACTATTACATAAGACTCCAATAGAAATCATTAGCGCAGGCATACGATATACAGTTTTAATTGAAAAAGCAGCTATCATTGCAACAAAAGCAATTAACACCATACATGCAGGATATACATATTCGAGGGAGAGTATTGGTGATTGATTTGCTAGCGGGCTCATTGCTATAGCAAAAGCTACAGTGAATAGAAAAAGAACAAAGCCATTTATAGATGATAAGAGAGCAGCTAGCTTCATATACTTATATTAAGTGTAACAGAATGTTAACGGTGTGTTAATAATTGATTAGTGCTGAGTATTGCATTATCATTTACATATGCAAGGAACTTTTCGCCCAAAAGACTATGCTATGCCTCTTACATTGTTTTTTGCTTCTTTGGCCTTAACGTTGGGTATTTCGTATTATTTCAAAACAGCTATCAATGTCTGGATATCTTCTAATCTTAGAGAAGAAACTACTGGGATTACCCAAATAGTAACAAATCAGCTGAATGCTTATAAGTTGAATTATTATGGCTTGTCGGCGCTTGCAAAAGAAGTTTATTCGCGTGATCCAGAAATTTTCAAAGCGTCGAATCATATATCAGATGCTTTTGGCAGTGTCGAAAGACTTGCGCTTATTTCCAAAGGTGCCGATAATCCTTCGATTGTAGTTTTAAAAGATAAAAACCCTTCTAGCAGCTTTGCTGACCAATACGCCGAAATTAGTAAGTCAGATGATTTTAAGTCGTTTGTTAATTTGGCTATGAGTACAGACGCTCCAGTTTTTTTTACTTCTACAAATGTTTATGATGCCAATTTTATTTCTTCTATAATTCCGGTTGATAAAGCTAGCGAAACTTATTTTTATGTTGATATTGCTTATGAAGATATATTCTTACCAGTGCTTAAAGGTGGTCTTTTGAGTACCGTTACACCAGTCATACTTATAGTAAAAGATGGTGAGACAGTAGTTTATATGTCAGAAAACAGTAAAACTACAAAGTCGACGCCAATAAAAAGAAAAAGAATAACTACGATTGTTGAGACGGTACAGCTTTCTGGAGAGTCTTTGTCATTTACATATGAAGAAACCGCAGTACCTGGTATATACAATATTCTGCGAAAAGTTCCATTTACAATAGTACTTGTAGGTACACTTATGAGCTTATTGGGTTTTTGCTTAATACTTGGTGTTATATACGGTTACAAGAGTAAGTTAGAAGATTTAGAAAGCTAAATCGATTAAGTGTTGACTTGTCTAAGCCAAGCAACATATCATGCATGATATGCAAAAAAATAATCTCCAAGGATTCTTTCATACTGGATTGTTAATTTTATCTGTAGGGCTATTTACTTTGGTTGCTGGTTCAAGTTATAAGCTGGCTTCTAGTTCAAATGTACGTGTTAATAACGTGAAGAACGCATTTTCTCAATTATTAGCTTTTGAAAAGTCACCAACTACGAATGTTCTGGAATATGCTACGAGTCAGTGGATTTTTGAAGAAACTTTTGATGGGGATCCTACAAGTCCATCGCAAAATCTTTTACCCAAGTCACTTGATTATGTTGCAACGCATAGGTCGGTACCATCAGAAACAAATGGAACTTTACCAGATAATACATATGGAACTTTTCTTGCAGACCATGGTACAGACTGTACTGGTCCAAATATGCAGCATACTACTACGACTGATCATAAATCAAATGGCAATAATCCAGACAAGTCATTTTTCATTTGTAAGGATCACATGATGTCTTCAATGGGAGATGTTTCTGGCTATTCAATAGCATCATTCTGGCCGAAAATGGAGTTTGATTTTACAAATGGTGGGCAGATATCTTTTGATGTAAACCTAAATGATGGGCATCCTAGAAGTTGGTGGGAAATAGTTATCACACCTAGAGATCAAATGAAGTTTGGAGCTGCGCAAGAGTTTTGGCCAGTAGATGAAACTTATTCAAAAGATCGCATAGTTTTGACGTTTGACCCTGAATCAAAAAGGAGTATAGAAGTTGGAAAAGGTTCTATTGCTCCAAACGGCTGGATAGTGCAATCTAAAGATTGGCGTACATGGCGTAATATTGTGCCAAACGATCCAGCTTTAACTGACCGTAAAATTAGACGCAATATGATCATAGATATACAAAATGATCAATTGGTTTGGAAAGTGCAAAAAGAAGATGGTTCTTATGATTCTTATGCAACTTCTATTCCTGGCGGATTACCTTTTAACAAAGGTGTAGTGATGTTTAAGACTCATGCTTATACTCCAGAGAAAGACGGTAACAATAATTTATACACATATCATTGGGATAATTTAAAAGTTGCGGGTGGTGTTTCTCAAAAATGGGAGACTTATGAAATATCAGATGTTGCAGTACTTTCTGCAAATGGTAGCGTAAGTATTGGAACATCAACCACACAAACTTTAAATCTGCCTAGCGTTGGAAATTCCCCTGTTTTTGTTGGTCAAGTTATGGGTGGTTTTGTAGGACAAGTTTTGCTTAGTGTAAATGATGGTCCGACAATCTCGGTTGTGCCTTTAGATAAAACTTGCAATATTGAGGGTTGGTCGACGTTTAGAATACCTTTGAATGCATCTGCATTGAAGCAGGGTGTAAACACTTTTAAATGGACTGTTGGCCCTCGACCGAGTTGTGCACCAAGTTGGATGTGGGATGGTTTTTCTGTTAAAGGTTCAGAAATTGAATTTGATGTGGATGGTGGCATTTTGCCTCCACCTCCTCCTCCTGCACCGTTGGATACAGTACCCCCTGTTTTAACCAATTTATTACCTACTGGTACTTTGTCAGTAGACACGAAAACCGCAGTGCTTGGTGTCACTACAAATGAAGCGGCTGTTTGCAAATATAGTCAAAATGCCGATATGAGCTTTGATAGTATGCCAAATACTTTGGTATCCGATAATGCTACTGTGCATACAAGTACAGTTGCAGAGTTAGTAAATGGAACACTTTATAACTATTACGTACGTTGTCAGGATACATCTCCTCAAAAAAACACGAATACTTCTGGAGCACATATATCATTTAGTGTAGCTCAAACCCCAGTTCCGGGTGCCACAACTTTTAATGCCGACTATTTTGATGGCGTCACACTAAGTAATAAAAAGAAGTCTGATACAGTTTCTTCTATAGACTTTAACTGGGGTAAAGGTTCTCCTTATAGAACTTTGCTTGGTAAAGATACATATTCGATAAGATATACAGCGACGGTGTTTTTTGCAGCTGGAACATATAACTTTGTTGCTACCTCTGACGATGGCGTGCGCTTATTTATCGATGATAACTTAATAATTGATGATTGGAAGATACATGCGGTGAAGACTAATACTGCTGGTTATACTTTATCGGAAGGTTTTCATAAGGTTGTTTTGGAGTATTTTGAGAATGGCGGAGATGCGTCTGTGTCTCTTAAGTGGTAGAAAGTAATAAAATGACTTTACCAAAATATAAAAAACAATTTCAAGATATGTTGCTTGCTAACAAAGACATATTTGAAAAGTATGTTTCTTTGGAGTCTGCATATATCAAAGATAAATCTGTAAAAGATGAGCTAAAACAAACCAAGGAGCAGATTTTGCGCATTATATATAGAAACGAAAACAAACTGTGTGCTCGTTCTGAAAATACAAACCACGGGATGTTTTCGACAGGGCTAGCAGATAAATTTTGGGCAGAAGTGCGCAGAGAGTTTCCATCGATTGATAATACTGTCTAATTCTTTTTATTGAATTTGTTGGCAGGCAGTATTGGCTCCAATTCTTTATCTCGTGGCCAATTTGCGCTGTTTGCGTCTTCGTAATATCTCAAAAAGTTCATTCTATAAAATACTGCCATCGTATCCAGCAACATATTACGTACAAATTTATCTAATAAAAGTGGTTTATGTTTATTGAAGCTTGAGTCAGTAAAATCTAAATTAATATGAATTGGAGCTTCATAGATTTTTGTAAACCCTAGTCTTTGTGCTACTGCTAATAGCTCTATATCAAATGCAAATTGTTTTACAACCAGCCTGGGTAAGACTTTTTCCAAAACTTCTCTTTTGTATACTTTGAGACCTGCTTGCGTATCCCGTACTTTGAGTCTAAATAGCAAGAATATAAGTATTTGATATCCAAGGCTATAAATTCTACGCATTTTTGAGTAAATTACTTTTGATGCAGGATGTCTTTTACTTCCTACTACTATGTCGGCGTTGTACCATTCCATATGCTCAAGCAGCATAGAAATTCCGCTGGCATCAATTTCCATACCAGCATCTATAAATGAAATAATATCGCCGACTGCTCGCGCCATTCCGTAGCGTATGGCGTAGCCTTTGCCTTTGTTTTCTTTGTATCCATAAACTTTAATAATATCGTCTTCGAGTGTTTTTGCGGTTTCGTATGTTTTATCAGCAAATCCGTCAACAATGACTAGAATCTCGTAGTCCCATCTAGTCGTCATCATAACTTTATTGATATTTGTAATGTCTTGAATAATTGTTTTCTCTTTTTTATAAGCAGGTACAATTATAGATATCAGCATGTTTACATGATAGCCTGTAGTTAGTTGTTTTGAAATACTTTTTGCAATATGTACTTATTAGATACGTTAATAGTAGCAATAGGAGTCTTTGTAGGAAATATACTTAGTTATATACTACAAATATTTCTTGGTAGATTTTTATCCCAAATTGAGTATGGTGAGTTTATTGTACTATTGTCACTATTTTCTATCTTTACAGTTCCTATTGTTATTTTTAACACATCGTTGATAAAACTTATTTCAGATGTACTTTCTTCAGGTAACAGGTCGGTTTTATCCGCTTTATTTTACAAATTTTCCAAGATTTTACTCATGTTTGGTATAAGTATAGCTTTGTTGGTATTTATTTCGAGATCCACATTGGTAGAATATCTACATTTGAGTAACTTAACGGTTGTTAATTATTTTGTGTTCTTCATCTCAGTGTCTTTTGTCACAACTTTACCAGCAAACTTTTTACAAGGTTTTTCACGCTTTAGAACATTCTCTTTGATGAATGTGGTTTCATTACTTCTGCGTTTGGTTGTTCCATGTGTGTTTGTGCTTTATGGTTATAGAGTTGACGGTGTTTTTTTTGGTATGGCGCTTGCAGCTATAGCTTCATATTTAATAGGGTTTTTACTTTTAAAAAAAGATATCGCTGCGTATTCACACGAGGTGCTTTCACCGTATTATAAAAAATTAGTTAGTTTTGGTGTTGGTGTTATGTATGTTAATGTTTGTTTGGCGATTTTAACTAATATTGATGTGATATTAGTTAAACATTATTTTTCTCCTGAGTTAGCAGGGGTTTATTCAGCAGTAGTTACTGTAGGAAAAATTATACTTTTTGGTACCAGTGCTGTAGTCGTTGTGATGTTACCAAAAGTAGCTAGTGCATACTCAAAAGGTGAGAGTACCTTGGGATTATTCAAGAGATTCTTGGTTTTACAGCTTGCGCTTGTTGTCCCTGCTGCAATTGTTTTTGTATTATTTCCTGACTTGATTGTTGCCCTGCTTTTTCCAAAGTTTCAGTTAGCTATTCCATACATACCAGTGTTTGCAGTTTTTATGAGTCTGTATGTTTTGGCAAATTTTTTGCTAACTTTCTTGTTGTCAGTTAATAGACAAGATTTGTGGAAACCGTTATTTCCTGCTGTTTGTATGCAAATGCTATTAATTATCAATTTCCATTCAACTCTTATGCAGGTAATTATTGGGAATATCTCGGCTACTATATTTTTATTGTTATTGCTTATTTTTTATTTTATAAAAGCCAATATTTACACAACATTACCTAGCAATAAATAAGGCATTATGTTGTGGGCTCCATATTTCTATTTCAGTAGGTTTTCTATTGATTAGTTGAGAATTTATTAATTCAGATAAATTGTATGTAGCTGCTTGCTTTTCTATAGTTAGCTGCGGACTATCATCTATCATGTATACAAATACTGTGTTTGAACTCTTCGCATCTAGTTTTTGTGCATAGATACGATTGTTTGCATGCAGTGTATAACTTGGTATTTCTTTATTATCACTCAATATTACAGTAGATGCTTTAATTCCATTTAGTGTATTAGATTCCTTTGAAGGTAGAATTTGAAGAATATTCATATCATTTGTTAGGTATGATGTAGGTAAAGGTAATAGAGTTGCTTGTTTATCACCCGCAGCACATCCTGCTAAGTCGTAAAGCTCAAGGTTACTATACTGTTTATTTTTTTCTGCAGAAGCCTTATTGTAAATTCGTAATGAAACTTCCATCCCTTCGTGCGGTTTGACGCATTCTATAGTTAGTTTCATTTGGTAAGTCGTAGCATGAACATTTGTTAGCTCTACAGCAGTATATGTTTCATAGTTAGCTATATCTTGTGTAGGTACTGTTAGTATAGGTATCAAACTTTTATTTCGCGCCATAGCGTTAGCCAATGTAGTTATATTTGGGGCAGTTATATAATAATTTGTGCTAGCGTCAAAATTTTCAATCGATGTGTTCACAACTTTATTGAAGTTTGGGTGTACTGCTAGATAATTATTTACAAAAACACTGAATGAATCATCAATTATAAAATCTTGGTATTTGATGTTGTCATCGGTCTGTATCTTTACTGGTAAAAATGCAAACTTAATGTTGTTATCTAGCAGAGGTATATAAGTATAATTTTGTATGCTTCGTTGCTTGATAAAGCTACTTAGTACTAAAACTATTGCGATTGGTATAAAGTATTTTGATAGCTTTAACGGCTTAGTTATAAAAAATCTTATTAATATTCCCAAGCACAGAAAGAACACAGCTATATATCCATGATTACCTTTATCAATAAACGCTTGTATTGCAATGCTAACGCATATGCACACAAAAAATATAACTTCTCCTGCAATACTATTTAAATCGTGGACGCGTGATTGGTTATGCAGTTGCTTGATAAAAGATCTCAATGGTTTAATACAAATCCAACTTAATGAGAAGAGGAAAAGCGAGATGTATGATAATGCGCCTATTATTAACGTTGTATTAATAGTTGCTCCCAAGTTATTTTTGCCTATAACAAAAGCATCTAGAAGTACACTTATAATGTAGTCAGTTTTATTGTCACGAAACTTATATATTATGTACCCAAGTGCGATTGGTAAAGGCGTTAATAAGTATAAAAATACATACAGATTTGTTTTGTAATACAAAGAAAAGAAGTTCTCTAATCTTTTTTTGATATGGGTTTTGTTTTGCTCTAGTTCGTATAAGAATAATACAAAAATAGTTAATGTAATTACACTTATAAATACGTAAATTATAGAACTGTAAGATCTATTGGTGTTAGTTTTGGATGTTGCAGTTGATACAACATCAGATACATCTTTTGCTTCAAAGTAATTAGCCAATAAATTCCTATGTTGCATAGATATTAGATAATACTGCGGTAACACTATTAGATGTGTATTAGAGAGCATAGTGTCTATAAATTTCAATTCAATAGAATCTTGATTGCTAATACTTACAAGATTACTATAGTTTGTTATTTCGCTAGAGTTACAGCTAAAATCTTTTAGGATTATTGTTTCTTGATTATCACAGACAACAACTAGTGTGTTTACTTTCTGAGCTAGTTCTTTTATGCTTTTATTCTCGAGTTTATACTCAGATAAGAATATTAGTGTATCGGTGTCATAATTATCTGTGGGACTAGTATACGTTGCTTTAATTGAAATCTCTTGTAATACATTTTTATAATACTCATACTTTGTAGATGCATAGATGGTGTCAGTGCTAAATATGATTATCGCAGTAATGAGCGTTAATAGATATTTGTGTGTGTTACTCATTTAAGATAATCCTTATTGTGGTTATTGGCAGTAACAAAAAAACGAATACTCCTACAATTTTCACAAACTCTGTTGTTTGCATGAGAGTGAATCCAATACCTAATAACAGACTAGTAAAAGTGATTATCATAAAGTATTTCTCGTTAATAACAAACAATGTAAAAACGATGAAACTTATGCATATTGCAAGAAGTATACTTATAAAGTTCAATGTGTCTTTTGAATCGTACAAGGTGAGTGTAATAGATACAACACTCAGTGCGAGCGCAGCTTTTCTACTTATGCCAGGCAGTATAGATGTCAGTATTAATAGTGTGACTAGTAATTTTGATGACATGTTTGATCATTTACGAACTCATATATAATTGCATCTGGTACAACGGTTGCATCATTTACATTCAAAAAAACATACCTACGCTCATTACTCGCATTTATGCTAGCTCCCGGTATACGCTTAATCTCTTTTAAAACATTTGTGTTTACAAAGAAATTTGTATCATTTTCAGATGAAAACACTATAGCATATTTGGCACCCAGACTTTTTGCTTTCATTATTCCTATGCATGTATTCAGCTTGTTAGATAAGTCATTTGCTATGTAATTGTTTTTTGGTGATTGATAGTTATTTGGATTGATTAAAGGGTGCGCATGGTATGACATCCAATAAAATGCATTATCAGTATACTTTAATGGGTATATAACTATTGGTGCATCACTAGGTATCTCTGTTTTGATGTATTGGTATATTTGTGGTGTTGGCGATACTTTAGTAATTTCAAATGGTACTAAATGTTCAGCAAATGAAAAACATATAAGAAAACATGCTATTAAACTACCAGCTTTTTTATACTTATTGATTAGATACTCGACTCCGAGACCAGAGTAGAGCAGTACAATGAGATACGTTAAGAAAGCACCCCTTGCTAGCACTCTAAACATTGGGAAATACTTCCATACTAAAAAGCTTGGTAAGTAAAAGGTATGCGTATTTATTGTAAAGTAAGGCGGGAGAGTAACAAAGATTAATATTATTGTTGTGAGTCCCAAAAGTAAAACACTTGTATTGTGGTTTTGTTTAAGATACAAGCAACCGAGGGCAATAAGTATAAGATTTGAGATACCTATATAAGTTGGGCTAATTTCAGACTTAAAATAATTTTGTGTCCAGAAGTATCCCCACTTACTTTGTGTCACATCAACGATGTTTTTTGTTATATTTCCAAATATAAAATTGTCTGCGGGTGGTAAAATATAAGACCATGGTTTTGGACTAAAGATGACAAAATCTCCGATAGGTCTTTCTAATGAGTCTATATCATTGGTAGTGGTACCAAAAAACACTTTTGCCCAGCTAAGTGTAATTACTGCGGCTATAGATAAACATAAAAGTATTTTTCCCAGTTCTATAAATATTGGTTTCCACGGAGCTTTTGTAATAATTAATACGCAAATGTTGATAAAACTGTATGTACTAAAAAAGATAAGTGAGAAAAACCCAATATAATTGCTAGTAAGTATTGTTACTCCCAAAAGTAGTCCCAGAAAAGCATATTTATATACTCTTTTTTGTTTCCATGTAAGGTGTAATGTTAGAAAAGTTATCGCAAGCCATATTTGTGTCAGTTGCGGGTGTGCCTGAGAGTGATAAATCAGGTATGGAGAAAATGTATAAAGTATCGCTAGTGCGCCAGATAACGCCTTATTTGTTATAAACTGCTTAAAAAAGCTTGTTGCAGCCAAAAATGTAATAAGAAATGTACCAACCACAAACAGGTTATATATATTAATTGGACTAAAAAATCGTGCAAAAAAGAATAATACCGCTAGCAATAATGGTTCGGAGTATGACTGGAGTGAGTGCGCTAAGCCATATGGAAACCCATATATCAAAAAGTTTTCTGTTCTTATCAAGTCATAAAAATGTGGAAACACGAAGTACCCTGTTATATCTTCCAGGGTACCTAATATGTATTGATTAATCATAAGTCCTCTTTATTTTAACTAAAGTAGCACTAAAAAGTATAATTGCCACGCTAGTAGAGATAAGTAGTCCCAGCTGATAAACACTTTGTGGTTTGTAATAGAGTATAAGATCTATGTCCATAGACCCATCTTTATTGACAACGTATTGGTCGGGAGAAAGTGTAGTTTTTATAATGTTAGGTTCAATTACAAATGTGTTTAATCCAATATCATTTTTTATATTACTGATGTTGCTTATGGGTAGCGTTCTTTTTGTTGCTATATTCCACCAATTTATTGGCATAGTATACATTTGCCATCCGGTTGAGTAGTTTTCAGAGAAGTTTATATACATAGTGTTGCTAATATTTTTGAGCTTTAGTTTGTATTGCGTGGGTTGTATTTGTTCGTACTCGACTTGTATTAAGTCAACTTGTTTATCGACTTTTTCAAGTGTGCTGGTCATATAAATTCTTGGTTTATAGTTATTATTGCGGTAAACAATAACATCTTGTGTGTTAATGTTGAGCTTTTCCAAAAATGTTAGGCTGTTTGTAATATCTATATAGTGTTGTCTATTATTTCCATAATCTTTAAAGAAGTCATCTTCATTTGCTGTATCGCGCAGAGGAATAATTATGTATTTAATAGCGTATCTATTTAAAATATCTGGTGTATAGCTTTGTCTTAGTATGTTTACTACACTATTATCTGGCCTGATATAGTTGACATAACTTGGTGTTTTTTCGAAACCTGAAATATTATTTTCGATTTCTACAGCGCTTATAGCAGGTTTTGCATTTGTATAGACACCCCATTTAGAATTTATCGGAACCCATAATGTTCTAAATGTATCGCCATCTTCTTTAAGAAAGTTGTTGAGTGTTTTATAGTCTTCAGGTTGTGTTCTTGGTGTGAACAGTGTTGCGAAAGTTCCTGTGATAAGAGGTATGGTGTTGAGCATAAATGTTGCTGTTACAGCTATGTATATTATTAATCTGGGTAATTTTGAGATTTTTTTGTCTTGAGAGACTCCTTGTGCAAAGTAGCCGACCAACCCACTATACCCGATGACAGTGAGTATATAAAACTTAGACGCTTCTCTGAATGCATTAAACCCCGGTACATTGTTGTATAGCCAGTTATATATTTGGGTAAAAGGTATATCTTCTTGTTTTGTCAAAAAAACACCAAGTATCGAGATTAACATAAAAAAAATGCTTAATTTGTCTTTTTTTGCATAGGAAATGCCGCCAAATACAAATACAGGTATAAGCCAAAAGTGGATTGGTATTAGTTGGTTTACAAAGGCCGCTGGTTTTGCAAAAGTCCAGAATCTATGAAATAGAAGTAGTGCACTTACCACATCAAAATATGAACTTCCAAATAAGCCACGTGAAAATAATTCATTAGTTGAGAGTTTACCCAAAGTGAGTAACGCCAGAATCCAATGCATATTTAGCAAGATGACCATCGCAATTAGCGCACAGTGCCAAAAGAATACTCGTATATCTTTTTTTATAAAGAAGAAGTAATGTACTACAAAGATAGATGTGATGATGCATGCAATATAAAAAACTCTGAAATCATATGTACTAATTAAGAATCCGCTGAAACTAGCCATAGCAAAGTTCGTAATCGACTTTTTTTCATAAAAGAATTTGTAATAAAACAATAGTAGTAACAAAATGAACATATCGGCCAAAAGCATAAGAACACCAGCCGATTGAAGTATTAATGTATAAGTATTAAATAAATAGACAACGGCTGCACAAAAGATACCAACTTCTGATTTAATAAACTTTTTAAAAAAATAATATGCAATGATGGGTGCCAAAAAAACAAAAGGGTACAAATAAATTATTCTAAATGAAATTGGGTAAAATACACCGACTTTTGCGAGAAGTCCATGTACTAATTCTATAAGCTTTGTTCCGCCACTTAATTCTATGTTACCAAGTGTGTTTGATGCACTATATATTTGAGTACTATCATTTGCTAGCTGCAATTGCGTATCTTGCACATATACACGCGCATCACCGTATGTGAGAAAGTCGGTATTAAATATCCATACTTTATGTGTAAAGATGTTAAGAGCTAGCAGGGCTATTAGGACCCAATATCTTTTCAATATCGTCATATTCTAGCTTCGATAATTATGTGTACGCTAAACAGATTTCGTAAAAGTTTATGTACTTTAAGCAGTTGCCCAAATGTGTAAGCTGCACCCTGTTCTGATATTACATTTAGACCGACAGTAGTAAGCAGCTTCTTTGCAGTATCAAATGTATACAAATGTAAGTGCGTGCGGTCTAAGACACCGTAATCTGTATAATCAAACTTTCCTGCGAGTAAAAGAAGCCTAATTCTCCACAAAGCTACATTTGGCAATGACACTATAATTTTACCCTCTGGTTTAAGATAATTTCTAAAATGCATAAGCAATTGTTCAGGATATAACAAATGTTCTAGCACATCGGCGAAAATTATATAATCAAATTTCTCGTCGAACAGCGGGTTTGCTGGTATAAGGTTAAGATCTATTAGCTTTACGTCTTTATAAATAAGTTTTGCTTTATTTATAGCGTCTGTGTTTCCATCAATGCCGTAGAAAGTATTATTTTCACACAATCTACCCAAATCTCCCGAAGCACATCCTACATCAAGAACTATTTTATTTGTACCAATTATGTTCTTTATAATGCTGTGTGAACCAAAAGGAAACATTCTATTATTTTGAATATATGTTTTTGTAGTTGCTTCATTTTTTTGCATATGTGTATTTACTTCCATGTCACAAATTGATTAAAACTTTTTATTTGATCAGGGAACTTTGATACATACTGGTGTTTTTTCCATTCTTTGAGTTTATATAGTATTTTGGCTGGTAGAATCAATGATACTAAAAAATATGTCACAAAAGTGATGTTAAATAAAACATTTGGGTTATTTTTTACTGCTTGGTAAAAGACTTTTATAATTGCTGAATTATTTGTATTTATTTTTTCACTTGGAAAAATAGTCATGTGTTTTTGTTCAAAGAATTCGTTTACAAATGAATTTTCAACAACGAATGGTTTATGAAGTTCATCTTTATAGTAATTTATCACGTTCTTATAAACCGTGTTTAATTCGTATACAGAATGCTTTTCGTTGTCTTTTATGTTTTGATTCTTTACTGCAGCAAAGCCCAATTGTTGATCGTGCGCTCGTGCACCTATTAAATATTTTGAAATTCCATAGGCTTGATATTCTCCTAGGATTTTACCGATAAGTTCTACTTGTGGAAATAATATATTGTCCTTTGGGTATAGTGCTTCAAAATCTATATAATTCCTCAGACCTATACCAGATATGAAACATGAAAGTAACCAAGGTTTTTTGAGGGCTTTTTCTGTTGTTTCAAACAATTGATCTGTATCAAAGTGTTTATAGATATAGTCAACCCTAAGATCTTTTGTGAATTGTATTTGATTTGCATAAACATAGCCAATGTTTTTATTAGTTTCAAAAATATTTACATACGTGCTTAATGTATTTTCATTAACCAAAATATCATCATCACCCATAATAAGTATGTAGTCACCATGAGCATTCATAATACTTTTGAGTAGATTCTTGCAAAACCCCAAATTCTCTTCATTTTTGATATACACAATATTGCTATTTAATCTGGTGTATTCTTGCACGAGTATTTGTACACGTGTGTCGCTAGAACTATCATCACTAATAACAAGTTCAGAATTTTTGTAACTTTGTTTAAGGAATGATTCGATAAGTTCTCGTAAATAATCTGGCCTTCTGTATGCTGGGGTTACTACTGAGATTTTTGGTTGATGTTCTTGTATGATTGTCGACATATTTACCTTTGTTTAAAACTTAAGAACATATCACTTAATTGTTTAAGTAAACTTGTGCTATCAAACTTTTGTTTTATATAACTACTAGTATCAGTAAATATATATTTTTTTTCTATAAAATTATTAATTTCTAAAATGAATTGGTCTGTACTATCTAGTAACAATCCATTTATACCGTTATCAATAATATCACTCTGTCCGCTTGTTTTATATGAAAAGCTAGGCAAGCCGCTGCAGTTAGCTTCTAATGTTACATAGCTAAATGTTTCTGCTTTGCTTGTTGATATGTGCAAGTTACATTGTTTCATTAACCCTGGTATTCGGTCAGCAGCCAGTTGACCAAGCACAAAGATATTGTCGTATTTTCTTTGTAAACTGTCGATTTTATATTTATCACTTCCACTGCCAACTATTATCCACTGAATTTGTTTGTAAGTATCACTTCTTTCATTTAAGTGCGTGATGATTTGTATCAGATCGTTAATGCCTTTCATCTCTGTGATAGCACCTATCCACAGTACTTTCAGTTTTTTTATATCAAATTTATAATTTGTGGTATCTACTTTTTTTAAAAATGCATCGAAGTCTAATGAGTTATAAATTTTGATAACAGGTTTATGTGGGAAAAGCTTTTGTGTAAACTGTGTGTCATACGAGTTGAGTGTGTGAAAGGCTTTTACACCTGAAGACAAGAATTTGTAGATGAAACTAGAGTAGAGGATATTTCTAAATCTTTGCATAAAGTTTAGTGTGACTGGGTAATGCAGACTCGTATGACATCCAAATATTATGGGAGGTAAAGTACTATACTTTATAAAGAACTTAAAGATAAATGCTTCTAACAATTCATTTTTGCTGTATATCAAATCATACTCATTCAGTTTATTTCTGACCTCCTCGAATGATTTACATTTATAATAATTCACACTTCCAAGTTTTTGTTTTATGCTTTCGCTATTTTCACTATATAGAACTGCATGATCTATCTTTTTAAAGGTATATATACTTAACAGGTCTAATATCTTGTGAGAAAAATTGTCATCCATAGTGACAATGTCGATCATTAGATTATTTGTTCCGTTTAGCTTGGTGGAGGTATCAATAAAATATTTTTCTAATCCACGACCGTGTTCTAGTATTGTTGTTGCATAAAAGCATATTTTCATTTTTTTTGACAAACTATTGTTATAAAAGCGCTGTACAGTTTTATTGTTTGCCCCAGCTTGGCGGGGAAGGGGTAAAGCCCAGCTCCATAGTAGTTGATTGGTTTAAGATTGTACGCAAGTTGCCAGTCGCCTAACCATTTTGGTGTATATATACATTTATGTGTCCAGGAGCTTCCTCGTGGGTCATTTTCCCCTTTATGTAAAGCTAAAGGGTTGCCTATACCACTGACTTTTTTAGATGAGTTAGTTAAATCAAATGGAGCAAATCCAAATATCAAGCTGAGTATATTATGAAAACTTGAAAGATTGTTTGTACTTGTAATTATGTAACCATTTGGTCTGAGTACTCTTTGTACTTCAGTAAAGAAGTGATCCACATCCGATAAATGTTCAATTACTTGATTAGACACAATACAATCTATTGAGTTGCTTTCAAATGGCCATGTATCTTTGTCGGCTGTTATTTGCGCGACCTCGATATTTTTGTTTTTGGCTTGTTCTGCTGCATTTTTTATTGGTTCAATCCCATATACTTTTGTTGCCTGTGCTGCATTAATCCAATTTTGTGTCGCGACGCCATCCCAGCAACCAACATCTAATAGCTTCTCATGTGGGCCTGTAATTTTTAAAGCAGCCATTACATTTTGTGTATTTAACTCTTCGGCATCTCTATATAAATTTTGCAAATAATTTTTAAGCATTGTGCATTTTCTTAAATTTTACAAAGATATTCACAAAACCATTTGGTTTAGTATATTCATTGTTAACATGTTGGTCAAAAACTGCACTAAAAAACCTTTTTCTATGAAATAACCACTTTGAAATATACATATTTAAAATATCTAGTATCAGCCACCATCCGCCAAATACAGTGGATTTCTCAATAATAAACGAATGTTTTAGTGCAAATTCGTTTAATTTATTCAAGTTATAGTGCCTATGCCCTGTTAACCACCAAGCGGGGTCGAAGATTTTAGCTGGTATGGAATCAAAAGGTGTAGATAAATACAGCACTCCATTTGGTTTAAGGACTCTAGCTGCTTCAGAAAATAACATATCTTCGGTATCGACAGGTATATGTTCAATAACTTCCCAGCATACCAATGTATCAAACGTTTCATTTTGAAAAGTAAGTTTCGTTGCGTCACCTACTTGGATTTGAAGTTTTTGGTCGACTACATTATTTCTAATTGTAGACAAGTCGCTTTCTGAGACTTCACATGCATATATTTGTTTAGCATTTTGTCGAAGTGCGTACATTTCAAACCATCCATACCCACAACCGATATCCAAAATAGTTTTGTTTGTAATATCATTTGTATCGACAAAGTTTACACTGGCATTTAATCTGGCGGTCAATTTTTTTTGCGGTTTTTCATTTGTAATATTTTGCATATCAAATTTTATTTCAAGTTAAAGACTTTTTTCCAAAATGCTTTTTTAAAAACAATTGCAGCAAACCCTCCTACTAAAAATTCTAGATAAACCATAAGAAAAACTCCAGGCATATGACGTGGGTGCTTTATCAGCATACCAATGTTTTTGTAGAGTGCGGGTCTGATCACGTATACTATTATATCTTTTATTCCTTGCACATTATTAGTAATATATTCATCGGCATTTTGTGCATAATAATATTTCTTTTTTAGTATTTCATATAAACTTCTTTTTCCTTCATTATGGTGGATGATGCTACTAATCTTATCTATACTATGTCCGGATTTTAGTATTCTATTGCGTAAATCCCAATCTTCTCCAGATATCATTGCAGGGTTAAATCCTCCTACAGCTAAATATATTTTTTTATCAAAAAATCTAGGGGCATAGATTGTACCAGTGTCATCTAGATAACAATTTCGTTCTAGTGCTTTGCATTGAGCCCAATAGCCCTCACCAAATGAGAGTTCTGGAATTATTATTGCTTTGACGTGCGGTTTGTTTTGTATCAGCAGAATACAATCTTCAACTACTGTCGGATCAAGTTGCATATCTGCGTCTAGTATCAATAAATAATCGCCTGTACTTCTATTCACACCCTCGTTACGTTGTACGCTACGTTCTGGCCCAATCACATAAACGTTTGGTGTGTATTGCTTAGCTATTTCTTGTGTTTTGTCTGTACTAAAATTATCTACAATTATGGTTTCAATGTTTTCATAGGTCTGTTTTTTTATAGACTCTAAGAGCAGCTTGATATTCTTTTCTTCGTTTTTTGTAGAAACTATTATAGAAACTTTTTTCATGAAATATACTTGCGCAATTTATCAAAATTAAAATATATAGCAGCCAGAGTAATTACACCTCCTATACTTACAAGTATGCCATAATTTAGCATAGGCATGCGATAGGTCATAAGTATCTCTGATGTTCCTTGTGGAACTATAAAACCTCTAAAATAACTTGCAAATTTATAAACTTTTGAATCTTTTCCGTCAATTGTAAGCTGCCAACCTTTATCATAAGTTTCAGATCCTACCACTATTGTTTTGTCTGGTGAGGTTACTCGCATTCTTATCATATCCGACTTGTATTCAAGTATATCTATTTGCACATTTGGATTTGGTTCTTGCTGGATATCTACATGCAGGTTATTAACGTCACTATTTATGGGTGCAAAATATCTGGGTAAATAATTTGATAGCTCATAAATGTAGTGTGAGTTTTGAGACCTTGCAGATAAGTATGGAAGTCCTTCAACCGTTGAAACAAAAGTTTCTTGTGGTTTTTCCAACGGGCCCGTGTCGCGAATTAGTTTTGCAGTTGGGTTTTGTGCGTGCCAGGCTGGATTCGTTGTTACCATGTACTTTACATTTGATAATGCTAGAGATGTATTGAACCCGTATTTATTTTGAAAGTCATACCACCCTCTGTATGGTACAGTTTCATATCCTGCATATAAGAAAACTTTGTGTTTTGCAGTGTTGTATGCAAATTGGTTATTATCAAAATATACGCGGTAAAGTTCATCGACATTTTTATTTATTGGTAATAGAGAATTTGCTGCATAGTATTTGTTATATGTAGTATCAAGAAAATGTCCATTTAGATTTGTAAAGTAGAAATGACACTCTAACAAAATGAATAACAAACTTAAGCCTATAAACGCTTTAGTTTTATTTACGGCAGTTAGATGTAATAGTATTAATGAAGCAAGTAATAAAAAGGCAGTACGTGATAATGACAGCACTTGTTGTAAATGGGAAGTTGCATAGTCAGGAACTATAATCGGAATCGCCGATAATCCAATATAAGATAAGAGCATAATTATCCAAAACCCAATTTCTATATTTTTATTTCTTATTCCATTAAGTGTGAGTTCTAATCCTTGCGCAATAAAAATACAACCTGCGAACATGCTAAGCACAAGTCCGATTGAATGTGACCTAAATTTATCAATCAATGGTATGAAGTTTCCAAAAAATTGACTTGATGACATATATCCGCCAAAACTGTAAAAAAAAGCAATGAAAAAAGTACAAGTCAACCAAATTGAAAATTTATCTTTTTTTAGCTGAGAAATTCCAATAGCTAGATAAATTAAAGCAAATGTACCCCAACTCACACCGTTTGACGTAAAGACACTTGCTGGATCTTGTCTAGAGTAGCTTTCTCCAAAAGGCATTGGGTTAAGTATATTGACTATTCGTGACGGTATATTAGATGTGAATAATTCAAATGAAGACCCGCTTTGAGATGTGTTTCGTGCAGATTGTAAATATATATATGTGTTTGGAAATAAAAAGAAAGCGGCTAATAAAAATGCGATAGTGTATGTAGATATAAACAGTATGAATTTGTTTTTCCCATAGGCTATAACAAGTCCAAGTTGGCACAATAAGAAATAGACATAAAAATATGGATACCCAGCAGCGAATAAAAGATAGTTACATATTATAAAATATAGAATGTGTTTATATGACGGGTGTTCAAGCATAAGCACTAGATAATAAATTATCCATGGAAGTATGCTTATCCCCAAAAACACAGTGGTATTCATGCTTGCAAGCATCAATGGGTTTAGTGAGAAGATCAATGCTGCCGCAAGTGAGCACAATTGATTTATTTTGAAAACTTCTGAACAAAGTTTGAACATTCCTATGCTTCCAAACGCTAAATATACAAACCATAAGATTTCAAAAATATTTCCTGTATAACTCATTACTTCCGATTTGTTTATTAACAAGTTTGCAACAAGTGCAAGCAGTGTTATTGGGTGAAACATAGCCAGCTCAGATTTGAATATCTCAGGCAGACCATTGTATGAGTACGGAAACCATAATGGTATATCACCAGATTTTATTGAAGAAAAAATAAAATTATAGTGAGGCAAGAAATAAACTACGAAATCTCCACCAAAATCTCTTCTCACTAGCAGTTTGAACGCAAATAAAAAGATAAACATTACTATTAGAATCTGATAAACTAGGCTTGTGTTATTAAGAAAGCTAGTTATTAGATGATGCGCTTTTGTATAAAATTTGTTAATAGTCATAACTGATAGTACTCAGAGTATATAGCAATATGAGTGACTTGATAATAGAAAAAAAACTAGGTATTCCGTCCGATTATCAATACAAGGCTATAAATAGTAAAAATTTTTGGCAAGCAAATTGGCATCGGAACAAATTGACTGTTGTTGATGCTTTGGTGAGTATAACTCCAGAAAGCCGTATACTTGATTTGGGGACTGGCAGCGGTAATTTTGAATTTGAATTCGCAACTAGATGTAAAGAGATAGTAGGTGTTGATTATAATGATGAGGCAATAGCTTTTTTGAAAAGCAGGCTGCAAGATTTAAATCTAGATAACGTATCACTTCATGTTGCTGATATAAGAACAGTCGATACAACGCTTGATATTGGGAAGTTTGATTTGATTGTTATGATCGATGTTATTGAGCATTTGCCGATACAAGATTCTACACGTGTTGTGTCAAACCTCAAATCTTTATTAAATCCAAACGGTAAGCTATTGATAATTACACCTAATTACAAAAGTCCATGGGTATTAATAGAGTGGTTTCTCGACTTAGTTACGTTTGTGCCAAAGTTTGCGGGGTCGCAGCATTTAGCAAAGTTTCATAAAACTAATACACAAAAGATTTTGCAAGACCTGGGTTATGAAGTAAATACTATTGGCTCATTTAACATGCTGTCTTTTTTATTTCCTTCGAGAAGGTTGTCAAAATTACTTTGTAGTCTTGAACTCAAATTCTTTGGGTGTTTTGCAAATTTGTTAGTTGTAGAGTGCGCATCAAAAGATTCTAAATAGTAGTGAGATATTCATAAAAAACATGTGCTTGTAAATCCCAATCAAATTGTTTAGCATAATCAATCGAGGATTGTTGCAGCTGTATGTTGTTGTGAATTCTCAAAATATTATTGGTCATATCTTCCAAATCGTTGTCTACTGATAGGTAACCGCTTATACCATCTTGTACAGAGTCAACGCACCCTTTTACTTTAAATGCTACTACAGGTGTTCCCATACGATTGGCTTCTATATTTACAAGTCCCCAACCTTCTAAATAACTTGCATTTATTAAAACATGCGATTTGGCTAATAAATCAAATTTCTCTTGACCATCAATGTGTCCCAAAAATTCTACCTTATGCGTAATACCCAATTTGTTTGCTTGCGATTTTAGTTCTTGCACATACGCATCTTCACCACGACCTAGCACAAGTAACTTTGCCGATGGTTGCTTTTGTAATATCTTTGAAAAGATTACCAGGCATCGTTCTATTCCTTTCATTTTTACAAGTCTGTTTATATAAATTATTGTTAAATCTTGTGCTTTTGTTTGTGGTTTATCTATAAGCGGCGCTGTAACTCCGTAAGGAATTATTTTTATATTATTTTTATCTAATTTAAATACGTTGATTAGATCGTTATAAGTACTTGGCGAGTTTGCTATGAATTTAATTTTGTAATGGTTGTAAATAGGGAAGATAATTTTCTCACTTAAATGCCCCAAGAGCTTAATAGGTAAAGGATACATAATATTCCAAATTGTTCCTGCAACTTCGTGTATATACACTACTTTTTTTTCTTTCACATAAAGAGGTGTTAGATATGGTATACCGTGTGCTTGATCTATAACAACATCAATTTTATTTTTATACTTTGTTAGATATCTTATTGCGCATGATATGTAAAAAAATGGAAATGCCCACAAGAGTTGTATGACATTTCTTGTCAGTGGGACTCCTACATAATCAAAATTAATGCCGTCTATTGTTTCTGATTTTATATTATTGTTGTAGGGTGGGGAAATCCAGAAAACTTCTGCATTGTTTGTATTTATCCATCTTTTTGCAAATTCATATGTTGCGCGTTCTGCTCCGCCTTCGAGTGGGTCTTTTATAGAGCGCCAGTTTAGTATAAGAATTTTCACGTATAAATCTTATCATGGGTGTGTTTATTAAGAGAGAGGTTGGGACGTCTCTCAGATACACCTTTTATTCAGTGGGAGCTTAGCGGCGCTTCGTGCGAAGCGCCGCCATAGTTAGCTGCTCATGTCCAATGCCCGTGGCGTTTTAGCCACGCTCTCATGGCCATGAAAGGCCATCCGATCCAAAGCAAAACAAATAACCCCACTACTTTGGATATGGGGGTTTCGCTGTCTATCTCAGCAAACTCCGCAAAGTTTGCCAAGATATAAAAAACCCCTGGCACTGCATAAAGCAGCCCAGGTATTAGGCATGCGCTGCCGGCGCATGCCAAGATAAAACTTGGGAAGTTGTTCATTTTTAAAAGTCTCCTTTTGATTAGTGATTTTTCTGATCGTACAAGAGTAGTTCTACTAAAGCAATGAGGTTTCTTGAGATGATTGTCATTATAGTTTTATAATCTCCCTATGCAATCTTTGGATAAAATGACTTTAGAAACCAACATTGTAGATAGGTATCAGCAAATTGCTGAGTTAGCAAAATTTGATGGTCACAAGTTAAATTTTAATAATAGTATTCCAGTTATACGTAATCGGTATAGATTGAATAAGCAAGAAATAAGCAGAGAGCTTAAACAATTTGATATGACTGCAGTTAACTATGATCATACACAAAGATTTCGATCGCATGATCGAGTTTTATTTTATACGTATGAGCTTGCACCAGATGGTAAACATATACCAGCTGGAGTATTAGACGTTGCGCTTATCCCAAATCTACAACAGGCAAGGTGTCATAATGGTACATACAGGAGTTTTGCCTCTGGGCATGCAACAAATAAATTTTCTGATATTTTATCTGAAGCTGGAAACATATCCACGGTATCATTGGGATTCTTTGTAGCTGAGTCATATAGAAATGGTTATTTTCCACAAACTTTTTTAGCTCTTAGTTTAGCTACACTAGAGCACTCTGGTTACAAAGAGCTTTTGCTACAAGAAGATGTAACAGCTAGCCTAGGCGGTTATGCTAAACGTACAGATTTTAATTCTATGGTCGGAAACTCAGATAGACTTATTAAAGAACCACGTGCATCTTTTTATACGAAATATTCAAGTGATAGTACTATACAAGAACGTCGTGCAGGTTCTGCAACATTTGACACAAGCATTAGTACACAATTATCTGCAATGCAAATGTCTTTATTAAAAGATGCACTTGAGTAGTTTTATGTGTATCGCTATCCCTACTAAAGCAGTAGCATTTATTGCGCCACTTTTTGGCGAGCCTTGTATTCGGTTTTTAGTTGTTGAAAATCACCAGTTGGCGGATTATCAATTGTGTACTTCTCAAGTGTATAAACTATTATAGGTTCAATTTCATCTTGATACCTTTCTATAGTTCCATCTGGCCAGTAGTATTTATCTTCAACATAGCCATATATATCTGGATTTTTTACGTAGTCTTTGAAATACAATGGAATCTTTTCTGGTAAATCTTTTGCAAGCCGTCCAAAAACTTGCATTATGCTTGCTGCATGTTTTGCTGGGCCTTCCGCGTGTTCTCCTTCTGTAAGCACGCGCAGTCTTCTCATACAAAAGCCGAGCATAGTATTTTTGAACTTCCCATTATCGCTGTCGGCAATTATAAGTGTTACAGTAGGTGTCTCTGTGGTGACCACTAATTCACCTTCTAGTTTGTGTAATACACTAGTGGCTTTATATACAAAGTCTTGTTTTAATCGTTCTTGCTGCGATGTACTCGTCATTTCTAAGTTTGACTGTAAAGGTATTAGTGATTGCATTTATTCTATGTTCCCAATTTTAATTCATATTATTTAGCGTTTACGTCAGGATGATGAACACCAAAAGTATTGCCTTCAGTATCCAAGAAATACCCTTGCCATGCCATACCCACTAACGCATATTTAGGAGTTGCAACGCTTCCGCCAGCAGCCAATATTTTTTCTGCAGTAGCGTCAAAATCTGCCACTTCCATAGTGCATACATAAGCATTTGCGCTTTGGTCACGCGCAGGTGTTTGACCTGATCTTTGTAACAATCCACCATTTATTCCAAGTTCGGTGCTATCTTTTGGTGCTGTCATTATCATCCAATATTTATTGTCACCCCATTGTTCAAAAGTCCATCCAAAAACGTCTTGATAAAATTTTATAGCACGTTCTGTATTGTCTGCGTGTATTTCGAAATGTACTACTCTGTTCATAAAAATCCTTTCTATTAAAATCCTAAACTTTCTTCTACTAAGATGAAGTTAATTTTGCGTTGGAACATTGGATTTTCACCATTGAATATCAAAACTTTATTTGCAGCTGTTCCTACGTTATATTTTTCTTTCATATGTTGATCTTCTAATGGCATGATGTACTCGTGCAATCTATTCATTGCGTTCGTAAGGTCTGCAACGATCTTTTTTGTACTAACTACAAATATAAGATTAGGTGATGTATACACAACGTGTGGTAATTGACTTCCTGTATTTGATGCGATTACAAATTCGCCAGTTTCTACGAGTGCGTGGACACTTCCTAAATAATAATCAGACAGCTCTGCTTGTTTACGCAAATGAGCTTGTTTTGCAGGGTCTTGTTCTGCAACTATTGCTGCGTGCAAATTATTCCATCTGTGTTGATCACTTTTTAAATAATCTACAAATCCAATTGTTTCTAAAGTGACCGAAGATCCATTCATTACACTAGCATTTTCTGGAATAAGCATTTTAATTTTTTCCAATGCTTCTGCACCAGTTTTTACAACGTCAACCACATATCCTTTTTCTTGAAGTGCTTGTGTTGTTTTTTGTAATGATTCTTGATTTGCTAAAGTAGAGTAATTCATATAAATCATTATACCAATAAATGCTTCTGATCACTCTATGTTAAGTATCATGGGTAAATGATCAGATATCTCATTTTTTGGTACCTCAAAAGATTGTACTTTAACGTTTGGATCAACAAACACATAATCAGAAAAATATTGAATACTATCTGGGTATTTTTCCCAAACTAACCTATTGCGAGTAGTATCAATAGAAAAATCTTTTATTAAGTTCTTATATCCATTTTCTTCAAAAAGATTTACAGACTTAGTTGTTGCTTCTAAATTAAAATCTCCCCCAATTATTTTTATACCATCAATGCTTTGATAAAAATTTATAATTGCTTGTGATTGCTGTACTCTACCGTTGTTATCTAGTTTGTCTCCTGGTTTTGCAATTCCATGTACATTACATACGTTCAATAATTTCCCGCTATAAACTATTTGTGTGTGCAATGCTAATCCTGTCTCTGGAGCGTCTTTTAAAATAGTTTGCGTTTCTTTTATTTCAATACCTTTTTTTATGTAAGTAGTCTGTGGAAAGTTTTCATCGTCATTAATATACTTATAGTCTGCAATCATTGTGTAATCGTTTAATATATTTCTTAATAACCATTTTGTTTTTTCGTATGATTCTTGCAAGCAAAAAATATCGGTATCACTTTTATGTTCTTTTATGAATGCTTCTGGAAGATCTTTGACAGTATTTCCATAAATGTTTAAAAAAATAATTTTCATATGTGGGATTATATCAACACGTATTTGGTTTGTAATGTGCATTTGACAACGATCTTTAATAAGTCGATCATATTTATATATGATATTTCCAAACAATCAAAAAATAAAAAAATCCAAGTCTATCGTACTTTATGTTTTACACTTACCAATTTTATTGCTATTACTAGGCTTTTTGGGCATATCTACTTTTATTTCAACAAAAGCATCTGCAGATAAGGGCAGTGTTTTGAGTTCTGGTAGTAGTAATGATGATGACGAGGATGAGGATAAAGATGAAGATAAAAATGACGATGAAGACAGTGATGACAATGATAGCGATGAGGATGAGGATTCTGACGACAACGATAATGACAACAATAATAAAGATGAAGATAATGACGAGGATGATAATAAAGACGAAATAGAAAATGAGCTTGAAATAGAGGATGAGTCTGACGATGATTTTATAGCCTCTACTAAACAGAAATCAGAAGAAAAAGTCCAAAATGCTGATGGTACGTATTCTATTGTAAAAAAAGAAATTGAAGGAGATAAGATCAAGATTGAATCAAAAACATACAATAGCTTTGGCAAACTTGTGAAAGAAGAAAAAAGTGAATCTAGCGATGAGGGTATAGAAACTGAATCAGAAGATAGTGATGGCAATAAACTTAAGGTTCGTGTCGAAAATTCAAAAGTACTAATTAAGAGCGAAGGCACAAAAGGACTTACTAATTTCCCATTATTTTTAGACGAAGCAGATGGCAATGTTTATGTTCAAACACCAAAAGGTGAAGTTATGCTTGGTGTAATGCCACAAACCATTCTTGATAAAATTGCACTTTCTGATGACGTAGCTACTGTTTCAGAAATAGAAATTGAATCTGAAGAGAATGATGACAGCTCAGAAGATATGAAGCTTGAGTATAAAGTAAATGCTAAAAAGTCAGAAAAGCTTTTTGGTGTTATTAATCTGGAGTTACCATCTGTTGCTTATTATGATACACAGACAGGTGATTTATTAAGAACTGACAAAACCATCATTACTAAGATACTCGACTTTTTTAGCTTTTAAAAAGAGCATCCTGTCAAACTAATATTCTCTGTAGGTGTATACTGTATTTATGCAAAAGAAGTATGTTTTCATTCTTGTAATTCTTGTATTTATATTATCTGGGTTTGTTTATAAACAAATCTTTACAAAAACTTTCAATGTTGCTCCAACAATGGAATCGCAAGAGATTCCTATGTTAGAAAAGCTTACCGATACACCAGTGAAAAAAAGTAATTCTTTAGACTTGAGTAATAAAAATCTTACATCTATTCCAAATTATGTTTTTTCTCAAACTAACCTCGAAGAGCTAAATGTTTCAGGCAATTCTATTGGCGGTGCATTTCAAGGTGAGATGCGCCATCTACAAAATCTACGTATTCTCGATGCTTCTAATAATGCATTGACTGGCGTACCTGCTGAAGTAGGTCAATTGCAAAATCTTGAAGTTTTGGATCTTTCCAATAACAAGCTTACTGGTTTGCCTTATGAACTTGGAAATCTAAAGAAGCTAAAAGTTCTCAATATTTCTGGCAACAATTACTCAACTCAAGATCTGGAAATAATCACAAAAAATCTACCTAGTGATGTAGAAATAATACTTTAAGTTTGCAATGAGATTATTTTAATTTTTTTAAATTCTCAAATTTTTTGTCGTCGAAATTTTTGGGCACAAACGGCCCTTTTTGATCTAACTGGCTAGCATACCCAAGACCAAGACCTCCCATTACGCTATAACCCTTATACAAAAGTATCCTTAGAAATAATAATGTTAGAAAGAAAGCTATGAAAGTACCAAGGTTGAACTTTAACATATTAATAATATTCCACCCTGTGTTATTTCCATAAATAATCATCAAGGCAGAACTCGCTATAAAAATAAATATAGATGCTTTGATGCACCATCTAAATGAATCTTTTATATGTCTTATGTCATGATCAAACCAATACTCAGTATTTTTGAAACTAAAGTCAGGAACGTTTCCATTTTTATCTAGTTTAAAGTAGGTAGCCATATATTAAAATTATTTTATTCTCAATTTGGTCTTATAGATTCAACTATTTTGATAATTGTGTTGTATGTATCAAGATTGTTTGTGTCTAGTTCTAAATCAAATTTTGACCATATGCTTTTTGTTCCAGTTTCATCAACAAAAATTCCTCCATCTGGAAAAGTACTATACATACTTCTTTGGCTATCTTTTGGTGCTATTTTCACTGGTATCGTGTAGTCTTTGTTATTTATTTTTACAACTTTATTTTCTAATGTGCATTCTGGGCATCCACCACCAAGACCAGATGTTGGCCCCCAAAGTATTAGACCTTCAGAAATATATGAATTCTTGTATCCATCGAGAGGCCTAACAAGCAACATTGGTGATTTGTGTGTTCCTGTACAATCTGTTGAGTTTTTCAAAAAAGATTCTATGTATTGGCATTCAAAATCAAACGTTCCATTTTGTGCATATCCAGTAGCTACTTCCCAATCATTCGGATACTTTAAAGTCAGATCAAAATCACTTCCGTTAAAGACCTTCCATTCAGACGATTCACTTTTTGTTTCGGTTGCAAGTTGCGTAGGTATCTGTGTTTCTGGATATTCTTTGCACGCTTCGTTGTGCAAGTTTATAAAACTATTTATATCTCCGCCGCTAGTATTGGGGCGTAGTACCTTTGCAAACTCAATTATAATTTTGACAGGAAGTATACTTTCTTGTTCCACATGCGTATAACATGCTTGCAGATTGTCCAAAGCCGGTTTGCCGTTTTTGCAAATTAGTTCTTTACTCCATTTTTGTTCTTTGGATTGGTTTATAGTGCTCATTAGCGCTGAGTTTGAACTTGTAAGACAAGTCGCAAGTTTCTTAGCCACAGGTGCTGTCAATGCAAGCAAGCCGATGAAGCAAGCTAAGATTAACCACAGAAATAAACGTATATATTTCATGCTTTAATGTTAGCACAGTGAATGTTTTGGAAGAATTATTTCTGGATAGATTGTTTTATGTCTTCTGTGTACAGTTCTATCCTTTTACAATTTGGACATCTGTACGCTACTGTGTAATGTGATTCGGCACCTACTACTTTACCAATCATAAATCTTTGTAAAGCTGTAATTGGCTTTTTAATCCAGAGTGTTCTGTCAAATTGTCCTTCTTCCATTTGAGTATTACATTTTGAACAATTCATATATGTATTTTAGCACCAATTCTTAAAGAGCTTTATAATGAACTTGTGAATATTTCTATAATTAAGTTAACACCTAACGATTGGCAGCAATATAAAGATATTAGGTTAGAATGTTTGAAAGAAGAACCACAAGCGTTCAACTCTACATTCGAAGAGTGTATGAAATACCCAGATATTTATTGGAAGCAAAAACTAGAAAACCCACAAGATATTTATGCGTTTGCAAAAAGTGAAGATAGCATAGTTGGCTTGATGAATATAACGATTGGTGAAAAAGATGAACCAACTGATGTTGCAACATTGCATGGTGCGTTTGTAAAGAAAGATTTTAGAGGTGTGGGTATAGGTAGATTGCTGTTGGATTTTTTGTTAGATGAAATAAAAAATAATAAAGAAATCAAAGTCGTAAAGTTGTGGGTAAAAGAATCACAAACTGCTGCAATAAATTTATATAAGAGTGTAGGGTTTGAGTTAAAAGAAAAAGTCGGAACTAGGACTTTGATATTTGAGAAAAGTTTAAAATGACCTAGGCGCCAGGTGCTTTCGCACCAGGCGCCCCTTTTGGGCAGGTCATGTTTTCGTTGGCCGGAATTGATTTCCCGGCGGGTATTTGTCGCTATACCAGCCACGATCGGCTGACCAGCTGATAAGCCCCCAACATGTGTTGGGGTATCCTTGGTAGAGCTTGGCTTCTGCAACCCCTTTCGGGATGCAGAAAAAGATTTCTGGGACTACAATTTCTTCTTGAGACTGTAGCTTTCCAAAAATCTGGACCCATTGTCCAGCACCGGCAATGGCGCGTTTGTGTTTTTCCTCGACGAATTCGACCGCGCCATGACTCATTGTGACCGTGATGACGCGTGGAACCCCAACGATAGTGGCTTTATTTTCGATAATGCCCGTTTCGCTGTAGGCAAGGCCAATGCTTCTGACTGATTCCCAGTCGGCTGAATCATGCAAGATGTTGATCCATGCATCTGCAGTACGCTGATCTGGCTCAGTTCCATCAATAGCTACCATTTCATCTAGGTAACTACCGTGTATATGGTGCATGGTTGCAATCATGATGATTTGCTCATCAGGTCTCATGTGCGGTGCTAACATTGTTAGCGCTAAGTCTGTAGGCATTTTTCGACTCCTGTTGTTTAGTCGCCTAAGCTTGCAGCTTTGACGACGTTTGATTGTTAGTTTTGCATTGTACAGGGAGAAAGGCTTGTGAGCAACTTATAGTATGAGGTGGTATCATATTTTTATGCCCGAAGATTTAATTGCACCACTACCAGAAGCACCAGTACCGCCAACAGATATACCTTTGCCAATTCCTGCTAAACCAAACCGCCGTATTGCTGTGTATGTCTTTGGAATTTTGTTTGCTTTGGGGCTAGTAAGTGCAGTTCTTTTCTTTTATATAAAACGACCAAAGACAATCGATCTAAAATACTCACCAGGAAGTGAACCAACCTCCGAAAGTGCTTTTGAAACATATTTAAAAAGTTCTAACTATATATCATTTGTTGAGTCAAAAGATGGTTTGAAGAAATCTAGTGTTAGAATTTATAACCCAGATGCCAAAAGCTTTTTGACGTTGCCAAAAGAACTAAGCGAAGAAAATGTAATATATACGCTTGGCCCTTGGTCACCAGATTCAAATTATTTACCAATTTTAAAAAGCACTATGGATGATTCGCGCACGCAAACACTTTATTTATATAATCCAAGTTTAAATGAACTCAAAGCTCTTATACATTTGGAAGGCGAAGCAGCACAAGATTATAAACTGAATTATTCGAGCATGATGTTCAATAGTAAGTGGCTTAATAACACTGATTATGTGTATTACAACGATATTGGCGACGGAGATTTGTTGAATTCCCAGGTTATAAATATTAATGGGGTTGATGAAACTCGCCAATTGCCAAAAGAATTGTTATTTGGAACTAAATTACCAGGTATAAATGCAATTTATGATAAAAGTGTAAATATATCTGGCAAGAGTTATACGATAACAACTCTAGGAAAAATTCTTGGCGCAGTGAATGGTCAACTTGTAATGTTAGACGCACAAGCTTCACCTTATGATCTTTCAAATTTTATGTATAACCCTGAAGATGAAAATATGCTAAAGATGGAAGACTTACTCGATGAAAAAAGAAAGCAAGGTATGTCAGAAGATGAAATACTTGAATTTATACTAGATGAGTTGACACCAAAAGGTGATACGCAATTATTTTTACTCGATCCAGAAACAAATGTTAGAAAGAATATTATTGCACTCAACTCTACAGACTTCCCGATTGTTTCTGACGCTCAGTTAGACTCTAATAACAAAATTGTTTTCAGACGAAATAATACCGTTTTAGGCTCAACTAGCTATGAAATAGCAGAGGTATCTTTAACAGATCCTGCAATAAAAGTTTTAATTTCTAAGGCTAATGCTAGTGCAGGTGATAATTCACCGAGTTCTATTTTGGAAGATGATGTCTACTTTTTCTTGAGTAGTGATAATAATTGGATTGTTTATTACCATGATCATGACGTATTAGCTTTCAATAGAAAGACTATGCAAGAATCTCCAACAATTTGTGATGGAGAGGATTTGTCTATAAATGGTAATACTTGTTCTGGGTTGAAGGTAAATAACTCAAAGTATTCTTATTAACCCAATTCCGGTAAATCTGTTACAAGCGGAAAATTATAATCATCTTCGACTTTTTTCATTGTAACTACCAAGCCAGTTCTATCACTTTGTACATCTTCTGTATCTTCATAAAGAAAATATATATTTACCAAATAATTGCCGTTTGTAAGATCGTCGATTTTTGTTAGCAGTTTTTCTTCGAGACCGCGAGGTTCGACACCCGCTGCTTCTGGTGTTCCTATAAATATTGTTGAGTTGGTAACAGTCAATTTCAAATTCAAAGCTTTCATTTCAACAAGTTCATTTTCTTCCTCCGTAAGCTCTTGGTCAGGATTAATTCTGATATCTATAAAAAAATCACCATCGCCACCTGTGCTCCAGATAATAGCTTTGCCTGCATTCATTAGCGCGAGCATTTCTTTATCACTAGTGAATATTGCTCTGTATTTGTCGATTGTGTCGATGTTGAAAAAACTAGTCGAATCCCAAATTGCTAGAAGTCCGACTTCGGTTGAATATGTATATTGCATAGTTATATTATCCTACAATGTGCATTTGATTTCCATTTATTACAATACTTTGCTTGTCGCCAAAAGTTATAACTTTGATACTGTCGTTTACTAGGTGGTCGTGTACTTCTGTAAGCTTATCTTTAAACTTTTCATTATCCCAATGTGGTAGAGCTACAAAATCAATTATGTTAAGTCCGTCATAAATCACCTTTTCAACTTGAGATACATCATCTATAGCGTCAGAATATTTTAAAGTAGGTCCAAGTATGACTGCTCCTGCACTATCGCCACCATATACTAAGCCTTTTTCTATTGCTTGTTTTAAGATTTGTTCAAAGTTAATTTTGTGTATTAACCACCTTACGTAAAATACATTTCCACCAGTGATCCAAAGCATATCTAGTTTATCAATAATTTGTTGCAGCTCGTCGGCTTTACCTTCAAATTTTCGCAAGTCTATATCAGTTTTATTCAGGCCAAAATCTGAGAAGCCTTTATCTACTAAACCATAAAGAAAAGTTCTTTTTTCTTCATCTTTGAGATCCATGGGATTTTTGATAACACCTACCTTAACTTCGGTTAGTGGCTTCTCGAAAAGTGTTTGTAGTGCGTTTCTATTATTTATTCCTAGTGAACATAGGAAAAGCTTCATGCGTGGTCAATTGTTTTCTGCTGCTTTTTCGAGTGCAGCGATATCAAACTTTTTCATTTGTAAAAATGCTTGTGTTACGCGCGCGGTTTTTTCTGGATCACCAGCATTCATCAGTTCTTGCATATTCGCAGGAACAATTTGCCATGATACACCAAACTTATCTTTGAGCCATCCACATTGTTCAGATTCAGGGACATAAGAAAGCTTTTCCCAATAATAATCAATTTCTTCTTGATTATCGCAATTAACTATAAATGAAATAGCTTCATTGAAAACGAAATCATGTTCGCCGGCGCCATCCATAGCTACCAGCCATGTATCTAGCAGTTTAAAATCTGCAAACATTACTGTGCCTTCTTTATTTGGTTCTTGTCCTGCTTGGTATTTTATAAGATTTCCAATGTTTGATTGCTTGAAGATTGATAGATAAAAATTAATTGCTTCCTCAGCTTTTCCATAAGATTCCTTTACAAATAAAAATGATGGAACTATTTGTGGTCGCTCTTCTCCATTTGGATTTGTCAAAATAGGAGGTTTTTGCAAAATAAGTTGCCAAGAAAGTCCAAATTTATCTTGTACCCAACCATATCTTTCGCTAAATGGATATTTATCCAAAGGCATTAGCACTTTGCCCCCTTGTACAAGTTTTTCCCATGCATCATCCAAATTTTCTCGTGCGTTTTCTTCTTGAGATGGATCAAAATTGATCATAAATGAAATAGAAGGATTAAATTTGAAAAGTGGTCCTGCGCTAATAGACATAAATTCTTTTCCTCTTATTTCAAAGCTAACAATATCGCAATCTCCAGATGGTGTGTCGTGAATTGTATTTACGTTATTAATTTTTGAATTTGCAAACACAGTTGTATAAAACTCTGCTGCTTCTTTGGCTTCTTTATCAAACCATAAATGTGGGATTATTTTCGAAGCTGACTTGTCAGCGAGAAAAGAAGATTTATTTTTCATCTTTTGCATTTTTATATTATAACAAAATAGAGAGTTAAAGCTTAATTATGTGTAGAAATGATTAAGGGGATTCCAGGCTGTTATCTTTGAGGACAAATGCCGGGAATCCCCAATGTTTGTGCGTCTCAATAGAGACGCTGTTATTTGGTAGGGGCTGGTTTTGGCAGTGGGAGTACTAGCTCCCCGCTTTTGACCAGCTTTGTGATCATTGCATCAGTGATTCTTGCCATGGGGTTTCTCCTTTTTCTTGTTGGGTTTATTGACTGGGTAATTGTACCGCGAAAAGTCGTTTCGGTCAACCTATAGTGAGAGCTAGAATAGCTGATCTGGGCCTGATTGAAGGGTTTGCTAGTGATTTTGTTGTTTTTTATGAGAGTAAAGATAGGCCTGGCACCTATTAAGGAAAATAGATGCCAGGGTTGAGATAGGGCACAATCACCTTAAAGTATATAAGGAGAAGTGCTAAGACTATTGGGCCAATAATTCCAAACCAGACTGCAGCTGGGTTGTAATAGACCACTTTTTTGCCGCTCTTTTTTAGGGCGACAATTTTTTCGGCGATAGCTTTTAGCTCTTCGCCGTGTCTTCCAGCCATACAGCTGGAAAAATTCTCCAGATACAGCATCTGGAGAATCGTAACTTTAATCTGTATCATTTTTTACTCCTGGGTGGGCTTTAATGGATGCCGCCATTATAAGGTTATTTAGCAGCAATGTAAACTATAGGGCACATCCTGTTGGAGCTTCTATTAAATGTTTATAGCTTTTGGCTATTTCTTGTACTGGTTCTTCGAACTAAACAGCATTTCATAATTTATACTTACTTGTTGCAGCACTGTTAATATGGATAGTTTCATGATTAGTTTGCAAGTCTTTCAAAAATTTCTGTATTACATTTTTATCAAATAAATCTGTGTTAAATGATATTTCTTCATTTGCGCTCGAGATGTTTAGTGCTGAGAAGGTTCGTATAGTTGGGTTGCGAGGCAACCCTAGTCTAATTTCACTAACCTCGCTTAATAGCATTTGTTTTCGGTAGTGCGCTACAAATAGACTTAGAAGATTTGGACTGTATACAAGTTCTGTATCTGTAATAATTATTGCTTGGCCTAATCCAACGAATAAAATGGGGCTTGCTAATAAGGTACCAAATATTAATCCTAGCTTAATGCTTTCTGATGTAATTGGTTCTCTAGATGTAACAAATACAAGTAAGGTAATAATTATAGTGAATGCACTTGATAAAAAGACTTTTATACGTGATGAGTAATATACTTTAGTCGGTATGTATGTATTTTAACAGACCATGTTGTAGTTATGCGTAGCGTATAAATTTGTAGTAAAGTACTTGTATGACACCTTTAGAAGAAACTATTAATAAAATATTCTCTTCAATTCCTAGTGAACTGAAAGAAAAAGTCTTTTTGGTTGGTAGCGTTAATCTTTATTTGCAAGGTGTAAATGTTACTCCAAAAAAAGACATAGATTTAGCTACAGACTATGAAACAGTCCAAACATTAAAAACTGTTTTTGAAAATAATGTGACAGAGTATTGCTCAGATCAAAACGGAGATGATTTTTTACCATTTTCATATTTGTTTATACGTATTGATGATTATGAAATTGAATTCTTTGATGCAATGACTTATGGTGAAAGTTATTATTTTGGTGAGGTAAGTGTAGATAGGTCAGTAGTTATACCAACGATAAATGTTAACGCTTTAAATTTGCAAACCGAATTGCTTGTATATAAAAAATCAGGAAAAGCAGAAAAAATTAAAGCAATTGAAGAGAAACTTAATAGTATTACTGCTTCATGATTTTATTGTTTGCTATCAAATCTTTCAAAAGTGTTCTCGAAATCTTGGCTATTTCGTTTACAGCTTTATCAAATGTAGCTTGATTTATTTTTGAAGGCTTTCGTGTATTGGCTATTTTTCTGACATATTGTAATGCAGCCTCATATATTTCTGCATCAGTAGCTGGTTGTTCTTTTTTAAATAATGGTTTGATGCTGCGGCACATATATTGAATTATATCAGCGAGCATTTATGATATGTAAAACTGGTAAAATATGTTTATGAAACAAAAAGGTCTATCAGATGGCACAGTACATCAATTACCTGCAGATTTTGAAAAGGCTCTTACTTCAATATCTGCTGTCAAATTATTATGGGAAGATATCACACCTTTAGCACGCAATGAATGGATTTGTTGGGTTACTTCTGGCGCAAAACCTGAGACACGAGTTATACGTATCGAAAAAGCGCTTTCGAAACTAAAAGGTGGAATGCGCCGACCGTGTTGTTGGGAAGGCTGTTCGCATCGTTCTAAGTAAGTTTATTTGCAATGGGCGTCAATCCAATTGACGCCCTTTTGAAATTCATCTGACTCCTTTGAAATATTTGATAAATTCGCTGTCTACTAAAAACTTTTCTGTGGAGACAACTGCTTCTATATCTTCAAATTGCCAGAGATTTCCACTTCGACCAAGGAACTTGTATCTAGGTTCAAAGTCTCCTTGAACATTATATTTAGTACCATTTGGTCGTTTAGCAATTTGGCTGAGCGTGCACTGGCACATTGTACCGACAGGTACTTCATCGTTTTGTTGACTAGTCATTTTAACTTTCCTTTGTGGGTTGGTTCAGTAGTAGTGTGTACGTAAGACCAATCTCTCTGATCAGATTTGCTAACTCGTCAGCCTTTTCTTTGTTCGGTACAGGCGTGCGCCTGTTTATAATACCTAATACTTTGGAATATGCTTCTGCATATTGCGGCAGGTGCCTCGCAATATCAAAGTCTGGTCTACCGAGGTAGTTTTCTCTTTCAGAGAAGAGCTTATTTTCAAGATCTGTGATGTGTCGTATTCCATCAGAGAAATTGAAGAACCTGAGATCGTTTTGAGGTATTACCAATGCGTGTAATACCAACTCTTCTATCGCAGCTTGTTCTGTAAGCTCGATTTCCACGTTATCGCGTTTTATCCATAGGGTATTCATGAGTTTCTCCTTTTGTGAAAGTTTTAATCTGTGGGGAGAGTGTAGTTTCTTTTGTACAGATAACTTGACTGGTTATTTGACAACCTATAGCTAGTATACTAATGTATGGATCTATGTTAACAAAATGGCATTATAGCCCAGAATACGAAGCTAGGCGATTAATAGAAACAGCTTATCAAACACTTAATGGGTTTTTTCATGCCAATAACTTTTTGGTGTTATCTAAACTTCCAAAGAATGTAAAAAGTTCACCCTATATTGTTATACTGCCAGATTTGGAATACCCTTGGGAAAAAATAAAAAGTATTACTTATCATAGCTTTCCTATTGGAATTTCTGATAAGGCTTTATTGGCTTTTGCACTTAACAATATTTCTAACATGTCTCCTCTAATGTCTAAGATCGAAACAGCATGGAAGTTACAAGAAAGTGAAGCTATGCAAAAGATTAATACTACATTGGGAGTAAGCGACAAGTATATTAAGAATATTAATATTTATAAAACTCACATTGGCCCTCGCGTGTCATTCAATTATCTCCGCGAAGCGGGAGATATAAATATATATTTACGTTATGACGCCGTTATTGGAGATATCGTGTATGCCATTGTTTCTTCGCTTACGAGGTTTTCTGTTTTTCATAAATATCAAGGCGACTGGATAGATTCTCAATTTTTAGCAGATTGGTTACTCAATGAAACTCCTATAAATACAAAATTTAAGTTTATGTCTGTATTTAAAAATACTAAGAATAAACAAAGTTCTGTATACAAGTTGCAAAGCATAAAGTTTTACAAAAAGCTAGGCTTGCCTCTGGGTATTACTTTTGAATGTATAGATAATAAAATTTATGCTAATTCTGTTGAGTTACGCAATCTCACTTCACGCGAAACAAGTTTATTATCTGCAATGATTTCACGTGATGTGCCATTGTCTTACGATGACATTGCAAAGATCGTTTTCGTACAGACTGAAGATTTTAGTTTGCAAGCTATTTCCAAGATTATAGAAAGACTCCGACTTAAGCTAGCAAAGAATGGAATTTCTAGTTCTTATATTAAGACCCTAAGAGATTATGGTTTTTTACTACAAAGCTAATACTTATTTATAAGTATTGTAAAATATATAAATGCTTAACATGTTTAATAGAAATGCCTTAATTTTTATATACGGCCCAATGTGTTCAGGTAAGACATTACTCGCAAACAATCTATCACAAATTACTGGGTGGGTGGTTGTTGATTCGGATGAAGTTATGTCAAGAATACATCCAAACTCTAGTTATGATGACTCTGACAGAGCTGATATGTATAAAGAAACATTTCTTGAGTCAGTAAAAAAGTTTGATGATGGAAAATCAGTAATTGTTTCTTGTGCATTTACAAATGAAAAATATATTGCTTTGTTAAGAGAAACTGATTTGTATGAAAAGATAACTTTAAGTGTACTTTTGCAAGTATCTCCTGAAGTTGCGGTAATAAGGTGGTTGGCAAGAAAAAACAATCCAAAAATTCAAACCAAAGATATTGTATATCAATACGCTTCAAAATCTTTTCCAATATTGCCAAATAATATTACAGTCAATGCAAGTTTATCTTCAGCTCAAGTGCTTGATGCGGTCAAAGAGCATTGCTAGTACGAGTCTTTTTCATATATAGAAAAGACTTTTCTATTAGCTTTGTAAGAATTGAGTGATCTACATCAGAAAGTTTATTTATATATAGACATCCGCCCATGCCCCCGCTAGTTTTGTGTTTGCCCAATTTTTCTAGTAGATCATCACTGTCTTGATTTCCGTGCATTAGGTATAGGGTTAAATTTTGTTTTCTTGGAGAAAATCCTACAAGTGGCCAGTCACCTTCTTGCGAGCTTCGTTCGGATTTGTAGTGATATTTACCAAATCCTACAATGCTAGTTCCCCACATCACAGGTTCTTCATTTGTTATTTTATGAAACATTTCCAAGAGAGCAAAACTATCTTGCTTTTTTTGCTCAGGTTCGATTGTATTTAAAAATTCTTTGGGGTCTTGGTTTGTTGCTTGGGTTTTTAGTTCAGCCATTGTGGAATTATATCAATAAAACTGCTTGTAAATACTTAATAGAACTTTATATGAAACTCAGGTTCTGGTAGCGCTTCTTTGATAAGCGTTTGTGAGGCGGGTCTTTCAGGGTTAAATATATTTAGGACGTGTAGACTAGATGATCCGTAACCAAAAGTAATATTGCCTTGTTCATCTATATCCATTGATCCAGCATCATCAACTGTTTCCATACCTGCAACAACTGCTGTGTCTACATGGTTATATATTGCGCTTATCCATACAATTCGATTACCTTGCCGTACAAATTTAAACTTCCCTATATCATGGTTTTCACTATCTGATGCTATCATTTTGGAAACTTCTTCAGGCGCAAGTTCGTGCATATCTTTTTTAATTTTTGTTCTTGTCATATCCCACAATTCTTCTTCGGATTTTCTAAGGTCTTCAGTTCTGAGTTCTATAAGCAGCGCTTGTAAACCTTCGGGATTTTTTTCACCTAGTTCAACTATTTGCTGAAAATTTAATCCTTTTAAAGCATCAGTAGTAAGGGGTTGTGGACTTTCATTCACTTTAGGTGCTGCTGGTTTGTTGAAGTTAAATATGTTTCTCATATGTGCGGATTATCCTTCAACCTCAACTTGGAAACCCCCATAAGCCATGCGTTTCATATCAAAAGGCATTTGCATATCTGCGTACTCTTTCATTTGCTCGTCCATTTCTTCCATCACTTTTGCATTGACTTCGTCTCTGTGTTCTTTTGACTTAAAAACAATAAAAGAAAACCAAACTGTTTCATCATCTTTTGCCCCAGTTACTTCTGTAAATGCACGTGCTTTTTCATCACCCATTTCCATAGGAGCAAGATTCGCGCCCTGACATTCGTAGTAAGCCAGTGCACCGTGTTTCATCCACGAATCTCGACCGCCTTCTGCCATTTTTTATATTCTTCAACTTTGTTTTTTGGTACTACAAGTAAAAATCCATCTACATATTTAGACATACTAATTTCCTCCTCAATTTATTATAACTACGCACACTCGATTATCCATTCGATGCCGTATTTATCTCGAAACATACCAGCATAAGAACCCCATGGGCTATCTCCCATAGATCCTTCTACTTCTCCGCCAACCGAAAGCCCCGTAAATAATCTGTCGGCTTCTTCTTTGCTTTCTGTATTTACTAAAATTTTGCTTCTATTTTCATGTTCATTTACGCGTCCCATGATTTCTGGCACGTCATTTGCTATCAACATAACACCATTGCCTATAGGCAAAGAAATGTACATTATTTTATTCTCTTCATTTTCTGGCACTGGGAATTCAGCGCTAGCAATACCTTTGAAACGTACTATTTTTGTAAATTCTCCACCAAATACTGATTTGTAAAATGTGAATGCTTCTTCTGCGTTACCATTAAAATTAATCCAAGGGTTTAGTGTTGTCATGAGTTATATGATATCAAATTAAAGTAATCGATAGAATGTGAAAGTTGGTGTTATATGAATGTTTAATTAGTAAAAAGACCTAGGGAGTTCGTCACTGCATAAGCAGCAATGAACTCCCTTTCGGGCAGGTCTGTTATTCTGGTTGTGTTTGTACCAGATATTTTTCCGGTTGTTCCGCAATTTTGCGGAGCAACTCGGTGTTTGTATCAGGAAAATGCTCAGCCAATTTCTCAATTATGAGAATTACCATTGGCTTTGCACTTTTCCACGACATATACCCCGGATTTACCAGGGCAATGCTTCTGCGCAGGATTTCATGTCTGCTCAGAGCATTATTTCGTAAATTAATGTCGGCGTCAGCATACAATTCGAAAAAGGTTACCATTGTTGTGGTCAAAAATGCCTTTGCGGCATTAATCATTGGAAGAAAACTATCTGAATAATTTCCTTCTATTAATTTCAGAACTATTGCTAGTTCTGAAGAATCAAGTAAGCTTAGCGCTTGCCTAAGTTCTTCTTTTGTTGTCATTGGTTTCTCCTTAGGTATTGAGTTAAAAAAAGGCAAAAATGTCTTTTCATTGTTTGATGCTGGGCATTATATCTAAAAATAGGGGAGTTGTATACTATAGGATGCTGCAGTATTTCTTATATAAGTGTTTGAAGCTTATTTACTGCTTCTTCTACTGTTTCCACAACGTGCCCAGCTTTTTCTACAAACTTTATTGACCATTTTGGTTCGCGTTCTTTTAGCCAAACTATTATCAAATTTTTGCAGGTATCTCCTGGGTTACTAGTATTCTTATGTAGAAAATATCCAATTTCGATCCATGTTGCTTCTGCTGGGCCAGTTCCTGGGTTTGCTACCATAATATCTGCGTCACTTACTGCCTGTAGATCTTGTGGAAAGAATGTATCTGGAGATGATTGGTCTGAGTGAATTTCTGGATCATAAAATTCGAAGTTTCCGTTGTTTGAGAAGTTCTGTTTCCAATTGTTTGCGTATTGATTTGGTTGCCCAGCGAGATAGATCTTTTTCATAGATTACATTTTAATTTAACAATTTTTTGAAAGCAGGTTCATGAACAATGGCATGTCCTGACCCAAAAATTATGAAGATGCTTTTATTATCTTCCCACTGCTTTATTACTTCTTTCGCAATATGAATATTTCTAATATTACTGGACTCTGCAGAAACAGCATTTTCAGATGGGTTTGAATCTAAGTAAAAACAATTTTGTTGCTGTTGGCATGTATTAAGAGAAAATTCATGATCATGTGTTTTGTTATGAATCTTTGCAAAATTCTCAAGAGAAACATCAAATTTAATATTCATTAGTTCGACATCCTTTTCTATAGTTCTTGCTATGTAAGTCTCCAGCTTTGGTTTAGGTTCTACTAATCTAAACCATTGTGCTACAGATGTTGCAAATCTTTGATATAGAACTTCATCGTCGCTAAACTTTGTTCTTAACTTAGTTAATTCTTCACTATATTCAGGCTCTGGGGAGTACCATGTAATACCTTCTTTCGCAGAAAGGTATATTAACAAGCTGGCCTCACCGCCATTTCTAATTGCTTTATCTTCAGATTCTTCTATTTCATCATATCCGCCTTCTATCATTACAACACAATTACTTTTATTAGTTACTTCCAAAAACTTATGCCAGTAACTTTTAATTTTTTCTATTGATGAATCACTTGGATCAAAGACATGCCGTGCCCCTACATAAAATAAATGTTTATTGTCTTTTGTAATTTCGTAAAAATAGGGGTATTCATATCCAATTTCGTGTAGCTCCTGATACTTATCAATCATTTGGTTGTAACTAAGCATCAGCTTTTTTATTTCATTATCAGTAATTGCCATATATTAGAGCTTAGAGTTTTAATATAATTGTGTCTATGGTTTCTATACGCGGAAATTGGTTGTTATAAAAAGTAAATTCTTTTGGCTATACATAGCGGGGGATCCGCCAGAGGCGGACAAGTTGTTTGAAAAATGACTTTTCGATGAGTTTTGTGATGATTACTGTATAGAAACAAAACAAGGTCCCTAAGCTGATGTTATCCATTGGACAACACATACTTAGGAACCTTGCACGAGCAGGCATCAGTAGGGCTGTGGATAGTCCATTGATGCTTCAAAAAAGCTGTTGATGCCAGGGAGGTACCCGTATATGGGAACCGTCGCAGTGGCTACTGCTTTTTCATATGCTTGTTGTGTGGGGAAAACTTTTCCCCGTACGCCTGTCCAGATTGCCCACTTGCCTTCGGCAAGTGGGTATAAGACGTGGCGAACGTCCCCGGGAAGGCGTTCTTCCCAAAGCTTTGTCCCACCGCGGGAATAAAGCCTTCTATCGAAGAGAATATAGCTTTCATTTGGGACATAGTCCACTAGTGGCATCAGGACAAAACTTCCGTCCTCGTTGATGAATGCCGTTAGTGCCGTTGCTGCAATTTCTGTATTCATGAGTTTCTCCTTACAAAAAGATTGGGTTATTTTCTATAGAATTATATCAAAAAACGATGGGTCTGGCAACCTATAGTACAGAGACGGTTCCTAACTGCATACCAACAGAAATGTCATACTAGTTCTAGCATAAGCACTTATTGGTTCCACATAGAGGAGGCGGACAAGTTGTTAGAAGGTGTTTTGTTGAGGTTTAAACCAGCTTTTCCCACTCAACCAAAAGCTCTTTCCAATAAAACCAACCCAAAATCGGGAATAAGATTGAAGTAATCATCCCTGGATAATAGTGCAGAAGCATAAGTCCTTTTATGAAATGATGTGTTTCTGTGAAAAATACCGTTCCATACAACGCGAGGGGAATAAAAACCCATTTACCCCCTTTTATCAAGAAAAACGCCAACAGAATGAAAATCCAAAAGCTTATATGAAAAATAAAATAAACACTTTCGGGAATGCTGCGAAAATAGCTTGTAATGATATAGAAGTTTGGGTTAACCTCATAAAACTTAGTTAATATACACTCAACACCGTGTAGGTAATTCAGTAATATGGATGATAGGAAGATTGGTTGAAATCGTTTTGACACAATGCGCTGATTATATCAGTTAGGCTTTGGCGTCGTGTACTTTAAGAAATCAGGATTTAAGTGGCAGGGTGAATTTAGTTGCACCCTGCTTTATTGCATATTGTTTCGCACACGGTACCGCCATATTCTTTACTTGGTTTACAGTTTTTACCGCATTCATAGCCTTTTTTACTTGCTAATCTAATTCCTGTCTCCATGCACTCTCTCTGAGATTTGTAGTCTTGAAGCACTTCGGCATTTGTATAGCACTCAATGCCATTATCCATCAGCGTATCGCAAATCATTAAGTCCCAACTCTCTTGTTTAAACAATTTGCTACCTAGCCAAAAGATGCCAATTATCAGTATTACTACTCCTACAAGATTTAAGGGTTTCTTTTCACTCATATGTATTTATTATATACGTTTTCAATCTGTGCATTTTCAGGTGTTTACGACTTTATTTTTTGGATTTTTTTTGTCTATATATTCCTTCCCAATGTATATGACGTCAAGTATAAGCAACGCTAACGGCTTTAATCTCTGTCGTATCCATTGACTCGAGGAGCGTAACACTAATATAACCAACTAGTTAGCTTGTATTGTCGATGTTTTCTCAGATTTAAAGTTTGTTGCTCAGTTCAGCGTGGAAATGGAAAGAGTCAAACTGGTATATTAATTTCTATCTATCTATTACTCCTCTATAACTGACTTAATAATAAAGTCATCCGAAAACTCCTTCCCACCTTTATTGTTTTTTTTTCTCTTGCCAAAGAAAACAGCTTTTTTAATTCCATCTTAATTTGACCTTCATTAAAGTGATTCCAGTCAATAAGATCACTAATATTGTTTTTTAGGTAGTTATCAAATCCGTTACCGAACCCATTCAAGCGTATTCCATTCCAAGGATAGAGTTCGGGTATTTCGGGTTTAGGGTTCCAAAAATATTCATAAATTTCAAAACCATCCTTTTCAAGGTTTTTTCCACAAATTGCGAATCCGGTTTTTTGAAAGTTGGGGTTGTCAGGCCAGTGTTCCGAATTAAACTTTAGCTGTTGTAAAACAGCACTTTCGATGAAATCTTTGAAATCCTCACTGAGTGATTTTAAGTCTCTATTTTTCCATCTTCCTAATTTCTCGTAATCAAAGCAATAATCGCCCCAATACTTTTCGTTGAATTTATTAACTCCGTGATTAAGAATGATTAAAGGATAAGAGTGAAATTTGTATATTTTATCGAATCCGTCTTTAAATCCATTGTCCCACTTTTTGTCTTCATACCTTGTGTCCGCACAAACATAAATATCATTTCTACATATTGCTGCGAGGATTAAGGTCATATTTATATTTCTTTATTTTGCAAATCTTCAACCCAATCGGGAGCAGTATTCTGAATGTGTGTAGGATAATCGTCTGTCCAATGGTGAGCAAGTTTTTGCGGGTTAGTCTCGACTATTTCTAAAAGACTTATAGTGCCCGTAGAATAAAAAATATGTTGATTAAAGTTAAATTTTACTGGGTCGGATTCTCCTGGTCGACAAATTTCAAGTGTCCCCATTGCTACACTGGGGCCTGACACTGGCGATATATTACCCGCATATGCCACAAACAACGCTTTAGGGGTAGAAACCTGAGGAAAAGGAGAGACGGTTCCAAAACTCCATTGCGAAAACGGTTTAACAATCTCACTGTATTCTTCAAAATCAATAAATTTCCGTTTCATATTGGGTATAATAAGTACTAATTGGCTCCCCCGCGTGGACTCGAACCACGAACCTTGAAGTTAACAGCTTCCTGCTCCACCATTGAGCTACAGGGGAATGACCTATTACTATCTTGTTTTTTAATATCTATTTTTTCAATAAAGCTTCCTGTTCCACCACTGCGCATTAGCCGTAGGCGCTGGCTTTAGCCAGACAGGGGAATGCCTCTATAAACACTAGGATTTTATCATAGCATTTAGACTTTGTTCATAACATATTCATTAGGACAACTAAACTTGCCTTTTCAACAATGGGCAATTAGTGTATTTATTATCTGAATGAAACAGTTTCATGATTTACAATTAAAAATCCTAGAAAAACTATTATTTTCACCAGATCTTACGTATTCAATATTAAAGCCATACAGTACTATCGAAAACAATAGCTTTAACTTTCATCTAAAGCAATTGATCACTACAGGATATATTTCAAAAAAAGATGGTTTGTACAGCTTGACTGCTTTGGGTAAAGAGTTTGCCAATCGTATAGATACCAACAGTAGCCTCAAGCTTCAAGCTAAAATAGCAGTAATTTTGATATGTTTGCGTAAAAAGAATACAGAAGCTTTGATTCATACACGTTTAAAACATCCGTTTTATGGTTGCCAAGGCTATATGAGTGGCAAAGTAGATTATGGTGAAAGCATTTATGAAACAGCACATCGTGAACTCAAACAAGAAACTAATCTAAAAGGTATTCCCACATTGTTTTCAATTACACACGAAAGAGTATATTCACCGGCGGGAGATTTGTTAGAAGATAAATTTTTACACTTCTTTGTTATAAAAAATCCCAAAGGTAAATTACGAAACAATGATGAAGGTAGTTTTTGTTGGGTAAAAATAGATGCCATGTCTGAGCATATTTCAAAACCTTTTATCTCTCTAGAAACCCATATTGCACTTACTTCACAAGCAATCCACGCTGATCCAAACGTAATAAATTTTGAAGAAAAAAAGATAATATCGCAAGTTTTTTAGGCTTTTTGATTACTTAGCTTTGACAGCACATAAACGCTAAAACCTATTATATAAGCAGTTGGTAAATACGCCATTAGCGTAACAAAGCTTTGAGTAGTTGTTATTTGCTGAGGCAATAACGGCATTACAACACTCAAAAGGATAGGCAACGTAGAAGTATGCAAAACCACACGATATATCTTGTTGAAATCGGTTATATACCCAGTTTTTGTTTGATTGGCCAAAGCTTTTGCAATAATCCACACAAATATAGTCGATATAAAGATAGGGATCAATCTAAACAACGAGTTTGCCAAGAAAACCACGACAAAAATAAGAGAAAGCATTACAGGAGCTACGTAAACAGTATACGAACTTAGTTGGTCTATGGCAGATATATAAGTCGTGTAATCCAATTTCCCGTCTTGCGCATCTTTTATTGGGTAAGCTTCTATTTTGTTGTTATTCCTTACTATTACATTCACATTGTTTACTAATATAAAAGTATCGAATCTTTCCAAATCATCTAAAGTTCCTGCTTTGTACATAACGATGAAATTCTTTGGTGTCTTTTGAAGATTGGACTCTGTACTCTCAAAAGTCTTTGGGAGAGGTACTACAAAAGGTTCTGGTCTATTTATAAACCATTGCCCATCTTTTATTTCTATTACCAAATCTTGTGGATATGCTAATTTGGCTTCCTTTATCAGTGTCGATAGGCCTTTATTTACCTCGGGTACAAGTGTGAAATACAAATTGCCTGTAACCAAGATTGATAATAAGAATGCTAATGAAAATAAATATTTCATGCTAAATGACATGGTGGTGTTCAACATGTCTTTGTACCACATAGGATCAGAGATACTTTTATTTATGATGTAAAAAAATGCTTTAAGTCTTTTCATATAAGACTATTTTACTCATAAATTAGATTTAAACCAATAGAGCTTTGCGCAAAAAAGAGTTTTCGAGTGCAGGGTATATGCAGCGCCAAAGCGAGAAAAGATTTTTAAAGCAAAGCTAAGATTGAGAAAAGCCTTTTGCGTAGGCGCTTAGTCTCAGCAATAAGTTGACTTATCAGCACATATCGAATATTATCTATACGTGCAAATGACATCATGCGTAAAATGCTTTTCAGGGCTCGGAGTAGAGTCACGAATGCAAATATATAGATTTTTAAAAGACCACGGTTCTGCGTCTGTGACCGAGTTGGTGCGAGTTGTGGGACTTACACAGCCTACAGTTTCTTACCACTTAAAGGAAATGAAACAGCTGGGGCTTTTGACTAATAAAAAACACGGTAAAGAAGTGAAATATGAAATAAATCCGATATGTTCCATTTATCATAAAGAATGTGTTTTGACTAATGTAAACTTAAATATCGAGTAGTTATAGAAATAAATAGTTAAAGATTAATATGTTAAAGATAAAAAACTTACACGCAAAAATAGAAGAAATCTCGATTTTAAATGGTGTAGATCTTGAGATAAATTCTGGCGAGTCACATGCGTTGATGGGTCAAAATGGTTCTGGGAAGAGTACGTTATCTCAGGTTTTGATGGGAAATACTGCATACGAAGTTGTTGCTGGCACAGTTTCCCTTAACGGGAAGAACCTTTTTGAGATGGAACCAAATGAAAGGTCTTTGTCTGGCTTATTTTTATCTTTTCAATATCCTAGTGAAATTCCAGGAGTTTCTATAAGAAATTATTTGCGAATGCTTTATAACAAGCACCATTCTACAAATCTTTCGCCGATTAAATTCAGAGATATTTTAAAAGAAAAAATGGAAATGTTAGATGTGTCTGCAGACTTTGCAGATAGATCTCTGAATGAAGGTTTTTCTGGTGGAGAAAAGAAACGTATGGAAATGTTGCAAATGCTTGTAATCGAACCAAAGCTAGTTATTCTAGACGAAGTAGATAGTGGTTTGGATGTCGATGCTCTAAAAATAGTTGGAAACGCTGTAGGGCATTTGAAAAAAACTAATAACACAGCATTTTTGATAATCACACATTACGCAAGAATTCTCACACATATAAATGTCGACCACGTCCACATTATGCAAAAAGGTAAAATTATAAAGAGCGGTGATGCTTCTTTGGCTCATACTATAGAGCAAAAAGGCTACGCAGAACTTTAATGTCACAAGTCGATTTTAGAAACGATTACAAAACTCAATTCGGTTTCAATATGCCCGAAGATCCTTCTTCAAAATCAAAAAAAGGCATCGACGAAGGTGTAGTGCGCGCCATTTCTGCAGCCAAAAATGAACCAGACTGGATGCTTGAATACAGACTCAACGCATATCAAGCATTTTTAAATAAACCAATGCCCAAGTGGGGAGCAGAGCTATCTGATATAAACTTTGACGAAATTTATTATTATCTAAAGCCCGCAGGTAACGAAAAAAAGACATGGGAAGACGTGCCTCAAGATATAAAAACCACTTTTGATCGTTTGGGCGTGCCTCAAGCCGAAAGAGAATTTTTGTCTGGTGTAAAAGCACAATACGATTCGAGCGTTATTTATTCTTCTTTACAAAAAGAACTCGAAGAAGAAGGCGTTATATTTTTGTCCACAGACGAAGCTTTGCAAAAATATCCAGATTTAGTAAAAGAATACTTTGGTACAGTGATACCAGCCGCAGACAATAAATTTTCAGCATTAAACAGCGCCGCATGGTCTGGTGGTTCTTTTGTGTATATTCCAAAAAATACTCACGTCAAAAGGCCATTGCAAGCCTATTTCAGAATCAATGCGCAAAATATGGGTCAGTTTGAGCGTACTCTTATAATTGCTGACGAAGGTAGTTTTGCTCATTATGTAGAAGGTTGTACCGCGCCAGTTTATTCTTCAGACTCTTTGCATTCTGCAGTTGTCGAGGTCATCGTGAAACCTGGGGCGAGATTTAGATATACAACAATTCAAAATTGGTCAAACGACGTTTACAACTTGGTTACAAAAAGAGCACGTGTAGAAAAAGATGCAGTGATGGAATGGGTAGACGGCAATTTAGGTGCAAAAGTTACAATGAAATACCCCAGCTGTTACTTGGTAGGCGAGGGTGCAAAAGGCGAAGTTTTGTCTATTGCTTATGCAAACAAAGGTCAACATCAAGACGCAGGTGCAAAAATGTTACATCTTGCCCCAAATACGTCTTCTAGGATTATCTCAAAATCGGTAAGTTTGGGTGGTGGCCGGTCTAGTTATCGTGGCTTAGTGCATGTGAGTCCATTGGCTACAAATGCAAAAAGCCGCGTCGAATGTGATGCGCTTATCTTAGATGATATTTCTGCAACCGATACGTTTCCCGTTATGAGAATAGATGAAAGCGGAGCTAATATTGAACATGAAGCTACTGTAAGCAAAATTGGCGAAGAAAAAATGTTTTATCTTATGAGCCGTGGCTTGTCTGAGCCAGAAGCCATGAGTTTGATTGTGTCAGGTTTTATCGAGCCGATTGTAAAAGAACTTCCTATGGAATATGCTGTCGAGCTAAACAGATTGATTGAGTTGGAAATGGAAGGATCGGTAGGCTAATGTCGGGTAACAAATTGCAAAATCAAATCGTAAAACTTACAAAAGACTTAAGTGTTAATGTAAGTGAAGATACAAGATTTTTGATTGATACTTCACAATTAAAAGAATCTGCTGTTTTTGAAGCTGTCTTTGATACTCAAGGTGTAACCGCAGAAATTATTGGGTTATATCGCTTGCCAAAAGATAATACTGTAAAATTTTCAACTATTGCAAACCACCAAGCTCCAAACACTAGTTGTACAACTGCTATAAAAGGGGTTTTGGAAAACGGCGCGCAATCAGATTTTGTTGGCAAAATACTCATAAAAAAAGATGCTCAAAATACTAGTTCTTTTTTATATCACAATGTTTTGGTAATAGGTGATGATACTAGAAATAATTCACAACCTATTTTGGAAATAGAAGCAAATGATGTAAAAGCTTCTCACGGTGCAACTACCGGACGACTCAACGAAGCAGAATTATATTATTTGAAAAGCCGTGGACTCTCTACAGATGAAGCCACCGATCTCATAGTTTCTGGTTTTTTTGAAAGTAGTTTATCTAAGTTGGATGATGACACTTTAGCTACTAACTTGAAAGAAGTATTATCATTATTATAGATTATGTCTAATTTCAACAAACCTAATTCCCCATTATTTAACAAAACTGACTTCCCAATATTCGCAAATTATCCAAACATTTCTTATTTGGACAATGCAGCGACTAGTCAGAAGCCTTTGCAAGTTATTAATGCCATTTCTGATTATTACCAATCGAAAAATGCAAACGTTCACCGAGGTATTCATACACTTAGCGAGTTGGCTTCTGAAGCTTATGAAAGTGCGCGTAAGAGAGTGGGTTTGTTTTTGAATACTAATTCAAATAACATTCTCTTTACGAGAAATACCTCTGAGAGTGTTAATCTAGTAGCAAATACCTGGGGAATGCAAAATTTGAAAAAAGGTGATGTAGTCTTGGTTACATTAGCCGAGCACCATAGTAACTTCTTACCATGGGTTGAGGTGTGTAAAAAAACAGGTGCCACTTTACGTATTGCAGATCTAAATATTGATCAAGAGAATTTAGCTAACATTACACATAAAGATATTATTTCGAGTATTTCTCAGAATATTGATGAGCGTGTAAAAGTTTTGGCTTTTCCACATGCTTCTAATGTTTTGGGAATAATTTTTCCTGCACATAAACTTTGTAAAATAGCCAAAGACAACAACATTTTAACTTTTATTGATGGCGCACAGGCGATTCCTAACATGAAGGTAGATGTACATAATTTGGATTGTGATTTTTATGCATTCTCTGGGCATAAAATGCTAGGGCCTACTGGAATTGGTGTTTTATACGGAAAACAAAAATTACTTCAAGATATGCCTGCTTATCAAGTAGGCGGTGGAATGATTTTGGATCTAGAAATGTCTACATTAACACCTACTTGGAAAGCCGTTCCAGAAAAGTTTGAGGCTGGAACTCCAGATATCGCAGGCGCAATTGGTTTGCACGCTGCGATTGATTACTTAACATCTTTTGAACCTGATGAAATTTTGATTCATGAACGAATGTTGCTAGATTATCTTTTGCAAAAATTAACAGAAAATGATTTTAAAGGATTAACCTTAATTGGAAATGCGAATACAGAAATAAAAACTGGATTGCTCTCTTTTTATATCAAAGGCTTGCACGCTCACGATATTGCTGCTGTTTTGAATTCTGAGGGGGTTGCAGTGAGATCTGGACATCATTGCACTATACCTTTGCATAAAGCTTTAAATATTCCAGCTACAGTGCGTGCGAGCATGTATTTGTACAATACGCGCGAAGATATGGATAACCTGATAAAAGGATTGCACAAAGTTTATCGGATATTAAGTTAAGTTTATGAATTTATATCGAGAAGAATTATTAGACATATATAAAAATCCGACTCATATGGGGACACTAGATAGCGCAAGCGTTGTTGTTGACCAGAAAAACCCTGCTTGTGGAGATAGTATGACATTAATGTTACAAATAGAAGATACTAAAGTGAAAGATGCAAAGTTTTCTGGGGAAATGTGCATGGTTAGCCAAGTATCAGCCGATTTAGTTTTGGATAAGATTATTGGAAAGTCTATACTTGATGCTACATCTGTAACAAAAAAAGAGGTTGTAGATATATTTGGTGATGATCTTACAACTAGTCGTATTAAATGTGCAGAACTTGTATTGGAAGCTTTATCAAAAGCAAATGAGGTATATGCCAAAAACTAACGAAACTGCAACACAACCAACTCCTTCGGCAGCAGTGCCAGTAGTAATTACGCGCGAAACTAATATCGCAGACTTTGCGTACCAATATCCTGACGCCGCAGAAGTTTTGATGGACTATGGTCTGCATTGTATTGGTTGTTTTGCAAGTGCATTTGATACAATTGAGTCAGGCGCAAAGACTCATGGTATGTCTGATGAAGAAATAGACGAGATGGTAGAGCGCGTAAACGAAGTAATAAATTTTCCAGAAAGTTAAATATGTCAGAAAATACAACTCCAAATAGAAAAGTAGCAAAAGTTCAGATAGATAGAAATGCTTGTATTGGGGCAGCGACTTGTGTTGTCATTTCGCCAAATGCATTTGCTTTAGACAATGATGGAATCGCCACAGTTTTACCAGGAGCACTTAGTGTTTCAGATGATGAATTGATTACAGCTGCACAATCTTGCCCAACTCAAGCAATCCTTTTGTTTGACGAAGCTGGTAATCAAATATTTCCTGCCCGATAATCTGGTAAAATCAGATTATGAAATTTCAAGTTACATCTACAAATATAGAAGTGTCTGATAGTATGGTTTCTTTGGTCGAGCAAAAATTTGAAAGGCTGGCTTCTCGTTATGCGAATTTACCTGAAGACGCTTGCTATGCGCGTGTAGTCATAGATACAGTTCATGATGGTGCATTTGCCGTCAAGGTAGTTGCAAATCTAAACGGGAAAGAGTACTTTACAGACGAAACCGACAATTCTTTGGAACACGCTTTGCTAGAATGCGTCGAAGAATTGTTACGTATGATCGAAAAAGACCAAGATCGCGATTGGGAAGCTGCTCGCAAAGCCAAAGGCAAAGTTTAGGTTTCTTATGGGTGATTAGCTCAGTTGGTTAGAGCGCTCGTCTTATACACGAGTGGTCCGTGGTTCAAATCCACGATCACCCACCATTTAATTTAATGCCTTTAGAAACTATTCCTACATATCCAATAGAAACTCCTCAATTCAACATAGCTGGTGAAAACTCTGCTATACGTGCTGCTAATCCAAATGATCCAGAAGATGTACAGCGAGTTTTGGAAACTTCTAGTTCTAGAGAATACAGGAGACGCTTTACTGTGTCAGGAGATATGCCCACAATTAATTCTATCAAAGATCAAATAGTTAAATACGGTGACCCTTTTAATACACTTAATCATGTGTTGCATGGTATTGATTTTACTGCCGAAAAAGCAGCAGCTGTGTTTCATGTGAGCAGAGCAGTAAAGCATCATGATAGAGAAGTAGGTGAATTACAAGGTCGGGTAAGTATTTATCGGGACGTAAACGATGATGATCTACACAATAGTCTTGATAAAGAAAGACTAGAGAAAAGTTTGCCTACAGTTGCAAATAGAAAGTGTCCCCGCCTCCAAATATCCTGGGTAAGGCATCCTAACGCTAACCAAGGTCAGATGGCTTCTGGCGTGCGTCAAGCTCTTTATCAAGTTTATGCCGATATGGCTGATTTCAAAGATATTGAGGATGATGGGCATGTAAATGTTCCTGCAGTTATAGTAGCTTATATTGAACCTAATAATAAAGAGTCTGCAAGGGTAGCTGAAAGTTGTGGCTTCGTAAAGATTTTTGATGATAAAAGGTATGCCCATGATATCTGGCAAGTAGATTGGAATCGCTTCTTAACGAAGCTAAAACAACCAGTTTTAAAAGGAACTAGACCATCTTTTAAAAAGACTTAAAGCACTTCCACATCGGTTTTAATACCAATATTTGTAGGAATTTCGATGTAATTGAGGTATCTTTCGGTAGTAGATAATCTTTTGTGACCAGCAATTCTAGATACGTGCATGATATTTACACCCAAAGTCAATTGATGCGCTACAAAAGTATGTCTTATATCGTTTACAGTTGCGTTTTCAATGCCTGCAATCTTGAAATAGCGATTCAAAGTTGACCTTATGTTTCTTATAAGTAGCGGATTTCCAGTTTTTGTAATGAATAAATGTATGGCTTTATCAATGCCAGGTCTATCTTCATTTTTATATTTGTTTATAGCTTCGACAGCGGCTTTGTTCAAAGGTATATGTCTTGATTCTTTGCTATTCACTTTTGGTATAAAAAGCTTACCTTTTTCATGGTCGTGTTCTACATGAGCAATTTCGATTGAAGCTAATTCAGAAATAGTAACACCAGTTTGTAAAAGAACTTCTACCATAGCGTAGGTACGAATATCAGTACGGGTAGAATCTCTTAAAGCGCGATACTCCATTTTGGATAAGATTCTAGGGGCTCTATTTTCTAGTTTTGGGTGTTTCAAGAATTCACCTATATTGCTTGCCAAGTGTCCGGCATCTTTTACAAATTTGAAGAATGTTTTGGTTGCATTGGTTTTGCGTGAGATTGTTTTGTTGGTGTAGCCTTGTTTTGCAAGGTTATCCATAAATTGTTGTAAGTGGTCCAATTCGATTTCAGAAATCATAGAAAAACCTGTTTTTTCAAGGTATTCAATAAGCTGCTCTATATCTTTGTTGTACGCAATAAGTGTAGACTTTGTTTTTCCTGCTTGTTCCAGGTGATCTACAAAGTGTTTATGCGCTGTTTTTAGGTCTAACATACATTCTCTTGTGGGCTATGGGTTAGAATAGCATTCAACCTTTTAAACGTCAATTGTATTGGCTAACTAGTTTATTATAGAATGTAAGAACTATGAGGTCTGCCCATCATAAATACATACTTTTTTCAATACTTCTCTTATTAGCTTCTATAAGCGTTACCAAGACTACTTTGGCTATATTACAGAGCACAAGACGCTTGGAAGAGTTAAACACTGAGGTGACCCAGCTGGAATCAAAAAAACTAGCCCTTGAGTCTTCAATAGACTATAAAAAGACCAATAGGTATGTAGAAGACCGTGCCCGTACAGATTTGAATATGGTTTTACCAGGAGAGTCTTTGTACGTTATAACAGGGGATGACGTTTTGGGTGCTTCAGCTAGTAGTGTGATTTCCGCTGCAGGTATAGGAACAAGTAGTAATGTTAAATCAAGCAATATATATCATTGGTATAAGTTGTTTTTTTGACAGCCACGGGCTTCTTTGGTACAGTCAGCAGGTATTACCTTATCGCGGGGTAGAGGAACGGCACCTCGTCAGGCTCATAATCTGAAGGTTCGGGTTCGAATCCCGACCCCGCCACCAAAAAACAGGGACAGTCCTAAATAGTCCCAATTTGCAACTTAATCCTTTAGCAACAACATTTAAATTCATTTAATTTCCGACTCAAGTCCTTGGGACACTAGTTAAGCTGTATTTTAGTAGTGTATATCGGCTTTTTACCGAGGACAGTCCTTGTTTTATGTTGATTTTAATCGGTTTTTGCTTTATTCTAGGGAAGTTGCAGGGACTATTTAGGACTGTCCCTTATTGCACTGTGCCAATGTAGCTCAGGTGGTTAGAGCGGGCGTTTCATACGCGCTAGGTCGGCGGTTCGAGTCCACCCATTGGCACCAAAATTTTAATGAACGAAATGAATTTAGATTTTGGGGTGCAGCTACGATTTGCCTACAATTACTTAGCTGGAAAGCCAGCACGATACGTGCTAAATTAGCCATATGACTACAACGAATCAGCTTGAAAAGAAACGTGTACTTTCTGGAATGCGCCCAACTGGCCGACTACACCTAGGCAACTATATGGGTGGAGCAAAAGGCATGATAGAACTCCAGAATGACCCCACTTATGAAACTTTTTATATGGTTGCAGATGTGCATGCCATTACTACCCCTTACGATAAAGAAGAACTTAGAACAAAAAGAAAAGCTGTAGTCAAAGATTATTTGGCTGCTGGGTTGGATCCACAAAAATCAGCTATATTTTTCCAGTCTATGGTTCCACAGCATTTAGAACTTTCAGTTTATCTTTCATCCGTTATAACTATAGCTAGATTGCAACACTTACCTACTTTCAAAGAAAAAGTAAAACAATACCCCGAACATTCAACTATGGCACTATTAGAATATCCTATTTTGATGGCTGCTGACATTTTGGTATACAAAGCTGGACTTGTGCCAGTAGGTATAGATCAAGAACCGCATTTAGAAGTTGCACGAGAAATAGCGAAAAAAATGAATAATGAATATGGTACAACTTTTCTCGAACCACAGCGTTTTGCAACCAGTGGTGAGTATGTTCCAAGTCTTTTGGGTGAAGGTAAGATGTCTAAGTCAGTGGAAGGTAGTTACATTTCTTTGACTGACGATTTGAATACTATAAAAGAAAAATTGGCAAAAGTTGCGACTGATGCAGGCATTGGCACAGTATTACCTACAGAAGGCGCTGTACCAAACTTACTTTATTTTGTAGAACTTTTTCAAGGTAAAGAAAAACGTCATGAATATGAGCATGTGTATTTGACTGCAGGGCTCAAGTATCAATCTTTGAAGCAAGAACTTGCAGAATCTATTTATACTGAATTACAGCCAGTTCAAGAAAGATACGCGTCAATTAGTGATGCGTATGTCTTGGAAGTGATCAATGAGGGTAGCAAACGCGCCAAGGCCGTAGCTGCAGAAACACTTATGGAAGTGAAAGAGAAGATGGGATTTCAATAGTTCTCCAATTACAAACTGTACCTAGTGTATAATTTATCGATTATGTCGCAAACAAAACAAAAAAAGAAACATACCCCACAAATAAATACGCCAAGAAGTATTTGGAATAACGTGTTTTTTTATGCAATGCTTATATTTTTATTTTGGGTAATATTTGGTAGTGCGTCTCAACTTGATACTACCGAGACCAAGCCGTTGAGCGAGACCATTCAGTTGATAAAAGAAAAACAAGTACAAGACATTGTTGTTAATGGCGATACGTTAGCTATAACTTTACAAAACGGTTCAAAATTTTCTACAAAGAAAGAATCTAGTGTGAGTTTTGATGAAATTTTGACCAATAATTCTGTAGATCGTTCGCTGATTGCAGGTAGCGTTCAAGTGGAAGACAAATTAGGTTTACTCGATATATTAACCCCAGTTTTGACTTTCGGTTTTCCTATATTGATTTTATTTATTTTACTTAGACAAATGAAGGGTGCAAGTGGCGATATAATGGCATTTGGTAGATCAAAAGCCAAGATCGTACACAAAGGTACCTCAAAAGTTACTTTTTCTGATATAGCTGGAGCTGCTGAGGCTAAAACTGAAATGATGGAGATAGTAGACTTTTTAAAAAATCCTAAGAAGTATCAAAAGTTGGGGGCGCGTATTCCCAAAGGTGTTTTGCTAGTAGGTCAGTCTGGTGTAGGTAAAACACTTTTGGCCAAAGCTATAGCTGGAGAAGCCAATGTACCGTTCTTTTCTGTTGCAGGCAGCGAATTTATGGAAATGTTGGTAGGTGTAGGATCTGCTCGAGCTAGAGATTTATTTAGACAGGCGCGTGAAACCCAACCAAGCCTTATATTTATAGATGAAATAGATGCCATCGGTCGTCAAAGAGGTATGGGTATTGGTGGTGGACATGATGAGCGCGAACAAACGCTGAATCAAATTCTTATAGAAATGGATGGATTTGATCCAAGAACTACAGTAATAGTTATAGCTGCTACTAATAGGCCAGATATGTTGGATCCTGCTTTGGTAAGACCTGGCAGATTTGATAGACGTATAAGTATACCTCTACCAGATGTCAAAGAACGAGAAGAAATAGCAAAAATACATATGAGAGGAAAGCCTTTTGTTAAAGATTTCGATATTGTCTCTTTAGCCAAAAAAACGGTTCAGTTTAGTGGTGCTGATATAGAAAATATGATAAATGAATCTGCTATCTTGGCTGCCAGAGCTGAGCGTTCAGAAATAAATATGTCTGATATAGACGAAGCAATTCTCAAAGTTACACTAGGTTCAGAAAGAAATATTATTCAAACTGTAAAAGAGAAAGAAATGACGGCGTATCACGAAGCTGGCCACGCGCTGGTCGCTACATTTGTGCCAGATATGGATAGTGTTGATCGCGTCTCTATTGTTGCTCGTGGCGCGTCGCTTGGACACACAAGTTATCCACCTGATAGAGACATATATAACGTAAGTGAAACAAGAATAAAGTCTATGATAGCTTCTGCTTTAGGTGGCCGTGCAGCCGAAGAGGTTGTTTACAAAGAATTTAGCGCGGGTGCTTCATCTGACATAAAGCATGCTACAGAGCTTTCAAAAAGAATGGTCACAGAATTGGGTATGAGTTCACTGGGACCAGTAAACTATAGTGGTGATGAGGCTGCTACTATGTTGGCACGCGAATTAGGGCATCATTCATTGCCATACAGTCAGGAGATAGCGGCCAAGATAGATAGCGAGGTAAAAAAGATAATCGATAATGCTTATATAACGGCTGTTAATATATTAACTGAAAAAAGACAGCTTATGGATGCTTTGGTCAAGCGTTTGATGGAAAAAGAAACTATACTTGCAGATGAGTACAAAGAGATATGCAAAAACTTTTCATAATTGACACCTTCAATCTTTTACATCGGGCATATCACGCATTGCCCAAGACTTTTACAGATGTAGAAGGTAATCCGACAAATGCAGTCTATGGCGTTACTTCAATGATTGTAAATATTCTAGAGACTTATAAACCTGCTTATTTAGCCGCTGCTATAGATGGTGAAGAAGTAACGTTTAGAGCAGAAAGTTTTAACGCTTACAAAGCGCATCGTAAACCTATGGAAACAGACTTATCTGTACAAATACCAAAAGTATTTGAAGTATTAGATGCGTTTGATATAAAGCAGTTGAAAGTAACTGGGTATGAAGCAGACGATATCATAGGAACCTTGGCTAATAGGTTTAAAGGTGAGTTTGAAGTAATTATTATCTCAAATGACCGTGATATGTGGCAACTGCTTGATAAATCTGTGAGTGTTCTGATTCCAGACGGTAAGGGAAGCAATAAATTCATTAAATACGACGATGTAAAAGAAATATTGGGAGTATTTCCAAACCAAATCCCAGATTATAAAGGTTTACGTGGTGATCCTAGTGATAATATCCCAGGAGTCTATGGTGTAGGTGAGAAATCTGCGCAAAAACTAATAAATGAATACGGTTCAATAGAAGAAATTTATTCAAAAATCGCTCAAGTTCAACCTGACTCTTTAAGGAATAAATTAGCAAATTGTGCTGAGGATGCTGTTATGAGTAAACAGCTAGCAACAATTATTACAGATGTTCCAATGCAGATATCTATTGCCGAGTTGAAATACCGAAATTTTGTTGCTGATGAAGTCGTTAAGATTTTGTCGAGATATAGATTCAAGTCTTTGTTAAAAAGATTAGGCTTAGCACCAATAGATACGCAAAAGGCTGTAGATACAAATCAATTATCACTGTTTTAAATGCATTTTAATTATTTTTAGTGCTACTATTATTTTATGAATAAACAAGATTTAGCACTAGAAGTAGCAAAAAGATTAAAAAAAGAGCATCCAAACCCTAAAACAGAATTAAACCACACAAATGAAATGGAGCTAGCTGTTGCAGTTATGCTATCTGCACAGACTACGGATAAAAAGGTTAATCAAATCACCGAAAACCTCTTTAAGAAGTACAAATCATGGGATGATTTTGCAAACGCAGATTTATTGCAATTACAAAACGATATACGAGGAGTAAATTTTCATATGGGTAAAGCTGAGCGCTTAATAAAAGCAGGCCAATTTGTTACACAAGAGTTTGGTGGTAAATTGCCTCGCGTTTTGTCTGAGTTAATCAAAATTCCAGGTGCTGCCAGAAAAAGTGCCAATGTGATTTTACAAGAGCTTTGGGATATCGCAGAAGGTATTGTTGTAGATACGCATGTTACAAGAGTTTCAAATAGATTGGGCCTTACAACTGAACAAAACGCTGTCAAAATAGAAAAAGAATTGATGCAATTGATACCCAAAGAATATTGGAGAAATATTTCTAGCGCTATGGTGCTGCACGGACGGTATGTGTGCAAAGCCATAAAGCCAAATTGCGCAGGGTGTGTACTCAAAGACATCTGCCCAAGCGCGTTTAAGGTTTAATTCATGGGTTTACCTGCTACGATTGGACAATTTCCTGCAATTAATAGAAATGACGCACGAAGGCTCTCAACTACGCCACCGCCTTGGGAGCGTCCTGAAAAATCTACACTAGAAGATTCATTATTTCGTGAAGCAGAAGTAGGGCATGCGTATACTTTATTAAAAACAGATGTACCGGCAATAATATTTTCTGGAGAAGGTGGTGCAGGTAAAAGCACAACTATAAGAGAGTTAGCACATGTACTAGATAGTAGAGATATCCCATTTGGGATTTTTAGCGCTAAGACTCTGGCATCTGATTTATGGGTGAACCAAGGACATGAAAAAGCACAAGAATTGATCGACTTATACAAGAATTATAAACACCCTAGAGCCTCCAAACTACCTAGACTACCAGTATTGATGGATTCTGGTGATTATTTGTATGCAAGGCCTATTGGTGGTTCCAAACTTGATTTTCTCACTTTGCGAGGTTTAGCAGAAAAGGGTGCGATTGCTTTACATAGCGGCGTAGGTACACTATCGCAAACATACACAGCTTATTATTATCAAAACGCCCTTATAACAGCGCTCAAAAATCCAGATATAGCTGTTGTTACTACGAGGCATACAAACTGGCCAGATACTTCCGTAGACCACTATCTGAAGTATAAATGGGAAGCGATTATTGCTGATAAGGCAACTGATATAAAGCTAAGTCCTAGTTTAGAGCCTGCTAAGATGAGAGATTACCTGCGTGAGCGCAAAGATTTAGAAGTTAGTCATTTGGATTCACGTCTACTTACGTATTTGTCGCTGATTTTTACTTTTACAGAATTAAAAGATTTATCACGAGGTGAGTTTGATCACTTGAGGTATGTAGCTAAGTCTAGTGAAAGTTCTGATTGTTATTTTGCGATTAAAAAGTGGGCCGATAAAAACCTAGAGTCGAGGAAGATGGCACGATCTGGTGTAGCCTAGGAACATTCGACAAAAACCCCATCCTATAGTAATATATTTTCTATCACTTCGGCCCAGTCGACTTTTACTAAGACTGGAAAAAAACTTTTTTTGAGGAGGATGAAGATGAAAAGCATTTTCATCAGGACCGCCCTAGTGGCGGTCTTTCTGTTCACGGCCGCCTGCGGCGGCCCAACGGGGGACAAACCCCCCACACCAACACCTGAGTTTCGGATCAATCTCAACTATGATCCGAGAGAGACTCCGCCGTCGCCGGCGGAGCTCGTACCGTAAAAAAAGACCCTAGATGGGAGGAACGCACTTCCCCTGTCTAGGGTCTTTTTAGTTCTTTAAGCTTAATATTTAGGCGTGAGGTTTACTCAGTTGGTGCAGTGGTTTTTTCTTGATCTGTGCCGGTTACTTTATCTAAGATTTCTTGGGGAACTTGTGGTTTGTATTTTTGTATTTCAGTATTCAACTCTTCTAAGCTATTTAAAACTTTACCGTTTAATATGAAAGTAGGCGTACCAGATATATTTGATTTCAATGCATATTGCAAATCGGTATTGACTTCATTTTTAATATCGTCAGAATTCATGTCAACTTTAAACCTTTCAGTATCAAGACCGAGATCTTGTGCATATTTGATTAAGTTTGCTTCAGTAAACGTTTGTTGGTTATCGAACAATACTTTGCTATATTCAAAAAATTTGTTTTGTCTGCCGGCTGCTTGCGCTGCTCTAGCTGCCAAAAATGATGATGGGTCTGTAGAAAATGGAAAATGGCGGAACCCCCACTTGAGTACATCAGTATTTTCACTTACAAACTGTTCGATAAGCGGTTGTGCAGTTTTGCAATGAGGACAATTGTAATTAGAAAATTCTACAAGTGTAAGTGGCGCATTTTCATTGCCTTTGGTAAAGGTATGTTCTGGTAAAAGCTGAGATTCGTCGATTTGAATTAGCTTAGTTTGTGTAGGAGGATTTTTTTGAGCCAAAACAATAATTCCTACAAATAGCGCAAGTGTTATAAACCCTATTATGAATACAGGAGAGTTTCTTTTTAATAATTCCATCATGTTGTAAATAATATCACAGCGCTAGTTTGTTAACGATGTTACGCTCTCTGCTAAGATCCCGTTTACTAGATGCGTTGGTGGTTTTTTATAAATAAGTACATCCAAAACATTTTGTGCTGCCATCATAGCCATTTCTATTCTTGCTTCGCGCGTTGCACTTGCTATATGTGGTGTTAAAACAACATTTGGAAGTGTAAGTAGTTTGGAATAGATTTCTGGTTCATTTTCAAATACATCCAAGCCAGCTCCCGAAATGTAGCCTTTTTCTAGAGCGTTTGCTAGAGCTTTTTCATCTATCATTTTGCCTCGTGCTGTATTTAAAATGTAGGCTGTTGGTTTCATCTTTTTGAGTTCTGATACTCCGATCATATGCATTGTTGATTCGCATAGATTGCAATGAAAGGATACAACGTCAGATTGATCTAGAAGTTCATCCAATTCAACCTTTTTTGCATCCAGTAAGCTTTCCATTTCAAATTTAGGTTTTGGATCTTGGTATAAGATCTTCATATTAAGTCCATATTTACACATTCGTGCAAATTGCTCACCAATTCTTCCAGCTCCAATTATTCCTACAGTTTTACCAAATAGCTTTGGCGACAAAAATGAAAGTGGTTCCCAATATTTATATTTTCCTTTTCTGCAGTAAATGTCAGCTTCTACGATTCTTTTGGCTACAGCAAGCATAAGTGCAAAAGTGTGCTCGGCTACTGATTCAGTCAAATCTCCTGGTGTGTTTGCTACATAAATTTTGTTATTTGTAGCTGCGCCAATATCAATATGATCATAGCCTACAGAATAGGTAGCTATAACTTTGAGGTTTGTAGCAGACTTTATAACCTTTTTGTTAATTTGATCAGGAATAACTGGAATAATTGCATCAACATCTTTTATAGCTTTTAGCAGTTCATTTTCCGACAAGGGTTTTCCTTTGCGGTAATCTATTTGTATTTGAGGATACTTTTCAAACAACCTTATACCTACGTCTGGGATTTCTCTTGTAATTAAAACTTTCACAAATTTATTGTGCTACTATTTTGCTATGCATTCAAGTGATTTGCATACGTATACTAATAAATTAGTCGAAATTATTACCAAAGCTACACATATAGAAAAACTAATTTTGTTTGGTAGCGGGGCAAGAGGTGAGCGTGTTTCAGATAGATATGTCGAAGATGGTATTACTTATGAGTACGAAAGCGATATCGATTTGTTTGTAATCGTAGCGACGTCCAAACTGAGTAATGACACTGGGCTTTGGTCTGATGTACGTGCCCAATTGCGTGCAGTTTTGCCTTCAAACATTTCAGTCAATTTAATTGTTGAAACAAGCTTAAATGTTAAGCGGCTTTTATCAGAAGGAAATTATTTTTACCTCGACGTATTTAGAGACGGAATAGTTTTGTACGACGCTGGTACGTTTATTTATGAACAACCTAGCGCGATGTCTGTTGGTGTACGCAAAGATCTAGCAAAAAGAGAGTATGATTTCTGGTTAAGCAAAGCTGAAGACTTTTTGCGTGATTATTCACATAATATTTCTGATAAAGCTTATAACAATGCAGCATTTCATTTGAGCCAAGCAGTAGAGTCTTTGTACTTTACCGTTTTACTTACATTTACAGGTTACAAGCCCAAATCGCACAATTTAGAAAAAATCGAAGAGTTGGTTGCGTCATTTTTACCTGAGATAAAAACTATATTTCCACGGAAGACAGCACATGATATCAAGCTTTTCGATTTACTCTCACGCGCATATATAGACGCGCGTTATAAAAAAGATTACGAAGTTACACTAGAAGAACTAACTGCTTTGTATGCGTTGTCATTAACCCTAAAAAAATATGTAGTTGGGGTTTGTACAGAGAAATTAGCTAATTTTTCGTAGGTTATTAGCGGTTATTTTTGATCAAGCAATCTTTCCTTGACTCCCAAAGAGTTTGATTTTACTTTCTACGACTTTTTGTACTGCGTTGATAGCCTCTTGTTCAAATTTATACGCAGCTATTTCTTGAGTTTTGTTCAAAGTTTCTTGCAAAGTCATTTTATAAGCAATTCTCATTTCAGAATTGATATTTACTTTTACAATGCCAAGCTTTACTGCTTGTGCTACGTCTTCATTGTTGATTCCAGACCCGCCATGTAATGAAAAATATGTATTTGGTAATTTCTCAATTATTTGTTGAAATATATCGAGTCTCAGCCGCTCGCTTGTAGAAAATACACCATGTAAATTACCAAAGAATGCAGCGAATACATCGATACCAGTTTCTTTTACAAAAAACTCTGCGTCTGTTGGTATTGTGTACATTTGTGGTTTTTGATAATCGGTAGGTTTTTCTTTTGTATGATCTTCAGAACTACCTTCGATATGATCCATTTCTCCTTCTACTGGGATATCTTTTTTGTGCGCGTATGCGACTACTTCTTTTGTTATTTTTATGTTTTCCTTTATATCCAGGCTGCTTCCGTCAAAATGAACATAATCAAAACCCAAATCAATAGCTTGTATGCAGTAATCAAGGTTTTGCCCATGATCAAGATTTAAGATTATAGGTATGTTATTTTCATGCTCCAAGTTTCTTACAACATCAACCATATTTTTCATTCCAAAGAAATCTATTTCCCCCTTTGAAGCTTCGATTAGAATAGGGGAGTTCAAAGATTTAGCGGCTGTTGTTATGGCTTTCAAAGTTTCTAGATTGGCTGCATTAAATGCTCCTATAGCAAAATGTTCATCTTTGGCTTTTTGTAGTAAGTATTTTGCTTTATTCATAAGCTTGTGAGCAAATCTTCTATTTGTTCTTTTGTGCAAGTTCCATTTGTTGCACCAGTTTCTTTTACTTTATTCCCAGAGTTAATCATTCCCCATATCAAACATTCTTTCAATGACTTTTTATAAAATATTCCAGCGACAAATCCAGCTGCGTATGCATCTCCTGCACCAGTTTTGTCTTTTAACTGCCTGTTATCATCATAAATCCCTGTTGTTTCGAGAGACCTCCCATCATACGCGCTCGAACCTTCTGTTGCGTCAGTTATAACAGTGAGTTTTGGTCCCAAAGATTGCAGATCTTTATGCAATTCTATAGTTGCGTTTTCTGTTGTAGATACCAAATCTTGAGCTTCTTCTTTATTTAAAATTAAAATGTCTGTTTTACGTAAAATATTTGCCAAACCATGCACACCACTTTTCAATTGAATAGTTCCTGGGTTAAAAATGAGCATAGTTTCTTTGTTTTGATTTAAATATTCGACAAGCTCTGCTTGTATATGTTCAAAACCGTATCCCAATGATGTGTAATATATTATTTTTGGTTTATTTTCTGCTTGTATTTCAGGTAGTTTGTAAACACGATTTTCGTGATGAGCAAAGATAGTGCGTTCGTCTTGGAACGCAATAACAGTATGCACGTTATTGGGTTGATGTTCTGCTTTTTGTAAAAATATTGTGTTAATTTTTTTTGCAGTTAGTTCTGCCTCTATTCTTTGTGTATATTCGTCTACGCCGATGACACTATATATGCTTGTGGATACACCTAGCTTTGCAAGTCCTACAGACGCGTTGTACGCATTTCCACCAACATATGTGGCAATTTCATTAACTAGCACTTTACTGCCGTGTAAAAAGCAGATTTTGCCGTTTTCAGAAGTTGCATAATTATTTTCTACGCGCATAAACAAATCTATTACGCAATCTCCGATGCATAATATATCTATGTTGCTGTGTGTTTGATTATTTGTTTTCATTATAAAATTTCAAAACTTTATTAATTATTTGATTTGTGCTGATTCCATATTTTTCTTTTAGCTCTTCATATTTTCCCGATTCGGCGAAAGTATCGTCTACACCAACAATAAGTAGCTTTGTGCTAGTTTTTTGGGCCAGTACCTCTGCAATTGCACTTCCAAATCCACCGATCTTTTGATGCTCTTCTATAGTGACTATAAGTTTTGTTTGTTTTGCGTACTTTAAAATTGCACCTTCGTCTAATGGTTTTATAGTGGGGAATGCTATTACGTTGGCATTTATCTGGTATTTAGTTTTTAATTCGTGCCAAGCCATAATTGCATCTGCAGTAATAGTCCCAGTTGTAAATAATGTGATGTCGTCGCCTTTTTTAAGTTCATATGCTTTGCCTATTTTAAAATCATCAGGTTCGCTAGTGATTTTTGGTGAAGGTTCTCGCATGAGTCGTAAATACGCTGGACCTTTGTGTTTTGCAAGAGCCAGAGTTGCTTTGCGCGCTTGCACATAATCGATAGGATTAATAACTGTCATATTGGGTAGTACTCTTGTTAGTGCTATATCTTCGAGAGATTGTTGTGTTACTCCATCTGCAGCGGCAGATAATCCACCATGACTGCCTACAATCTTTACATTGTTATCGCTATAACAGATTGAAATTTTAATTTGACCCCAATTTAGACTTGGACTAAACGCTCCATACGATGTTATAAATGGAATTTTTCCACAAGACGCTAATCCTGCAGCTATACCTGCCATGTTTTGCTCTGCAATTCCAGTTTGTACAAATCGATCTGGAAATGCTTTTTCAAAGGCTGCCGCATTTGTTGATCCTGTAAGATCTGCAGATAATACAACAACATCCTTGTATTTACTTCCAGCATCTAATAGACCGTCGCCAAATCCTTGTCTTGTTGATTTAAACTCGTGACTTGTACTTTTCATAGGGCAGAATCAAAAAGCTTTCTATTCGCATTCTTCTACTTTTTTAACACGATCAAATGTTATGTTGAGTTTGGTTTTTGAGACGGCTACCAAATCGACAGCTATGTTTTTGTCTAGTTCTTTTTCGCAAGAATCACCCAATGTGGTTTCTTCTATTATCACTAGTAATGTGTTTTTTTCTTTATCTTCGTATGCTTTTTTGATTTTTACTTTTTGTCCTACTTCTTCGTGTGTTTCTGTTGATACGCCCAACAATACTTGTTTGTCAAAATTTACATCAGAACGAAGTACCAATAAACCTGTGCTATCAACATAATTCAAAAAGTCATTCAATTCTTCTTGATTGGTAATAACTCTACGTTGTTTTTCGAGAATATCATCACGATAAACAATAGTAGGGAAGCCCTCTAATCTAGTAATCGATGGTGCGTTATCAAATTGTGGTAAATCTAATTTATCCTTTAATAAGAAATACGCAGTTGTTAATACAGCTAGCAAGATAATTAATACGGTTATTACTGTCGAGCTTTTTTTATTCATATTCCAATCTCCCTTCAAGAGAACGCAGTTCTCTCAATGCAATTTTCCCTTCTTCTTTGTTAGGCGGTTTGCCGTGCCATTCTACTTTATATTGCATAAATTTTACACCTTTGCCTGGTATTGTGTGTGCAATTATTGCTGTAGGCCGCATTGTTACCGCGCGAGACATTTCACACGCGCTGATTATTTCAGCAGCATTGTGTCCGTCTATATCTAAAGTATACCAGTTAAATGCATCCAGTTTATGTTTCAGATTTTCTAGAGGCATTACTTCTTCGGTATGTCCTTCTATTTGAATATTGTTTCTGTCTATTATCCAGACCAAGTTATCCAACCGATTTTTGCCAGCAAACATAGCCGCTTCCCATATTTGTCCTTCTTGCAATTCGCCATCACCAGTCATGCAATAGGTTATATAAGATTTATTGTTCATCTTTGCTGCCACTGCCATACCTATTGCTTGTGATAATCCTTGTCCCAGAGATCCTGTAGATGCTTCTATACCGGGTAACGATTTGTTGTGAGGATGACCTTGCAAGCGTGAATTTATTTTCCGTAAAGTCCATAATTCTTTTTTATCAAAAAATCCTGTATGCGCTAAGGTTGCATATAATACTGGGCAAACATGTCCATTTGACAAAACAAATCTATCTCGATTTGGGTCATTTGGTTTGTGAGGATTTACATTCATTATGTACGAATACAGCGTAGCTAAAATATCAGCCGTTCCAAGCGAACCTGCGCTGTGTCCAGATCCAGCTTCAACTAACATATCTATTATGCTTTCGCGTATTGTTATCGCAAGCTTTTCGATATCAATGATTTCTTTGTCAGTGGGATTGGGCATTTAATAAAGTATATCAAATAGCTGTTACTCAACTTCAAATGCTTTATGCAAGTCCGCAAGAAATTCATCAAAAGTTTTGTATTTGTCTCTTGTGTGCATATCTGTAAGCTTCGAAAGCTTGTTGCGCGTTGCCCGATCTTTTACCTTATTTACCATTTCATTTAAGAGATAAATTACTTTTGTAACCTCATAACTTTCATATTCATCATTATATGCTGTAAGTGAAAGCATTGCTTTTGGCGACAAACCAAAGTCAACTAATCTAATCTCTTCTTTATCATTTATTATAATATTTTTAGGTTGCAGATCCCCATGCATGATTTTGGTTTCATGCATGGCTTGTAATGCCTCTGCTAGTCGCAAGCCTACTTTGTATATGAGCTTAGGATTTATGTCTTTAGCTTCTCTTATATAGTGCATTAATGTTTTTCCTTCGATGTACTCCATCACAATGCAAAGCTTTTTTTGATCTGAACAAATATCAAATATTCTAGGAACAATCCCTTTTGTAGTAACAAAGAGTCGATCCATTAATTTGGCTTCTTTTTCTATACGTATATCTTCATCTTCAGGGAGAAAGCTTGGTTGGCTTGTTTTAATTAAAACTGGAATATCTAGTGTTTGATGATACCCTTTATATATTTCTGAATTACCCGCTAGAGATGTAAAAAGCTCTTCTGGGTTGTACCAGATCTTTGGTTGTTTTTTTTCAATTACCCATTTTTTTGGTTTTGTTGCTATTTGGCTTTGTATCGTATCGATTTTTCCTGTATTTGTAGTGTCTATGGGTAATATTTTACGTCTTGGTTTTAATTCGAATAGTGGCATTGGGTCATCGCAATCCAATAGTTTTTTTATGTACTCGGGTGGTGTAAGTGTAGGTTCTTCTGATACTGTTTCAATGGGATTGGGCATTTAATAAAGTATATCAGAGGGGTTCTTTAAGAGAAAATTAAAAAATGCTATTTCTTTTCATCTGCCAGAAGATATTTCAAATAATTTGTTGCTGCTTGCGCGAAACCTGTGTAATCGTCTTTAAAATGTTTTGCAAAGTTAACTACTCTAGTTGCAGCTGTCTTCCCAAGTTGTTTATTTTGAATACTGTTTAATATGATTTTAATAGTTGGAGTTATTATTTCTATGTTTGTATTTGGGTTTTGCAGAGGTGCATTACCCAACTCTCTAAGTCTTATACACCGTCGCTCGGTATCTACAACAAAATTACTTAACTTTGGGTTTGTAACAGCAAGTCCAGCTGTATTAATCATATCTACCCTTTCCAAAATGTCGGTACAAAACTTTACAGCGTTATTTAAGCTGACGGTTTTGTGCTTTTCTAGTACTTGTATTATTGTTGGTCCTGGGATTGGTTCTTCGATACTAAATAGTATATCTTTGTGTAACGCTAAATCTATGATTCTAGGTGTAAATGCTTTTGTTGTAGTATACATATGTGCTAGAAATCTACTGGCAGCGTGTGTGTTTTCATTATCTACTTTTCCATTTAGATCGAGAGAACATTTTGCTGCATAGGTTTGCCTGAGTATAGTGTCATAGCACTTAAACTGATAAAAACTTCCTTCAGAATTATCTTCTGTAGGAGCCACAGGGTCTATCCAAAATCTCGCAAGTGGCCTTTCAATTATGCCTGCAATATTCACCGTTGGGCTGGGCTTGTCTATCTCATTCAATGGTAGGGGATTTTTACATTGCAATTCTCTAGCAGCATCTTTTTCAGTGTCTTGGTATTCAAAGTGTATTTTAATGGGTTTCATTTTGAGAACTAATGAGTGTTGTAACGTATTTACTGTTTATATAATCGAGAACTTGTTGTGGTGTTGTACAAATTTTGAGTAATCCCAATTCACCCGGTCTGATTGCCATACATTTTTTAAATGTTTCTATTATTTCTTCCCAAAATTCGCCATATAAAATAATAGGTTTATGATGACCTTCGTGAATACGCGAGCTTGCCCAAGTCATACCAAATTCGCTTATAGTTCCAGTTCCGCCACGAAACACAATATGAATATCTGTGTTTTCAAGCATTACTTTGGTTCGATCAAAATAGTCTGTAGTTTTAATTTCTTCATCAAAATCGTTATCCCCAGTTGTATCTTCATAATTGTCGTGATGATATGCTGGATGATAGGTGACAGCTACCAGAAAGTCTTGTCCACCGGCTTTTGCTCCTTTAGTAGAAGCTTCCATAACACCTGGGCCGCCGCCGTTCAAAATTTCATGGCCATTTTCTGCTAAGAGTTTTGCTACAGTATACGCTTCTATATATTCTTTATCGGCTGGTTTCCAAACAGCACCGCCCAAAAATCCGATCTTCATATTTTATAAATAATATTTTCCAATTTTTTATACTCGCTTACAGGGTCGATATTTTTAAATATATCAGATCCCACTACATAGTGCTCTATATTAATATTCTTTTCTATGTCATTTACAGTTTTGAAATGCATTGCGCCATCAATTTGAATAGCAACGTGTGGATATTCTGTTTTAAAAGAGTTGATATTGTTTAATACTTCACTGTGAAAACTTCTTGCCTGTCCGCCAGGTATTACGCTCATAAATTGTATAAATCCCAACAAGTCTAAGTGATCCACAATTTTTGAATAATCATAATTGGGTGAAATAGAAAACGCAGGTGTTATATTTAACTTTTTACATTCACTTAAAAATTCAGTTGTATGCCCGGCATCGAGCTGAGATATAACCGTATGAACATTATTTGGTATCTTTTTGAGCATTTCTATTGGGTTGGAGCACATTAAATGTACTTCAATTTCACAATTTGGTGTTAATTGATCAATCAATCTCACATCTTCAAAAGTCTTTCCATCTACCAAGATGCCGTCGGCAACATCTATATGTATACATTCAGCGAATTTACTTATTAAAGTTACTTTTTCCAAAACTTTAGCAAAGTCTTGTTCAAAAATAGCAGGTTTAATCATTTTCCAATTGTTTCAACTTTATTCTCCGGCGTAAATGCCTTTCCTCTGTACTTGTAGTGGTGTTTAAAAAAGCTTCGACCATGTGTAGTGCTGTTTCTGTATCAATATAATCTGCTGGCATAGCAAGTATGTTTATATCATCATCTTTTCGTGCACTAATTGTATGTTGTACATTCCAAGACAACCCTGCACGTATCCCATTTATTTTGTTTGCTGCAATACTTTCACCGACACCATTTCTACAGATTAATATACCGCGGTTAAATGGCTGTTCAGCAACTTTTTTTGATAGTGGAGCAGCATAATCTGGGTAATCATCTGTCATTTCTTTTCTGTAAGGTCCAACGTCTTCGATGATAATGCCCTTATCTTTAAGTTTTTCTAGTAAATATGTTTTTAGTTCAAACCCTCCGTGGTCTGAACCGATATAAATTGACATAAGATATAAGTATTATGAGTATAGAGATCATTTGAGCCACATTCAAGCCAAACATACTCCATGGGTTAATTCGTAAAAATTCTAAAACACCTCTGATCGACCCATATCCAGCTAAGTATACGTAAAAGTAGTATAACGTACCTATTTTGTTATCACTTTTGTATTGCCTATATAGATATATAAACAAAAAGGAATTTAGTATTGCTTCGTATATAAAAAGTGGGTGATATGCAACACCATTTACAAGTATACCCCAAGGTAACGTAGTAGGTATGCCATACAATTCATTATTAAAGTAATTTCCTAGTCTTCCAATTGCTTGGCCAAGAGGTAATACGACCGCACTAAGGTTGATCCAATACTTAATATTTTCATTTTTGTATTTGAGATATATTGAAATGCTGCTAAACCCACCAAAAAGTGCACCATAAATACCTAACCCACCTGTGCGTATATCAAGTATTTTTTGCGGGAATGCAACATAGTATTCGTGAAAGTCTAATACGTGGTAGAGCCTTGCACCTAAGATAGAACATATTATTGCAATAGGCGCTATTTTCCATAAAGTGTCGGTCGATCTCTTATCTTCACCGATTAATTTTTCAGCCAGTATCAGGCAAATAAAAATGCTCAATGAAATAATGATTCCGTACACACCTCAATTTATACTTTTTCGAAAAACTTTTCAACCTTTATAGGAGTGTTAAACAGTAAGTAAAGACGACAATCAGTGCAGCGCAATACCCCAAGAGTTGTTTTTGGTTTGGTTTCTTTTTCAATGCCCAAAACCATTCATTTGTTGTTCCTGCATAATATTTTTCGATCAGTCGGTATATAGAATTAACAAAGCCAGACAACAAAAATGCTGTTACAACTGTACTCACAGTTGCTGATACTGCAAATATCGTAATTCCAGCTAGCGCAACCTGAAATAAAACACTATTCAAAGTTTTGTCCTCAACATCAGCTTGATTATAATGCGCATATATCATTGCGTTTGATAAATCTTTTGATCTTATAAAATTAGAAAAGTTTTTTGAAAAAGGTTTTGCTGGTTCGAGTATAAACGCATAAATAAAGTATTCTGCATCGAGCAAGAATGTTCCGAGCAATGATCCAATAACTAGGGAGACTATTTCCAATGGGCGAGTTTCAAGTTTTATACCAACAAAGACTATAGCCAAGGTTACTGATATTAACAAAGGGGTTTTATATATTTCTAATGCTCTTTTCATTTTGATTAAAAACTAATCTTTTTACATCCAAATTATATATCATTAGAATTGAAAGTGCTATGCAACTGGTGAGACTTTTGCCTCGTTTTGTGCTTGCGTTTTATTCTTTTTTTCAACCTTAAGTTGACCTAATTTCCACATAAAGATTTTGCCTTTTGTCGAGACATCAGACGCCACTGCATGTTCTCTAGCTCTTTCCAACAAGTTTCTATCTTCAGTTTTTGCAAGTCTTATATATAGTGCACGATGTTCTTTGTCATTAAGTTCTTCTGATAATCTATTACCATACGCTTGAAACTCGTATGTATTACGTGTATCGCGTTTTATTATTTTGTTTTTTAAGACATCGCCAGGTCTAATCATTTGTCTTGTGTGCAAGCTTAAACATATGCTTTATTTCTTCTATAGTGGTTATGTCTTTGAGACTTTTATCTTGTCTAAACTTTATCAAGCGCGGAAATCGTAAAGCATATTCTGCAGAATGTTCTTTTGATTTACTTATTTCATCGGCTCCTAGTTCTACAACTATCTCTGGTTTTACGTAGATATCAGGCACAAACTTTTTTGGTATTTTAATGTTTGGTAGTGGGCTTTCTATTTGTATCTTATCAGTTGCTGATTTCAGAAATTTCCAGTCATCCTCTTTTAAACCAGTTCCAACTTTTGTAATAGATAGTATCTCGTTTTTATTCTTATCTAGTACTCCTGCTAAGAATCCACCCATTCCATATTCTGTTCTAGCTCCCTTTCCCAGATAGTATCCTATTATTACAGTGTCAATTGAGTCATTGAGTAACTTTTCATCCGCATATTTCAACTTTATCCAGGAATAAGAGCGCGCGCCAGCTTGATATGGGTCATTTGGGCTTTTAACTATTAATCCTTCAAGCTTTTTCTCTACAGCTGTTTTAAAATATGCGTTGAGCTGTTTAATGTCCTCAATCTCTACGGCTTCATTTACAACAATAACCTCGCCTTCTTTTATAGTTTCCAACAAGATTTTTCTTCTTTCAGTAAGGCTTAAAGATACCAAGTCAGTACCATTCTTATATAAAATATCAAATACCACATATTTAAGTGGAATCTCTTTTACTTTATCTTCTACTCCGTGTTTTCTTTTTCTTTGAATAGTTTCTTGAAAAGGTAAAAACTTTTGGGTGAGTGGGTCGTAGCCAATTGCTTCTCCGTCTAGGATAACTGAGTCGGCGTCGACTTGTGTGTTTGCAGCTTCCAATAAATCTGGGAATTGGTGGGTTGTTTCTTCAAGATTTCTAGTAAAAGTTTTTATCAGATACTTATGATTGTCGAAGAAGGTTAATTGCGTTTGTTTATCGACTTTCGACTTGTCTAGGTGTAGAAATACCCGTGTGCCATCCAATTTGTACTCAGCTAATAACGGGTGAATTCTTTCTAGTGCTTCTTCTTTGTTTTCAACTCTTTGGGGTTTTTGTGCCTTGATGGGTATCCCTGGTTCCATTTTTATATCATTTATACCTTTTATGCCTTTTTCTTTGATTTTTTTTACGATTATTCCTATTTCTGGCCTGATGTTATATCTGTACTCAATTAACGATTCTATTTCCTTTTGAGAACCTTTATCTTCCATTGTAGTTACGCAGTATTTAGCTAACGCATCTATAAGCGTAAGGTCTGTAAACCCCAATCTAGTAGTACCTAGGATGATTCTGGTTACATATTTGGCGCAAATAGGTGAGCATACGCTGAGTATTTGGTATACCTGGTCCATCTTCTTGTCTTGAGAGCCTGTACCAGAGGTTTGAGCAACTTGTGTGAGCAATGTGTGCATTTCTGATATTTTCAAGTTTTTGGGTGCTGCATTGACGACTACTTTTTCAGCGACATTTCCCAAATCACCAAATTGTTTATATAAATTTTCTGCATCTTCTGAAAAACGTAATAAAACTTTGAGTAGCATTTTATCTGCTATATTAAATTTGGGGGTTTTATATTCTGCATCAAGCATTCCCAGTGCTAGGTAAGTGGTCGCTTCGGCATCATCAACCTCAGTTTCAACAATCATATGAAAGAGTATGTCAGTCATCTCTAATCGCTTTGAAGTTTTTTCTAGTTTATTTAAATAGTCGCAAAATGAATTAAATCTCATAAGCCGATTATATACTAGGTTAGTTCATATCGGCTCGATTTTGTTGAACCTTTTTTTATTACGATATTTTTTTCGACAAGCTTTTTGAGTGTTCTGAGTACGCTATCTTCAGATATAGTAGGGAATAGCTTATCAAAATCTTTATTTTGTATATATTTATAGTCGTGCAAATACTCAAGTATTTTTTGTTCTCGCTCATCAAGTGTATTAGTAAGACCGCTTTTATTGAGTTTCATCTCTTTCTCTAACAATTTAACGTTTTCTTTTACTGATTCTGTTTCATAAGCTGTTTTTTGTGTAAAGTATTCTAGCCATGCTGTCATATCTTCTTCTTGCATATATCCAAAATCGCTTGGTTTTTGATTGGCTGTTCCTGGATACAAATAATCTCTCATATTGTAGCCACTTGATTTAAGTAATACCAAAGCAGCATACATTTCGAACCAGGCATTTAATCTTTGGAATACTTTTATATACTCAATTTGTGCAACTAAGATGCCAGTTTTTATTATTGGATGCGTATCGGTAGCATCCGCACTATTTAACCAGTCAAATAGCTCAACCATACGGGCCAATATTTCTTCGGCGGGTGGTTCTTTGTGTTCTGTAGTATTACGATAGTATTTTTCTCCAACCACGCTCAAAAACCCATCACTTATAGTCTTTTCGTTGATCCATACCGAGTCAACTACTGTTTCAGCACTCTCGACTAGCTGTATGATTGTCTTAATTGTTGAGTCGTTTGTTGTATTTGTATTATTGATATGTTTTTTTATAATTTCTTGATCTTTTGATAACCCCACTTGTTGCAGCATGTTGTTTACAAAATTCACCATACATTTTTGTTTTATTTGGTTTTCACTTGTATGGGGAATAGTTGTGTTTTCGATTACTGCTTTTGCATATTCTATGGCAGCAATACTTTTTAATAATTTTGGTGTTATTGAATATTCTGGCAAAAACATATCTGTGTTAATTCTCGCACAATTAACGCAAGTTTCAACCTTATATTTCGATGATGTTGCAGTCTAGTGGTAGTTGCTCTGTACTTGTAATTATTGTTTGGTATTGCCCGATTGTATTTGATATACATTCTTTATGTTTTTGATCAAGCTCAGAAAATATATCATCAAGTAGCAGAATTGGATTCTTTTCCAATTTATTTTTAATATAGTCAATCTCAGTAAGTTTAATACCTAGTAATGCTGTTCGCTGTTCACCTCGTGATCCAAAGCTTGCTAAAGGTAGCATATTAATTGTTTCTATTTTTAAGTCATCTCTATGGGGGCCGCTAATGGTTGCTTTATATTTTAATTCTTTTTGCAAATTTTCTTTTATCATTTCTGTTGTTAGTTCTTGTGTTTTATATGTCAAATTGATCTCTATATTTGTATTTAATTTTTCAAGGTTGTATGACAGATTTTCGTTCAAATACTTAGTTAGTTTCATACGTTCATTTATTATGCTGTTTCCTAGTTCTGCAAACTTTGTATTCCAATAATCCAATTGTATATGACCTGTATTATATTTACCTATAGTTTCAAGAAGTTTATTGCGCTGTAAAACTACTTTGTTGTAGTTTAATAGTGTGTCTTTATAATGACGTTGTGTTTTACTAATTATCGAGTCTAGATATTTACGTCGCTTTGATGGTTCACCGGTTATTACACTCAATTCATCAGGATAGAAGGAAACTACAGTAACCTTGTCATATATGTCCATAAACTTTCTAGCCTTATCATTTATAAGTAGTCTCTTAGACACCCTTTCGGTGCTCTTATCTAGTAGTATTTGCACTGCTATGTGCATCTTGCTTTCATCAGTAGTAATATCTGCGTTTATATTTGTGTAGTTAGTATGGTAGTTTATGACTTCGCTTTCTTTTCTGGCTATAGATGATTTACCAAGACATAGGATATCAATAGCATCCAATATTGTTGTTTTTCCTGCTCCGTTGTTTCCTATAATCAGGTTGGCTCCACTTGAAAACTGTATATTCTTATTTATATGGTTTCGAAAATTAACTAGTTTGATGTTATCTATTGTCATGCTTTTTCTGTAGGAAAGTTCTATTGTGCGCGTATTTTATCATTCCATTTTTCTTGAATATAGTGTTCTAGCTCTATCTCAAACGACTTTTTCGAAAATCTTTGCACACTTTGTCTTATAATGTTTTCATCATATTTTGACTCAGTAATAGATTTATTGAAAACGTTTATAGTTTCGACAAGTTCTTGGGTATCTATGTCATTAAAGAACATACCATTTATACCTTCTTTCACGCTTTCTAGATGGCCTCCGCTTTTATATGCTAAGACAGGTTTGCCGTGTGCCATCGCTTCGATTGGTACTATCCCAAAGTCTTCATCTATGACTGCATTTATCACACCTTGGCATTTATTGAGGATGTAATCTTTCTCTTTGTCGTTTACGCGCCCAACAAAAGTTATGTTATTGTGTGCAAATTTTTTCAAATCACTTTCACACGTACCAGTACCTATTACTACTAAATTTAAATCAGTTTGATTAAAAGCTTTTATTACTGCGTCAAAATTTTTGTAAGCTGCCAATCTTCCTAAAACAAGGTAGTATCTTGTAGGTAAGATTTTGTCTAAATGTGAAAATCTGTCGCTTTGTATTTTGTGAGTTTCTACTTCTACAGGTGGGTATATTACTTTTGCATCTCGTCTATAAAACTTTTGAATTCTTTTTTTTGTTTCTTCGGAGTTGGTTAGTATAAAATCTGGTCTTTGTGCTGATACAAAATCCCATAAGCGCAGTAGATTGTCTATATAACTAAAAAACAATTTGAAATACCATTTATTTCTTTTTGTACTTTCTGTAGAGTAGCCATATAAAAATCTAGGGGGAGTATGAATATAACTGATATGTAATTGTTCTGGTTTTGTCAATGCACCCTTTGGCCATGCCGTACCTTCAGAGATTACTATGTCATATCCTTTGAAATCAAAACTTTCAAAAACTGGTGCCATTATAAATGTAAAAAAATACTTAGAAATTTTGTTAACCCATGTATATTTCGGATATATTATTTTGTTATGTTCGAAGTGACTTTTTAATATAGGTGAGATGTTAGTTATTTTTGGATCAAATTTTGCAGTAAATATATCTGCGTTGGGTAGCACTTCTACCATAGCTTCTAAAGTTTTTTCTGCTCCGCCAAATTGAACAAGAAAATCATGCAATATTGCTACTTTTAAATCTTGGATTTTATTTGTGCTGTTGATTTGAGTACTTTTAGTCATACAATTGGTTGTTTGCATTAGTATACCAATAAATCATCTTCTTGACATGCATCAATACATATGAGTTGATAGACATATGCGAAGAGGTTTTTCTGTCCCTATCATTTTGGTAGTAATCGTCGTTTTTGTATTTATTCCATTATTGTATTGGCAGCTTATATCAAATAGAAGAAGTGTATCTAATGTTCAAGGCGTATCAGTTTCTAATTCTAGATATAGCGTAGTGGTTAACTCTGATGTAAAGAGTTGGGATTTATTCGAATACCTATGTCAAAGTAAAAGTGACTGTGATAAAGCACTGCTTTCTGGCCATTTCAATCAGAAGATAAGCGGTGGTGTTGGAAAAAACCAAAATATAAAATTTATTTCTGATGTTGATTTGCACCAATATACTTACGTTAAATTATTTATGAAACCAAGCTGGGGGTTGACTGGTACTTTTAATTTGCAAGTTCCGCAATTGTCTGGTGCAAGTGTTGAACAACTTGGAGATAGTCTAGGTGTATACAATGTGCTTTTTATTCCTATATCCAGCTTGCCAGATAAAGAAATCGTAGTAGCTACTTTTTCTGACCACTAGTTATGAATGTTTTGGATAGAACATCATTTTTATGGTCCTATTTACCTTCAGAGGCAAAAGGTTTGATAAATGATGGGGAAGTACTTCTAACATACTCCGAACGTATAAATGAAAATATTTCAGATTATTCATATTTAGTGTTTCCATTTGCAAAAGCCTATGAAGGGTTTTTAAAGAAATTATTGCTTGATCTAAAGCTCATTCGTGAGGATATGTATTATGGTGATTCAGTTCGTATAGGTAGGATACTCAACCCCCATTTTATAAAGGAACACGATAATGTATATAAAGGTCTTTCTTCTAGTGTAGATGGAGATATAACAGTCGCTGAGAATTTATGGACAGTTTGGATAAAAGCTAGAAATCAAGTATTCCATTATTTTCCGCACAATTTCCGCAAATTGTCTTATCTTGAAGCCAAAGAATTGATTGATGATTTAGTTTCTGCAATGCATACAGCAGTTAATTCTTGTAATTTATAAAATAGCTAATATAGTGCTTTTATGTCTGAGATCCAAAAAAACCAATTGAAAGTAGCAGTAGGATTGAGCGGTGGAGTTGATTCTGCTGTTTGTGCAAAGTTGCTTCTGGATCAGGGCTACGATGTTACAGGAGTGTTTATTCAGTGTTGGGATAGTAACAACCCAGATTATTTGAATAGTTGTTCCGCAGAAGAAGATAGAGCGCATGCCATTTCTGTAGCATCACACCTTAATATCAGATTGATACATCTAGACTTTGTTGAAGAATACAAAACAAAGGTACTAAGTTACTTTTATTCAGAATATAAAGCTGGACGGACGCCAAATCCTGATGTCGTATGTAATAAAATTATCAAATTTGGTTTATTTTATGATTGGTGTATGGCTAAAGGCTATTCGCACATAGCAACTGGCCATTACGCTAGAATTAAAAATCAAAACGGGTTAGATTGGCAGCTGCTAACAGGTGTTGATATCAAGAAAGATCAATCATATTTCTTATACGAGTTATCTCAGGATAAACTAGCACATATTTTATTTCCTTTAGGAGAACTATTAAAAACTGATGTACGTAAAATTGCAAAAGAAAGTGCATTACCAAACTGGGATCGTCCTGATAGTGTAGGAATTTGTTTTGTAGGTGATATACCATTAAAAGATTTCATTTCTCATGAGGTACCAATATCAGATGGGTGTGTTATCAATAAAGCCGGGGAGGTGATAGGTAAACATAAAGGTATACATTTTTATACTGTTGGTCAACGCCATGGCTTTGATGTTAACTTGTATCAGGGTCAGGCTTTGTATGTATTAAAAAAGATAAAGGCTTCAAATACTTTGATTGTAGGAACAAAAGAAGATGCTTATACCGACAAATTTGAAATTTCAAATTTACATTTTGTAAATGCACAAGCAACCGCATTTGAATGCAATATCAGAATTCGACATTTGGGTGGTTTGATCCCAGCTGAAGTATCTATAAAAGGAGATATGGCGTATATAAATTTAAAATCAAAAGCTTTTGCTGTTGCCGAAGGACAAAGCGCCGTTTTTTATAGTGGAGACACAGTTATAGGTGGTGGGGTAATCTCAGTCGCTTCGTACTGAGAATGTCACTTGCTTTGCTTTGATTTTATTTGTAAATCCATGTACTTTTACCTTTATAATGTGCGTTTTTGTGTCTTCCAAGTTGTCGTTTGTGTCTCTACTACGATAAAAAACTTCATATATACCGTTTTTATCAAATGAGATCTCTTTATCATATCTTGACATATCGTGGGTTTGATTAACGCTTATAAAAGTTTCGTATGGTTTGTTAGATGTAAGTTTTACTGATGGGTAAGTTGTATACCAGTCGTTTGTATATTCGCCAATAATGTCTATTTGTGTGACTGGTGGTTCTGGATCGAGCTTTTCTGCAAATACAGCAAACTGTGATAAGTGGTTAGTAATACCTGTCAGGGTATATTCTGTAAGATCTAAAACTGTAGTTACAGGCAGCCATATGCAACTTATATCGTCATACCAAAGTACTTTGAGTGTGTCTATGTTTATATTTGTCAAATCTAACTCGTGTAAGTTGTACACAATGCTTACGCTATTTTGTAAGAGGTGTATTTCCTCATTTAGAAGGTTTATTAATTTTATGTCTAGCGCGGTATTGTGTATATACGTGTGGTTGGTAGGGTATAGCTTGTCTAGAGGTATATAACTTTCTATCAATTTAAGCGTTTCAGGTGTACTGGTATATTTTTGGTATTCTATAGTTTTGTTATTGCTAATTAATACAGTTTTACCTGGATTAAAAAGATATGCTGACAATTCTGGTAAATCATTTTTCCACAAATAGTCACTTGCTGAACCCTGATGATTTCCCGACTTATCTGACCAAGTATATATTTCCCAAGGATCTTTTGTACTGTTGTCTAGCCATCCATATGGGTCTACTAAGCTGTCAGGAAATTGTTTGGTGGTTTTGTTTACTGTAAAGTGCAAATGGGGACCGCTAGTATTTCCAGACATTCCTACATAACCTAATGTGTCGCCTTTATTAATCCATACTTTGTTTGTGCCCGTAGTAACAAGGCCATCAGACTTTAAATGCATATATACAGATTCATAGCCGTTTTGATGATTAATTTTTATGGTATTACCGCAATCATTACAAAAATAGTAAGAAGCATACCCTGGTGCAGCGGCTTTTACTGGGCTTCCATATGGTAATTTGAAATCGATTCCGTTGTGTGTTGAATAAAAGATATTGGGTATGTATCCTATTTGATTGAAAAAATTCACTGTAGTTTGTTTTGCCTCGTCTGGTTCTTCATGGGTTTTGTAACCTAACAGGGGGTATTGATGGTCAAAAAAACTAGTTATTTTAGTCATTAACTCTGCGTCAGCATCATAATCAAAAGGAATGTCTAAAAATCTGTTAAATGTAACACTGTATTTGGGCAGATCCATTTTGTATAAGCCTCCAGAGGATATAAAAGCAAACAGTGAGTTTTGCTTTCCATAAGTAATTGCCATCCGTGAGGCATTTTTTATTGCTTGAATATGTAAGTTAGTGTCTACCCATGTTGTTCCATTATCAGTTGACATAAAAATGGTTGCTAAGTTTTCAAACCCATTATTTTTTCTGGCTACAAAAAGTCTAGTATCAAGTTTTTTTATATTGCCTATGTAATATCCATTAAAGAATCCCAGCTCTGACCATGTGTTCCCATTGTCGTAGGAAATATATAGGCCGTGTTTTTCGTCTGATCCCGCTAAGATATATTCTTGTGTGATAAGTGCACTTCGGATTTTTTTATTATTTAAAAATGTCACTTTTTGCCAAGATATTCCATTATCAGCGGTTATATACGTATTGTTATTTGTTGCTACTAGGGTGGAGTTTTTGCCTGATTCGATCATATAAATATCATCAGTTGTATCCCATGCATTGTCTGCCCTTATCCAAGTATTTCCGTTGTCTGTAGATGTCCATAATCCAAAGGAGTATGTGCCATAGTAAATCATTGATTCGTCTCTATCTACTTGTCTTCCAGCAGCAACCGGCCCTGTGTTTTGCCATGTTAGCCCATTATCTGTAGATATATACAGGCGTTGACCGTTATCATTTGAAAAGTATGTTGCAGCGTATAAAGTACCGTTGTAGTATCTGAGGTCGGTAACTCCACGATTAATCAGTCCAAATTCTTGCCAAGTGTTTCCCAAGTCTTTTGTGATAAATAAGCCATTTGTTACTGCGTTTGGTATAAAAATACTAAATTCTCCAGCCAGTACTCCTAGTGGGGTTGTTTCAATAGCGTTTATACTTTGTGTGGGGATATTAATTTGATGCCACACATTTTCTTCGGCAGATATCTTTATATTAGCTGTTATTGCTAGAATGATTAGTACAGCTAGTATTTGCCTTTTAACGATTAAAAGTTTAATATGTGGCATCAAGTTACCATTTAAACTTAAGTCGAAAAAATCACAATGTTGTAAATTCTAATGCTATTAGAAAATACAGGGTTGTGGCCTTAGGTAAGATGTGTTATCTTGATCTAGCTCTGCTAATATATGTCTAATTGTTAGTAGGCGCACTTTGAAATCTGAATCGAAATTTGTAACACAAGAAGAACACTTTTTTTGAGAGTTTGATCCTAGCTCAGGATGAACGCTAGCGGCGTGCCTAAAACATGCAAGTCGAATGCTCCACTTCGGTGGGGCATGGCAAACGGCTGAATAACACGTAGGAATCTACCTCCTTCACTGGCATAACTTAGAGAAATCTTTGCTAATTCCAGATGGTCTCGCAAGAGTAAAGGTTTTCCACTTCGGTGGGATTCCGGTGGGAGATGAGCCTGCGGCCTATCAGGTAGTTGGTGGGGTAAATGCCTACCAAGCCTATGACGGGTAACTGGTCTGAGAGGATGATCAGTCAGAAGGGCACTGAGACACGGGCCCTACTTCTACGGAAGGCAGCAGTGAGGAATATTGCACAATGGACGAAAGTCTGATGCAGCGACGCCGCATGGGGGATGAAGGCCTTCGGGTTGTAAACTCCTGAAAATAGCACCGGCTAACTACGTGCCAGCAGCAGCGGTCATACGTAGGGTGCAAGCGTTATCCGGATTTATTGGGCGTAAAGAGTTCTGTAGGCGGTTTTGTAAGTCAGAGGTTAAATCTCTCGGCCCAACCGAGAGTCTGCTTTTGATACTGCATTACTTGAGGCGACTAGGGAACAGCGGAACTTATGGAGGAGCAGTGAAATGCGTTGATCTCATAGGGAACACCAAGGGGGAAGCCAGCTGTTTGGGGTCGTCCTGACGCTAAGAGACGAAAGCTAGGGGAGCGAAACGGATTAGATACCCGTGTAGTCCTAGCTGTAAACGATGCCTGCTAGATGCTCCGCTTCGGTGGAGTGTCGAAGCTAACGCGTTAAGCAGGCCGCCTGGGAAGTACGGTCGCAAGACTAAAACTCAAAGGAATTGGCGGGGACCCGCACAAGCGGTGGAGCATGTTCTTTAATTGGATGATAACCCGAAAACCTTACCTAGGCTTGACATGTAGCTGCAAATCTACCGAAAGGTGGAAATCCTTCGAGGGTGCTACACAGGTGTTGCATGGCTGTCGTAAGCTCGTACCGTGAGGCGTACCCTTAAGTGGGTTAACGAGCGCAACCCTTACCGTTAGTTGTATCACTCTAGCGGAACTGCCTCGGCAACGAGGAGGAAGGTGGGGATGACGTCAAGTCAGTATTGCCCTTATGCCTAGGGCTAGAAGCATGCTACAATGGCGCGTACAGCGAGGAGCGAACAGGTGACTGCAAGCAAATCTCTTAAAACGCGTCTCAGTTCGGATTGAAGGCTGCAATTCGCCTTCATGAAGTTGGAATCGCTAGTAATCGGCGGTCAGCTATACGCCGGTGAATACGTTCTCGGGTCTTGCACACACTGCCCGTCACATCAACAAAGCTGGGGCCACCCGAAGTCTCATCTAGTTATGGGCCCAAGGTGGAATCAGTGATGAGGATGAAGTCGTAACAAGGTAGCCGTAGGGGAATCTGCGGCTGGATCACCTCCTTTCTAATGGAGAAAAACACGTATGTTTGCTTGTTGATGTCTTGCTCTGCTTCGGTGGGGAAGCTCAACGAAATATGATCATACAATTTATGTTCAGATAATCCTAAGAACATATCTCATAAATTGCTTTGCCCTTACGCTTAGCAAAGGATAAGTTTGGAAGTAAGCTTTCTTGCGCAAGTAAGAAAAAATTTCCGCACGAAGTGTTCTTCTTGTGTTAAAGGTTTCGATTCAGTTTGTAAATTCACTCACATAAATATTATTAATAAGATTACTGCGATAAGATTATGTAATAGGTGTATTGCAGTAGTTGTAAAAAAGGCTTCTTTTTCAGAAATTTTTAGTTTTAATAGATATGAGTATGCGAGTATTGTACCTACGCCAATTCCTGTGAGGATATTACTGTAGTCGTGTAATCCAGAAAATACTATTACAGATATAATCAGGTTGATGCTAGTCTTTTTTGTGAAAAGGCTGGTTATTTTGATAGGTATAAGTTGTCCAACAACCGTTTCAATAATTGGTGCAATTATGATTCCAGAGATTATCAAAGTCATGATGTTAGGTTGTACATTTGTATCTTGAATAAGTTTTTCTAGAGTGGGATTTTGCCAAATACCAAATATTATATTGGCAATAAAGTATGCCAGAACTTTCAATAAAAAGGCCAAGAAAGTCATTAATACAACAAATTTAGTTCGATTTAACTTTTCTAATTTATTTTTCATAAACAAGCTCAAGCAATTTTATCACTCTTAAGTGCTAAAATAGGCTTTGTATGAATTTATTTCCAACACAAAAATATAAAGACTTACTAGACTTATCAATGTCTAAATTCTTAGAAAATTCTAAGAATATTGGAATTCTTGGAATCATACAAATAGGTGAGAATCAGGTTTCAGATAAATATATATCTTTGAAACAAAGCCTTTGCTTTAAGTTAGGCATAGATTGTCATATATTCAGGATTTCCAGTGCATTGGCAGATGTTGAAATAATTTCTGAGTGCAAAAAAATAATGGGTGACACAAAAATTACTGGGTTGATCATACAAATGCCTTTGCCAAGACAAAGTTTGTACTCCTTAATAGACTTAATACCTGAAGAAAAGGATATTGACGCTTTAAACAAAAAAACTAATAAATTTATATCTCCGGTTATACGTGCTTTTTCTTTGTTTCATAGTTGCTGTGATAGGATAAAATCAGCTACTGTAATTGGCGATGGGGCTTTAGTTGGATTACCAGTAACAAACTTTTTAAAAGATAATAACGTGGTTGTTAATACAGTTAATAATTATAGTTCGGGTACCTTTATACATACAGATTTAGTTGTTTGTGCTGCGGGAATACCATCGTTGATAAAGGGGGATATGTTGTCTGAAAACACTTGTGTTGTAGATTTTGGTTCTAGTGTGGTTAATGGGAAAACTGTTGGTGATTTTGATCTGACTAGCAAAACAGCACATTTGGGTCTGGTAGCGACGTCACCTGGTGGAATGGGTCCGTTGGTTGTAAGGTTTTTGGTTATGAATTTTTTAGGGATTTAGTTAGGGACCTGGTCAGACCAGGTCTAGTATTTCTGGAATTTATATCCTTGTTATTAACAACTCTTGTTTTATTATTCACTTGTTATGGCTCAGAAGAATGTAAGAAAAGTCTATTTGCCTGCCAGTTTTTATCATATATACAATCGTGGTGTAGAAAAAAGACCTATATTTACAACTCAAGCAGACATGGATATATTCGAATATTACTTATCGTGCGCTGTAAATAAAGAAAATATGCGGATATATGAAAAGGCTTTAATGCCTAATCATTACCACATTTTAATTTTTCAAAATGACTCAATGTCGATAACGCGCGCGATGCATTCTGTGGGATTAAGATACACTATGTTTTTCAATTTGAAATATAATAGGGTTGGCCACTTATTCCAAGGTCCCTATCGTGCTAGATTAGTGAATTCGCAAAGAGATTTTGAGTCGGTATCTGCTTATATAAAAAACCATAATAATTCCGAGTTCGAGACCTGGTCTGACCAGGTCCTTTGGTAAATGGTGGGTGATCGTGGACTCGAACCACGGACCTTTCCCTTATCAGAGGAATGCTCTAACCACCTGAGCTAATCACCCAAACGTAGACATTTTGAATTTTAACATAGAAATTTATTTTTACAGCTTGTTTATATCTTAAGTTTTAACTAGAATTATATGCATATGGCAGGAATTAATAGGGTACCGAACGATTTAGAAACCACACCTAAGACAGTAGAAGCGGCTTATAGTAGCGCATTGGAAAGTGCTATTGCTGAGCAAACTGCATTACTAGACCCCGAACGTATACAACATATTGATAATGAACTTAAGGATGCGGGTATAAGTGGTGTTGGTGACACACTAAGGCCAAATGTAAATCCGCGGGCGAATATGCGTTTTTACTTCAATCTACATAAGGGTCGGTACAAGAAAGGTATGGAGCGTTTTATTACAAATGCGTGTGCTGAGGTATATAAACCAAAAACAATTATCGATGAGATAACTTACACACCGGAGAAGTCTAAGTGGCGTAAGGTCATCTCTGGTAAAGGTACTGAGCTGGATATCAATCGTCGTGCGCAGGTATTGTTGCTTGCTGCATGTGCCGACGATGCGTTACCTCTTGCAACAAGGCTCAATACTGCATATTCCGAGAAGAAAGCACATGGTCTAAAAGAATCGATTATTAGCCCTGGACATCTGACCAAAGTTTTTAAAAAATTTCCCTCGCCTGTTAAATTTGTGGCCCATATGGATGAGTATTTGTCCGCACTTGCTGCAAGCCATAATACTCCTGAAAAAATAAAAGAGTATGCGGATGCCAAGTTTTTACTGGCTCGTGCATTATATAAAGACGGCTATGCTTACTTACTTAGATATTTGAAAATGAATGCAGATGCAGAGAAACTTGCCAAGGCAGGTGCATTTAGTGATTTAGTCTATGATTCAAGAGCTTCCAACGGTATTCCAGAGACGCCAGTTCAACCAGCTAGAGCGCCAGCTGCTAAAGCAGAGACACAAGCTTCGAAGCCACCAACCCCAGACGACGCTTTTATAAAGAAAGAGGCTCAAATAGTACACCGTATTAATGAGTTGGCAAAAGGAGACTATATGCAAGCGATAAATACATTGGAAGAAATACTGGATGTTTATGCAAAAGGTTTAATTGACAACGCTGGTTCAGATATGGATGCCGTAGCACAAATTGGGGAAAAGGTTGAGTCTGCTCGTAGCTGGTTTACTACTCACCACGCGCATCTTTTTGGTCCCCTTGAGGCTGAAATTGTCGAGGATGGCGATTGAAAATAGTCATAGTTTACATATGAAAACTACAGTAATAGGTTGGATATATATAGTGGGTTCTGCATTATTTATTTTTATTTCTTTGCTTGGATTTTTTATGTATTCCCTCATAGACGAAAAGTCGCTATTTTTTAACAATAAATAAGGTTGACATGGGTGAGGGCATTTTGTATTATGCCAATACGGAATGGGAATGCTAATCTTCACTTAACTGCATTTCATGTAGTCTATTTAGAAGCTCTAGATTCCTCTTAGAGATATGCATAGGATAAAACCTTGTACTATCTCAACTTCATTTCTATAATCTATAAACTTGGGTGCGTGATCGAAAGATCTATACCTAGTACCACGGGCTTGGAAGAGCTTGGTTATCCTGCTTAGCGGGATTGCACTTCCTCTTACATACCCACTTCGTGGGCCTGTAGCTTAGTTGGTAGAGCGCTGCGTTTGCATCGCAGAGGTCACGGGTTCGAATCCCGTCGGGTCCACCAAAAATAGATTAGTAAAGCTAGACCATCAGGTCGGCTAAGCGAAAGCGAAGCTAGCTTGTGAGATCGGCTTTGCGAAGTAAAGCACATTGAGAACTGAATAGAAGCAAGTTAGAATTTAACGTTCGACCTTGGTAAAACAAGGTAGTAGAAAGTAAAAAGGAATTTATGCATACGGTGGATGCCTAGGGTCTTTGTGCCGATGAAGGAAGTGCTAGGCTGCTTTAAGCCTCGAGGAGATGCCAAGAATCGTTATTACTCGGGGATGTCCGAATGGAGCAATCCACTTGTCAGGAATGGCAGGTACTCATTATTAAAATCCCGCTTCGGTGGGACATAGATAATGTAGAGGGAACTCAGTGAACTGAAACATCTTAGTAACTGGAGGAAAAGAGAACCAGTGTGTTATTCCCCAAGTAGCGGCGAGCGAAAGGGGAGAAGCCCAAACTCAAGGTTAAATTGAAAACTTTGTCATTTATTTATAAGTGGCAAAGCCTTTCTCTTTAACCCTCTGGGGGTATGGACAATCCATAGTCTATTTAATAGACAGGAAGTAAAAAAGCATTTTTGTAGGAGAAGCCTTTTGGAAAGTTGCACCATAGAGAGTAATAGTCTCGTATCCGAAACAAAAATGCCTTCTTGGGTTGCCCCGCTTCGGCGGGGACTCACCGCAAGGTGAGGTCCTGAGTAGCATGGGACACGTCGAAACCCTGTGTGAATATAGCGGGACCACCCGTTAAGGCTAAATACACAAAGACACCGATAGTGAACTAGTACCGTGAGGGAAAGGTGAAAAGCACCCCGGGAAGGGGAGTGAAATAGATACTGAAACCGTATGCAGACAAGCTTGCAAAGTCCCGCTTCGGCGGGATAATGCAGTGCCTATTGAAGAATGAGCCAGCGAGTTACTACAACATGCGAGCTTAAGCGATTAAGTCGTAGAGGCGAAGGGAAACCGATACCCCGCTCAGCGGGGAGGGTCTTAAATGGGCCCAAGTATGTTGTAATAGACCCGAAGCCAAGTGAGCTAACCATGAGCAGGGTGAAGCTCCGCGAAGGCGGAGTGGAGGCCCGAACCGGTGTACGTGAAAAAGTGCTCGGATGACTTGTGGTTAGGGGTGAAACGCTTATCGAACTTGGCGATAGCTGGTTCTCCCCGAAATATATTTAGGTATAGCCTTGACGTTGAAATACAGTGAGGTAGAGATACTGAAAGGAGTCTGGGAGCGCAAGCTTACCAACTCCTACCAAACTCCGAATGCGCTGTATTGTTAGTCAGGAGTCAGTACTGCAGGGAAATCTTGTGGTACGAGAGGGAAACAACCCAGATCACCAGTTAAGGTCCCTAATTTTTGCTAAGTGGGGAAGGTGGTGAAATTGTTTAGACAGCTAGGAGGTTGGCTTAGAAGCAGCCATCCTTTAAAGAAAGCGTAATAGCTCACTAGTTAAACGATTTTGCGCCGATGATGTAACGGGGCTAAGCAAAAAACCGACACTGTGACTCCGCCTTTAGGCGGAGGGTAGGGGAGCATTGATGTTGCTGTGAAGCTGTATCGTGAGGTATGGTGGAGCGTCATCAAGTGAGAATGCTGGCATGAGTAACGAGATTCCACTGAAAACGTGGAACGCCGAAAATCTAAGGGTTCCTCCGCTATGTCAGTCAACGGAGGGTTAGTCGACCCTAAGGCGAGGCCGAAAGGCGTAGTCGATGGATAGCAGGTTAATATTCCTGCACTATTGTATAGTCGTCATCACCGATGGGGGGACGAAGTCTGATGAATCAAGCTTATTAAGAATTTGAGTTCCAATGGCGAAGTAGTCTGTGCAGGCAAATCCGCATAGGCGTTTAACTAAGCCCTAGGTAAAGTTCTACGCAAGTAGAGCGATTTGATTTACGTAGGTTTCCAAGAAAATCCTCTAGGGAGAATATACAATATTCGTACCGCAAACCGACACAGGTAGATGGGTAGAGAATACTAAGGCGAACGAGAGAATTATGGTTAAGGAACTCGGCAAATTGCATCCGTAACTTAGGGAAAAGGATGACCCCGCCTAAAAACGGGGTGGCACAAAAATGGTTCAAGCGACTGTTTAACAAAAACACAGGTCTCTGCTAAACCCGCAAGGGGATGTATAGGGGCCGACGCCTGCCCAGTGCCCGTAAGTTAAAATTGGAGGTGACCCCGACTTATCGGGGAGGCTTTCGGTACAAGCTCGGGTGAACGGCAGCAGTAACTATAACTGTTCTATGGTAGCGTAATCCCTCGCCGGGTAATTTCCGGCCCGCACGAAAGGCGTAACGACTTGAACACTGTCTTAACCATAAACTCGGTGAAATTGAACTCCCGGTGAAGATGCCGGGTACTTGTTGTTGGACAAAAAGACCCCGTGGAGCTTTACTGCAGCTTGGCATTGATTAGTGATGTTAACTGTGTAGCGTAGGAGGGAGTTTTCTTTTAGCTTAGGCTTTTTGAAAACGACGATGAAACACCTCTCTGTTAATGTTGCAAGTCTAACTATCCCCACTTACCGTGGGGGAGGACATTGTCTGGTGGGCAGTTTATCTGGGGCGGATTCCTGCTAAAGAGTAACGCAGGAGCCCAAAGGTTCCCTTAGCACCGATGGAAATGGTGCTGTAAGCGTAAAGGTATATGGGAGCTTGACTGCAAGACTTACAAGTCGAGCAGATGCGAAAGCAGGGCTTAGTGATCTCCCGAGTGCCTAGTGGTAGGCCCGGAACTTAACGGATAAAAGTTACCCCGGGGATAACAGGCTAGTCCCGCCCGAGCGTTCACAGCGGCGGCGGGGTTCGGCACCTCGATGTCGTCTCGTCTCATCCTGGAGCTGGAGCAGGTTCCAAGGGTTGGGCTGTTCGCCCATTAAAGAGGCGCGTTAGATGGGTTCAGAGCGTCGTGAGACAGCTCGGTCTCTTTCCACAACAAGCGAATAGATTCAGAGGGGGCGGGTTTCTAGTACGAGAGGACCGAAATCCCCAAACCACTGGTGTACCAGTTGTTCTGTCAAGAGCATTGCTGGGTAGCTACGTTTGGATTTGATAAGCGCTGAAAGCATCTAAGCACGAAGCATACCCCAAGATTAGAATCTTTCTCCGCTTCGGCGGAGAGTGGCTCCTAGGAGAATACTAGGTTGATAGGTCGCAAGTGTAAGGCTAGCAATAGTTTCAGCTGAGCGATACTAATGTCCACGATCCTTTTTATTACGTTGATTTCTAACTACAGTCTTCTATTCAGTTTTTAGTGTGTTTATTTCAAAATGAGCACACTTTATTGGTAATACTGTCTCGGTGATGATAGCGGCGGGGTTATACCTCTTAACTCGCTTCGGCGAGGTCCATTCCGAACAGAGAAGTCAAGACCGTCAGCGCTGAAAATACTTGGCAGAATGCCTGGGAAGATAGGTCGTCGCCGGGACAGTGTTACCAAACTACCAAAGGGCTAGGCCCGGCTTAGCCTCCTCATCTTCTACGTAATGATTTCTTATATACATTGTAACCGCTTGAAAATCGCCATCAGTATTCACCAGTCTTGCTCTATAGGTTCCTTGGAATAAGTGTCCAGTTCTGTTATGCCTAATATTGAAGTAGATAGTATATCTAGTACCAAGTGAGTGCATCATTTTTTCAATAGCATGTGCCTCTTTTTGAAAAACTAGTAAGTGATAATGGTTTGGCATGAAGGCTTTTTCATAAATTTTAATATTGTTTTTAAGCAAGCTATCTGTAAGATATTTTTCAAATACATTTAAGTCCATTTGACTATTAAAAATCACTCTTTTTTCTACACCTCGATTGTATATGTGATAAAAGCTGTTTGGTAGGTATACTTTTTTGACATTCCGTTGTGGCATATAGGTTATAATATTTACTTTTCTAGTTGTGACAACATTGTAAATTCTAAGAAACTTAGAATAAGGCTAAGCCGGGCCTAGCCCTTTGGATATATGCTATAATCCCCCAGACCAAGAAATATCGGCTGGTGATGTTTCTTTATTATTAATTTATCCAGTAACAAGGTTTAATTTTATGGCAAAATCCAAACAAGTTCACAAATCAAGTTCAAAAATGGAAGAAATCCTTAAAGATAAGGGTGTTTCTATTCGACTATTAGAGCAAGGAGAATTGATAGAAGGTAAGATCGTTAGTATAAATTCATCGGAGATTTTAGTCGATGTTGGTGCAAAATCTGAAGGAATAATTTCTTTGCAAGAATTCGGCGAAGATGCGAAAACGCTTGAAGTAGGTCAATCTATTATAGCCAAAGTCGTTCAGCCTGAAGATAGACAAGGTTATATAGTTTTGTCAGTTAAACGCGCTGATAAAGAAAAGAAATGGAAAGAACTTGAAGATGCTTATGCAGATGGTTCTGTTATAGAAGCTGAAATCCTTGAATATAATAAAGGTGGTTTTGTCTGTGAGTGTGCAGGCTTGCGAGGTTTTGTTCCTTTATCTCACTTAGATAGAGTTCATTTCTCTAATGATGGCTCAAAGATGGCTACTGGTAGTGATGCAGAGCTAAAAGAAACTCTCAAAGTATTAACTGGCAAAATGATCAAGGTTAAAGTAATTGAACTTGACCCAGAGAAAAATCGATTAGTTTTATCTGAAAAAGAAGCTTTGGGTACATATACAGAAGCAGCAAAAGAGGAAAAATTAAAAGATATTAAAATAGGCGATACACTGGATGGAGTTGTTACCGGTATAATGCCTTTTGGTGTTTTCGTTGATCTGGAAGGTGTCGAAGGTCTAGTTCATATAAGTGAAATCGCTTGGGAAAAAGTTACACATCCTAGCACATACTTTTCTGTTGGACAAACAATAAGTGTTTTGGTGCTTGGCGTTGATGATGATACAAAAAAACTAGCGCTTAGTGTTAAACGTACTATTCCAAATCCATGGGAAGGGGTAGAGACTAGATATCCTGTTGATTCAACTGTAAAAGGTAAAGTTAGCAAGATAGTACCTTTTGGTGCTTTTGTTAATTTAGAAAAAGGATTAGATGGTCTTATTCATATCTCTGAAACCGAAGGACCTTTAAATGTGGGTGATGAAGTAGAAGCAATAGTCACCAATGTTGATGGTGCAAGTCAAAAGCTTGCTCTTAGCATAAGAAAATTAAAAGCTTAAAAATTAATCATGCAAGGTGAAGCAGTACTTACAGAGAGGCTTACTGACCGAGCTAAGAGTGTTTTAGATAGATTGCCAAAAACAGAAAGAGTGCCGGTTGTTGTACTAATTGAAGAAATTATTGCAGCTGGTGGAATGGGAAGCGCAATGCTTCAAGAAGTAAAGACACTCTCAATCCCCCCACAACACAGTGTAGAGATAAATAGGCTCATAAAAGAAGCATTTTATCAAGCGCTTAGTTTTGAACATTCGTATGTAGGTACAGAACATTTATTATTGGCTGTATTCAAAATCACAAAGCAAAAAGATATGTATGAACAGTTGCGTTTGGAGTGCATGAAGTTAAACATATTTTCTAATACTCTAAGATCTTTCAACATAAATAAAAATACTCCAATCATAAATACTTTTACGCGTGATGTTACTCGTGAGGCTGCACGACAACTAGATAATGGTGATTTAACACTCTTGGAACGTAAAGAATATTTGAATACAGTTTCTGCATTGTTGAAAGAGCATAATTCAAATGTTTTATTGATAGGTGACCCTGGTGTAGGTAAAGACAGTATTATAAAGCTCTTGGCTCAAAATATGGTTTTATTAAATGTCCCACCGTCACTAATGGGGTACCGTTTGCTTGAAGTAGATCTTCTTGCTTTTATGATGGGATTTATCAATCGTGGTGGTATAGAGCTGGGCTTGTATTCTTTTGTCGATGAGTTGCGAATGTTAGGTAGAGTAATTTTAAGTATCGAAAATTTGTCAAATGTATTTTTTGCTTCAACTGGGACCTTTGCCGTTCCTATGTTTTATACCTTATTCAAAGCTATGTTGCGTCAGGCAGATATAAGGTTTGTAGCTACAATGAGCAATCAAATGTATGAACGCGTTTCTTCTGATAACGAACATATATTTGAAGACATTACAGTAATAGATGTTGAAGAACCTACAAAAAAAGATGCGCTTTTAATTATGAAGCGAGAAGCTGCAAAACTAGAAAGGCATCATAAACTCAAGATCCCGGTAGATGTGACAAATTACATCTATGACTATGCTGTAGAAGAAAATCTTTTATCTGATGCTAAATTTCCCAAAAGAGGTGTCGATCTGATGGATATAGTTTGTTCTTTTACTATTATGAAGAAAAGTAAAATACCTGTTACTTATCGTAGAAGTGTAGACAAGACTTTGTTGCTTGCAGACTCTATTGACGCGATGTTATCTGCAGGCAAATATGAGAAAGCCGCAGATTTGAAGGTTTTACTTTCTGAAACAGAAGATGCTTTATCAAAACAAGAAGTGAAGTTTTTAAAAACAGAGCAGTTTGTAGTTTCCAAGGAAGATGTGGATGATGCGGTTGATGCTTTGGTAAAAGGTGATTTGGGTATTTCGGCAAAGTATAGGCTTTCAAGAGTTGCAAATCTATCAGATCGGATAAAATCACAGTTGATAGGTCAAGATGCTGCTGTTGATACAGTCTCAAAAGCAATGATTCGCGCAAGTCTTGGTTTAAAAACAGGAAATAGGCCATTGAGTAGTTATTTATTTTTGGGACCAACTGGTGTTGGTAAAACTGAGTTAGCAAAGCTTCTTTCTACAGAGTTTTTTGGTGAGAATGCCCTTATTCGGTTGGACATGAGTGATTTTTCAGAAAAGCATATGGTTGCAAGACTTATTGGTGCGCCACCTGGTTATGTGGGTTTTGGCGAAGGTGGGGAATTGACGACAAAGATTGCTGCCAAACCTGACAGTGTAGTTTTGTTTGATGAAATAGAAAAAGCACATCCTGATGTTTTGAATATTCTGTTACAAATCATGGAAGAAGGCGAGTTACTCGATGCTAGAGGTCATATGTATGACTTTTCGAGAAGCGTAATTATTCTAACAAGCAATTTGGGTACAGAAATCTTTCATAAGTCTGATATTGGTTTTTATATAGACTCAGATTCTGGTGCAGAACCCAAAGATAGATTAGAGCAGAATTTAAAGAAGATAATGAAGCCAGAGCTTATAAATAGATTTGATGAAATCATATACTTCCAACAGCTAAAACAAGAAGCACAGTTTAGAATAATCGATTTACTCATAGGAAAAATTAAAGACAATATGAAACCACAAAACATATCGCTATCGGTTGCTAAGTCTGCTAAAGAGTTGCTTTTGAAAAAGGGTTATTCAAAAGAATACGGTGCACGTGCACTTCGTAGAACTGTCGAAAAAGAATTGCTAGACAAAATTGCAGAAGTTCTTTTGAAAAATAAGAAACGTCCGATAAAACTCAACGCACTGGCAATAAAAGATCATATTAAAATACAAGTTATCAATTCATAAATATTTAAGAATTCTTTGTTAAGATAGTCATATGTCTAAGATACGCAAAGTTTTTGTTTGTAAAAATTGTTCTTATGAAACTTCTAGTTGGCTTGGTCAATGTCCAAAATGCCAGGAATGGAATTCATTTGAAGAAAATTTAATTTCTAGCACAAATGCTAGTGGTAGTATGACTGTCAAATCTAGGCCAAATTTAAATTATGAATTAACACCTCTTTCAAAAACAAAATCAACAAAAGTAGATCGTATTTCTTCAAACATGCCAGAGGTAGATAGAGTGCTGGGTGGGGGATTTGTTCCCGGTCAAGTTATTTTGATAGCTGGAGAACCTGGAATAGGTAAAAGTACTATTTTGTTAGAAATATCCAAAATGCTTCAAAAAAATGTTTTGTATGTAGCTGCAGAAGAGAGCACGCAGCAAATAAAAATTAGAGCTGAGCGTCTGGGTTATAAGGGTGAAAATATGTTTGTTGTGCAAGAAACAAATGCTCAAAGTGTATGTGATTTGATAGAAAGTAATGTAGAAAAAGACGATATCAATTTGGTAATAATTGATTCTATACAAATGTTTAGTGCCGATGGTCTTAGTGGCATGGCTGGTTCTGTTGGGCAACTTCGCAACTGTGCTCAGTTGTTTACTCAAGTGGCCAAACGGATTCATGTTCCGTTTGTATTGGTAGGCCATGTGACTAAAGAAGGCGAAGTTGCCGGACCAAAAGTTCTGGAGCACATAGTAGACACAGTACTTATTTTGGAAGGTGATACACAAAATATATTTAGAATTCTCAAAACCAGTAAAAATAGATTTGGCGCAGTTTCTGAGGTTGGGGTTTTTGAAATGAAAAATGAAGGTATGGTGCAAGTAGAAAATCCGTCACAAGTATTTTTGGAAAATTATAAAAATCGACCTGGCTCATGTATTACAGTTACTATGGAAGGTTTTCGTCCTATCTTGTTTGAGATACAAGCGCTCACTGTAAAAACTAGTTACGGTTATCCAGTAAGACGTACCAGCGGTTTTAGCGCAAATAGATTACAAGTACTCTTAGCTATACTCGAAAGACGCTGTGGAGTTCCTGTAAGCAGCTATGATGTATATCTAAACGTAGTAGGTGGGTTTAATATTTCAGAGTATGCAGCAGATTTGGCTGTGTGTTTGTCGGTTGCTTCTTCTATTAAAGACATTGCTTTAAAAGATGGTATATGCGCATTTGGTGAATGTGGTTTGGGAGGTGAGTTACGCAAAATATCTCATATCGAAAAGCGCATCAAAGAAGCCAAAAAACTAGGATTTTCACGTGTAGTTTCTTCTGATACGGTTTCTTCTTTGCCAGATGCTATCAAAAAAAGCTTATCACCCTAGAACTTGTAAAAAGGAAGTTCTGCAAGTTTACAGCCTGTAAAAAAGAGGTTTTGCAAGTTTACAGCTTGCAAAAAAGCATTTTGCCAGCAGGCCCTTGTATAACTTTTTTTACTGTGACTTCAAGTTCTTGGCCAACTTTATCTTTTGCTTCTTCTACTACTATCATAGTCCCGTCTTCCAAATATCCAACGCCTTGATTATCTTCTTTTCCTTCTTGTAATATTTTGATTATAAATTTTTCGCCCGGTAAATATTTCGACTTTATCACTTCAACTAACTCATTGATATTAAGTATCTTTATACCTTGTGTAGCAGCTAACTTATTTAGATTAAAATCCAAAGTCATAAGGCCCAATTTATGTTTTTTGCAAAATTCAACAAGTGTTTTATCAACTAGGCTTGTTTTGCCAGTAAATTCTGGAAAGAGTAGTAAGTGATCTTTTTCTTTGCGTAACAGATTGACTGTATCTAGTCCACGGCGGCCCTTTTGTCTTTTTAAATTGTCTTCGCTGTCAGAAATAAGATGAAGTTCAGACATTACCGGTGTTGGTATAATGAGTTTTCTAGGAATGAATCCCAAGCGTGTTATATCAGAAATTCTTCCGTCGACAAGTACCGATGTGTCTAGCACTGTACCACCAGAAATATCTTCTTTGAGCTTTTTAGCCTTTTCTTTTTGTTTTAGTCTTCGTACTTCATGCATACGCTTTGTTTGTTGTTCCCAAAAATTAGAGACGATGTCGCTTACGACTTCAAATATAAATCTGTATAGTGCGTATTTAGCTGTTATATATACAACTGGTATTACGAAATATCCAAATCCACCTGCTAGAGCTGAAAATAAGATCTCACTCAATAGTACAGAACCAAATAGAGGGAATAGTGCAAAAAATTCACCATTTGCGAAGTTGAATCCCAATATTGTGCATAAAAGCGCAATAAGCAATTTGAGGACTAGTGGTACTTCCTCACGCGCTAGTTCGTGCACTTCATCTTTTTCTAGTTTTTTTGTTGAATCAACAACAAAATTTTTCTTTGCCATCAAGACAAGTGTAGCATAGGGACAGTCCTAAACGGACCCTTTCAATGTAATGTTTTAGCCTTGTTTTGGCTTACTTTAGGGACTGTCCCTGTATATTCTATTTTTACTAGAAATTTGATTCTGGAAAAAATTTATCTTAGGTATAGATTTGGGTTATGCCTGGTAAAAATATATTAAAAAAATATGTATGTGAAAGCTATTATCATATTTATAATCGTGGTGTAGAGAAGCGAGATATATTTTTGGAGGAAAAAGATTATTTTGTCTTTCATAAATATTTATTTGCTGCTGTTAATAAGAACAATGTTCTTTTGCTAGATCATGTTTATGTAAAAAATCATTTTCATTTATTAATTTTTCAAAATAAAGAAAGAGATATAGAAAAAATGATGCGATCAGTTTGTATCAGGTACGTTTTATATTTTAATTATAAATATGGGAGAGTAGGACACTTGTTTCAAGGAAGATACAAAGCACGTTTATTGGCCTCACTAGAGGATTTAACAACTATTAGAAACTATTTTGAAAAGAATAGAAGGGACGATTTAGGACTGTCCCTTTAGACACAAAAAGAAAAACGCTCCGTTGCAAGCGACATATAAAGCGTCTTGTACAGGGCGTTTTTCGATAATTTCCGTACCGCCAAAGCGATACAAAAAGCGCACATGCTTCTGGACAGCAGAAGCATGTATCTTAGATCAAATACTAAATCATAAAAAAAACTTTACAAGCTATGTACGTTAGAAAATTTGTTCTCTTACTGAAGCAACAAAAGAAAAACCAGCGGTGATTCCAATGTGCGTTGTCTATTTATACAGACTTGCGGCAATCCGTATATACGGTTATACTGTATTTGTGGCTGTGACTAAAAGAAAATCTAACTCGGTAATTTTTAAATTACCTGCAAATAGTTCGAAGGTGAAGATGACTATTATGCTTGATAGCACAGTAAAAAAGCTCGCTCAGTTGTATGCAATTGAGCATGATATGACTTTACAAGATGTTGTCGAAAAAGCTTTGAAAAAAATACTACTTTAAGCATAATCAAATTAATCTCTTGCTATAATTTCAGCATGCACTTTGAAGATATCCCTTATTTTCCAGAAGAAGAAAAATTAAAAGGTAAAAACCGCGGAACTAAAGGTAATGCTTATGCAGGTATGCCCATGTCCTCAAATGAATCCGTTTTTAACGACGATAGTAGCTTAGATCAACAGGCATATTTATTGACGACCAATTTATGTGCAGATTATAGTGCGGCTTTGGGTGATAAAGCTCGTATGGAGGCAGTTACTAACTCAGTATCTACAACATTAATTAATAATTCCCAACTTTTGCCTGGGGTTTTTAGAAATTTAGAAGAAATTGCCCAATTAAATCCGGAAACATCAAAATTAATTAATAGCATGCGTAGTTCTATACATAATTCTTTGTTACGTGTTGCAGAAAAGAGTAGTTTGCAAAGCTTACCTCTTACACAAGAAAGAGCTTTAGATTTAATCACATCTGCTACAGCAAACTCATTGCATTCTAAATATAGCCATGCGATTTTGAAAGGTTTACTTTCGCGTGAGCCAAAAGGTAATCAGATAGAACAAACTAAACACGTAGTAGAGACATCTTATTTATTAGCAGAAGTGGGTTTGGACGACGGTGACGCTGCAAAGATTGCATATGTATTGAATATATTGTGTAGTAATAGCGATATAACGATTGGTAATTCTGCAAATGCTTATAGATTAAATTTTGCTAATGGTTTTCTATCTGCTAATGATGAGATTTTTAAAAAATATTCCGAAGTCGAATTATTTTGTGATTGGTATGGAAAGTTATATACACCAGATAACCATAATGAGTGGAGAAACAAGCGTAAAAAGGCAGTCACAAAAATGCTAGACGCTGATCCAGCTTATAATTATATTATTAAGACATTACAACCCTTAGTTGCACAGCGCTTAAATTCAGAAAAGTTTAGTCTCGTGCACCCAGACACCCTTGCATTTGATGATTCTAGTAACCCATCTGGAAATATTAAAACGATAGGCATGTTATCAAAAGAAATACACGCACGTAACCTTCTAGATACAATTTCAGATCGTAGGCAACGCGCTGTACTTGAACGCCGCCTTGCTGCTTTAGCATTATTTTATGGTGACGAAGACTCGACAGCGCTTACAGAAATTCCAGATGAAGAAAGAAATGTTTTTCCATATAATGTTATATCTACAAATATTGGCTCTCTTAGGGAAATGATATATGCAGACTATGGGAGATTTTCTAGGCAAAAAGGTTTGAATGCTCATGTTTTTTTGACTTTGCCTGGTGAACCTACTGTTATACATGTACCAGATAAAAAGTTACACCCCGAAGAACAACACGGATATTTTAGAGGCCTTGTACTTGCAAATCTCGAAAGGCAAACTGATAATCCTGTGTTGAAAAGTGCCGAAGTCGCGACATGTATAAATTGGTTGTCACCCGAATCATTACCAACAGATTTAGTAGAAAAAAAAGGTAAAGTTGCAAATCGTTTGAAAATTGACTTTCGTAGATCTATAAGTCCTCGTGGCACGCAATGCGAGATAGGGGATCAAAGCTTACGTGGTCTGGGTTATTCATCAATAACTTATAAATTTAATGGCAAAACTAAATCTGAATATATTGTAGATGTAGCCGTAGGTAAATGCACAATACGACTTTTATTAGATAAACATAAGAAACTATTAGATCCACAAACTCGTAAAGATATGTCTAGATATGGTGCATACAATGATAATACTAATTGGTTTGAAGTTATGGTTTTAGCACATTTAGCTGAAATTACATGCAATGAAGCCACAGATCTAAATATTAATTATGGAAGAGGGAAAAAAACTAAAGAAGAAGAAGACACTTTGATAGCTTTTACAAGAGCTGGGCATCTACGTAGGCTTGGTGTTGGTGAGAGAGCGCACGCGAGCCAATATATGTTGGCCTCAGACGAGCAAGGTTGGGATTTGGTAGAAGTAAACGCTTTGCGTCGATCTGCTAACTTACCAGAGGTAACTTATGTAAAAGTTGTCGATAAAGTAACACAAGAAGTCCGTCAAAAGCCAGTTGTATATCATGCAGCACTAAAAATGGCGGATGTACTTTGATTTGTTAGAATAAATATATGCATAACACATTAACAACACTAGACTTTCCTCATAATGAAATTCCTCGAAATACAGAAATACCAGATAAAGAAGCATTTTCACAATCATTTATCGACGCGCGTATGTGTATGGAGGGTTTGGTTGACTTTGTTAGAGAATCTGGTGATCTTCCAGAAGTACAAGATAGGCGAGTCGATGAGTTGACTGCTGATTATGACGCTTTTGCTTCATTGTTCAATCAAAAGTTTCGTTCTCCTACAGAAACTATGAGTATATCGTCGCCAGCTATAGGTGCCGAAAGAATAATTACTATGTTGCAAACTTATTACTCAGAACTTTTAGAAAAGAGTAAAGCTGACCTCGCTACATTTAGACAAGATGCACTTACCTCTGATGAAGCTATTTTAAAATCTGCGGAGTGTCTTAAAGATATAAAAGACTCAGAAAAGAAATTGAAGATTCACACTCAAGCATTAAATTATATACCTGTAATAAGGCAACAAAGTATAGGTAAGAATTAGTTTTAATAAAGAAAATAGAAAAGAAGGTACAAAGACTATGACGTATCCATTTGGTCCAGACATGGTCACGTATATTTATAATACTGAGCATATAGTTAAAACCCCTGGGCATGTAGCAACGGTATTGGAGCTTGGTTATCAAGGCGAAGACGCTCAAATGTATACAACAGAAATGTCTCAATTTAATAGCCCATTGAGTGGTAGAGATAAAGAGCTGCTCACGCAGTTGGGTATTTCACCTGTAAAGCATGTCCCTATGTATGATGGCGGAGAAAAGTTTGCACACGAATATAGTGTGTGTGTAGTAGCTCCAGAAGAGTCTAGTGTCACAGCAGTAGCGTATCCTTTTGGTGGTAAAGCGGTCACTTTTGAAGAAGGTTGGGTTTTGGATGACCGTGTATACACAGCGCACGATGTGAAAGGAGTTAATGTGACAAAGTCTTCTCATTTCAAGCGTTATGCTGATAAGCAAGATGATTCTGGCGAACCTATGGGTGTAGAAACATTATCAGACCTTGCTTTTGACATCGAGCATATTTTAAAAATGGAAAAAGATGGCGTGCTCACATGTAAATTTTTACCGACGCTTGCTTATGATAAATTTGTTTTTGCAGGTAAAGTATTTAAACCGTCTGTTTCGCTTGGCGCGTTACAACGTTTGTGGGCTTCTAATTTGCGCGTAAACAGTTTATATGAATCCACGACATTGTCGCTTGATCCTAGTTCGTCCCCAGATGTTGATTCTTTGACAATAAATGCAAGAAATACAATAGACGTTATTGCAGGTCGTGCTTTTACTTTTATATCTGACGCAAAAGAAGTACACAGTTACAACAAAAAGCATAATACTCAGTATTCTTTGGGCTGTGCTGTCCATATGGGTGATGACTTTTCTTTTAATTCATATGCAATGTCTTTTAGAAAACAAATGATTTTAAATTTGGCAGGTATGATTGGTGGAGGGCACTGGCATGGTAATTTTAGCGCTCACAATGTGTCTATCGCTTGTGAAGTTGGGGACTGTGATCATGAATTGCCTGATACGAGTGTAGAAGGACAAGAGATTAGAAATATATACAATTTGTTTAGATCTGGCTATTTTATGCAAGCACTCATATCTAACACAATAGGTAACGAAGACAAGTTTTATACAAGTGAAAATATGTGGCGTGATTTATGTGAGGCGTGCCCTGTGCTTCAAAATGAATCTCTAGAAGACTTCCTTTTACAAGATCCAATTTTTGGTGAGCTCCATGCATCTGAAATCAATAAGTATGAACGCGCGTATGAAGATCTGCAGTACGCTTGTAATAGCGCTTTGACCAAGGTGAATCCTAAATTCCCAAACATAACTGCTGCACAAAGAATATCTTCGTTGATTGAATAACATATTAGACCTATAGCCATGATATAATATCCGCACCAAAATTCTTATTTTTCCCCGGAGGTTCCCATGTCTAAAGTGCAAAAGTTTATCTGGCTTTCATTGATAACCTTTTTCTTTTGTTTTACACTACACTTTCTGGCAGTTTATGCCAGAAACCAGTGTATTAACAGGGCAGTTTTTTCCCAGTACGAGTTTGGCGGACAATCTTTGTCCGCAATTCTTGTACAAAAGAACTATGTTTGTTTCTATTACCCCCAACAAGGGGGAGTAGAAGTTAACAGCTACTGGTCAACGCCCATAGCACCTGGACTTTTCTTTTGGTGGGACCAAGAATGGTACACCGGAAGATGATTATCGCCCCTTTGGAAAGTCCAAATTATACCTGTCGTGAGGCAGATCTTGGATACTACCAAAGGGGCGAAATGCGTTATAAGCCCATATAACCCTTTCACTACAGCCTGTAATTGTTCTCTTAGCAAAGCCATATTCTCGTAATATATCCTATAGCTCTTGACAAAAAGTGATACCTATAGTACTATTTGTTCATTCAGAAATCACCCAAGCAAATTAAAAGCTTGGAAGGATTTATTCCTTTTTATCCCTCATTTTATGTGGGTGAAGATGATTCTGTTTAAGCTTTCCCGCTTAGCGGGAAGCACTTTGAAAAGGCGTATAACGGTTAAAGCATAATGATTATCTTCTTGAAAAGATGGTAAGGCAGAATGCCTTTTTTGAGTTTCCAAGCGATTGGAGATTGAAAAAAGGCAGTTCCTGCCCTCACATTTTTTTCTAAAAGGAGAATATCATGATTACTGCTAAAGTTGCCCCCACAGCCCCGGATCTCAAAACCACCCTTTTGTCCACTATTGTATCTGCCGCAGATGCGCGTGCCGCGAAAGGTGTCGGGATAGAGTTTATCCAACAGGCGTATGACGCCTTAGTTGGATCGATTGATCCGAGCCTCGGCAATGCCGATCTCTCGCGTCGTGGGTTAGCCCACGATCCGTCTGATCGGATCGAAAAAGCCTTGTTGGCCTATGAATACATTCCGGACAGCGTCCGGGCTTTGTTCGTGGCTGATGCGGCCGAAAATCCCCAGCTCAAGGTTGGCGTTAAAGACGCCATGTTGGATGGCTTGCGTGAGGCCTTTGCCTCATTCAATCCTTTCAAAAAGGCGACTGCCTAGTTGGCCCAAACCGTTACACGTCTCCTCGGCAGCCAGAGGCTGTGTCTAGCTTCCCCGAAAGGGGAGGAATTTACACACCATTGGTTGCCGGGCTGGCTCTAAGCGTTAAGATTGAATTCTTGAGGCTTGAAGCCAGCCGAGTCAAATCGCTGGAATATTCGTTTTAGCTTATAGCTAAGGCGAAGTACATTGAAAATGCGTACTTACGGTTAAATAAATGAGAAATCTTCTTATTTTGGTTACTGTGTGCAAATGCCTTTTTTAAGTTTCTAAAGAAATTTGGAGCTTTAAATAAGGCATTCTGCATTCACAGATTGTCAAGAAAAACAAGGAGAATTCTCATGAACACAACTCAATCCGTCAACCCGTGGACCCGCTTCTTCCAGTTTCTGTTTGGAGCGGTACTGCTCGCTTTTATTGCCGCCTGTGTGGTGGTAATCGGAAGCGCAGTCTTTAAGGTGGCTTCGCCATCTATGTCCGCGATTAACTGGCCTTGGGAAACCTCGGTCACCGAGAACACCGGCTCCAATAGCCGGAACACCATCGACCTCGACAGTCCCGAAGCCATTGCGGCTACCGGGACCTCTCGTCAGGTCGCCAATCAGCAATTGCTGACCGAAATGGTTCGGGAAGCCCCGGCTGGTGATCCAGTTTACGTCGCTTGCGACGAGGCCGCTATGCCCCTTCTCACTGTTGAAACCGCCATCCCGGTGGCTGTTCTCAATCCTGGTGAAGGCGCTTGGCTCTCCATGTCGCCCGGCGTGGTTACCTTTGCGGGTAAAACCTTTGAGTCTAGTGGAAAGGGGGCAGTGCTCTCTTTCTACAATGGTTCAACGGTACCCCTCGAGGTGACTGTGCAAACGAGCTGGAATGATCCAAACAACCGCCATGATGTGCATTTGTGCATTTATCGGGGTACCCCCGAACAAATCGCGTTAATGGCGGCGGACCTGCAAGGTCCGAAAGGTGGTCCTGGTGAAGGCAAAGACGTTTATGCGTCATATGCCGTGCTCGACGAAGGCAGTCAAAGTGAGGGTTTCCTCGTGATTGATGCCGCGTCCATCCCAGGCTACTCGCTTGTTGAAACGACTGTTCTCGAACAGTAAAACCGTAAGTTTACGCATTGTGAGGCTCCGAATGGAGAGATTTAAAAAAGAGTTTCGGCCTATAAAGCTGATCCACACTATTTACTTCTCCCATTCGGGGCCTCCTTGCATTTCTAGACCCTTTTTAAGCATTGTAAAATCCTATAAACTCATATAAATGAAAGTTTTGCTGCCGAGTTCCAAATATCACAAATATCTTTATCTACTTCTTATATTTCACACACTCGTATACGTAGTATTTAGGCTTTTGGATAAGTCGTACCAGACATGGGATAGCGCAGGCCATATGGCGCTTTCTATGAGATTCGCAGATATGTTCAAAGAATACTTTGGTGGGGGCAGCGTAACTCTTTATGACATAGCCACACAATCCAATTATTACCCACCACTGATCCATTTGATAATGGCAGTATTTAATCTCATATTTGGTTATCACTTTGTATTACAACTTGGTTTTATATTTTCGATGTTTTTGGGAACGATTGTTTTATTTTATAAATTAATAATAAATCTAGGGTATTCAGAAAAATTAGCGTTTTATAGTACATTTTTTTATTCGTTATCGCCTTTAGTAGGGGATCAATCTAGAGTATTTCATCTAGAAATCCCGCTCACTTTGTTTGTGCTTTTGTGTTACCACTTTTTATTTAAATCCAAATATTTTACTAATTCAAAATTTACATTTTTATTTTTTATTACATTTGCATTGACTCAATTGATCAAATGGTATGGATTTTTGTTTCTTGTAGTACCAGTACTTTATGTTTTATATACAGGCTATAAGCACGGTCAAATAAAAAATATGATCAAGCCTATTTTGCTCGGATCACTTATGTTTATCGTTATAGCTTTGCCTTGGTATATATTAAATTTTCAAGAAATGCGCATTTTGAGCTCGTTATATGCAGTAGGTGAAGCCGATGATCCAAAAAAGCTATTATCTATCGAAAACTTTGGCCATTACATCAAAGGGTTGTTGGTTTATCAAATGTATTTAGTGCCATTTGTATGTGCATTGTTTGGTGGGTTTCATTTTTATAAAAAAGACAGACGCACAGCGCTTTTGTTATTTGCACATTTGTTTTTAGTCTACTTTCTATTCAGCCTTATTCAAAATAAAAATCAAAGGTACTTATTTGTACTCAGTTTACCCTTAGCGATTCTCACTGCTTATGTTTTGGATATTATAAAACAAAAGAAATTGCGCATTTTTATCGTTGCATTTACATTGTTTATATTTGTTTTTACTTGTTTCAATCATATAAAAGCACATTCAACAGAATCAACAGCGTGGGGGATTCTACTTACAGGTCCGATGTATGAGTATTTTGAGATAAGACCAGATTTGTACTCATATAGACCATATAAACCACCAATGAAAGAAATATTTAACAACATTATGGCCGATGCAGTCTTTTCTGACACTCAAGCCGTAGGCATTACACCACTTGTTGATTATGAAAAAGTATCAGCAGCAGGTCTAGAAATGTTGCGAGAACAAATGATGCTAGACAAAGTGTATATGCCAGTACCTTATTATCAATTTGAACCATTTAAATCTGATTACGAAATAGTCAAATTCTTACGCGACAAAAATGTCTCTTATGTATTAGCACCAGAAAATCCTGGTCCTACAGGTTTACGCAATTATGCAGCACTTATGCAAGCTACAGAATTTATGAAATATAGAAGCGCTGTGTGGTTTGACAAACTACAAGTATTTGAAAATGAAGCAAACGATATTACAACTTATAAGCGCAAAGACTTTGATGTGCCTGTGAAGGTCAATACTTGCGGAGTAGAGAAGACTTCTACAGGAGAATTTAAATTTACAATAGAGCCGTTGGCGTCACTTATACTATTTACAGGCCATTATAATTATCAAAGCATTAAACAACCTTATTTACCCGAAACTCTACACATCTTGGAAATTAACAATTACGAAGTTTACCCTAAAGAAGTAATAATAAATGATTTACCAAAAACAGGGTTCTCGTATTGTCACAGATTAGGTACAAAACTAAAAATTCAAAAAGAAATATCTTCAGCTTTGTTGGATATGTCTATACAAACCGATGAAAGACAATCTTGCCGAGACGGAAGATGTCAAAACTTAATCCATACTCAAGTAAATGGCTCTGATATAACAAAACTCACACAGACAAAATATACACAAGCAGATTTTGAAGGCACAGGTTTGCAAAAAGTAATGAAAAAATTAAAAGTAATTCCATATTATTCTGATGAATATTCTTTAAAAGACGAATTATTTATTGAGTATGGGGGGAGTCGATAGTATCATTTATATATGCCCAAAAAACTCAGCCAATTAACATTATTAATACTTGGGTTATTTGTCGTATATACACTGGTTGGAGTTTTTGCGCGCACAACTTTACTAGATACTTCCAAACCATTCCCATCGTGGACATATACAAGCCCGTATACATTTGTAAATGCTTGGACGTCTTGGGATAGCGGATTTTATTATGATATAGCTGAAAAAGGGTATCCCAAGCTTGATCAAAAAATAACTGTTGCCAACATAGATATACCTGCAGACGGTTGGGTAAAAGTATTTTTGGGTTCTGGTTTAGTAGGCGAAAAGAAATTTGCTTTGCCTCACACGCTATTTACACAAAAAGTTAATAACACATTATTTTTGATAGGTAAAAGAGGCGAAAGAGTAACTGTGCCTATTTATAATGGTTATGAAGGTATTGGTTATTGTGAGTTTACTGGCCCTATTGATTATGACCGCGATGTAAAAATTGCAAACGAAGGTATTACCAATCCTACAGCTTGTGGCGATAGCGCGTGTGATACTGCGTTTGTAACTTATTATTCTGCTTATGATAATAATGTTGTATATCAAGAATCTTTCTCAAAAATATCACCTGAACAGCCTCAACCTACCTTTGGTAGCACGCGTCCAAACGGTATGCCAGATTTGGAATATAGAGGTGATGGTTGTAGAGTCATTTCTAAAGATAATTTGGTCGAAGTTCCTCAAATTTCATACGAAAAGCAGTTTACTGTTTATGCATTTATGCCTTTATATTCCAATCTCGCCAAATTTGTTTCATTAAGTAGTTTGGATGTAGTTGTGTCTGGAATACTAATTTCGCTAGTTTGTTTTATAGTTTCGGCGTTTTATTTATATAAATTATTGCAAGTTTATTTCGACGAAAGTTTAGCCTGGAAATCTACTATTTTATATATTTTATTTCCTTTTTCTTTTTTTAATTTTGCATTTTTGAGCGTTTCCATTTTTAACATGCTTTTATTTATGACTCTTTTTTATGCAAAGAAGAGTAGTGTATTGAGCGGATTTTTATTGTCTTTGCTGGTTTATACAAATATTTATGGATTATTAGTTTTGATTCCTTTATATTTTATGCTCAAAGATAAACGAGAGAAGTATTTGTTGATTGTTTCAATAGTTTTGCTGACTTTGTTTATGTATCTGTATGCTTTGTATTCGCAAACTGGTGATTGGTTGGTTATTTATAACGCGCGCAAACCTTGGTATGGTGATGGCACTTCTTTTGTAGGCGGATTATTCAATTACTTTGTGCATTTTGACAAATATGCGCTGTTTGAAACACTAAGTGCAATTTTGCTAGCAGGCTTAAGTTTTTTTGGAATTACTAGATTAAAAGATAAATTAAATCAAGATACGCAAAATATGTTTTATGCTTTGTTGAGTTGCTTTTTGACAATTGGTCTGGTCAATGGGGGACTTTCTGGGGTTTTGAAATATAGCTTTTTTGGTCTGAGTTTGTTTGTATATTTGGCTATGCTTTTGGAAAGCAAAAAGTTACCTACAAAGCTGTTTTATGTGCTTTTTGTGCTCCTTGGTGCGCTTTTTATGGCTTTTTGGAGCCTTAGTTCGAGATTTATTATCTAAGCATTTCAGATACATCTCATATGCCTTTTTTCCTTTTGTTGTCATATCGTAGGTTGACATAAGACCTATAGTAATGATATAATTCATACCATAAATCGCACCCAAATGTAGTATTAGTAAAGGAGTTTTCGAAGTGAAACTTAATCGTTTCTTATCGTTGGCCATCGCGGCCTTTTTTGTTTTTTCTTTATTGGTCGCGCCGTTTCAGGCGCTGGCCAACAATGTAGCGGATCGGGTTAGCCCGACCCCTACGGAGGCTCTTCCGTTGAACCTGCTTTCCTATTTGCCCTTTGTGGCAAATGGAGAAGGCATTCCGGAACCGACTGCAACGCCCACTGCCACCCTCGAACCCTTCATCCAAGGCCCATGCGGGCAGGATGAGCAAGGTGGTCCCATCGTTGATGGTGACACCTCGAATCCTTGGGCAGTTATTTTGCCTGAAGGAAATGGGCTTTGGGTTACGGTAGATCCATCTTTGTGGATTATTGCTGGGCAACAAGTTTCGATCAGCGTTCCAACGCTGTTTATTTCGAAACTTCCGCTGTCCTTTAGCAATGTCCCGCTGGGCGGGTCGGGTTTCGCTAACATCTACGGTTGTGGGACTCAGGGCGATATGCCAGAGTCCAAAATCGCAGAACTGACTTCTGGTTGGCAAAATCAGGGGATGGAGTATTGGGTTATCCGCGTGTCAGCGGATGGGGCGTACACCGTTGAGGTGTACAATGGCCCGACCGCCACGCCCAGCCCAACCGTGACGTCGACTCCGACGGATCCTGTGACACCCACAGGGACTCCGTCCCCGACGGTCACGCCAACTCCTACTATGACACCTTCTCCTACGGCCGTGCCGTACGAGGAAAATCATTGTGGCCCTCAGCCAGAGGGCGTCATCTGGTTCTGGGATTCTCCAGATCCAGAAGCGCGCCTTTGGGCCGAGGGTTGGCCAGGCCTTATTGGGTCTGGAGACTCGGCAATTATCGAATCTGCGACGATGGCTGTAGCCATACCGCAGAACGATACTTTTGTCGTGGTTTCCGAAGTGGATTTAGTTTTCCACTTTACCCAAGTTCCTGGCCCAGATGCCCCGCAGACTGCCCCAATGTGGGCATGCGGAACAACGCAAATAGCCGGGGACGCCCAGATTGATATCTGGGCTGCAGGTCAAGGTGGTGTCCATACATGGATCGTGAAGGTTCTGGCTGACGGAACTATTCTTGATCCATATATTTGGACGCCGTAAAGTTTTCTCGGGTGCAAAAGAACGCCCCACTGTGTAGATTCTGCTAACAAGCAGATATTTGAAATCACACAGTGGGGCGCTTTGCGTTCTAGAGACTATTTTAAAAGCATTTATAAGCATTTGATTTCATATTAGAATTAACACAATGCTCAAACGACTTGCCCTGCGTTTTAAATCATTAATCATACATAACCCACTTGCAATTGTTTTGTTTGTTATCACAGCATTTATTTGTTTTAAAAATTATTCACCTGGGACATATTTAACAGGATGGGATACTTTGCATCCAGAGTTCAACTACCGTATTTATTGGTCTCGCATTTTGGGGGGAGTATGGCAAGAGCATCAAGGTTTGGGTGCGGTGGCAACTCAAGCACATGCTTCAGAAATCACGCGTATACCACTACTTATGTTTATAGACTTATTTTTACCAACTAATATGGTGAGGTATGCTTACACCTTTTTAATGCTTATATTAGGCCCGCTAGGAGTGTATTACTTTGCAAAGACAATACTTACCAAAAGATTCAGTAAAAGTGCATCAGAAGTAGGCAGTTTTTTTGCAGGTTTAGTTTATTTATTAAATTTGGGTACGCTGCAGCATTTTTACGTACCTTTAGAAATGTTTTTGACACATTATGGGTATTTGGGGTGGATATTTGCATTTGGTACTTTGTATTTTGAAAAAAAAGAACGCAGAAATCTGCTCATTTTTGCTGGTCTCAATCTGTTGGCAGCGTCACAAGCTCATACCGCCACGCTATTTTATGCTTATTTTGGAGGTATTGTGGTGTATTTTGGTACTTTGCTGCTGATTTCGGTTTTCGAAGACCAATTTAAACAATCATTTGGTGTTTTTTTGCATATTATTTTTTATTTAATCTTTGTTAATTTATTTTGGTTATTGCCAAATGTATATTTCGTTTTGAATCATGCGCAAGAAGTAGGCGAGTCAAAGATACATCATTTGTTTTCGCAAGAAGCATTCTTGCAGAATAAAAAATTTGGTACTGTTGCTGATACAGCATTACTCAAGAATTTCTTGTTCAATTGGGGAGAGCATATTGGTAATGGGCAATTTGGTGATTTGTTAGACGAATGGAGTTTTCATTTGGCCCGCCCTTATGTATCTGCTATCGGATATAGCATTTATTTCTTGGCATTAATGGGTTTGTCAGTAGGTATTTATAAGCGGGATAAATATGTGCTCAGTATTGGTATGCTTGGCCTTATGGCAGCCTTCTTTTTGCTAAATGTGAATCCACCTTTCGGATTTATTTTTATCTTTTTGCAAAAATATGTGCCATTTTTTGGCGAAGCATTTAGATTTCCTTTCACAAAATTCTCAATTTTGCTAATGCTTTGTTATGGTGGTCTATTTGGTTACTTTGTATCATGGTTGTACTCCCTTTTTGATAAATTGAAATTCAACATCTTGCGTATTTTTGTAAAAGTACTTTTTGTCTTGAGTTTATCTTTTTGCATAAGTTACTATATGTTGCCAGCATTTAATGGTTACTTCATAAGCCCAAGTATGAAGGTCAAAATCCCAAATCGATATTTTGACATGTTTAAATATTTTGATGGCCAAAAAGAATATGGAAGAGTTGCCAACCTGCCAATACCGACATTTTGGGGTTGGGTATATCACAATTGGGGTTCTAACCAGTCAGGTTATCAAGGCGCAGGATTTTTGTGGTTTGGTATAAAGCAGCCGTTGCTGGATAGAGAATTTGATAGATGGAATATTACTAACGAAAATTATTATCGAGAAATGGTAAAAGCAGTGTATAGCCAAGATTTACCAGCTTTTGAAGCAGTTTTTTCCAAATATAAAGTCAAATGGGTTTTATTTGATAAAAGTGTATTGCTGCCGGGTAATGATCCAAATGAGCTGTATTTAAGCCAAATACAGACCTTGTTAGAAGCGTCAAATAATATAGTTTTGGAAAAAGACTTTGGCGATGGGTTATTGGTTTATAAATACGCGCCTTCACATCAATATTCTCAAAAAGAAATTACGTCTGAATATGTTTTATCAAATGATCACTCTTTCAAAGAACATACCGATCCGGCATATGATTACTTTAATACATATGCTCAAACAGGGGAGCAAGTGTTCCCTTTTGTAGGGATTAATGATTATGACGAAAAAGTGAGCGCAGCGTCAATCTCAGCTGATGATAAGTTTATACATTTACAAATGCCAAAAGAATCCAATATAAAGTTAGTTGATAATTATGAAGGTGATATAGAATTGTTAGTAGAATCGAAGAATTACAATGGTAATCATGTTATCCAAGGTTATGATACAAACCGACAATATTTGATTTTTGAGCTTTTAGTGCCAGCCATTTATACACATGTAGGGTTCGGAAATGCTTTAGTAGATGTTTCGCACGCTGCACAATATATACAAGCAAGCACCTCAGATTTATCAAATGCAACTTTTTATACAAAGACATATGATGCACAGGCAATACCTATAAAGAATGTTGCGCTAGATGTATGCAGTGATGTAAACGCTAATGCGTCGTATACCTTAACCAGGACAAATACTGGGTTTAGTCTTTCGTCGAAAAGCGCGATCGCTTGTGTAAATATAAAGCTTGCAGATTTTGTTAGTGCAATAAAGTCTAATGAAATCCTTTTATTAAACTTTGTTTTTGACAATGACTCACGCAAGCCAAGTATATGTATATATGACAATTATACCGGTGTATGCGTAAATAATACGGTAGATGCAAGTACAGTTTACGCTTTATTAGAAGGCAATGATGTAAGCAGATACGATTTACACATAAGTGTTTCTGGTATTTTATCCAAAACCGAAGTGTCGATAGATTTTTCTAATATAAAGCCGACATTGCTTACTCCTTCAACTATTGCAAAGGTTGATGTTGACTTGAATAATCTAAATTTATTGACGTCATATATAAAGCTAGCCAAAGATCCTATTTATTCTGGTGATATTTCAAAGTTTGCTTTGAACCCAAGATCGTGTAAAACAGGTGAGAGGTTGATATCTGGGGGAAATACAAAAGTAGTAAACGGAGTATTAACATATACAGCCAATGACGATTATATTTGTGACACAATAGCTTTGGACAACGTATCTCACGCAACTGGGTTATTATTGCAGTTTAGATCTAGAAACTTGCAAGGGTTGCCTCTACGAATTTGTTTATCAAATAATGAAAGTAAAAGATGCGATTTATATATTTCACTACCAGAATCTGCCGAATGGCACGATTATTACTATTTTGTACCTCCAATGGACAAGGGCAGGGGGTACACTCTCAACTTTACTTCATTACCTATAGGCAATGAACCTACAAAAAATGAACTCGCGTACCTAAGTGTTTCTGAAGTGCCTTATAGCTATATAAAGTCTTTGGTTTATAAAGATGCCTATGATGCGCAGAAGATGACTGCTGATAAACAACAATTAGTCGTTTATAACCAAGCTTATGAGCACGGTTGGCTGTTGTTCTGTGGTCTTTTACCTTGTAATGCCCAACATATAGCGGTTAATAACTGGGCAAATGGCTGGATTATGAGCAAAGCCGAGGCTAATTTGGATAATGTACATGCCATCTTCTGGCCTCAGGTATTAGAGGTTATAGGGTTTTTGACCTTACCATTAATCTTTAAACGAAAATCTCAATAGTGATACTAGCTTACAAAAGGCCGTGTAACAGCAAAAAGTAGGCTGAGGGTGCGCTTTTAGTGTTTCGGACATGTTTACCCTATAAGTCATCTCATGCTTTCCATATTAACTACCCCATAGCAGTTGACAAATACTGTATTATAGGTTATTATTACCCCCGTACTTAGAATAAAGATAGTATAAAAGCTATCCTTTTCTTTAGTATCGTTATTTATTTACCCTGCCAAACTTCAATATTTGTAGGTATTCCTTCATAAAAGGTCTGCTTATAAGTGTCGAATAGGGCAAAAAGAAAGGCTTATGTTAAAAAACATACAAAAATTAATAGCAGTTGCCTTACTTTCTGCTTCTGTTTTAGCTGTATCAAATGGTACTGCTTATGCAGATAACGATTGTGAACCCAACTATGGTGGGGGAGAAACCTGCATCATAAATAAAAGTTTTACAATTGAGAAAAAAGTAAGAATAGAAGGTAATGATAGTTGGAAAGATAAAGTCAGCGGTGTAGAAGCCGACGATACAGTAGAGTTTAAGGTTACTATAACCAACAACACTAATGTACCTGATGGAACTCCTTCTGATGACGTTCCTGATTTTGACAATATGAAAATGAAAGATATTCTTCCAGACGAAATGGAAAGAGTAGGCGGTGATGGACTTACCGAATACTGGGATGATTTCGCTCCTGGTGAGGATAGAGAGTTCATAATCAAAGCTAAAATCGATGCCGATGAATTCGACAGAGATGGTGACTTTGAGAAATGTATTGTCAACGAAGCTCAAGTCTTTTATGACGATGACTTCGAAGGTTCTGATACAGCCACAGTTTGTTACGGTGACGTAGACGTAACTGAGCTTCCAGAAACTGGATATACTGATGCATTATCAATATTAGGCTTAGGATTAACTTCTTTAGGCGCTTTTATTAAGTCTCGTAGATAAGACTATTTAGCGTGATGCCCCGCCTGCGTAGGCAGGCGGGGCATACACATACATAACCTTTGGGTCATGTATAGAATGGTTGGGTTTGTCTTAGTACTTACTCGACCACTCTGTATATGACCTAAATTTTTCTTAAGGCTATTTATGGGATATTTATTTTTAGATTCAAATTCAAAGTTAGCATTTTTGATTAGATGGTTGTTGTTCATCGTTGTGGTTGCAGTTACAGTACTTTCACTTTTTTTTATTTTAAATAAAGATGCTAATCCAACTGTAAATCAGTCTGACACGTTAGCTGCTGAATCAGATGCTTCTGCTTTTGTAGAACTATTAAAACCCATTTACGAAAAACCAGTAAATATTACTATTGAAAAGCTAGAAATAATCTCAAAAGAGCTAGTCGATGTCGGTGTTTCGCAAGACGGCGTTATGGAAGCCCCAAAAGGTTGGAATGATGTCGGATATTTTATATATGGAGCAAAAGCAGGTGAACCGGGTAACTTGATAATACCTGCTCATTACGATAATACTTGGGGTGGGCCAGCAGCATTTTGGGCGTTGAAAAATCTAGACCTCGGTGATAAAGTAGAAGTGTCTGATAAGTATGGAAGAACTTATACTTATATAGTAGTTGGTTCTTCTTATGTGGATTTAAATGACCCCAACAGATTACATATAATAAATAAATCTACTACAAAGCCTCAGTTGATATTGATAACTTGTGGCGGTGTATGGGATCTAAAATCCAAAACTTACAGTAAACGTTTGTTGGTAACAGCCGAATTGATAGGTTGATATTAGTTGTATTAAATTCATTTATATAGATTCAATAATAAATCAATAATAAATTAAGAAATTCAGGAGAATTATTTATGCCAGTGAGAAAAAAAGCTAGTTCAGTATCAAACACAGATGATGTTCCAGTAGTAGCAGACGCATCTCAACCAGATTTAGTAGTACAACCAAGTACTACAGACGATTCACCCGTTGTTACGCCAAAACCAACGCCAACCCAATCAACAAATACATATCGCAATCCAAACTATCATTCATCTAATTCCAACTATAGTGCCAACAACCATAATAATGGAAACTATAATAACTATAACAACAATAAATCAGCACCTATGGATAAATATCAAGGTGACGTAGTACCTATAAAAGGTATTTTGGAAATATTGCCTAACTACGGTGTTATACGACAGCCAGAGCAAGTAGAAGATGGTTTACCACGTGATGTATATATTAGCCCTTCTCAAATAAAACGGTTTAGTCTAAGAAAAGGCGACATGATTGAAGGTATGGCAAGACCTCCAAAAGAAGGAGAAGTTTATTTATCTTTGTTGCGTGTAGAAACTGTCGAAGGTATGGATCCAGAATTAGCAAAAAGACGCCCAAGATTTGTCGACTTAGTTCCTGTATTTCCAAACGAATGGATGCATTTAGAAACTAAACAAGATATTTTATCTACCAGGCTGATAGATCTCATTTCTCCTATTGGTAAAGGTCAAAGAGCTATGGTTGTCGCTCCTCCAAAAGCAGGAAAGACATGGCTTTTACTAGAAATTGCAAATGGAATAACAACAAATTACCCTGACACAGAATTACTAGTTGCTTTGATTGGAGAGCGTCCGGAAGAAGTCACGCATATTCAAAGAAGCATAAAAGGTACTGTTTACGCCAGCAATTTTGACGAAGAAGCTATGGAGCAGACTAGAGTAGCCGAAGTTTGTTTAGAAAGAGCAAAGCGTATGGCTGAACAAGGCAAAGATGTAGTAATTCTTATGGACTCTCTTACAAGACTTGCGCGTGCTTACAATATGGTAGTTCAACCATCAGGCCGCACTTTGTCCGGAGGTTTTGACCCTTCTGCATTGTATCCAGCCAAGCACTATTTTGGTGCTGCAAGAAACTTTGAAACACAAGGTAGTTTGACTATTATAGCTACAGCACTTGTAGATACAGGTTCCAAAATGGATGATGTTATTTTTGAAGAGTTTAAGGGTACAGGTAACATGGAGTTACGTTTGGATAGAGTATTGGCAGATAGAAGAATTTACCCTGCAATAGATATCAAGAGTAGCAGCACACGTCATGAAGAACAGTTGTTCTCTAGAGAAGTGTTGGAACAAATCTTTAAACTTAGACGCATGGTCGACTTATTAGATGATCGTGAAGCTACAGAGCTTGTATTGGGTAGATTACGACAGTTTAAGACAAATAAAGAATTCTTGGCAAATCTACACAAGGCATCATAAGAGCAATATTCTTGATATTTTGCTAAAATGGAGCTATTTAGTATGAACCCAAGTACAAAAAGTCCGCTATCTCATAGATTTTATCGTGTCGTTTTCGATGGTTTTAATCCATTAAGCGAGAGTAAATTACGTGGTTTTTTTTATTTACTCTTTGATTTTGTACTAGATCTTTATAAGTACATATCATCAAAACTACATGATTTTGTCAAAGTTTTGTACAGACTCACTTTACTATTTGTCATTGTTCCCAAATTCTCCAAAGACTATATTGTACGTAAATTGATATGGTCTCGTGGTAAATTGGGTAAAACGGTTGCTCCTACTGTAGTTTTGACTTTTTGTTTTTTTGTCTTTTTGCTTGGTAAAGTGTTTAGCGCTTCCTCATTTGTGAATGCCAGGGAGATACCTTCTGATTATGTGTCGTACGTTTCCGACATAATTCCACAAAGATATATCGCAACTACGGATATACCAGAAAATCGAAAAAGAAATGAGCCTTTTACTTATACTGTTGAAGTAGGCGATACAGTTTTTGGAATAGGTACAAAATTTAAAATCTCAAAAGATGCGCTTTTATATGTTAATAATTTGACCGACGATTCGATACTAAAAATTGGTCAACAGTTACAAATACCTCCAGTATCTGGACTTATTCATAAAGTTGGTACAGGAGATAACTTGGCTTCGATTGCAGCAAAATATGATGTTGCACCTCAGGCTATTGCAGACTTCAACTATATTTTAGATGTCTCAAGGCTTGCGGTTGGTACTGAGTTAGTCATACCTGGTGCAAGTATTCCTGAAAGAGTGATTCCTACAGTTCCTGCATTTACTCCAGTGAATTCGGGTGGTAATTTGGCTCAAGCTCAGCCAAGTAAAAGCTTCTGCGTTTGGCCGTCTACTGTACGTATTGTTACACAGTACTTTACTTGGTATCACAATGGTATAGATGTAGCCACACCATGGGGTAAAGCAATGCCACCGCTTTTTGCTTGTACCGGCGGGGTTGTTACTAGAGCAGGTTGGGATCCTTGGGGATTGGGCTTGCATGTACGCATAGACCATGGTAATGGTTATGAGACAGTATATGGGCATATGAGTAGATTGGACGTTGGATATGGTGAGCAAGTTAACCGAGGTCAAATAATTGGTCTTATGGGAAGCACAGGAAACTCTACAGGTCCACATGTTCATTTTATTGTTAAGTATAACGGTGTAGTACAAAATCCATTGGGTTATACGCAATAACACAAAGGTAAAAAATTATGGTAGACGTAGCATATATAAAAATTAAAGCAGGTAATGGGGGAGACGGTGTAGCAACATTTCGTCGAGAAAAATATATTCCAAAAGGAGGGCCTGATGGTGGAGATGGTGGAAACGGCGGTAGCATTTATTTTGAAGTAGATTACAACATGAATACTCTTTTTGATTTTAAATCAAAAAAGAAGATACAAGCAGAATCGGGAGAACATGGTAAAGGCAAAAATATGTTTGGTAAAAATGCCGTTGATACAATTATAAAAGTCCCAGTTGGCACTCTTGTTTATGAGATGAATACAGACCAAACTGTAAATCATTTAATTGCAGATTTAAATACCCCTGGTCAACGCATACTGATTGCAAAAGGAGGTCGTGGTGGTATGGGTAACTATAGATTCAAAAGTTCAACAAATCGTACTCCTATGAAGTCTACAAAAGGTGGGAAAGGCCAAGAGTTTAACATTAAGCTAGAAGTAAAGCTCATCGCAGATATAGGTATTATCGGCTTCCCAAATGCAGGCAAAACTACTTTGATAAATTCGCTGTGTAGCATGAGTGCTAAAGTAGCAAATTATCCTTTTACAACTATCGAGCCAAACTTGGGTATTTTGATACTAAAAGGGGATCAAAAACTGGTATTAGCTGATATTCCTGGTTTGATTGAAGGTGCATCTGAAGGTAAGGGTTTAGGATTTGATTTTTTACGTCATGTAGAGCGCACTAGGCTTCTTTTGCATATGATAGATCCTTCTTTAGAAGCAGGAGATTCTTATGTGAAATCGGCATTAGACAAATATGACAAAATAAGACATGAACTAAATAATTACAGTGTAGATTTATTGAATAAGCCCGAAATTATTTTGATAAATAAAATTGATATTCCAGAGATAAACAACGATTTTACAAATATAAAAAAAGCTTTTAAAAAGATTGGAAAGGAAGTCTTTGGTATATCAGCCTACACGCGAGAGGGTTTTACAGATGTAATAAATGTACTATCTGAAAAAATGCAGAATCTACCTTTGGTTGTGTTGAATACTGAAGAAGTATCTCAAACTTATACGATTGAAAATATCCCAAACAAGAGAATGCTGATCAAATAGCGCGTATTGTTAGGCTTTGCAATGCTGATTTGTGCTATATTTTGTGTATGGCTGCTACCACTATAAACTTAGATCCACGTACTGGTGAAGAAGTGGTTAAAATTATTTCTGAAGTCTACAATCTGTTGGACCCTGAGTTAGCTTGTAAGTTGGTTAATCCAAATGTTGTCTTAGCAATTGCTGGTGTAAAGAGGTACGCTGATATTCCTTGGATAAGATATACAGAGAATACAGAAAGCCAAGTGTATGCAGCCAATCTTATTTTAAAAAGCTATGGTATGGAATTATCTGTTTTTCATTTTGAGTGCCCGGTAAATATTTTTAGTGGTAGTATGACAAGCCTTAAAGGTTTAGAAAGAACAACGCATTTAAGTAGTTTACCGTGGATGGTCAAGTATACTTATTCATCTAAAATTGAAGACTTAGTTGTATGGTCTAGACAATTCAAACAGAATTTAATATCAGCCAGAGAAAGGGGAGAAATACCAGTTGGAGATAGTCTTATGGTTTTTCATGAAGGTATTCGTATGGGTTATCCTGATCAAGCAATCTATGATTTTGAAAAAGCACTTAGACTTAATGAATTAGATAAACTAATACGTGTAGAATTGTCTTATCCAAAAGAGTATTTCACAACAAGCGCTGTTCCAAACTTTACTTATTATCCAGAACACAAAACCGATGCAGGAATAGTCGAGTGGGTCAAAACTGCTAATAAGATCTTTGATAGGTTTTATGGTTCAGTTTGGTATACAGAGCTTATATCGAGTGCAGAATTTCTAAACGCTCAAGAATTAGCGGAACGAACATTTCAAGAAGGCTTTCAGAACAGAGACGTGCGAGATGAGTATATAAAAAACCAAATACCAGAAGCTAAATATTAACTGCGATTTAACAAGAAAGGGTGCTCTACAACATAGATTGATGTAACGCACCCTTAATGGTAAACACAGATTAATGTTTCAATAAGTGTTTCCGCAGATAGTACATCTTGTTATATATACATAAATGCTACCTAAGCCTCCGCATTCTGGGCAACTAACCCGAGCATACGGAAACCTACCGTACTCATCTGGATCTTGTGCACTGTCCTCGAATTCATAGTATTTATCACCATTACATTCTGAACATGTTTTAGTCTTTCTCACAGTTTCCAGGTTGCACTTGTGAGGTGGAACCATAATTGTCTCCTTTACTAAAAGATTGAATTGTTATTTGGATTGTATAAAAAAAAACTTAACAAAAAATGAAATGGGTTTTTCTTTGGTGGACCGTACCGGGATCGAACCGGTTACCTCTTCCATGCCATGGAAGCGCTCTACCAATTGAGCTAACGGCCCAGATAGTTAAGTCACAAATATACCTGCCTAGCAATGATGCTTTAGCAGGTATATTTTAGCAAATTAGTTTGTATTAATCTTTATTGTTGTGGCAGCTTATCTTGATTTAGATTGTCAGCTTCAATCTCAGATTTTTGGCTAACATTGGTCAAAGGCTCTTGCTGTGTAGTTTCTTTTTGTGCATCTTTTTGCAATTCTTCTATTGTTGGTTTTTCTGTCGCAGCACCTGCTACATTGCTGTCTATAGTTTTTAGTTTTTCTTCAACCATAGCAAGGTCTGTATTTAGTGTTTCCAAGTCTTTTGAATCTGCTGGCAACAAGCTCTTTACTGATAGTAGCTCTTGTTTTGCTAATTCATATTCATTCAAAGCTACTAATGCTTTGGCCAAATTATATTTAGCATTTGCATAGTCAGGTTTCAAATTCGCTGCGGCTTTAAATTGATTGGCAGCGGCTAGGTTGTTTCCCATAGCTGTATATACGCCGCCCAAGTTGACACGCAGTATTGGATTTGCAGGGCTTAATTGTACTGCAGTTTCGTATGCTGCTGCTGACCATTGCAATGAATCTTTCGCAACTTTGTCTAACGCACGATAAATGGCACCGCGTGTTTCCCAATTTGCAGAATTTAAAGGTCCAACTACTTCTGTCATTATTTTTGCACGATTACCAGACTCTTTTATAAGACTTTGTATATTTTGTTTGTCAACATCAGACAAGTCTTTTTTAGAAGCAATGCTGTTTGCCAATAGTAAGTTTGTTTTAGCATATTCTCTGTGATACTCAGAACGGCGTGTGTTGAGATTTATTGCTTTACCTTGATATTCATATACTTTAGCCCCATTACCGTCTCTGAATGCCATTTGTGATGCATGCATATAGGCTTCAGCTGCATATATCCTATAAAAGCTTCGGCTAGCTACAAGTATCAAAGCAGCCAAAGGTATAGCAGCTATGTATTTGATGTATGAGCCCTTTATTACTGCTTTATTATTTTCGTGATCTATAGAAGTTATATTTGCGATAGATGTGAATTCTAAAGACGCAATTTCTGCATATTCGTGTGTATTTATATTTTTATAATGTGCACTAGCAAAAGCGAGTAACATTATCAAAACAAATGTACCAAAGACACTTGCATAGCTAAAGAAGAAGCTAAACAACACTATCAATATTCCAAGAGAAAGTATTTTTGCTATTCCACTTTCATCTTGTATGTGTAAGCTTTTTGTTGCAGCTTGATAGACTTTTATACCAAATACAATGACTCCAACTAGGCCGACAATTCCCATAGCTGTTAGCGTATTGAATATTTCGTTTTGTGGTTTATCAAAACTAATTCCCCATAAGTTTGTTTTATTTAGATCAGCAGGCTTAAATCGATTGAAATTAAATTCAAATGTACTAAGTCCTGTACCAAAAAGCGGGCTGCGTTTTATTGTAGAGGCTGCAATTTCCCATGATTCTTTTGCAGGTAAAGTTATTTCATATCCATAACCACCTTTGAAAATTATTTTCTTTGTTTGAGGTATTAGTGCAAGCGCTGCAACTCCCAAGAATATGCCAGCCAAGACAGAAAAGTAAACTACATTTCTTTTTTCTATTACTAGCTCTTTAAATAAAAATCTCAGGCTGACCAATAAACCGAAAGTCAACAAAGCCCATCCCAAGAAACTATTTGCAATGCACAAGTATACAAAACTTGGTACTGCCATTACAGATAGAACTATCTTGTTGATTGAGTTATTTTCATAAGTTAACAATCCCAAAGTTAGAAATAAACTGACCACAGATAGTATTGTTGCCAAATTTATTGATCCTAGCGTATTGAATGTTCCGACCTTCAAGAAATCGTATCCAAAAATATATACTCCATAAAAGCTTAATATCGATATGAGACTAGAAAGTGAACCTCCAGCTACAAATGCCTTAATCAAGGTTTTGATGTATGCATCATTTTTAAGACTTGGTGCTGTTACATAATAGTAAGTAACCAAAATTAAAAACCCAATAAGGCTTGGGAACCATCTGCCTTCACTACCAAAGATGCTCAAGTTTTTATCTACTGAGAAGATAGTAGATAATATGACAACTACGAGTAATGCAAAAATGCCTAAGTCTAATTTTGATTTTATAAAATCTAGCTTGAAGCCAAGTAGCATTCTTGTAATAAGTACTACTACAGACAAAATAGTCACGCCTGTAATTAATGCTAGCTTATTAAATTCATAGAACTCGGTTGTGGTAGGTAAGAAAAACAAACTTATCAAGAAGGCTAGCGCAATATTTAAATAGAAAACTATTTTTAGTAAGAAAGAATCTATTGAATTTTTTTCTGTATCAAAGTTAGACATACAAAAAGTTTATGTGGTGTTTCATCAGCTGTCAATAGGCTTTCCCGTTACGAGAACATCATTTTGTAATCCACCAATCAAAATATGTGTCGTCAATCACTGGTGCATCTAGCTTTACATAAAATCCGCTTCGTGTGGAGTCTATCTCATACCAATATCTAAAAGCAGGGGAGTATGTTTGCTTGAAGTTTATTAAAATTTTTGTGGTTTCATTTATGTTATTGCTTTTAATATAAATAGAAGACCTGTTTTTGGGTATAAAAAAAGTCCCAGTTTCGAGAACATACATATTATTATTTGAATTTGGACTATATTTATATTCATTGCTAGATAAAATATTATTTTTATCGATAAATCCAAGTTCAATTATTACTAGAAGTATCAAGATTAAAATGGTGGCTACTTTGTATAGTTTGTTCAAAAATTCTTTGTTTTTTAATAATGCTTTAACACTAGTAATTTTGTTTGTGGTTTCCAGAATATTTTGTATGTCTTCATTACTAATTCCTTGTTTTTTTAGTTCGTTAATTCTTTTCAATTTTTCAATCGTGTCGATAGGGTAATGTCCCTTTACATTTCCATCTGGTGCCTTTTTTCTTTGCATGTTTGGTAACCACCCAATTTTTGTATAGTAGCGCAATGTGTTGTACGGGTTGCCTTTACCTATACTTATGTTATTTGCTTTTAGCTCTTTAATTAATTCGTCTATTTCTATTAACTTATCTTTGTCCATATTTAGATTATACACAAATAAGATTGCATTATTGCAATTTTTATTGTAGATTCTACTTATGTTAGTCGAAAAAGTATCAAAAGCTTTATCTGATAAAAATAGAATTAAAATATTAGATTATCTTGGCGATGGCCAAAAAAATGTAAGTCAAGTAGCAGATCGACTTAATGTCGAAGAGAATTTAGCCTCACATCATTTACGTGTTCTTGCGTCTTTGGGTTTTCTTAAAAATCTCAAAAAGGGTAGAGAAGTTTTTTATCGAATAAATGATACAAAGCTTATAACCTTACTCAAAGATTTAAAAAGAAACCCAGCCTTCAAAGAAATATTAGAAAAAGCACTAGAAGATTAACCTTTCCTTAGAATTAATATCCCCACTATTTTAGATCTTTACCTATACACTTTTTTATTTTGCGTTAATTCCCACCTTTCACTTTTCTGTGCGGCGATCCATTGCGTTTATTGTGCGGTAATTGTGTCTAGTATTACTAGAATATTTATACTAGTAGCATTGTAGCTTTTTTTATAAACTGCGTGGTATGAAAGAAATATTCGAGTCATACTATAAGCAAGTAGTGCTAGTGATAGCTATTTCAGTTCTAATAATAGCTTTGCTCGGTTATAGAAATACTTTTGCGCAAGTAGAAAGTAATGCTTTATCAGATCAAGCTGTACCTAATGAAGTCGGGGTGCAGGTTGAGGACTGGGTGCACATAGATATTTCTGGTGCGGTAAAAATGCCCGGATTGTATAAATTGAACAAAGGTGCGCGGATAGCCGATGCCCTATCTATGTCTGGTGGATTACTAGAATCGTCAGATGCTTCATTTGTTAATAAAAATCTTAATATTGCAGCTTTAATTGTAGATTCAAGCAAATTGTATATTCCATACGTATGGGATACCGCAATTCAAAGCCCTTATTACGCTGATACTATTTATTTTGCTTCTGACTTGGAAGCAGAGCAGGGTACCGTTGCGACACCTTCAGGTGCTACTGCCAATTTGATAGACCTTAATACTGCTGACAAATCAAGTCTCTTAGATTTGGAAGGGGTAGGGGAGGTTTACGCAAACAAAATAATTCAGAATAGACCATATAAAAACAAAGATGATTTTATTGATAAAACGAGTATAAGTCTAAGTATATTAAATAAGTTCATTTCTCAAACGACTTATAAATGAAAATGTTTTATATACTAAGTTTATTCATGGGTTTGTTACTCTTGAAGATTCTTTTTGAGTGTTTTGACTTAAGTCTTGCTCAATGTTCAATTCGATTGTCGTACCAGTCTAGATTAAAAGGGGATATGCAAACCCCTTATATTCAAGCATTCAGGTCTTATATTTCTAAACAAGTGAATATAGTTTTACCAGAAACGCATGCTGCTTTGTTTTTGGGTCTTACTCTTGGTATGGATAATATAAAATCGCTCGATACGTTTAACGACATGCTCAAAAAAACTGGAACAATACACGTAGTTGTTGTATCTGGATTCAACATAACTCTAATTTATAAATTCATAACTAAGTTGCTGGGGTCGAAGTACAGCAGGTTTAGTTTATACATAGGCATATTATTTACTTTGTTGTATGCAGTAATTACTGGATTTGAACCGCCAGTTATACGTGCTTGGCTTATGGGTACGTTGTCCTATTTATCTATTTATTTTGGATACTCGCCAGATATTAAGCGAGTGTTATTAATGTCAGCATTTGTCATTCTAATATTTAACCTTAGTTATATATTTAATATGAGCTTTTTATTGAGTTTCTTGGCAACCTTAGGCTTGGTTTTGTTTGGTGAGCTTGTTGTTAAGTGGTTTTCTACCTACATTTTTAAGTCGAGTTTTTTCATAGTTACAGATTTTTGTTCATCTATAAGTGCTCAATTACTTGTGTGGCCTTTATTGTCATATAAAATGGGTTCAATTAGCCTTATAAGCCCCTTTGTAAATGCTTTAGTACTATGGATAATTCCTCTTTCGACTGTCATAGGTTTAATTGGTATAGGGTTGTCGTTTATCAACTTGTACTTATTTTTTATTTTATTGAAGCTTTTATATCCCCTATTGACCTTATTTATTTGGATAGTTTCATTATTTTCTGATTTAGATATAGGTATTTACGCATACGCAATTTCTCTTAACACTCTTATTATTTATTACATTTTATTAGCAGTCTCATATTGGGTTTATTATAGTTGTATATTAGAGTCACGCAGTTGAGTTTTCCCTTTAGTAATGAGAAAATCATGTCTATATATATGAACTCGCTTGAATTAATACAAAGCTTACATGGGTTGATAAAAGAGTCAGTTAAATCTGTATATGAGTTGGATATAGATACTTTTGTTGTTGAGCACCCCTCAAACACATCTTTTGGTGATCTTTCAACAAATATTGCTTTAGTTTTGTCCAACAAGCTTCATCAGCCTCCTATGCAGATTGCCAAGATTTTATGCTATGAGATAGATAGTAGACTACCTAGGTTTAGCGAGATGCTGCTTGGTCATCCTATATTTACAAAAGTGGAGATAGCTTCACCGGGCTTTATAAATTTTGTTTTGAGTAATTATTGGGACCATCATGTGTTAGAAGAAGTGATAAAACACCAAGAGTCCTATGGGTCGTCGAAGATTGGCGCTGGGAAAAAGATATTAATAGAATTTTCACAACCAAATTCTAACAAAGCCCAGCATGTTGGTCATGCTAGAAATAATTTTATAGGTTCATCTTTGGCAGAAATATATTCATATCTTGGTTACGAGGTTGTCCGTGCAAATTACGTTGGGGATATTGGTATACACATATGTAAAAGTTTGTTGATGTATATGAAGTATGGCGATGGCAAGTTACCTGATATAAAACCCGATCACTTCGTAGGTGCTTTTTATACCTTGTTTGAAAAAGAATCAGAAAAAAATCCGCAACTGCTAGAAGAAGCTCAGGAATTATTGCGTAAGTGGGAAGCTGGTGATAAAGAAGTTATATCTCTATGGCAAAAGTTAAACGCATGGGTATATGAGGGTTGGAAATCTACTTATACAGATCAAAATGTCCAATTTGATATATGGGAGTATGAGAGTAACAATATTTCAATTGGCAAAGATATAGTTGACGTGGCTGTTGAGAAAGGTATTGCACATAAGGATGATACAGGCGCAATAGTAGCTGATTTGGAATCATATGGTTTACCCAATAAAGTTTTGTTGAGAAGTGATGGTACTTCATTGTATATCACCAAAGATTTACAACTTGCAAAAGATGGGTACGAAAAATATAAATTTGATAAAAGAATATACGTTGTAGATGGTAGACAAGGTGATTATTTTGCGCAGTTATTTAAAATATTATCTTTGTTAGGTTTTGAGTGGTCCAATAGGCTATATCATTTATCATATGGTTGGATTTCTTTGCCCGAAGGTAAGATGTCATCTAGAACTGGCAATGTTGTAAATGCAGATGAAGTTTTCCAACGTCTTATTGAGTTAGAAAAAATGGAAGTTGACAATAGTTTAGTGAAAGACTCAATATCACCAGATGTCATAGATAAGGTAGCTTTGTCGGCTTTCAGGTATGCTTTGTTACGTGTAGATCCTTCGAAAAGTATCATCTTTAGGTATGAAAATGTAACTAAATTTGAGGGCAGTACTGGCCCTTATTTGATGTACTCTTATGCACGTGCGCTTTCTGTTTTGACACGCTCTGGGTTTGATGTTTCGGCAGCTTCATACAGCGCTGACGGTTCTGATGTTCATATACTCTCTGAAAAAGAAACAGCTTTAATCAGATCGATAGGTTACTTTGGCGAGATCTTACATGATTCATCAGCTAAAATGTCACCACATATACTAGCTGAATATGGGTTTAACTTGTGCCAAACTTTCAACTCATTTTATGCTATTGAGAGAATTATAGATACTAATAATCCAATTTTACAAAACTTCAGATTAACCCTAACCTTTGCATTCGCCATTACTTTGAAAAAGGTATTAAATTTGTTGTGTATCCCTGTGGTAGAGAGGATGTAATTGTATGACGAGCTTACATGATGAAAAAAAACCTTCAAGACATTTAGTCGCAAGATTTTTTAAAACTATACTATCTGTATTTGTAATTACATCGTTTGTTGTTGTGATAGCCGTTTTTGTAAAACTAGGGACTTCGACAACATTTGATGACATAAATACACAATTATCACCTATTTATGCAAAACTTGGTGTAGATAGTAACCAAGTAGGTGATGTTGCTGGTGCATTTTTTACAAGATTATCTAATACTGACATAAAACCAGATACAAATAATCCTATACCTATGACTACTCCAAGCGTCGAAAGATCAGATATTGTTGCACGTATTGCAGTAGTTGCTGATATTCATTCTGATTTAGATCACCTAACAAATGCATTAACCGAATTAGATGCGCTAAGTATAGATTACTTAATATGTATAGGGGACTTAACTGATTATGGTGAAATAGTAAATCTTACTCAAGTAAAGCAATTGCTAGATAATTCTGGCTTTGATTACTCTTGTTTACCCGGTGATCACGACTTGTATCAGTCGGTTAATGCCGATAATTATATGTCAGTATTTGGTGAGGCATCTATTTCGAGATTTTATACAAAAAATATAAATGGTTCCACTTTTGTTTTTTTTGACAATAGCGCAAACTTTACTGTCATACCTGAGATTTGGACATCATGGTTTGCTGCAAACCTGGTTGAAGCTGATTATGTTGTGTTATCTCAACCTATATATCATCCGCTTATTTCTGTGTTGAGCCCAATAATGGGGATTGTGAATGGTGAAAAGAACGACGAAGTCTATAAACAAGGTCAATGGTTGGTAGATAATATTCGTAATTCTGATGTAACCGCTATAATAGCTGCAGATCATCATAGGTCAAGTAATAATCAAGATCCTATTAACAAAAACTTGTCTCATATTGTCGTAGGGAGTTTGGCAAAAGAAGAAAAGAGAAATTTACAAACGCCGAGGTACACACTATTTTCTATATACAGTGATGGTACTTACTCGTTTGAAGATATTGTTTTGTAGACTAAATTTTGATATGTTACTCGTATGAATGAAAAGACATTAGTACTATTAAAACCAGAAACTATAAAAAGAGGCATTGCCGGAGAAATTATTCAGCGTTTTGAACGCGCTGGAATAAAAATAGTTGGGATGAAACTTGTTCATGTTACTCGCGATTTTGCTAAAGATCACTATCTGACAACTAACGAACAATTGACACGTATGGGGAACAATACTGTTTTGGATTGTAAAGAAAACAATGTTGATTTAGTAAGCGTATTGGGAACAGATGATCCTTTGAAATTGGGAGAAATGATTTGGGAGTGGGGTATTAATTATTTAGTCTCAGGGCCTGTTGTAGCTTTGGTATTAGAAGGAATTCATGTTATTTCTAATGTACGTGCTATGTGCGGTCATACATTACCTTCCAAAGCCGCTCCAGGTACTATCAGAGGGGACTATGCACTCGATTCTGCTATAAGCGCAAACTTTGCAAAAAGAAGCATATACAATCTTATTCATGCTTCTGGTAACGCAGAAGAAGCAGCACGAGAAATTGATTTGTGGTTTAAGCCAGATGAAATAGTCACATATCAACGAGTACACGAACAACTTTATTCTTAGCTTTTAAAATCAAATACATAGAGCATAAAACCCAATTTAAATGATAAAATACGATTGCTTCTTAGGGAGGGGTCGCATAGTGGTCTAGTGCGCCTGTCTTGAAAACAGGTTTCTGCGCAAGTGGAACGTGGGTTCAAATCCCACCCCCTCCGCCATTTATATGTTTAAATTTGTTACTCTATCAAGGCAAGATATTGTATGCATGCTTTTAAACCAGCTAACTGCTAATTTCCTATTAACAGCTCCCGAGGAGCTTTTGATAAGAAACTATTATCCCCAGGTACTATTAAAGCTAGAATCAAACTTTTCACAAAATTTAAGTAAGTATTATTTTGATGGGCATGATACTTTGTTCAATGCTTTAAATGGTGATCATTATGCTACGTTTCTATACTTGTTTTCTAGAGAGATTTACTTGGGTTCTAAAGATACCACATTGGCTTCCAAACTTTTCTATTTGAATAAAATGCTTAATGCGTGTGACTTGTTTTATGAGGTAAAGCTGCCAGAATTTTTTCATTTAGTTCATCCTTATGCATCGGGGTTGGGGAAGTCAATCTATGGCAATTATTTGAAAATTTACCAGTGTTGTAATGTAGGCGCAAATGGAACATACAGACCAGTATTTGAAGAAAATGTCATTATGTATGCTGGATCTTCTGTATTTGGTAATAGCCATGTAGGTAAAAATGTCATATTTTCTGCTGGTGCGTTTGTGATGGATACAGATATTCCATCAAATTCATTGGTATTTGGTAGATCGCCTAATCTAGTTATAAAGCCCATAACCGATACATATTTCTATAGCAAGTCTTCATTTAAGGAACACGCCGCGTTTTTGTTATAATTACGGCGCAAAGTATGCTCCCGTAGTTAAATGGATATAACAAGCCTCTCCTAAGGGCTAATTACAGGTTCGATTCCTGTCGGGAGCACCATTAACCTGTTAGAATATACAAAATGCATAAACTTAACAAAATCCCATCACTATCTCGTTTGAAAAAGCTTTTACCTAATACACTAATAGTATTAGGTATTATTTTTTTGTTAGTTTCGTGGGGACCTTTGATAAAAGATGAGTTGTGGTTTTATATAAAACAGCTCAAGAATCAAGAATACTCTGTTGACTCGGGTAGTGCTGCAGAAAGCCCATTTGCCCAGTTGCTTACAACTAAACCAATCAAAATAAACCCAGTAAACACAGATTTTTCTATAGTTATTGAGAAAATTGGGGTTAATGCACCAATTGTAAAAGATGTACCTGTTTGGAATGAAAAGATATACACAGAGGCTCTCAAGCAAGGTATCGCTCATGCTTCTATTTCTGAGTATCCTTCTCAAGAACCAGGTAATACTTATTTGTTTGCGCATGCTTCGCTAAATTTTTTCTCATTGGGGCAATACTCGACAGTATTTAATCTACTACGCAAGCTTGAAATAAAAGACAGAATACACCTTTTTTATGAGGATAAAACATATGTATACGAAGTTTTGAATAAAGAACGCGTAAAAGGTTGGGATACTTATCCGATAATGAGACCAGTTATTGAACCTACTTTAACATTACAAACGTGTGATCCTCCAGGTACAGTTATAAATAGGTTAGTAATTACTGCAAAATTGATAGATGTACATTAAATAGATTTAACGAATACTCAAAGTGTACAAATCAGATTTATCATTTGATTTAAAAGATGTCCAAATTATAACCTTATCACCGCTTGGTGTACTAAAAACTTTGTTGCTGTGTAATACGCTATTATACAGCTCGGTCTTATTTGTTCCATCGATCCTAATAAGACTAATAAGACCCTTTTGGTCTTTTGTTACGTCTCCTTCTACCATTACTAAATGAAAGCTATCTGAATACCAAGATACAGCTGGTTGTAATGCTTTGGTTTTTGTTATGAATACTGTGGTTTCTACCTTTTCACCAACTGGTATAGGTTTTTCTAAGTTATAAACTTTGTATTCTAAATCTTCCCCATTTTGATTTGTATATAAAAACTTTTTTTCGTCGGGTGACCAGATTGCTTGTTTTGATATAGCTAGTTGTTTGATATTGTCGGGTATATCAAGTTTATTTATAAAATCTTGTCTTTTTGCTGTTAGTTTTGTTTGCCAGTCTTGTTTTATTTGTTCTGGGTTTGCAATTGCTTCAGCAACCCCAGTAGCCAAATTTACCAGATAATAAATATTATTGGGTCCTTGTATTATCAGATCTTCTTCATCTGGTGACCACTCGATTGTTTGCCCTTCGGAATATTTTGTTAATTTTGTATCTAGCAAAACTATATTTGGATTCGATTTAAACAGTGTTATTCCTGTTTGAGTCAATGGGATTACCCAGACTCCGGGTTTTTCTGAATCTTGCGAAAAGAAAGCTAGTTTGGTTAGAGTAGGTGATATAGCCGGATTTTTCGCACCTGTTGTAGTTAGAGGTTCTAGTCTAGGACTCTGTGCTATTAATATTGCTGTGATATCTGTTACTAGCTCTGGGAACACTTCTATTTGCTTTTCCCATTGAGTAAAACCATTTTTTATAATACGAATTTTATGAATGCCTGGTGTTATTCCAGATATAGTATCGTCGGTTGCAGTCATCAAGTTGTCATCTAAATAAACACTGCCACTTGTAGGAATTGATTTTGCACTTACCATGCCAGTTTGTGTAAGATTTACAGGATCTTGTGCTGGCTTATTGATTCTAACTCCGTAAACATACAAAAATAGAGTTGTAGTTACAGCTAAAAGCAAACAAAGCCTGAAAAATGTTTTAATTAAATCTTTATTCATTGGTTAATATAGGTACAATGACATTTTATCAAAGTTGATCACTGAATGGTATATTCTAATTGTATATATAGTGTTTTGTAGGTTTTGCTTATGTTTAGTAAATCTGATTTTCATAAAAAAATTGCAATAGATCTGGGAACCGCAAACTCGGTAGTTTATGTTTCTGGTAAAGGGGTTGTTTTGATAGAGCCTACTGTTGTGGCAGTTTCTATAGACGAAGATAAGATTTTGGCTGTAGGTGAAGCCGCTAGAATAATGTCTGGTAAAACTCCAGACAACATTTTATCGATAAAACCATTACGCAACGGTGTTATAGCTGATTATGTTATTACAGAGGCTCTTTTGCGTCATTTTATAAATAAGGTATTGGGTAGAAATAGGATAATAAAGCCTGACATAATGATATCAATACCTGCAGGCGCGACGTCGGTTGAAGCTCGTGCTGTACTTGAAGCTGCGTATTCTGCTGGAGCTCGAAATGCATATTTGATTCCAGAACCTTTGGCTGCTGCTATTGGTGCGGGGTTACCTATATCAGAAGCTAGCGGAAACATGATAGTAAACATAGGTGGTGGGACGACTGAAATAGCAATTGTTTCATTGTATGGCATGGTGGTGCATGGAAGTGTGCGCGTAGGTGGTAATACATTGGATGACAATATATCCTCTTATATAAGAAGGAAGTATGGTTTGATAATAGGTGACAATACAGCCGAATTGGTTAAAATTTCTGTAGGGGGTGCAAAACCCTTGTTGAAAGAACTAAGTATGGAAGTAAAAGGTAGAGACTCAGTTTCTGGGTTTCCTAGAACTATTAATATTTCCTCAAATGAAATTGCAAATGTTATCAATCATTCTGTAAATCAGATTGCATTAGCTGTAAAATCTGTATTAGAAAAAACACCACCTGAACTAGCCTCTGACATTATCGATAAAGGAATAGTGTTGAGTGGGGGAACATCTATGCTACGCGATCTTGATAAATATATTTCTGAGTTTGCAGGAGTTCCAGTTCATGCTTCAGATGATCCATTATATTGTGTTGTCCGTGGACTGAGTGTTGCTTTGGATAATATTGATTTATTTGAAAAAAATATGATCACTAGGTAATTATGATAACAAAAGAAAAAATATTAGGTGTAAATATAGATTTTGGTGTGACAAAGTTAGATATCTTACATGCAGTAGACTATGCTGTATCATCTTCTACTCACACTTTAATTTGTACAACAAATGCAGAATTTATAGTTTCTGCGTATGAAGATCGTGATTTTATGAATATAATAAATAGTTGCTATTTTTCTATTCCCGACGGTGTTGGCCCAATTTTAGCCAAAGACTATCTTGCTAAAGTCAAAAATTTACCAAAAGATAATCTATATAAATTAAAAGCTTGTTTAATAGGGTTATCTTTGGGCTTTAGTTACATTTTCTCTTCTACATACCGAAATAGCTCTAGTAGAGTACTAGGTAGAGAGCTAATATATGACTTATGCGCTTATGCCGCATCAAAAGGCTATAACATTTTTTTATTAGGTGGTTGGAAAAAAGATAGCTTTGGCAGAATGGCATTAACAAGTGGTGATATTGCTTCTAAAGCTAGTAAGATCCTAAAAAACAAATATAGTAATTTAAATGTAATAGGTGCCACTTCAGATTTTAGTTTCAGAAAGTCAGATGATGATAAGACAATTGCCTATATTAAGGACTGTCTTCAAAAGAATGAAGCTTCGCAAGTAGACATACTTCTAGTGGCCTATAATCACATTAATCAGGAAAAATGGGTGTTGAGAAATGCAGACAAGATACCAGCAAAGTTATGCGTAGGTATAGGTGGCACACTTGATTATGTGTCAGGTAATTATATGACACCGCCACAATTTGTATCTTATTGTGGTTTAGAGTGGTTGTATAAGATGTTTGTTCAGCCTTGGAGATTTAGCCGCATATTTAATGCGACGATAAAGTTTTGTTATCTTATTTATAAATCTACTTTATAAACATGTTCGTCTTATGTATGTATTGACATGCATTGATCATGATGTCATCATTTTCTTATGTTAAAACTTGAAAATAAACTTTATACGTCTTCTGAGGTTGCACAAATTTTAGGTGTGAGTCTTCGTTCTGTTTACAGATATATCGAAGAAGGTAATTTGGATGCGGAAGTAAAGACTGCCACTGGTAGACATAGATTTACAAAAGCAAATATATTAGACTTTCTGTACCCAAATGGTGCTGCTGATACCTCAATAGATGCTGATGACGATTTTGCACCTACAGTAAAAATGGCATCAAAACCAATAGCTGCAACAAGACAAACTGTCAAACAACCTGCACAACCTAAAGTAGAAACCCCAGCAATCAATGATTTTGATTTTGACTTTGATGATGAAGAAGAAGAATTACAAGTCTTATCTAGTCATGAAACTGAACAAGTGGCTGTTAAGACTAACATTGTTTCAGCGTCTGCAGAAGATTCTGAAGATGCAGAAGAGGTTGATTGGTTACAAAAATTTAGAGAAGCAGCAAGGAAATTTGAAGAAGAAACAACTACATCTGTGCATGCACAGGCTCCTATTATGAAATCGCCAACTTTGGTTTATTATCGCAGTGCCTTAGGTGGCCTCAGGGATATTGCTCAAAATCTTGATAAAACATCTCGAACTTCAAATGTTGATTACGCTTTCACACTAAGTGCTGGTTTATCATTGTTTAAACCAATAAAACCATTTGCATTGTTGCATGCTTATATAAGACCTGGTGACAAAAACTTATTCGAAAATATGTTAAAGCTTCAACCAGCCCAAGAAGATAATTCACAACTATGTTTGTTGCTTTCTGATGACGATGCACTTTATGAATCTATGATTGAAATGCACGGACTTAAAGTAGTCTCTAAAGAAAGGTTATCTCAAGACGTTTCAGACTTTGGGGATGCTGCCTTAAAAGAAGAGGCATCCAGTATTTTATAGGTTTTGTCATCTTTTGACAGTCCTATATACTTATGCTATCATGCTAACCAAAGATCCCGATCTGCGGGGAACATCAAAGTTTCTTATTCTGAGGGCAGGAGAATAAGAAGCCGTTTCCTGCAGATCGGGATCTTTTTTTGTTGTTGAGTTTGAATAGAAGGTCATAGTATAATGGCTTATTGATGAACCAACTTGTAATACTTGAATTTACTAAAGATTCTTCACCCACATTTTTGCCTGTTTTACTTAGGCATTTAGGCTCTAACAAGCATTTAAAATTCAACTTTGTACTACCTTTATCCTATTTAGAAAAGATTACAGAAACTAATGTATTTGAAGCTTTAGACACAGACCAAGTTCAATTGCTAAACACATGTGCCTATTTAACATTACCAAATGCGGTAAAGTTGGCTGATATTGAAGAAGAACTCATACTTAATGAATATGCCCTTGGTTATTATTTTGGAAAGAAAAAGGGTTTTGAAGGAGAAGATGCGATTTTGGTAAAAGACCTGGATACATTGTTTATTTCCTTTCCAAAAGCGTCACCAGAGTTTTCTCATATGCTTTTGAGTGCTAAAGCCCTGGGATATAACAATTTAGTTTTTCCTGAATCTGTAGGTTTTGAGTCTGGTTTGTTTTTGGATAAAGCTACCGAAACACATATATTGAGTTTGGGCGGTAATTGTCTACATATCAAAGTTACACATAACATGGATATAAATGATTTCAATACACAATTGTTTGCTATGACTTCGTCCAACGATTTTGTTTTGCTCAGAGATAACTTTGTTGATAGTGACCCAGCTGATATCTCTCTAATGCCTGCTACCCCTGTAACTTCGCTTTACGATGATGTTGTAGAGCAGCCTAAGTTAAGTCAAATATATGGTTATGAAGTCGCCCCAATTTGGAAAGATAGCTATATTTCTGGTGTTGCAGATGCTTCTATTCAAGCTTATTTGACCGATTTTATTTCCAAACACAAGTCATTTAAATAAGGTTTATAAAACACAAAAGGCCTCAGTTGCCTGAGACCCTTTGTTGATTGTTTGTTCATTTAAACTAAAGTTATGTGTGTTACTTAATTTCAACTTTAGCGCCTGCAGCTTCGAGTTTCTCTTTAGCAGCTTGTGCTGCATCTTTCTTGGCTGCTTCCAAAACGTTTTTAGGTGCAGATTCTACAAGGTTTTTAGCTTCTACCAAACCCAAGGCTTGGTTGATTTCTCTTACGACCTTGATAACAGCTATTTTATTTGCTCCTGCGTCTGCAAGAACAACATCAAATTCTGTTTTTTCTTCTTCTGGTGCAGCAGCTTCTGCTCCTGCAGCTGGCATTGCTCCAGCCATCATAACTGGTGCAGCAGCGCTTACTCCAAATTTCTCTTCTAATGCTTTTACCAAATCATTAAGTTCGAGAACTGTTAATTTTTCTACCAACTCCATGACTTTTTTAGCGTTATCGCTCAATTTTAATTCATCCGACATCGTGCTACACCTCCTTCTGTTTGGCAATTTCTGCCAAAGCGTATACAAATTTCCTTTGAGTTCCTGACATTACAGATACAATACCAGTCAAAGGTGATTTTAAACTACCCAGTAACTTGCTTATAAGAACTGGTTTTTCAGGTATTAGGCTTACATTTTGTAAGTTTGCTTCATTTATATATGCGTTTTCTAAAAAGCCAAATTTTAATTTTGGCAATTGATATTTTTTGGTAAATTCTGTAAGTACTTTAATGGGAGCTATCGGGTCGTTGTAGGCGAGTACGGTTGCTACTGGACCTGATAATTGATCTATCTCGTTTGAGTAACCTTTTTCACGTAAAGCTATTTTGAGTAGTGTGTTTTTGGCTACAAGCATTTCACTACCAGCTTGTCTGATTTTTGACCTTAGTTCGTTGAGTTCATAGGCTTTTAACCCATGATATTCAGTAAAAACTACTGATCTAGCATTATTTACTTTAGTTCTTATTTCTTCTAATGTTTGTTTATTTTTATTATTTGGCATAAAAAAAGCTCCACCAAAGAGCTATAAAAAAGTTATATAAACTGTTTTACCTCGGCAAGATGTTTAAGTTAGTCGTGAGACCAACACTTGCTGTCTTTGGCTATATGTGTAGTTTACATATTTTATTTCACTTGTCAATTTCTAATATTAATAGAAATTTGGTTGTTTCAATTTATGCATGGTGTATTTACATATATTTATGACAAAAAAAGAGCTTGGTAGGCTATCAGAGACGCTTGCATGCTTATATCTTGCAAGGTCTGGTTATGAGGTGGTTACAAGAAATTATAGGTGTAAAGTGGGTGAGATAGATATAGTTACATTGCACAAAAATTGTTTGGTTTTTGTAGAGGTGCGTTCAAAGAGCTCTATGTATTTGGGAAGAGCTGAAGACACCTTTACGCATAAAAAGCTTATGCGTATAAAGTTATTGGGAAGCATTTTTTTGGCTAAAAATCATTATTCTGGAGCTATAAACTATAGATTTGATGCTATTTGTATATCAATGCACCTCGACAAATCTCGAGCCACTTTGTCGCACTATAAGAGCATATTCCAATTTTAATAGATTATTCTATCTTCTTTTTTTACATGTTTTTATATAAAACTAAACTTATGTGTGGAGTTATAAATATTAAAAATACGTTATATCCTGCTTTATTAAAAAATATATATGATCCGCCAAAAAAGCTGTTTTATAAGGGTAATATTCATGGTTTTACATTTGATAAGTGTTTGTCTGTTGTGGGTAGTCGCAAAATGACACATTATGGTGTGCAAGCAGTAAGCGACATAGTTTCTAAGGCCGCAAAAGCTGGTATAACAATTGTTTCTGGTTTTATGTATGGTATAGATGCTGAGGCTCACAAAGCTGCATTGCGTGTCTTAGGTAAAACTATTGCTGTTATGCCTTGTGGTATAGACCATATACACCCATCGGTAAACACAGAAATTTATTGGCAAATTGTTGAGAGTGGGGGACTAATATTATCAGAATACCCAGGAACAGAGCTTCCACAGCTATGGACATATCCTAGAAGAAATAGGATAGTTGCTGGTTTATCTGCAGCTACTTTGGTAATTGAAGCTGCTGAGAAGAGTGGGTCACTAATTACAGCTGAATTGGCACTACAGTCAGGTAGGGACGTTTTTGCTATACCGGGTAACATTTACGCTCCTACGTCAAAAGGCACAAATAATCTTATTAGAGATGGGGCTAGTGCGGTTACATGTGCTCAAGACATATTCGATTATTATGGGCTTTCACAGCCTCCGGTTTCATATTCATCACTTGATAGTTCAGAAAAGCTAATTATTTCTATAGTTTCCAAAACGCCTTTAGGGCTAGATGAGTTATCTAGAGCTGTGGGTTTGCCGATAAAAGATTTGAGTTCACTAATAACCAAGCTGTTATTGGAAGAAATTTTATTAGAAAAGGATGGTATTTATTATGTTAGTTAAAGTTAATTCAAGTGTTAATGTAGGTATAAAAGCTATAGGCATAGACGTTGAAGTAAATATTTCCACAAAAGGATTGCCTGCTTTTGATATAGTTGGTTTACCAGGTAAAACGGTAGCTGAAAGCAGAGAACGTGTCAGAACTGCTATTATAAATTCTGGATTCGAATTCCCAAACAAGCGTATCACTGTCAATCTGGCTCCAGCTGATGTACAAAAAGATGGTTCATATTTTGACTTACCTATAGCTATAGGTATTTTATCGGCAGTTTATGACCTGGCTATACCAAAAGAAAGTTTGTTTTACGGAGAGCTCTCTTTAGATGGATCACTTAGATATAGCCATGGAGTGTTTCTAATTTCTATATATGCCCAGGAGAGCAGACTTAAACATATATTTATACCAGAAGCTTGTAAGCTTCAAGCCACTGAAGTTTTTGAGGGAGATGTTTTTCCGATAGAAACGTTGCAACAGCTTTTTTCACATTTAAATAAACAAAAGAATATAAAGCCATTTAAATCAAATAAACTCGATGAACCTGTAACATTATATGACGTAGATCTTTCAGAGATAATAGGTCAGGAACAGGCTAAAAGAGCTTTGGAGGTTGCACTTGCTGGTGGGCATAATTTAGCGATTTCTGGTCCACCTGGTGTTGGTAAAAGTATGCTATCTCGTGCTATACCCTCATTGTTGCCCTCATTAACTGTAGAAGAGTCTATTGAAATAACAAAGATATATTCAGCTGCAGGTTTGATCCCTCCAAATGGCGGAATTATTTCACAGCGCCAGTGCAGGTCACCACATCATACAATATCTTATTCAGGTCTAATTGGGGGTGGAATATATCCCAAACCTGGTGAGATCAGTTTGGCACATCGAGGAGTTTTATTTCTTGACGAATTTCCAGAGTTTTCACGTAAGTGTCTAGAAAGTTTACGCCAGCCATTAGAAGACGGTTTAATAAATATTACTAGAAGTAGCACCAATGTTACATTTCCCTGCAAGTTTATGCTTGTTGCTGCATTTAATCCCTGCCCATGTGGTTATTTGGGTTCTAGTAGTCATAAATGTACTTGCAGCGCTAGCCAGGTTTTACTTTATTCCAAAAGGCTTTCTGGACCTATCCTAGATAGGATAGATATTTTTTCAAAAGTGGGCAGTGTTGATACATTAAAACTAAATACATTTTCTGCATTAACACAATCAGCAGAAAAATCGGAAAGTATTCGCGCACGTATTTTGTCGGCGCGTCGGATTCAGCAAGATCGGTTTCTAAATGAAGGTATTTATACAAATAGTGAAATGAAGAATAAACATGTCGACAAATTCTGTCGTATGACAAATGAAGCCAGAGATTTATTGCAAAAAGGTATAAATAGGTTAAAGCTATCTCCAAGATCGTATTTTAAACTTATTAAAGTTGCCAGAACGATATCTGACCTAGAAAGCTCTACTGATGTTTCTAGTAATCATATTGCCGAGGCGCTTACTTATAAAGAGTTCAGTTAAAACATGTGTATCTATTGCGCGTATATTGTTCCATTTGTATATAAACTTTTTACTTGTTGCGCGTTTAATTCATAATTGTAAACTTTAAAGTCATCTAGCAGTCCATCATAATTTGCTGTAGTAGGTCCGCCTAACAATAAATTATTAGTATCACCCGTAGCAGGTGCTCCGCTGCCCCCGCTCGATGTGCCTCTACTTACACCATTAATGTAAATTGTTATTTCATCGTCTGCATCGTCTGTATAACTAACAACAACGTGGTACCAGTTACTTGTAGTTAATGCCGATGCCAAGTTCAGATTTGCATCTGATGTACCCAGATCCAAATTACATTCAAGGTCCAAGTTACTTCCCGATTGTGAATCAGTTCGACAGTATGTGTTTGTACCCTTATTGAAAATTTGTCCAGTATCACTTTCACCGTCTGATGCAGGTTTTACCCAAAATGCAAACGATACACCTTTTGATAAACTACCGTCAAAATCTATAGGTGTGGTGTTTGAAATGGTGACGACATCATCTGTACCATCAAGATCTATGCTAGCAGAGTATTTACCTGTGGTGCCATTATTCCACATTTCAGTTGATGTACCACTAGAGCATGTGCCTGCTGATGTGTTACCGGATGCCCCAGGTGCGATAGTTCCATTATTTGCATTTCCTGATGAATCATACGCAGTTGTTCCCTGGCATTCATCAAAATTCCAATTTCCTATTGGGCTACCTTTGTTATAATCCCATAATATTTGTGCTGGTGTTCTTACATATTTGTAGATTATGAAATTATCTATTCTTCCATCAAACCATCCAGCGCTAGAGTTTGAAGTTGTACCCATTTTTACTGCGCTTGTGTTTGAAATGTTTCCTACACTTGTTGCTGTACCACTTGGTGTACCCCTTTGTTCTATACCGTCTATATAAATTGTTGAATTTGTAGTACTTGCATCATCAAAGACGGCTGCAAAGTGATGCCAGCCCTTTGCTGTTATTGCAGATGTAGATGCTCCTGATAATTCAAAATAATTTGTAGCGTCTCCAATACGGTATGTAACTGTATCTGTAGCATCATCGATCCATATAATATATCCAGTATCAGCTACAGTTGTTGTAGTTCTCATACCTTTAGATATGATTACGTGGTCAGATGTAAATGTATCTCTGTTTATCCAGCCTTCGATAGTAAAACTTTCTCCATCTGTAAAATCGATGTCATTGTCATCGCTGCCTGCCAACAATTGGTCAGCTGTACCGTCAAAATCAAGTCCAGACCCATATTTACCTATTGCAAAGGTAGGATCTGCTGCATCGCTATTTGCAGTATCTGTGCCTCTGTATATAGTGTCGCCGCCACCGTCTGTAGAATTTTCTAGCCTTTGTCCCGTATTCTCATCAAATTTATAATGTACAATCGGCACTGCGCAGCTTGTAGTATCCCCAGGTACGCAGTATGCCCTAGCAGTTGAGTTGTCTGCAGCGCCGGCAGACGTTGTACTTGTTGCACCATAGACTGTAGCTGCATTGTTGTTATACAAAACTTTTGCTTGATCTGCCGATAGTGCAAATCTAAAAATCTTTACATCATCTATAGCTCCCAAGAACTCATCTGTTCCGTTTGTTGCATTTGCATCAGCTATATAACTAGCGCCTGCATTTGCAAGTGAGTTTGTATTAGATAATGTACTATCAGTTGCAACCAAAATACCATCGACATATAATCTTATATAGCTAGTACCATTTTTTACTGCAATGGCGTGATGCCAAGCATCATCATCGTACTCGCTAGTGCTTGTGATACTTTCTTCTGGAAATGACGCCGCGCCTTGATCGGAATACCCAAATATTAATTGACCACTAGAGTTGAGATACAAACTGTATCCAACATTACTTGTAGTTTTATTGTATAAGTATTCATCATTACTCATTGTCGATCTTTTAAACCACATGCTGACCGAAAATGCATCTGCTCCTGCAAAGTCTAAATCCGCGTCATCTGTTCTTGTGCCTCTTAAGTTATCACCACCCATAAATGCTGCGCCATATTTACCTGACGTACTTATATGAGTTGAACATGTTATAGATAAATCTTTATTATTTATTGTAGAGTCTTGTCCGCAAGCTGTTGATGTAGTTTCACCGTCAAACTTCCAGTATACCTGTGGTGATCCTATAGGAGACCCAGGTACAGGATGACCACCATTCATATCTTCTATTATCTGAAGATCACTGCGTGCGTAATTATAAATTCTAACTTCATCTAGTTGACCTTGCCATGCTTGCGTTGTTCCATTTCCATCGCGACCTATATAGTACGTATCGTTATTTGCTAAAGTTCCGTTTGCTGTTACTGCTGTGCTTCCTATGAAAATACCATCGATATATAAGCTGATTGATGTAGTACCCTTTTTTACACCAACTACGTGATGCCATTGGTTGTCGTCATATGTTGCAGCAGTAGAAGTTACTATATCTGTAGGAAATCCAGTATTGTTATCATCTATACCAAACGAAAGATCGCCATCGCTTTCCATTTGTAAAACGAAGCCCCCATCGCTACCTGTAGTTTCATATTTTGACAGGATTACATCTGTGCTTGCTGCTGTGTTATGTTTGATCCATGCTTCTACAGTAAAATCGTTTGTAGCGGCAAAATCTAAATTTGAATTATCACTAACTGACAGGCTATCATCTGTTCCATCGAAATCTAGACCTGCACCATATCTGCCAGGTACCCAATCTGCGCTTGTCATAGAGCCGTTCATGGTTAAGTCTAACCCGCTACCAGAGTTATCATGCACTGTGGTTGTTCCTGTATTCTCATTCATTGGCCAGTAAGCAACTGGTGGGGGAGACGTGTTTAATATAGTACTTACTTCATCTACATTAAGTTGCTTTGAATATATTCGTACATCATCAAATGTTCCATCATAATAGTTTGAAGAAATACGACCTACGTAAAAAGTATCTGCATTGATTGCTGTATCAGTTGTAACTGTTACGAGTTGCCATACATCAGCTGTGATTGTATTTTTTTCAAGGTCGTTCACATATATTTTTGCATTAGTAAATCCATTTGCACTTATAGTTCCAGACGAAGCTTGGATATTTGCGGTCGATGTTAAGTTTATAAAATAGTTTGTAGTCGTGTCAGGGTTAACCCAAAATGATAAACTTTTAATTCCGTTAATTGTAGTAGATGTTGATAAATATTGTGAAGATCCGGGGACGTGTTCGCTCCCGTTTGCATATTTACCTGGGACATATGTGGTAGATCCGTTGTTTGTAAGGGTCAGACCATTACTGCTACTATCGCTAGCATTTCCGCTAGATTCGTCTAGCCTCCAATATCCCAACATAGCATTACTTAGTTCTGTTGCTTGTGATTTACCTATTGTTGTTCCAGATAGGTCTGAAGTATTTTTTGATTGATAATCGGCTTTGATTTGAGTAGCATCTCGTGCAAAGTTGTAAATTTTAACTTCATCTATATAGCCATCCCATGCATTAGATGTTCCGTCACCATCTATACCTACATATAGAGTAGGGGAGCTTCCAGAAAGTGAACCTGTTGCAGAGATGCTAGCATCAGTAGTTGCGAGTACACCGTCTACATAAATTTTTATGTTTGATGTAGTAGTTTTAGTGCCCGTAACATGATGCCATTTGCTGTCATTGTATGCCGTTGTTGTACACACCTCATCTTCTGCAAAGCTTGTTGCGTCATCGTCTATACCAAAACAAATAAAACCCGAACTATTCATGTATATCTTGTACCCAATACCGTTGACTGCATTGTTACTCCTAGATATTAGTACGTCGGTCCCAGATATTGTCGATGAGTGTAAAAACCAAGAAGATACAGTAAAACTTTCTGTTCCAGGATTCAACTCTGTATCTGACGAATATGTTTTTTTAACTAAACTCGATGAAAACAGCAGACAGTTTCCAGCAATACAATCGCTTCCAAATTTTCTAGTTGGTAGAGCTGCACTACTTAATACAGATGTATCCGCGCTAGGTGTAGTTGTACCAGATAAAGACGTATATTCAATGTGTATTCTGCCATCGCTGCCGGTGGTTCCTGTACCACCTGCGCCACCGCCCCCAGAAGCAGATCCGGTGACTGTATTGTTAACTGCCGTTGTGCATGTGCCGGTAGTGCCTGTTGTGCCGCATGTACCTGCTGCCCCAGAGGTTTGTCCACCAACTCCTGCTATAAAATTTGCACTGCTGGTTGCTCCATTACCTCCTGTTGCAAAGTTTCCTCCTGCGCCGCCGTTTGCTTTTACTAAAGATGTCCCTAGTGTATTTGTATTTGCTTTTATATAAATACTGCCACCAGCTCCACCGCCGCCGCCACCACCGCCGCCACCGCCGCCGCCTGGTACTGCACTTGCATTCCCACCAGTTGTTCCGGCACTACCATCACTGCCATTGCTTGTTATTGTTCCTGTACTTGTAACGGTGACCGTATTTGCAAAAATAGTTACAATACCTCCACCTGTACCGCCAGCACCTCCACTACCAGCTGATCCATTGTTTGCGCCGCCTCCAGCAGCTCCATTTCCTCCTGCACCACCGTTTCCGCCAAAATACATCGATGATAGGTTTGCAGTACCATACGATGTACCAGTTACTCCATGTCCTCCAGTGCTTGGGGTTCCACTTGTAACTCCGGCTGTTCCTGCACCACCACCGCCAGACCCACCAGTTTTATTTCCGCCTACACCTCCAGATGTACCTGTACCTATTGCGGTTCCTCCAGAGCCACCTGTTGTTCCAGAAGATCCTGCACCGCCACCACCACCGCCACCAGCGTTTACTCCAGTTCCAGAGCGTGTTGCATTCGCGCCATTGGTTGGTACACCTGTACCTCCGCTTCCGCCTTTACCGTTTCTGCTAGTTGTTGTTGTTTTGTTTACTGGTCCACCGCCGCCGCCACCTCCTGCAGGGGCAGTCACAGTAGCGCTATATGTGCCGCCTTCGCCTCCACCGCCGCCACCACCACCACCGCCAGTTGTGGCATTGCCGCTGCCGCCACCTGCGCCACCGCCACTGCCTCCAGGTACAGTAAGAGATGATGCTACGATATTTGAACTAGAGTACCCTAAGGCATTTGTAGAAATAGTTCCACCTGATTGCACATCTACTGTCCCTGTTGCCCTAAAAGCAACAATTCCCCCTACAGTGCCATTCCATGCTGCTGCAGTTAGTGTACCGCCATTTTGTATTGTTACATTGGTCCAGTTGGGCATTCTCACTACTTGCGCACCTGTTGCTTGGTATGTATTTGTTAAATTTGAATTACACGTAATTGTTGTTCCACCTGAAGTCCCTGTTATATCGCATGTTTCCCAATTTCCTACACCAGTTCCAGTCATTTGTATCAAAAGAGCATCATCTCCAGACGCAAAACCTGTTGTTGAGTTTACTGTAATAGAGTTTTGTCCAGAACTTGCCGTAGCTGTTATATTTGTCGACGTGAAACTTGAAGAGTCTGTACCAGAGACTGTTTTTGATCCATCATGTCCATCTCCTGTATCTAATGTTGCGGCTGGGAATTCACCATTATTTTGATAACTAGTACTATCATAAACAGTAGAGGTAGATACCTCATCAAATTTCCAAAAAAGTATTGGTGTTGTACCTTTTTCAACTGTACCAGTTGTATAAAATGTAGAAGGGGAGTCTTGATTATTATATTCAGTAGCTATCCAATCTGCAGAAAGAGGTGTTCTAAGAATCCTTAGTTCGTCAATGTGCCCGTCACCCCATGTTGCGTTCGGGTCATTCCACGTACCAATAAGAAAGGGTTCAGCTATATTTGTTGTAGTAGTTGGGATCGCAGCTAAATTGCTGAGTGTTTGTTGTGCACCATCAAGATATCCTTTTAATTGTGTTGCATCTGTTGATTGACTTCCATCGTATACAGCTGCTACATGATGCCAGCTAGTATCATTACTCGCGAAGTCACCTTGTCCACCAGCACCTACATATATTTTGCCGTCATTCCAAAAAGCAATGCCTCCAGAACTTGAAAAATCATCAGCTTCTTTTCCAGCTGAGATAATGTCACCAAAAGAGTTTCTTTTAAACCACCCAATGACAGTGAACTCTGATACATTGTCAACATCATCATTATCGCCAATGCTTATGTGTTCCAGTCCAACACCCGCTGAAGAAAAATGTTGTGCCGTTCCGATTTTTCCTGCGATATCTACATTTTTATATTGTGTTCCATTGTGATTTCCTGTTGAGTCATAATGTGTACCACTTGTTTGCCCATCGGTTACATCTTCACTCAGATGATAAACCCCTAGATAATTACTATTCCACGCACCTTTTACATTTTCTTGACTTGGTGTAGTTTGATTTCCAAAATACATGTATATTTTTGTATTCTCAGTGGCATATAGTTTTGGCAGTTTTACCCATGCTATGAGGGTTCCGGCAGAATAACTTTCTATTTCGTGTGACAACTTTTTCCCGGTCGCGTCAGTAAATAGAATATCGTCTCCGTCGGCTTGTGCATTTGTTGACAGATCTGAATCTGATGTTAGAGATACTAGTATAGTAAAGTCAGTAAGATCAGTACTACCAGAGACTTTAGAGTTATCGATAGTCAAAGTTTTTCTGTATCCCCACCCGTCATCGTACCAACCAGCCTCAGCTTTGCGTGTATTTAATAATAAAATTACAGCAGCAAATATTAAAATCGCAATAAATGCTATAAGAAATGGTTTTTGCTTGTAGGTTTTTTTTCTGTTAGACATAAATCTTATTCAGTTTGGATTATCCACCAATCAAAGTCTATATCTTGAGAAGCGATACTATCTATTTTAACTGTAAAGTGATCACCAGACAATTTATCACTGACGTACAATACTTTGCCATTTGTACTGGTTGTAGCTGTGATGAAGATCTTTGATGAAGATTCTACTTTTGATGTATTTATTTCTACGCTATCTTCGCCTTGCTCTATTTTTGCTGAACCTACGGTTTCGCCAGATGCTTTGACAATATAGTTTTCGGCAGCTATTTCTTTTGTATTTATAGTTCCATCTTTTTCGAAGACGATTTTACCGTTGAATATATCTAAATTACCTGCGAGTGGGTGATTTTGTAAGAATAAGATTTCATCTGTAGCTACTGTTGATATAGAAGTATTTAGTGTATCTATTTTTATTACACCAAGGTTTACATCGCCAGTTATTGTTACATCTGCAAATGTCGATGCGCCTAGTACATTCATATCATGCGCAAGTACTAAGATATCGTTTCCATTAACATCTTTCATGCTGCTCATGCCAAGTGATTCTAGTGTCGCAGTAAAGTTATTTATCAAAGTTGTAATTTCTTCCAATGCTGTTCCACCAGTAGTAGTTTGATTTGTTATCAAATCGTTAATTTGTTCTTGCATAGCTGTAATTGTTGTATTTTGTTCTTGTATACCTTTTATAATTACTGGGATTAAATCTGTATATCTAATTCCCAAATAACCGCCTTCGGTTGGTACATTTACTACCTCAGGTACTACATTGATTGCTTCTTGAGCTATAAGTCCTAGTTTTGTTCCTTTTTCTGGTTTTCCAATCCAAGTATATGTAACTGGTCTCAATTGTAGGATTTGTGCTAATCCATAGTTCATATCTACCACATTCTCTTTCAATCTTTCATCTGATGTTTGAATAGTTGCGTTTGTAGCATAAATGTCGTCCCATCTGTAACTTGAGCTACCCAAGTCGTTCAAATCATCAGTTCCTGGGATAAGTCCACCTGGAGTGGTTGGGTCAGTTCCTAGATTTGCAACTATATTACCTGTACCGTAAGTAGTTAGGGTTAAGTTATTATTTTCAAAAGTTTCACCTGCTTCTATAGTTAGTGGTGCATTTGATTTTATAAATGTAGAAGTTTGATTAGAGAATTGTATGTCGTTTGCAATATTTACATCACCGCTAGCATTGAAAGACGTTGGTACTGCGAATGCTGCTTGAGCTTCGTTGAATGTAGCTATGTTTGTACCAGTATCGGCTATGGTCAAATCTCCAGTTGAATTCACTGTAAATGATGTGTAATTGGAAGCATCATAATTGAGTCTGAGTTGCTCTGTTGTTGCAAGTATTTGTAATTTTGTTGTGGCTGCGGTTGATCCAGTGCCAATACCCACATTTCCGCTTGTATTTACCGATACAAAGTTGTTACTTCCAGGAGTTGTACCATCGCCAATTATAAATAAATCATCATCATCGCTACCTGCATCATCTTGAACGCCCATCCAGTAATCGGTATCAGTTGCAGTTGTTGTATCAAAGATAATTGAGGAGTCGGCTTTGTTTATTGTTAAATTACCATCCATAGCTATTGTGCCAATTCCTGACAAATCTCCAGTTGTGGAAACATCCCAATCTGATGAGTTTATTTGCATAGTGTCACCGCCATCGCCAAGTAACATTGCGCCACCTGGATTTATTGTAAATGCACCTGTTGCTGTGAATGTAGTGGATGCACCGTCGAAGGCAACATTAGTATCAGAGATTAAGACGTCACCGTCAAAGTCTGCTGATCCATCAAAGTTTGCAGTTTGACTTGTTGTCAAAACTCCACCATCAGCTACTACAAATGCATCATCTATATCTAAACCGCCGTCTGCATTTATATTTCCGGTTACCATAGTCAAATTTCCACCTGTGAATACAAATGCATCGCTGTCTGAGTACGAGAGTGTTCCACTGTTTGTAGCATCTGATGCATAGAAGGTAATGCTTGGATCAAATGCATCGCTAACCCCGTCACCAAGTCTTAGTAGATTTGCAGAAGTATCAAATGAAAGTGGTGCTACCAAATCTGCATCATCACTTCCGACGACGATATCTTCTGCTGCATCTGTAAGATAAGATATGCCTGATCCGTCAGTCCATGGGCTTGATCCACCAGTTGCAAGATTTGTCCATCCCGTATTGTCGGTATCATCGGTTTTAACGTAGAGTGTGCCGTTTGTGGTGTCCATGGCAAGTGCACCAGTATTAGCAGCAAGTACACCTTCTGGTGACCCGGCGGTGTTATAAAGACCCCAAATGTCAGTGCCGTCACTGAAGTTCATCCACTGTCCTGCAGATGTTCTGGTTAGGTTTACTGCGCTGCTACCTGCCGAAGAAATATCTAGATCGCCGGTTACAGCAAGTGTCGCCGTTGCACCATCATCTGTTAAGCTCATTAGTGCATTAGTACCATCATTAAAGGTAAGAGTTCCAGTGTTACCAAAAGATAATACTGCTGATGTGTCGCTAAATACTAAATCTGTATCCCATCCAGTACCGATCGTAAATGCAGTTTCTGATGCTGCGGTACCAGTGATGTTAGCTATATTTAAACCGCGTAGTGTATCGCCGCTATCAGTGTTGGAGTTTGTATTAGCTGCAATATTAAGACCCATAAGAACTTGGTCCGCAGCGTTGACACCAAAGACTGGTGCTATAGTTACAGTCTCAGATGCTGTTACGGTTCCTGCTGGTAAGCCGTTGAACACTAATTCATCTGTTGTAAAGTCACCATAGATGAGTGGGGTAGTGGAATTAGTATTTTCTATATAAAGTTTTCCACCTGTTGTTTCTTGTCCACCTGCTTGATAACCGATCATGACACTGAAATCATCATCAGATGTTAAACTATCGCCCGCATCACGTCCAATTATGATATTGCCATCACTTGCCGAAGTAATTGCGCCGCCTGCGCCTGATCCCAGAATAATATTCCAAGCACCTGTTGTTATGTTACCTCCTGGACCATACCCTAGTAATATATTGTCAAATCCAGAAGTAATTGTTCCACCGGTACTGTTTCCAATCATCAGGTTGTTAGATCCGCTAAATGCAAATCCTGTTCGACCTACCTCATAGCCGATTCCAATATTGGCACTTCCAGTGATCTCACCTGAGGCTGAGTATCCTCCAGCAGTACGACCAATAAAGACGTTTTGGCCGCCGGTTGTAACGCCTGCGCCTGCATAGCTTCCAATTAAGGTGTTATCAACGCCGCCAGTGACTTTATCACCAGCACCAGTACCTACTGCAGTGTTGTAACCACTCGCGCTAATACCATTTGTATGAGAATCCAATGCGCCGTATCCAATTGCCACATTCCATCCACTTATTAACGATGTAGTACCCAAAGCATCTCTACCTATTGCGATGTTACCTGATTGTCCTGCTCCTAGGGCATCTAAAGCAGCATAGCCTATGGCTACATTGTCGTTTCCGTCTGTATTAGTTGTAAGTGCGTTATAACCTATACCTATATTTGCTGATCCATAGGTGTTATGGTCTAAAACTGCATATCCGATTGCAACATTATCATCACCAAATGTGGTTATATTAAGTGCGTTGTAACCAAGTCCTGTATTTCTTAAGCCAGTAGAGTTATTTAATCCTGACAATGTTCCTATGCCAACGCCGGTATTGTAATCATCATTTGCGCCTACACTTGTACCACCATTTCCAAAGAATATTGAACCAGTAGCAGTGCTGCTTAAGTTTATAACTTGAGTTCCGCCAATTTGATAAACCTCTCCTGCTGCCAAATTGATGTCGGCGCCGGTAAATAAGAAAGCATCACTGTCTGTAAATGACAATGTACCGCTATTTGTGGCATCTGAAGCATAAAAAGCTATGCTTGGATCGTTGGTATCACTAACGCCATCTCCCAGTCTGAGTAAGTTTGCAGATGTATCAAAAGAAAGAGGAGCTACCAGATCAGCATCATCACTGCCAACAACCACATCTTCGGCTGTATCTGTAAGGTAGGATATACCTGTACCATCAGTCCATGGGCTTGATAATCCTGTAGCTAAATTGACCCAGCTTGTATTATCTGTGTCATCAGTTTTCACATAAAGTGTGCCGTTTGTGGTATCCATTGCCAAGGCTCCGGTGTTTGCAGCAAGTACACCTTCGGGAGATCCTGCTGTATTGTATAGACCCCATACATCAGTACCATCATTGAATCCCATCCATTGTCCAGCAGATGATCTTGTTAAATCTATTGCTGTTGATGTTCCGGTTGATGTTGTATAAGTACCATTTGCAGTTATTGCGCCTATTCCTGTTAAGTCACCCGTAGTTGATATGTCCCAATCGGATGTGTTGATTTGCAATGTATCTCCACCATCGCCAAGAAGTACCGCACCACCTGGGGTAAGGGTAAATGCACCTGTGGTTGTGAAAGTAGTAGAAGCACCATCAAATGCTATGTCAGTATCTGAAATTAATACATTGCCATCAAAATCAGCAGCACCATCGAAGTTTGCAGTTTGAGATGTTGTTAGTACGCCACCATCAGCAATCACGAATGCATCATCAATATCTAATCCACCATCGGCATTTATATTTGCGAATGCAGTGATTATATCTGCAGCGCCAAATGCAATGTTATTTCCAGCACTGTCTATTGTTAGGTCACCGTCTGATGCAAGAGAGAAGTCTGTATAGCTAGTTGCACTACCATCAGCATCGTTGTAAGTAAGTCTTAAGTTATCACCAGTTGCATGGTTGATTTCAAGTTTTGCATCTGGAGCTGTGGTTCCTATACCTACACCAAGGCCATTGTTAAAGTATGTTATGCCTCCACCATCACCGCTAACTCTACTTGTTAGTGCTCCGGTACTGTTATATATGTACAATTCTGCACCGCTCGTATCACCTGTACCAGTAAGTAATAATCTATTTGTACCTTCAGCTGCTTGTACTCTGAAATCTCCACCCATAACATCTAATCTTGCTGTTGAAAGTGGTGTAGCAGTGCCGATACCCACATTTCCATTCATAAACGCAGCTGCATATTCAGTACCTGCACCTGTTCCTGCATCAACATACAAACCAGTTAGCGTAGAAGTGGCATCATTGTTTGTTCCACTAATGTAAAGTCCATATCCAGTAGAGGATTGTGCTGCATCGGTATCTATAGTTGTATTAATTCTTTGACCATAAGCTGTGATCCCAGCAGAGTCTCTAATTATATGGTCAATATTCAAACCAATATTTCCTGTAGTTACTGTATCGACATTAAGATCAAGTACACCTGTCGTTACAGTTGAATCTGTGGTTGCGGAATCAATATTAAGTTCACCTGCAGCAGGGAAGGTGACATCTACAGTTGAGTCATCATCAAAACTCCAGAATTTTTGATTGTTGTCTAAAATATCGAATGTTCCTGTTGAGTTTAGATCATAAGAAAGACTGGATGCACCAAAATTGATCTCAGTTGTCGCATCAAGATCTAAAGTATCTTCAAGGTGTGCAAAGTCTAAAGAGTTTGCAATGACATTCATTGTCACAGTATCGGTTGCAGATACTGCAGCATTAATAGTAGATGAATCTGCGAATGTGATGGTGTCAGCAGAAGCTATACCTTCAGTTGTAGATCCATCACTAATACTAAAGCCTGTGAATAAAGAGGCAGCTGTTGCCCAACCGCAGTTGGCTTCAGAAACATCACAGACTAGGTCATCGCCCCAGTAAAGGTCTCCCGAAGCCTGACCAGGCCCAGTACCGAGAGAAACAACATTATTAGCGCTAGCATCATAATCCAAGCCTATTGTTGTACCATTCACTACCAAACTTGTATTAAATAAGGCTGCATCTTCTATATAGAGTCCATAGTCCCAATTGGTTCCTTCTTGGTAAATAGCGTATTCAGTGGAGGTTGTTTGAGCAGAAAGATCATTTATATGGAGGCCATAGGTGGTGGAACCTGCTACACTTGTTAAATTTGTAAAATCAAGATCAATACCAGTCAAAGCTGCTGTCTGAGAAGTAGCTCCACCCCAGTCAATATTTAAGATATCTGCAGCGGTATTATTGATATCAAAATCGAGTGCAGTTTGGTCGACGTCGTCCTGGTCGATGGTAACTGCCACCCCAGAAGTAGTACTCGTATCTACTTCCAGTGGCCCGGCGGGATTTGCGGTACCTATACCGACATTGTTGCCGACAGTGACGTTTAGAGCATTGGTGTTAGTGGTAGTGTTGAGTACAATGCTTAAATAGTCAGGGTCAGTAGCATGATCAACAACAAAGAAATTAGCAAATGCCGAACCGCCAGTACCGTCAGATTCGCGGAGGATAAGGCCATAGTTGTTGCTTTCAGATTGGAGATCAAGGTAGCCGGCAGAATCAGAGCCTGCAATGGTACTTAAGACTAAATTTCCCTGAGTGCCTATGTATATATCGGCAATTTGGGATGCTTCAGTGGCGCCATATAGACGAAGATTTTGTGTGTTTGAATTTGAATCTATACTTAGTTTAGTTGCGGGTGTAGTCGTTCCAATACCCACATTCCCATTCATAAACGCAGCAGCGTATTCAGTACCAGCACCAGTTCCTGCATCTACATACAAGCCTGTTAAAGTAGAGGAGGCATCGTTATTAGTTCCGTTTATGTACAAACCATATCCAGTTGAACTTTCTGCAGCGTCCGTATCTATAGTTGTATTAATTCTTTGTCCATATGCAGTAATGCCTGTGGAGTCTCTTATTATATGATCGATATTAAGTCCGATATTTCCTGAAGTTACTGTGTCTACATTAAGATCAAATATGCCTGTAGTTAAAGTAGAATCAGTTGTTGCTGCATCTATTGCAAGTTGACCGGCTGCTGGGAAGGTGACATCAACAGTTGAGTCGTCGTCAAATGACCAGTAGGTGACAGTGCTATCTTTTATATTGAGTACACCAGTTGATGTTAAATCAAAAGATAAATCACCAGCTGTTGAATTTGTAATTGTTGTTGCTGCATCTAGTGTTAATGCATCAGATAAATCATCAAAATTCAAACAATCAGTACAATTAAATGTTGTTACATCAGTAGCAGTAACAGTTGCAGCTGAACCTATCGTTAAGCTGTTATCACCAAATGTTAAAACAGGATCAGTTGTGCCAGCATTAAATGTCCAAGCAATAGATGAACCTGAACCAAAAGTTGTTGTACCTATTTCAGTAGTATCAAGATTTAAAGTAATTGTGTCAGTTGCAGAAACATCTGTATCTATTCCATTTGTACCACCGGCTACGAGTAGGGTATTGGTGCTACCAATTTGTTCGGTGTCAGCGTCGTCGCCATCTAATGTCCAATATTGATAGTTATCAGATGTTGGAATATCAGTTAAGAAGGCAATAGTTCCATCGCCATCTTGCAATGTCCATGTTCTGTCAGCAGTTAAGTTTGCAGAAGTCAGAGTTCCGGTAAATGTTGACCCAGTTCCAGCATTATTTGGAGAGAATACCAAGTTGTCGCCATTTGTCACTGATGAATCAAGTGTGAACAATGAATCTGTGTCTACATTAAATGTTATATCGTTTGTAGATGATGGGGTAAAGCTGATTGCGCCATCCGCAGTTATTCCGCCAATTCCTGTTAAGTCACCAGTAGTTGATATGTCCCAATCTGACGTGTTGATTTGCAATGTATCTCCACCATCGCCAAGAAGTACTGCACCACCTGGTGTTAATGTAAATGCCCCTGTTGTGGTAAAAGTTGTAGAAGCACCATCAAATGCTATGTCGGTATCAGAGATAAGTACATTGCCATCAAAATCAGCAGCACCGTCAAAATTTGCAGTTTGAGAAGTTGTTAGTACGCCACCATCAGCAATTACGAATGCATCATCAATATCCAATCCACCATCGGCATTTATATTTGCTAATGCAGTAATTATATCTGCAGCACCAAATGCAATGTTATTTCCAGCACTGTCTATTGTTAGGTCACCATCAGAAGCGAGAGAGAAGTCTGTATAGCTAGTTGCACTGCCATCTGCATCGTTGTAAGTAAGTCTTAAGTTATCTCCAGTTGCGTGGTTGATTTCTAGTCTTGCGTCGGGGGCAGTAGTTCCTATTCCCAAGCTATCGGCAGATGCATCTAGATAGAGTGTATTTGTGTCAACTACAAAGTCTCCTGTATTTGACGATCCAGTTATAAAGTATCCATATACAGTTGATGCTCCTTCGTTTCCAAACTTAATCTGAGAATTTGCAGTTCCTGAATCAGCTCCGATATAAAGGTCATTTTCTGTACCGAGCATAAATGAATCACTGCCATTGTGATATAGTTTGAAATCTTCACTAGCACCAAGTAGTAAATTGCCACCAGCACCAACTACACCTGTACCATCTTCTTGAAGTTCTATATCTCCATCGTCTGCAAAAAATGCATATGAGAAATCTGCAAGTCCACCAAATGATGCATAATATGCGTATGCTGTAGATGAGCCACTCCCAGCATTATCAGCTGTTATATTGTTTTGTATTCCATATGTAACCAAAGCTCCACCGGTTGCGCCAGTTCTTGTAACATCATTTTCTATACCGATTGTAATATCAGAACCTGTCGTAACTATACCTGTATCTGCCATTGTAAAGTAACTGCCTAACTCTGTTCCTGCGGTAGTGTTTGTTGATATATAGTCGACATCAAATTGTGCATCTGGTGATACATCCCCAACTCCAACCCAGCTTCCACTGTTGCTACCAAGGATTACATTGCCTGCAGAAGAGTTGACGATTATACCTCCGGTTGAACCTGAAATATAACCATCTGAACCATCATGATAGAGTTGTAAGTCTTGACTTGTTCCCAAACCCAAACGGCCATTATCCATAAAGGTTGCGAATGTTATTCCGCCATCATTAATTACGAAATCACCAGTCGAATCAAGATCTATTACTAAATTATTTGCCCCGAGATTAATCTCAGTAGTTGCATCGAGGTCTAAAGTATCTTCAAGGTGTGCAAAGTCTAGTGAGTTTGCTATGACATTCATTGTCACAGTATCAGTTGCAGATACTGCAGCATTAATAGTAGAAGAATCTGCGAATGTGATTGTGTCAGCAGAAGCTATACCTTCTGTAGTTGATCCATCGCTAATACTAAATCCTGTGAATGATGAAGCTGCAGTAGTCCATCCGCAATTTGCCTCGCTAACATCGCAAAGTAAGTCATCACCCCAGTAGATATCAGACCCTGCTGATCCTGCTGATGCTGAGAGTCCAAATACATTATCTGTATCTGCATCGTTGTTCAAACCAATTGTTGTTCCGTATACATCCAAAACATCGCCATCAGTTACTATTACATTGCCCCCAGATGGGTTTAGTGTTAAATCTGTAGATCCACCTGTAGTTATTGAACCAACACCTGCAAAATCAAGAGAATTTATATCTAATGCAGTGCCTTCTACAGTAAGACTTCCCAAATCGCCACCGTCATTTATTGTCACAGATCCAGTTGCAGCTGCTACATCAAATTCAGTAAAGTCTATTGCAGTTGCACCACCGTTTATTGCAGTTAAGGAAGTGCCGTTCAATGTTGTTGTTCCAGAAAGAGTTAACGTTGCTGTAGTTAATGTTTGCAAATTATCTCCAAAAGCAACTGCTGTGTCTGTTCCAGCTGAGGCATCAAATGTCCAGGTTATTCCTGATCCTGAACCAAAAGTTGTTGTACCTATTTCAGTAGTATCAAGATTTAAAGTAATTGTGTCAGTTGCAGAAACATCTGTATCTATTCCATTTGTACCACCGGCTACGAGTAGGGTATTAGTACTGCCAATTTGCTCGGTGTCAGCATCATCACCATCTAATGTCCAATATTGATAATTATCAGATGTTGGGATATCAGTTAAGAAGGCGATTGTTCCATCAGCATCTTTCAAAGTCCATGTTCTATCAGCAGTTAAGTTTGCTGAAGTCAGAGTTCCTGTAAACGTAGCACCCGTTCCAGCATTATTTGGTGAGAAGGTAAAGTTATCTGCATTAGCAACGCTTGAATCTAAGGTAAACAATGAATCTGTATCTACGCCAAATGTTATGTCGTTTGTAGATGATGGGGTGAAGCTGATTGCGCCATCTGCTGTAATTCCGCCAATTCCAGTTAAATCTCCTGTTGATGAGATATCCCAGTCTGTAGTATTAATTGCACCTGTTCCAACAAAATCAAGTGAGTTTATATCCAGTACAGTTCCTTCTACTGTAAGGCTTCCTAGATCTCCACCGTCATTTATTGTCACAGATCCAGTTGCAGCTGCTACATCAAATTCTGTAAAGTCTATTGCTGTTGCACCACCATTGATTGCTGTTAAAGATGTACCATTAAGTGTTGTTGTTCCTGTTAGTGTTAATACTGTTGGATTTAGTGCGATTGTTCCGTCAGCATTGTTATCAATTGTTTCTCCATTACCAAAAGTTAATAAATTACCAGTAATTGTTGCATCTCCTGCAATAGTTAAGTCTCCTGTGTTTGTTACAACAAGTTGATCAGCTCCTGCAGAATTTTCAAATACAGCTAAGTTAGATGTTTGTGTAGCATTACCTTGGATTAATAATTGTATTTGATCAGCATCGCCATCTACAGCGAGTTTTCCAAGTTCTGTAGTTCCGCCAATTGTTACGCTATCTGTTGAACCAGTTAAATAAATAAATCCTGTATCTTGTGTCCACTTAGAAGCACCAGCACCTACAGCTGCATCGAGGTCATCGAGTACATCTTGTACATTAGTTCCGTTTGAGCTATTGAATTCATCAAAAACTCCCACCAGATATGCACCAGAGTCTGTAGCTCCTGTTGATTCTCCGAGTGATGTTGTTGTTCCAAATATCAAGTCGGTTGATGCTGTGATATTTAAATCATCGCCCGATGCTAAGTTGATAGCGCCACCAGCTGAATCAATTGTCAAATCTCCATCTGAAGCAAGCGAGAAGTCGGTGTAGTTAGATGCTGTGCCATCAGCGTCATTATAAGTAAGTCTTAAGTTATCTCCGGTAGCATGGTTAATTTCAAGTCTTGCATCAGGTGCAGTAGTAGATAAACCTACGTTACCTGCATTAGCGCCTCCTAGGATTACCATTCTGGCGGCTAAATTTGTTCTAGTTGCATTAGATGAAGTTCTTATTGTTAATCCATTAGTTGTTGTTGCAGCATCTATAAATGCACCTGATCCACCTGCTGAGTATAAATCAAGAGAGTATTGGTCGTCGTAACTAGCTTCACTATAAGATAGTCTAAGGCCATTTGCTGCAGTATCAGCGTTGTTAATATGGAGTTTTGATTCTGGTGTGGCTATTCCAATACCCACATTCCCATTCATAAACGCAGCAGCATATTCAGTACCAGCACCAGTTCCTGCATCTACATAAAGACCAGTCAGGGTAGAGGAGGCATCATTGTTTGTTCCACTAATGTAAAGTCCATATCCGGTTGAGCTTTCAGCAGCGTCAGTATCTATAGTTGTATTAATTCTTTGACCATAAGCAGTGATGCCTGCTGAGTCTCTAATAATGTGATCGATATTAAAACCAATATTTCCTGTAGTTATGGTATCGACATTAAGATCAAATATACCTGTTGTTAAAGTAGAATCTGTAGTAGCTGAGTCTATTGTTAAAGATCCTGCAGCAGGGAAGGTAACATCTACAGTTGAGTCATCGTCAAAACTCCAGTAAGTTGTTGCACCATCTCTTATGTCAAATATCCCAGTGGAGTCTAAATCAACAGTTAAATTAGATGTACCAAGATTTATATCAGTTGTTGCATCGACAGATAGAGAATCTGCAAATTCTGTGAAATTCAAAGAATCATCTGCTATATCCAAATCTATTTCATCGAGAGTATCGTCCCCATTTATCAAGTTTGTTGTAATAACATTGCTAGACGAATAAAGCTTTATTTGATCACCAGAAGAAATTGTATATGTATCATTGTCATCATCTGCAATCGCCCAACCAGTATATCCGCCAGCACCACCAGATACGTCAATCCATGTCAAAACTCCTGACCCGTTTGTAGATAAGACTTGGCTAGCTCCGCCGTCATTTGCTGGTAATGTATACGTTATATCTTGAGATTGTGTTCCACTCAAAGCAAAAGTGTTTGTGTAATCAGTAGCACCTAATTCATTGTATAAAACAAATTGTCCGTCTTGACCATCTGATCCAATTTGTACGATGTTGTCAAAAGTAAATGTTGCTGTAGTGCCATTATCTTTGATAGTTAAGAAATCATTTGTACCATCGCTTATTTCTAATTGATCGTCAGTTGTTTCATCATAAGCAAATTGAATATCATTTGTTGTTCCCAATACTAGGGGAGCGCCATCCAAGAAATATGCGCCAGCTAGTTTATTTGCTCCATTTGATGTGTCATCACCCAAAAATTCTCCGCCAGTTGGGTAAATATGATCTCCACCATCAGTCCATTTAGAAGCACCAGAACCGCTAGAAGTTACCCAACCGCAATTGGCTTGTGAGGCATCGCATACCAAAACATTTCCCCAGTATAAATTACCCGATGCGGCACCAGCAGACCCTGCACCAAATGATAGTACGTTGTCAGTGTCTGCATCATTGTTAAGCCCGATAGCAGTTGCGTTGGTTGCAAGTGATCCGGTAAATGTACCAGTGCCAGTTACCGACAAATCTCCATCTTCATCTAGTGCTAACAATTCTATATAGTTTGTGTCAGAGTCGTCGTTTCCACCTTTTCCTATTTCAAATACTTCTTGATCGGCTGTCATTCCGGCATTAGCATTGTCGGTTGAAAGTGTATAAAGCCCGTAGTCAGTGTTTTGTGATGCAGTTGATGTTGCATTTATATTAAATAAATCGTCTGTTTGATTGTATACAAAATTGATATTTGCAGCAGTTCCAAATGCGAAGTTTACATCGTCTTGGACTTCCCACACACCTGTAATAGTTTCAGCGTCATTATCGAATATCAATGCTTCAATAGTATTTTCTGATGTTGCATCGACAGCATCAAGTCCGTTCAAAGTACCTGTACCTGCCAAATTCAACGTAGAAATTGAGTCAATAGTTGATTCCAAAGTTATATTCTCACCAGAACAATCGATATCAGTTCCTTCTACTTCTGAGCAATCAAAGTTTAGTACGTTGCTGCCATCGAGAGCCAAACCTTGTCCAGTAAGATTAGCAAATTCTTGGCTATTAATTATTATCGATCCACCGATTGTTGTTGTAACACCTGCATGACCAATAGTTATTGCACTGGCGTTTGTGTTACCAAGATATATCTGTCCTTCAGTCCCTGCTGCTACACCAGTGTCTATAGTTATATCTCCAGAATTTCCTGATGTGGTTGTTGTTCCAGTGCTTATCGTAAAAGATGGAGAGTTAGAACTCGTAGTATCTGTCGTATATATTCTTCTATCGTCATAGTATGTTGATGCATTACCAGCGACAGTTCCAGATATAAAGTAACCGCGACCAAATCTATCTGTTAATGCTTCTGCAGTATTTGTACCGCCAATTTCTGGAATATGATATTCGGTTATTGTTGAGTTATCTGTCCAAGTGAGTGCATTTCTAAGTGTTATAACATTACCTACAATTTGTCTTATCTTAGAATAACAAGTTGTTATGCCTGAGTCACAGTTTGACGCCGAATCTATTCTCACATAATTTCCAACATCAAATCCTGTGGAGTCGTCCACAGTTAGACTTGTTGAGCTTGATCCAGCACCATTTGCTAGTGTGTTTGTAACCAGAGATGTAAATGTAGCTACATAATTTCCTGTTGAAGCGATTAAATCGTTTGCTGTGTCTATACTAAATGTATTTATAGAGCCATCGCCAACTGTAAATGCTGATGCAGAAGAGATATCTAAGTCTAGTGTATTATTTAAATCTACAGCGTCAGATATGATAAATGTACCAGCAGTATCAATTGTTAAGTTTCCAGAAGATGTAGATATAGTTTGTGCGCCTACAAATTGTAAGCCATCATTTATTGAAACATTTGCATCATCAATATCAGAAAGTATGCCATCTGTAGTTAATCTGAGTCCAGTTGTAGCCGAGCCTAAATCTAATTGATCATCGCCAAAGCCTATGACAGGATCAGTTGTTCCTGCATTAAATGTCCACGCAAATGCAGAACCGCTACCAAAAGTTGTAGTACCTATTTCAGTAGTATCAAGGTTGAGTGTTACTGTATCTGTAGCAGAGTCTATAGTGTCTATTCCGTTTGTACCTCCAAGCACGCTCAAAGTGTCAGTACTTGATATAGTTTGTCCTCCACCAGCATCTCCTGCTAATGTGAATGATGTAAATGAAGATGCAGCTGTTGCCCAACCGCAGTTAGTTGCTGAAACATCGCATAGCAAGTCTTGGCCAAAGAATAAGTCATTTGATGCATCACCGGCTGTACCTGTTGCACCAATTGTAAAGTAGTTATCTGTATCAGCATCTGCATCCAATCCTAATGTTGTTGCATTAGTTGCTAATACACCATTAAAAGTACCAGTGCCAGTTACAGACAAATCTCCATCTTCATCTAGTGCTAACAATTCTACATAGTTCATGTCAGCGTTGAAGCTTCCACCTTTTCCTATTTCAAATACTTCTTGATCGGCTGTCATTCCGGCATTAGTATTGTCGGTTGAAAGTGTATAAAGTGCATAATCTGTATTTTGTGCCGCAATGCTGGGGGTACTAATCTCGAATAAATCGTAAATCTCATTATATGCAAACCTTACATTGGCATCGTTACCGAATACAAAGTTTGTGTCGTCTTGAACTTCCCATACGCCTGTAATATTTTCTGCATCGTTATCAAAAATTAATCCCTCTATCGTATTTTCTGTTGTAGCATCGACAGCATCAAGTCCGTTTAATGTGCCTGTTCCTGCTAGATTGATGGTTGAAACTATGTCAAGTGTCGACTCAAGTGCTACTGTAATCTGCCTGGTTCCACTGTTTGTTATGTCTATATCGTTACCAGACATATATGTCAAAGTCTGACCGCTTGTTATAGGTAAGGGGCTAGTAAAGTCCAAAGCATAATACCACTGACCATAATTATCAAAACTTGAAGCAAGATCAACAGATGTAATTCCTGTAAGATGCCCATATGTATCAAGCGTTATATCTTGAATCACAGTTGTCGTTGAGTTATTTACACTCGCTTGTGTAGAAGTGTCGACATGTTGCAGTGTTGTTCCTGCTATCTCAATGCTTGTACCATCTGCAGCTAACCATGTAGATGCACCAGCAGTATCATCCCAGAAAAATATTCTGTCAGCATTTGGATCAACGAGATTTGCTCCAGTTCCGCCATTTGCAAGAGGTAATATACCTGTAACTTCCGAAGAAGACGCTAAGTTAATTCCGCCATCGAGTATTGTAAATTCAGCAGGTGATATTAATGTTCCAGCAACATTGAAAAGATTTGTGAATCCGCCGCCTGCATCTACAAATTGAATTGCATTTGTCACTGCAGTGTCAGTATCGCTGTTATCTATGACAAATAGTGAATCTGTTACACCTGTTGAAGCTGCATTATCTAAATAAAATGCATTTTGTGTACCTGATGTTGATGAGTTTGTGATTGTTTGTGTTAAACCATTTGCTGTTGTTGTTCCAGAGAAAGTTTGATTTATAGAAAGTAGAGAATCGTCATCAAGGTTTATTGTAAGATCATCAGTTCCTGCTGGAGTAAATGTATTATTCCCTGTAAATGTAAAATCGTAGTCTTGATTTACTGCAACATCATCTGCATTTACAGTGATGCCGTTTCCTGCACCGATTGTAATTGTGGTATCTGCGTCTGCACCAACTAATATATTGTCAGCTCCACCGGTTAGACCCGCACCAGCTACTATGTCTCCAAGTAGCCTTACAGTTAAATCCAAATTCTCATCGGCATCATCGCCATTTGTTAAATTAGTTATGACATTTCCATCACTTGTAGTAAATCTGATTGTGTTTGAATCGACTATTGCGTACGAACTGCCATCATTGTCGGCGATTGTCCATGAACTAAATGCACTAGCAGCAGTAGCCCAACCGCAATTTGTAGCACTGACATCGCACAACAAATCTTGACCCCAGAACAAATCGTTAGAAGCATCACCAGCTGTACCACTTGCACCTACTGTAAAATAATTATCTGTGTCAGCATCAGCATCCAAACCTAATGTTGTTGCATTAGTTGCTAATACACCGGTAAATGTACCAGTACCATTTACCGTTAGCGCTCCATTTGCAAGAGAGAGCAAGTCTGTATCTGAAGTATGTCCAATGGTTGTGCCATCAACAATAACATTGTCTATAGTAAAAGAAGTAAAGCCTGTTCCTACACCTGCTGATGTTATGTCCCATATATTGCCATCGATTGCTATATTGTCGCTTCCGTCTCCTAGAGTTACAACACCATTCGCATCAAACGTACCATTTGCTGTTAAAGTACCTGTCGATGTTGCTGTAGAGTCAAACGTTACTGCTGTGGTTATATTTCCTCCAGATATAGCAAGGTCACCTGCAATAGTTAAGTCTCCTGTGTTTGTTACAGTAAACTGATCAACACCAGCAGAGTTCTCAAATACTGCCAAATTGTTTGTTTGTGTGCCATTACCTTGGATTAGCAATTGAACTTCATCAGCATTACCGTCGACAGCTAACTTACCAAGCTCAGTATTTCCACCAATTGTGATAGAGTCTGTAGTATTTGTTAAATATGCAAATCCAGTGTCTTGTGTCCACTTAGAAGCTCCTGCACCAATTGCTGCGTCTAAATCATCCAAAACATCTTGTACAGTAGTGCTATTTGAATTATTGAATTCATCGTATGTTCCAACTAGGGATGCTCCAGATGTAGCATTATTTGTACCCAAATCATTCAATCCTATTGCCCCGATAGTTAGATCTTGTCCGCTAGTAATTGTGATACCACCAGTATCTGTAGTCAAAGAATCTACATTTAAAATATCTTGTATGTCTACATTTCCGGCTGCATTAATAGCTAAGGTTGTTCCATCAGATGTAATGGAATCACCATTCACTGCTAAGGTGCCAGCAGTTGTTGTATTTCCGTTTGAAAAATCTACACTGAAGTTTGATCCACCGACAGTGAGATTGGCATTTGTCACATCTATTCCTAATGTGGCGTCGATGTTACCAGTAAACGTGTTTTGTCCTGTACCTGCTTGTGTAAGACCGCCTGCATCAGTAAATGTATAAACAGCAGACCCTCCATCAGCTATTACAAAATCACCAGTAGAAGTTAGATCTATTGTTAAGTTTCCAGCTAGTGCGTTTGTGATAGTTGTTGCAGCGTCAAGTGAAAGTGCGTCTGCAATCTCTGTGAAGTTCAAAACATCATCTGCTATTGCAACGTTTGCTTCATTAGAAGGGGATGCGGTTACACTAAAATCAGTAGAAAAATCAATTGTATCTACATTTGATCCAACTGATACATCATTGTTTTGAACATCTACAATTGCAAATGAAGCTCCTGTATCAGTTCCGCATTCCCAAGAATCGTTAGTTTCGTTCCACTTTAATATTTCGCCATTGTTGCACCCTTGTAATAGCGTAAGTCCAGTTGTGATAACCTCCAACCCAGATCCGCTGGATGTAGTGGAAGACAATGCATCGGTTGGAGATGTTAAATCTATAGTCAAAGCACCGCCAGATAGTGACAAACCATCACCTGTAAAATCTGATATTGTTTCGCTATTTAAAGTTAATGTTCCTGACAAAGTTACATTTCCGCTATTATTTATTGTAAAGACATCAGTACCTAATGAATTTTCAAATACTGCCAAATTGTTTGTTTGTGTAGAATGACCTTGTACTAAGAGTTGTGTTTCATCAGCATCACCGTTTATCGCAAATTTACTCGAAAGCGATGCATTTCCTCCTATTACTACTTCGTCAGAAGTGTTTGTCAGGTAAATGAAACCGGTGTCTTGCGTCCATTCAGATCCACCAGCACTAACTGCAGCATCCAGGTCATTTAGTACTGCTTGAACTGTAGTACTGTTAGAATTGTTAAATTCATCAAATACACCTACTAATGTAGCTCCAGAATCTGCAGCAGTAGCACCAGTATCGTTCAGACCTTTTGCACCTACATATATGTCAGACGCTGAACTTACACGAATATCACCTGTAACATCCAATGTATAAGCCGGAGTAGTATTTCCTATTCCAAGTCTGTTATTTGTATCATCCCAGAACAGATTTATCGGATCTTGTGCAAAGCTTGAGCCGTTACCAAATACTAAACCGCCATTATCAACAGTTGCGCCAGACAGATAATTAATTTCGTCAGATGTTGCACTGATATCTGCAAACAAATTAATTTGCTCAGCTGTTGCGGTAACTTCACTACCATCGATCAACCATGTACCTGCAAAATTGAAATTACCAGTATACTCAAAGTCTTCTACAAGATTTGTTCCTTCTATGACACTGTCTGCTATTTGTGTATTATTTAATCCAGTTCCTACAACATCACCATTTATATCTAATGCATTTTCTAAAGTGGTCTCAGTTGTATCATCAATAGCATCCAATTGATTAATTGTGCCTGTTTCTGTAAAAGTAATTGTCGGTGTTGTTATTCCACCATTCAAATTGGATATGCCGGTAACATTGAGTAGCTTTTCAAAATTGGCATTTACGCTAGTATTAAAAGAATAGTCAGGTCTTTGGTCTCCCAAAGCTAATACATTACTTACTTGTGTATCTGTTATTTTGTTTGTTATAAGGTTGTCATTTGTTGTACTTAAAGCTTTATTGCTTGTAGATATAACGAGGGATGTCAATCCAGTTGTTGGTATATTTTTATTAATGCTGAAAGTTAAAATTGCATAAACACCCATCACCAAAACTATTGCGTTGGATAAAAGATATTTATTTCTTATAGACTTATTGATTGGTTTTTTTTGAGTTTGTGTTTGTACAGTGTATTTATTTAATGCATCAATGTTTCTGTTTATAGTTTTTAATACTTTTTTTCCTTTATTTTTTTCTTTACTTAACTTTTGAGTTTCCAAAGAATTCTTAAGATTGTTTATATCTTTAATGTCAAAAACTCTATAGCCATTTGGTAACCTTGTCGAAGAAATTTTGTGTTCGTTCTCAAATCTTCTCAGTGTAGTAGGGGATACTTTTAATAAACTCGCTGCCTCTGAAACAGTTAAATGTAATGAATTTGTGAAATCGTATTTCGATGTTTTATCTTGGGCAGATATAGGCATTTTTAATCCTTGTTAAATATTGTAATAACAACATTTAGTAAAGTTTAATTTATTGTATGGTAAGGTTTGTTTTAGGTCAATAACTTTTCATTATTTTTTAACTTGTACTTTGTTATTTCCCCTTTGTACTTATTTCTAATATAATTTGTTATATGAGTTCCTGCCGATTCACATATTCAAAAACAAAAGTTATTTTTTTATGCATCCTTTGTATTGGAATATTTGAATTATTTATTTCTAACAATCTTGTATTTGCGATTTCTAATGTTGCAGTTTCAATCGATATAAATGCAGAGAAGGTTTTATCCGGGAATATAGTTGTATTAGAGAATAGAGAGCACAAACTAAGTAGTATACCCTACGATCAAGCTATACTTGGTGTTGTTGATGAAGATGCTCCTTTATTTCTGAAAGATGAAAATTTACAGAACTCATTTCTTGTTTTATCCAATGGTGAAGCTGATGTACTGGTAAATGGAGAAGGGGGTTCTATAAAAATAGGCGATTTTATTACAAGCTCAAGTACCCCAGGTGTAGGTATGAAGGCCGATCGTAGTGGTTATGTTATTGGTACGGCTCTTCAAGACGCCGACTTTACAGATGCTGCTGAAATTAAATCAGTTTGGACTTATGTGAATCCAAACGCTGTCTATATTAGTGATGTAAAATCAAATCTTTTGGACGCATTAAAAAAAGGATTCAAATCTCCTTTACTTGATCCCATTGTATCTCTAAGATATATATTAGCAGTTATAATTACTGGAGTTTCTTTTGTGATAAGTTTCTTTTCTTTTCATAGAATCTCAGGTAATAGCGTAGAAGCTTTGGGTAGAAATCCACTAGCGGGTGCTTCTATTCGAAGAATAGTTTTATTAAATTTCTTTTTGACCTTTTGCATACTTGCAGTAGGTCTAGGTATTGCGTATTTTATTTTGACATTATGATATACAGTTATTCATTAAGTTACATACATTTTTTTATATTTAGTATAAGTGTACTTGTTATATTACTTTTATTAGCTTTGGCGTTTGAGTTGTATAAATTTTTTCTGCACCCAAATTATTTGAATGAGAAGCAAACTGCTCTTATTTATAAACGGTCTCTCAGTATTTTAGATAAAGCAAGATCTCAAGCACTAAATATCATCTCTAGTGCACACGTAGACTCAAATAAGATTATACAAGAAATAGATACACTCGATAATTTATCCAAAAATAGAATAAAACAAGATCTTCATAAAATATCAGAGAAGCACAATTTAGACTTATCAAATTTAGTTGAAAATTTGAACAAAGAATACAAAAACTTAGTAACAAAAGAATCAGGTATTTTAGACAACTACGTCGATAATATGCAAAACAGTGTCAAAGCAGATATGTCTGAACTAAAAGACGTGTTACTAAGTGAAATAAAAAAGACTCAAGAAGAATTATCTATAGAGCGTACACGCAAACTTTCTGAACTAGATGCAGAATTTGCACAATATCAAGCTACTAGAAAGCAAGAGTACTCTGAGCTTATAGAGAAGAATTTAGACAAATTATTAGCAGAAGTCATAAGTCTATCTATGACAAAGGGTGAGAAACAGCAACTTATACTTAAATGTTTAGATAATTTAACTGCCGCATATGCCCAAAACACCAAAGCTTGATAATTTTTTAGACTATTTAGTCACTTCTTACGACATTGCTTATTATAAAGATATGGTTTCTGTAGCCATAAGCGATATATACAAAACTTCTACAATCGACGATAAATTTATGAATTCACATTTTGATTCTATTTTGTTGAGTATTTTAGATAAAAATAGCTTACTTGATTCTTTGAAAGAGGTGAGCAGTTTCTTAGATACACTTCATCGTGTTGACCTTGTTTTAGCAGAGATGCCAGATCATGATTTTCTTCTAGTTTTAAAGCAAAAGATTTCACAGACTTTCTCAGATAATCATATATATTTTGACATTAATATAGATAAATCAATCTATGGGGGATTCAAAGTTATATTTGCTGGTCGATATTTTGATCAATCCCTTATTACATTGATCAGTAAGCAACTTGTATCTAGTAAAGAAAAATTATGAGTTTAAAATTTGATTCGGCCAAATTCACATCTCTTTTGGAAACTACTGGTGAAGTAGGTTTTGTTAGGTTTATAAATTATCCTATTATTCGCGCCGAAGGCTTGCCTAGTATTAAACCAGAGTCTTTAGTAATCTTTGAAAATGGTTCTGCAGGTCTTGTTATTTCTATTTCACACGACTATGTAGATATATTGGTGTTAGATACTGTCTCAGTTAACATAGGTACAAAAGTAGTTAGTACAGGTCATGGGTTAAATCTAGACGTATCAGAAGAGTTACTAGGCTCGCTGATTACGCCGTATGGTGACAAATTGTTGCAGTTATCCGATATGTCTTCTGATAAATCAGCGGTGTCTACTTCTTCTCCGGTTGAAAGCAGCAATGCCTCAAGAAGTATTTATGGTACTGTTTTACCCGTATCTAAGAGGTCAGTTATAAAAGACAGATTCTATACAGGTGTGTCTGTTGTAGACCTTATGTTACCTTTGGGTAAAGGTCAGAGACAACTTGTACTAGGAGATAAAAAGACAGGTAAAACAGAATTTTTATTGCAAATGATTCAAGAACAAGCCAACAACAATGTTATTTGTGTATATGCATGTATTGGTAAGAGGATGGATGACATTAACAGACTTTTATCTTTTGTGAAAGAGCGTTCTTTGAAAAATATTATTATTTTATCTGCGTCATCTTCTGATACTCTTGGTGACATTTTTATCACTCCATATAGTGCTATGACAATAGCTGAACATTTCAGAGATTTAGGCAAAGACGTAGTTGTTATTATGGATGATCTTACAACTCATGCTAAATTTTATAGAGAGCTATCGTTACTCATAGGAAGATTCCCTGGTAGAAGTTCTTATCCAGGAGACATCTTTTATGTGCATTCACGTTTACTTGAGCGCGCTGGTAGTTTTAATCTTGACGGAACAATTTCATCTATAACGTGCTTTCCTGTTGTAGATAGTCCTGCAGGAGATATTACAGGCTATATACAAACTAATTTAATGTCTATTACAGATGGCCATTTGTTTTTTGACAATGAGTTATTTGAAAAAGGAAGAAGACCTGCAATAAATTACTTTTTATCTGTTACAAGGGTAGGTCGTCAAACTCAAGATAGTTTGATGTGGAGTGTAAATAGAGAATTAACTAGTTTTTTGTCTCTGTTAGATAGAACTGAAGAATTTGTACATTTTGGTGCAGAAATAAACGAAGGTATTAAAGCTACCTTAAAAATGGGAGAGCGTATTCTAGACTTTTTAAATCAGCGCCTGGGTACGACTCGTATATTAAACACACAGCTTGTCATATTCTGCCTTATATGGTCTGGGATATTCTCTGAGTCTACGCATGGAAGTATCGTTGATTTACTTGAGAAATTTGATGTCATATACAAAACCGATGATACTTTTAAGTCTCTACTAGATGGTTACGTTTCAGATTCTGTTGACTTAAATGCATTATTGTCAAAAGTAACTTCAAATAGCGGAAAGATACTGAAATATGTTGAATAAGATAAAAATTAACGCTGAGATAGGTTTTTCAAATTCTCTCAAAAACCTTGTCAGTGCCTATCAGGAAATATCTGCCATTAGGATGAGAAAGCTGAAGAAATCAGTTTTAGACTCTCGTGATTATTTGGGGGACTTGCGAGATTTATATAATGAGAGTCTGTCTTTTTATAGAAACTATACACTTAAACGTACTAAGGGTACAAAAAATGTTATTAAAGATGCAAAGGTGGAAAAATCTTTACTTATCTTAATCTCTTCGAATACTGGTTTATATGGTCCTGTTTTACATAACACCTTCTCATTGTTTATAAAAGATCTGAAAAGTTTACCAAAAGAGTCTTATGACATAGTAATACTGGGTAGGCTGGGTAAACGTTGGTTTGATGACTCTGATCAAAGTCGAGCATACAAATACTACGAGATCAATGATTACGGTAAGAATGAAATTGTTATACAAAGACTGTTAAATCTAATCTCATCGTATAAGAATGTCGCTGTTTATCATGGTTTCTTTGAGAGTGTTTCGAATCAAAAGCCTACACGTACTATCTTGTCAGGTGAAGCTGCGGATTTTATTTCAGACGCTGAGACTACTAAAAAATCTTTTGAGTATTGTATTTATGAACCTTCAATTGGTGATGTGATTGACTTTTTTGAGTCACAAATATTATCAGTTTTGTTTGATCAGACTATGGTCGAATCAGACCTTGGTAAATATGCATCTCGTATGATAACGTTAGAGAATTCATATTCGCAGATAAACGATTATGTTAAGAAACTGAGTTTTGCGCGTAGACGTTTAAAATCTAAAGATTTCAATTCTCGTCAGCAAAATTTATTGTCTACAGTAATAAGTTGGAAGTAATATATTTGTATGCAAGCTCATTATGGCAAAATAGTTTCGGTCAAAGGTTACATTGCTGAAGTAGAGTTTTTGTCAGAACCGTACCCCGAAATAAATCAACTATTAGTATTAAAAGATAGCACTCAATCAAAAATGCAAGTTTTTAAATCTGCGAGTGCGACTAGTTTTTATTGCATAGTTTTATATGGTCATGAGTATTTGTATCGTGGTGCAATTATAGAAAACACTTTTAAGTTTTTGGAAGTTCCAGTGGGTGAAAAGCTATTAGGTAGAATAATAGATCTTTTTGGAAATGTTTTAGACGGAAAGGGTGATTTATTAACGACAACTAGTATGCCCATTTATAATCAGCCAAAAAACACATTCAATTTTGGATTTAAACCTTCAATACTAGAGACTGGTATTAAAGTTGTAGATTTGTTTTCACCAATTGTATTAGGCGGTAAAACTGGTTTATTCGGTGGTTCAGGTGTAGGAAAGACTGTTTTGCTGACAGAAATAATGCATAACATCTTGAGTAAAGATTATGAAAAAAATGTGTCTGTTTTTTGTGGAGTGGGTGAGCGTACTAGAGAAGGTCACGAGCTTATGGTTCAGCTTGAAAAAACAAAAGTCTTAGATTATGTTTCTTTAGTCTTTGGGTCTATGGGTCAATCACCTGGTGTTAGATTTCTTACTGGTTATGCTGGTGCTAGTGTAGCTGAATATTACAGAGATGCATTAGGTAAGAATGTCTTGTTTTTTGTTGACAATCTATACAGATTTATACAAGCAGGTAATGAGTTATCTCTGCTAACCAGTCAAATTCCTTCTGAAGAAGGGTATCAAGCCACATTATCTTCTGAAATTTCTAAACTTCAAGAAAGATTATCTTCTACAGCTTCGTCTTATATTACTTCTGTAGAAGCAATTTACTTACCCGCTGATGACCTTTTGGATCAAGGTGTTCAAGCTATATCTTATTACCTTGATTCTACTTTAGCCCTTTCAAGAGATGTTTATGTTGAAGGCAGATACCCTGCGGTTGATATACTTACTTCAACTTCAAATATAATTAACCCAAATTTTGTTGAACAGGCTCACTACGATGCATATTTAAAATCTCGTACTTTATTAAAAAAATCAGAATCATTATCTAGAATAGTATCTTTGATAGGTGAGTCTGAACTGTCAGATGATGACAAGACTACATATCAACGTGCAAAAAAAGTAAAGAATTATATGACTCAGAACTTTTTTGTTACAGAGACGCAAACAGGGAAGCCAGGGCAATTTGTACCGCTTAAGAAAACAGTAGAAGATGTACTAGATATAATAAATGGAAAGTACGACGATATCTCAGAAGATAAATTTATGTTTATTGGTGGAATAGATGTTAACAGTATACATTCGTGATAAAAAGAAAATTCATTTTTTTGGCAAAGCTTATTCAGTCACATCATTTAACGACGTAGGTGAATTTGATATTCTAGAGACTCATGCGAATTTTACAACTCTAGTTAAAGATTATGTAATTATCGATAAAAATTTACCAACACAGCAGCGTATGGAAATAGAAAATGGAATATTAAGTATAAGGCGAGATACAGTAAAAGTATTCTTAGGTGTTTAAATATTACAAATCTACGCTAACAGCTTTGCCCATTGAACTCTTAATGAATATAGACTTTATCCAGTTTGGTTTGGCCTTTGCTGGTCTATTTTGTCTAAGTGAGTTCAAAATTTCCTCAAAATTGGCTTTTAATTTATCTTCTGTAAAACTGACTTTACCCATTATGGTATGTATTATTGGTGCTTGTTCATTCTTAATTTCGATTTTACCTTTTTTTACTGATTCAACTGCTTTTGCTATATCTTCAGCTACTGTACCGCTTTTTGGGTTTGGCATTACGCCAGCTGGTCCCAAGATTTTCGCTACTTTGGCAAGCTTTGGCATCATTCTTGGTTCTGATATTAATACATCAAAATCAACTCTTGGTCTAATTTGACCGTTTTCTATTTTGGCCAAGTCGCTTTCTTGCAATTCTAGGTCAGCATTATTTATCTTTGTAGAAGCGAATACTGCAACTTTTAACTCTTTACCTGTTCCATGGGGGAGAGTTGTTGTATATCTAACTTGTTGGTCATTTTTCTTTGTATCAAGCTCGAGATTTATGTGTACTTCGACAGAAGCATCAAATTTTTCTTTGGCAGCCGATTTAACTTGTTTTATTGCGTTATCTATTGTCATTTCATTTCTACTCCCATAGATCTTGCTGTACCAGCAATTACTTTTACTGCTTGATCCATATCATTTGCACTCAAGTCTGGCATTTTAATCTTGGCGACTTCTTCGGCTTGTTCTCTTGTCATTGCACCAACTTTATCTTTATTTGGTACACTGGAACCTTTTTTAAGGCCTAGTACTTTTTTGATCAATTCAGAAGTTACAGGTGTTTTTGTTATAAATGTGAACGACTTGTCTTCAAATACTACCAATTCTACTGGAATTAAATCATCTCCCATTTTAGCTGTGCGTGCATTAAACTCTTTACAAAAATCCATGAGCGGTACACCATATTGACCCAAAGCAGGACCTACTGGTGGTGCTGGTGTAGCTTTACCTGCATGTATTTGTAATTTAATTTTTGCTTTTATCTTTTTTTGTTTAACTGCCATATATCCTCTTTTTTATAAAGTTTTATAACCTTTTTACTTGTGCAAAGTCCAACTCTACAGGAGTTTCTCTACCAAATACAGAAACTAGTACTTTGACTTTACCTTGATCGGTATTTACATCGCTTACTTGTCCCATGAAGTCTTTAAAAGGACCTTCACCGATTTTTATGCTGTCTCCGATCGAAAACTTGGCTTCAAATTTAGGTGCTTCTATATTTGCTGTTCTGATAAGATTCTTTACTTCTGTATCAGAAACTGGAGTAGGTGTAGAACCCATTCCTACAAAACCAGTAACCCCAGGAGTAGATCTTACTATATGCCATGCGTCGTCGTCCATAATCATCATTACTATAACGTATCCAGGGAATAATCTTTCGTCTACAGATCGTTTTTTGCCACCATCGACCTTTATTGTTTGTTTGTGAGGTATAAAGATTTTGAAAATTCTATCAGTGAATCCGGCAACTTCGGCGCGTTGTTTAAGTGTTATAGCGACCTTATTTTCGTGCCCAGAATAAGTATGTACAACATACCATTTGGCGTTTTCGGCTACATTATTATTAATTGTTATTATTCCGTCGTTTTCCATATATTTACTAACCTATCTTTTTTAGCTTAAAGATATGAATTTGGCAAGGGCTTCTCTAAATATGAAGTCTAAAGATTCAATAAAAACTCCAGACAATAAACTTGTAGCGACCACGACCATAGTTAACTTAAATGCTTCTTTTTTCGTTGGCCACTGCACTTTCTTAAATTCGTCTATTGATTCTCTAAAGAAATTCCAGGCTGATTTCACGTGGAGATTTTACCACACTATCTAGCAGTGTTAAAATGTTTTCATGCTTTTTGAGCTTTTATACAAAGACCCTGTACTTTTTGTGTTGGTTACTTTGTCATTAATTATTTGTTTGTCTGTTCATGAGTTTGCACATGCATTTGTTGCAGATAAATTAGGTGACCCTACACCCAGGTTTTTAGGTAGGTTGACAATAAATCCTGTGGCTCACATAGATCCTATGGGTATGCTTTTGTTAATATTTGCTGGATTTGGTTGGGGTAAGCCTGTTTCATTTGATCCGAGTTATTTGAAAGATCCCAAGCGTGATACAGCCCTTATAGCGTTTGCTGGGCCTTTATCAAATATTTTATTGGCGATTGTACTTGCAATAATTTTTCGTGTCTTTGGCCCGATTTTACCTTTGAGTATAGGTACTTTTTTATACGTAACAATCTATTACAACCTGGTTTTAGCTTTTTTTAATCTTATTCCTATACACCCACTAGATGGGTATAAAGTTGTTTTTGCTTTTCTAAAAGGCGATTTGTATTATCAGTGGCTTGAAGTAGAAAAGTATGGAATTGTGATTCTTTTAGTTCTTGTACTGACGGGCACAACAGGTCATATACTAAATCCAGCTATCCAATTTTCCCTTTCACTGCTAGGTTTCTAGCAATCTGATATCTTTTATATTACGTTGACTCGTGTATTACATTTGTTATCCTAAATATAGAAAGAAATTTAATTTTATATTAAGTTTTTAGAGTTAGGTTTCTTTTCCTGGTGTGTTCGTTTAAGTTGACAAAAGTCGCTCTGCATTTATTCCTATGCCGGGCATTTGAAAGCTGTCTCTGAGGAGATGGTTAACAGATTATGCCCACCTTGCCTAGGGAGGACTGGGTTCAGCGGCTCGACACATTGGGACTGCAATCATTTTTTAGCATGATTGTGTAGCTTTGTCCCGCTAGCGCGGGGCGTAATTATATATATATGATTTATGGCGCATAAACCCCTCGAGTGAAAACGAGGGGTTTTTTTATTTTGAGCTAGCGAGGAAGGGTAGACTCAGTCATTAGGTCGCGGCCCTCATTGTGTAGGAATGCAAATTTATATTTGATATATTAATCGCATGTTAGAAGTCATACCACTTGAAACTCCAAAAAATGAAGTTAGCTGGTCAAAATATCGTGATAAATTCTTATCATTGGTGCCTAGAAACTCACTTATTCTTGATTTGGGAGCCAATAGTGGTGCCGATTCTGCGTATTTTCATGACCATAAGCATAAAGTTATTAGTGCAGACATAAAAATACCTACATTGAAGAGGTCTATATCAAATCCAGCAGATAAAATTGCTGCTGATATGCTATCTTTACCAATTTCTGCCAACTCGTTAGATGCTGTATGGTTTGCAAATACATATATTTTCGCTAGTAATGAAGAGTCGCGAGCAGCAATTCTTAGCCAAATTTTTAATAAGCTTAGACCTGGGGGTATTTTATTTTTATGCGATAATTATTTTCCGACAAGCACCGATATTGCTGTACATACAGCTGAACATACTCATGAATATTTAATAAATTCTGGGTTTAACATTGTGTTAGAAGACACAGCTGTCGTAATACCAGAAAAGTCACACTACACCGATGATAATGGTACATTTCATGTGGTTTTGTGCAAAAAACCAGCTATTGATTAATTGTGGGTTTATTCATTTGCATGAGCTTTACAGTTTTAATAAACGCAAATATTTGTAGCAAGATTACTCCAAATCCTGATATCAAAAATAGTGTGCCAAACCAGTTAGCTTCTATATCTGCTTGAGCCTGTTTAACACTTGACGGCATGTAATGCATAAAAATGTAGTAAAAAGCGTGTAAGAAGGTCAAATAGAAGGCCACATATACCATTCTGTGCAACCATTTCCAACTTGCACTACCTAATTTATTAATTGCAAAGTCGGTGGATGTTAGACAGAGTACAAGTAATACTATAAATGCAACTATAGCCATAAGATTTGCGATTCCAAAACCACTTGGCATGATTCTTATAAATGTATTTGCCTGGGATGAATATTCTACGCCAAGCATTGTCAATAAATTAAAGTTTGCAAATAAATATGACGCTGATATTCCATGAAATGCTGCTGTTACAAATGTAGATATCCCAAATTGCCTGCGGAACTGGATAAATTTTGTGAAGTATGTGCGTAATTTTGAAAGTGGTCCGATTGCTAATGTTATACATAGCAAAGTAAAACTTGTGTCTGCAAATGATCTTGTAATGCGGTGTTCTATTATTGTAGTGTCGTTTCTCATTACTAATGAAAAAACAACTAATGCGATGGTGATAAAAGTTACCAGTGTGGTTTTGTAAATTAAGCTTTTGTTCATGTGTGGAATTATATCAAGGAGACTTTATGAGTCACCAGGAGAACTTCTAGCAACTATAGGTTTGCAAAAAATCTTATTTAGGTATATTTTCTATCTTACTAATGTTCCAAAGTTATTCAGCCGTGTGGTTGTAACTTTGGAATTGGAAAAGGAGTGAATGATGAAAACGAAACTTAGCGCCGACGGCGTCATAGCAAAGTATGATGTCACCAAACTACTTATTGGCGCCGCAGTGCTTCTTATCGCGGTGGTAGGGGCTGCCATTTTTTGGTTAGGCCCGAGCCACACAACGGTGTTTGGCTACTTCTCAGGCCAAACACCTCAGCAAGAAGCAACCTCTGCAGCTGGTGCTGCAGAAGCAGTTTTCTTGCCTCTGGTTAGTGGGGGTGGGGGGGCCGCTCAACAGCGTCCAGAACTCACCGCTGCTGAGATTACCACTGGTACCCCTGGTACCACTGGCCAAACCATCGTGGCCATCGCCGTAATGACGGCTCTGGCGATATTTGTGTTCGCATTCATGGTTTGGCGTTACAAGCCATGAATACGGTGCACCGGGTTGATAACTTGCCGTGAGGCACACTTTCAATCCGGTGCACCATCGGGTAATACACTCAAAAAATACAATTTTAAAATTTGCAAAGACGTCTATTTAGGTATAATTTCTACTTATCCATACAAACTACCCAAGGTTCTATTTCCTATCATAGATTGGAATCTTGGAAAGGAGTGTCCTATGCTTAGGACATTTAAAAGTCAGGTAATTGTTTTTCTTCTACTCATATCGCTCCTTTTAGGGCCGATATGCTATCAATCAGCTCTGCAGGGTACTTCGGTATCCGCAGAGCAAATGGCGGCTGCTGAAGCCGCCGAAAGCCCCATCCCGGGGCTGCTGTTCATTTTTCTTATAGTAGTGGTCATTTACAGATTAGTAACTCGTAAATGACCACAGGTGCACTGGGTTGATAACTTGCCATGAGGCACACTTTCAATCCGGTGCACCAAGCACAACTAGTTACTGATATACTTTTTGTATATGTCTTTTTATATTATTCAGTACCCAGGTTTGACGACAATTCAAAGCAACGATTTGCTAAAGAAACATGGTAAAAATGTTTTGCCTGAAAAGCCTCAAGTTTCGAGCTTATTGTTATTTATTTCACAATTAAAAAATCCATTGGTATATGTGTTGCTTTTTGCCGCCATAATTACTATGTTTCTAAACCATTGGTCAGACACGCTGATCATATTACTTTCAGTATTCATAAATACAATTTTGGGCTTTATCCAAGAAAAGAAAGCAAATGATTCTCTTACGGCACTCAAGTCACTAGTTCAAACTTACGCACTTGTGATAAGAGATGCGCGCGAACAAAAAATACATACATCTCACTTAGTTCCTGGCGATTTAGTGATTTTAAACGCCGGAGACAAAATACCAGCTGATGGTGTCATGTTGGAAGCAAACCGGTTATTTGTTTCAGAAGCGGCTATAACAGGTGAATCAGACGCTGTGTCGAGAATACGGTCTGATAAGGTATTTATGGGAACAGTAATTATATCTGGTCAAGGGCTGCTACAGGTCGAACATACTGGTAGCAATACCGAAATTGGTAAGATTGCAAGTTCTATACAAGAAAGTAAAGAGCCAACTCCACTTGCGAAACAGCTCAATTTATTTAGTAGAAAGCTTTCAGTTTTTATTTTGGTTCTTACAGTTCTAGTTTTTTTTATTGGCCTTTTGTTGGGAAATAATCCTGTTGAAATTTTTATTACATCTGTAGCTTTGGCAGTATCAGCTATACCAGAAGGCTTGCTAGTATCGTTTACTGCGGTTTTAGCTTTGGGTATGCAAAGGATTTTGTTAAAGCAAGGTTTGGTGCGCAATTTGGCATCGGCAGAAACTTTGGGTGGCGTTACTACGATTTGTACTGATAAAACTGGAACACTTACATATGGAAAAATGGCTGTACAAGAAACTCAAGGCGATATAGATAAGTTAGCCTTCCAAGTAACCATAGCAAACGATATGGCAGATCCGTTAGAGATTGCAGCAAGTAATTGGTCGAAGACCTTGGTCTTGGATGGTAAAGAGCTTTTTGCAAAATATGCCCGTCTCGATAGTATTCCATTTTCATCTGAGACCAAGTATTTTGCTGTGCTTGCAAAGCATACACACAACAATATTTTATTTATAAACGGCGCGCCAGAAGTAGTTTTAGAAATGACGGCCCTTTCTTCTTCTGAAAAGTCCAAAATCCGATTACAAATAAAAGAGTTATCTCAAAAAGGAATGCGGTTGATAGGTTATATCCAAAAGCCAGTGAATAAAGCTATTACATCTATTGATGCAGATAACTTGGGTGTAGATTACACATGGGTAGGTTTCTTGGCATTTTCAGACCCTGTGAGGCCAGATGTTTCACAATCTTTAAAGCGTGCAATGTTAGCTGGTATAAAACTTGTCATTATAACTGGGGACTATGCTGATACCGCCAAAGCGGTTTTGGCACAACTAGATATAAATGTTTCTCAGATATATTTGGGAACTGATTTGACCAATATGACGCAAAAGCATTTAGAAAAGCTTTTGAAGTCAACAACAGATGTTAAATTATTTGCTCGTACTTCTCCTGCGCAAAAATTACAAATAATTAATGCACTAAAGGCAAACGGCGAGGTAGTAGCAATGTTGGGTGATGGTGTAAATGATGCACCTGCATTAGCCAGATCTGATATTGGTGTCGTTGTAAATGAGGCTACTGATGTAGCAAAAGAAACTGCAGACTTAATCTTATTGAATTCTAGCTTTACAACGGTTGTTGATGCTGTTGAAGAGGGTAGGGGTATATTCGAAAATATACGTAAAGTTATTCTTTATTTAATGAGTGGCGCTTTTCAAGAAATAAGTACTATATTATTGGCTTTGATAACTGGTTTCCCTTCGCCGGCAACTGCGTCGCAATTACTGTGGATCAATTTAGTTTCCGATGGGTTTCCTAGCCTTGCTCTAACAATAGATACAAAGTCAAAAGATATAATGCAAGACCCGCCGCGCGATACTTCGTCACAGTTGATAGCCCCTTGGATGAAATACTTGATGGGTATAGTTTCTTTGGCCTCAGGTTTTTTTGCATTCATACTGTTTGCGATCGTTTATAATGATACCGGCAATCTCATACTTGCAAGATCAGTTGCATTTGCCACAATGGGTGTTAATTCATTGTTATATGTTTATTCTATAAGGCATCTCAAGAATTCTATTATAGGTAAACGTCTTTTTGACAATAAATATTTGCAAATCGCTGTTCTTGCGGGTTTAATATTACAAGTGTTTCCATTTTTGTTTGTAGAAACTAGGCAGTTTTTCCAAATAGTTTGGCCAAGTGTATATTGGATATATATTTTTGGTGCATCGGTGTTAACATTAATATTGATAGAAATTTCTAAGTGGATTTTTAGAAGACAATTGGCATAGAATATTACTAGAAATAAAATGAAGTTAGCATTAAGTAAAAAATCATATATATTGCTAGGCATCCTTTTTGTACTGACTTTGTTTTTATATAATTTTGTATTGCAAAAGTCTAAGAAGCACAGTTATATCGAGTGGACAGTCGCAGAAGACATGATTTTATCTTGTAAAGTGAAATCATTAACTTCTTCTGAGACAAGTAAAGTGCTAGTTTTGCGAGCTAAGTCTGGAGAAACTTATATGGTCCAGCAACCTTCCAAAGATAGTGTTTGGGATCTTATAGAAAGCCTAAGCACCGATTGTACGCCTTCTTTCTCTGAATAATTAATAATAACTTGTTATCTTATACAATATTCCCCTTAATTCATGTGTGCACGTTTCAGCTTAGTACAGCGCTGATCTTCTACTAGTTTAAATACAGCCTTATTTCCAACTTCACTTTTATATCCACCGAGTGATAACTGGCACTACGGTTGTCCGGGCGCTGGCAGACCACCTGAGCTACTTGATAGTGTGCTGTGTATATTATGTGATTATAATTGGAATGTACTGGCTAATCGTATGATAAATTTCTATAATAAATCTGTATGTTTAATAAAATACAAACTTGGATAGTATTCATTGTGTTACTTATTCTTTTGACTTTATTTTTTTATCCGAAATCTGTTGTTTCATTTCCTGATGGAGGTTGGTTATTTAGTAGTAGTGGCAGGATTTGTAAGTGTATGGGATATAGAACTCCCTTAGTAGGCTATGAAGACATGGGTAAAGGGTATAAAGAAAAAATACTATTACAAGCAAAATGCTATGGTATGCCTTATCAATGCTCTCCGTATGACACGCTAGTAGATTGATATTATTGGCAGGGGCGGAGGGAATTGAACCCCCGCAAGCGGTTTTGGAGACCGCTGTACTACCACTATACGACGCCCCTAGGCTACATGATTATACACATAAAGTGGGGGATTAACATATAGGACCTGGTCAGACCAGGTCTAGTTTTAATTTGCCAAAAACACAACTATAGGGTAGTATATCTGATACTAATTCTATCAACCAAGCTGCTGGAGATAGAGTAGAATCTTTTTTTCATTGGAGGTCGCGATGAAACGCGCAAAATGGTTGATGCCCCTATTATTATTAGGGGTTTTTTGTTGGTTGGTAAGTTGTTCCTCGCCAACGCCCTCAGGACCAACTGGTCCTGAAGACAGCGCGCTCATATCTATTACGAGCGCTGAATTTAAGCAGGATGGTACTGCCGAATTTTTTGATGGGAGTGAATTCACTCTCGTCTTAAAATTCGAAAACGGTTTCGTGGAGAATTTACGTCTCCATGTTACTGCTGGTGGTAAGCGGGGCTTGTTGGACGATCGGGTCGTCCTGACAGCTTATGCCCCGCGTAATGTGGAAGGTCGTCTTTGGTACGATTTTCCAAGCCTTACAGTACCGTACTACACTGATGGCCCTTTCTCCGGGCCATTAGAGAAAATTTATCGTGAGGTACCTATCCTCACGTTAACAGGTACTGGCGTCTCCGGGGGGGAGATAACATACCCGATATATTACTTTAAACTGGCAACTCCTTAAAGTTGCCGTGTGCCCGGTGAGGGAGAAAGGCCTTAGGCCATGCCTTCCTTTTTCTTCCTCGCCGGTGCGGTTCTATTAAGGGCCTAGCCGGGCTAAGCCTTCGTTCTATTCTTTTACTCGAACGCATTTAATCACTTTAATACCAATCCCTAATACTTTATTTGTGTAGTTGTGAAATTAACTTATGGTGAAGCTGTATATTTTTAAAAAGGGTTAAGCCGGGCCTAGCCCCATGGTATGGTTTTACTGGAGCCTGGGGCGAGAATCGGACTCGCGACTTCTTCCTTACCATGGAAGCGTTCTACCACTGAACTACCCAGGCTGAAGATACATGTAAATTTTTTATTAATGGTGCCGGGTGAGGGATTTGGACCCCCGTAGGCATAAGCCAACTGATTTACAGTCAGTCCCGTTTGACCGCTTCGGTAACCCGGCACGTGTTTTCTGGAGCCTGAGGTGGGGATCGAACCCACTACCTGCGGTTTACAAAACCGCCGCTCTAACCATCTGAGCTACTCAGGCACATAAGTTAGTGTCTTATGCTAAGCAGGCTTCAAAATTCTAGCATAAGCATCTCTATTGTACAGTATTGAAAAAAATAGATTATCGTGGTTAAATCAACTTCGCTATGTCAAAGGTTTGTGAAATTTGTAATAAAGGCTATCAAAAAGGCAATTTAGTGCCCCGTGGTATTGGTAAGCGTGTAACTCGCCGTACTACAGTTCGCAAATTACCAAATTTGTTTAGTAAGCGTATTGTTATCGATGGTACAGCCAAAAGATATACTATTTGCAGCTCTTGCATCAAACGCATCAAATTTGAAACAGCGAAATTAGAAAAAGCTTTAACTGCAGAAAAAGTTAAAGTAACAGCCTAACAAGCAGCTTTTAGTTTGCAGTATAGCCATTTAAGAAGTCATTCCACGTCATTTTATTTTTGTTTTCGAGTTGTATTTCTATTGGTAATATTTTATTTTCAACAATTTTGGCTGTATAAATTTTAATTTTTATATCTTTATTAATCTCTAATTTTAGGCTTAAGTCGTACATAAGTTTATCGTTGTGTTCGATGTTTTTTAGGTATGTCCAGGCGATAGGCCATGGATAATAGGCTCTTATGCAGGCTTCTATACTTTGGATATCATTTGTCCAATTAATTTCGGCGTCTTCTTTTTGAATAAATGTAACTTTTGGATTGCTCAAAGATCTCGTATATGTAGCTTCCTCGTCGACTTGCTTGATAGGTTTTAATATTCCGCTAGTGTAATTATTTAAGATTTGAGTAATCCATGTAGCCGTATGTTCAAAGAGTGTGTTATATAAAGTCTCAGAGTTCTCATTACCTTCTAGTTTTATTTGGGTTTGATACACTATATCGCCTGTATCCATGCCTTTATCTATCAAGTGGAGTGTTATCCCAGCAGATTGGCATCTGTCTTTTACAGTAAATTGCACAGGAGAAGCTCCACGGTATTGAGGTAATTTTGAAAAATGAATATTAATTAGCCCAAATTGTGGTTTCTTAAAAACACTTTCTGGAATAATAAAGGCAAAATCAGCCACAATGCCAATTTGTACATTATACTTATCCAAAGCATTCAATACACCAGTGGCTGATTCATTTTTCAGGTTTTCTACTTCGAGATAGGGGATATTATTTCTTTTACAAAAAGTCTTTGTAGCATTTTCTCTGAGTACTCTTTTTCTCCCAACTGCCACGTCTGGCTTTGTTACACACATTACAACTTTGAAATTTTTATAAAGAGTTTCTAAGACTGGAATAGATTTATCTGATGTACTAAAAAAAGCAATATTCATGTTTATTTACTATACATACTATCTAGTTCTTTTTCAGTTAACGTTTTCCCAATTACTTTGCTAGTAAAGAGTACGCCATTTAAATGGTCGATCTCGTGTTGAATAACTCGTGCAAGAAAGCCCGATGCGTCAACTTTTATTATATTTCCTTTGTCGTCGTATGAAGTTAGACGTACTTTTTGAGGTCTTTCAACTTGTCCATATGTATCATCAATACTCAAACAGCCTTCCCAATCTATGCTCGTTTGTTTAGAGACTTTAGTAATAACAGGGTTGACTAATACTATGTTTTTATATTCTTTATCGCCGTTTTCTTTTTTGCTAAGAAATTTTTTGACTACACAGATTCTTTTGAGGGCACCTATTTGAGGTGCACTCAGGCCAGCCCCTTCAGGATTTTTCGCGGCTTCTAATGTATCTATTAAGTCTTTTATAATTTCTTTTGTTTCTTCTCCAAATCCAACCGCTGGAACACACTTTTGAGTAAGCTTTCTATGTGGGTATTTGACTATAGGTACAACGGCCATGTGGAGATTATAGCAGATCAGTCCTTTCCAAGATCTGATCCTCTAGAAATATGTACGCTTTATATTCATGTGTATTGTTATTGAAATACTTGTAAATATCTTTGTGGTAGAGAAAACTATGTGTACGATGTTTACTGAGATATGTCCCTAAACTAGAATATTGATAAGATTCTAGTTTTGCTGGAATATCTGTCGGATTGCGATGTATATATTTGCTTGTGTTCATAAAGTCCGCATCAGAAGTAATTAGGCGCGCTTTATACCTTCCTTGATACAGATGTCCAGTCTTTTTGTATTTCTTATTTACGTATAGCGTATATCTGGTTGATAAACACTTTATAAACTTTGCCATGTCCATGCGTCTTTTTTGAGTTAGCAGTAAGTGAAAATGGTTTGGCATTAAGCAGTAGGCATGAAGTTTTATTTTTTTATAAAAGGACCTTGTTTTGATTTCTTGGAAATGATTTGGTTTAGTTAAATATGCCGCCAGTAAGTGCAAGAAATATCTATAGTCTTCATCATCATTAAATATTGTTTGTTTATCATTGCCGCGATTATAAACATGATATGTACCATTTGATATGTATTGTTTGATTGAGTTTCTCTCAGGCACACCGTAAAAATAAACTTTTTATGTACAAAAAGTAAGGGAGTATATTCTAACGATATTAGAAAGTACTGTACTTATGAAGGACAGATCTTGCATAGTCTCTGTGGTAATATCATCCTGATATGTTTAGCTCATTGCTGCAATATTTTTCATATGATATAGGCATAGATTTGGGTACAGCCAATACATTGGTGTACGTCAAAGGAAAAGGGATAATAATACGTGAACCTAGCGTTGTTGCAGTGATGAAAAAGTCGCGTGAGGTATTGGCAGTAGGATATGAGGCAAAAAAAATGCTTGGTAAAACTCCTGCGAACATCGAGGCAATTAGACCTTTGCGCGATGGAGTTATTTCAGACTTTAATGCGGCTCAAAAGATGATTTCTTATTTTATAAAGCAAATACACGACACGCCAACAAAATTCCCACGTATCCCAAAGCCACGTGTTGTAATAGGTATTCCTTCTGGGGCTACTTCGGTTGAACGTAAGGCAGTTGTTGATGCTGCGAAGAATGCAGGTGCACGTGAAGTGCATCTATTGTACGAGCCAATGGCTGCCGCCATTGGCTCGGGTATCGATGTTACACAACCAAATGGAGCCATGATCGTAGATATGGGAGGAGGTACAAGTGAAATAGCCGTTATTTCACTTGGAGGTTTAGTAGTAAATAAATCAATACGCGTAGCAGGGGATGAGTTTGATGTGGAAATAGTTAATTTTGCCAAGAATCAACACAACTTATTATTGGGTGAACGTACTGCGGAAGAAATAAAATTTTTAATCGGCAACGTTTATCCATTTCCAAACGAAGATAAGCATACCGCCACTTTAAGAGGGCGTGATTTGAAGTCTGGTTTACCGCGTGCAGTAGAAGTTTCATCTGCTGAAATCAGAGCAGCATTACGTCAACCTTTAAATATAATTATCGATGGTATAAAAGATGCAATAGAAGAAACTCCGGCAGATTTGATGACTGACATAGTTCGTGATGGCATAGTTCTTGCTGGGGGCACTTCTTTGTTGCGCGGCCTTGATAAATTGTTATCAGAAGAATTGCGTGTTCCAGTCAATATTTCAAAAGATCCGATAACTTGTGTAGTGCGCGGTTGTGGCAAAGTACTAGACGATCAAAAGCTTTTGAATACAGTAAAAATTTGATTTATTTGGTTTGTTGTACATCTAATTGTAAAATCTGATTGTGAAGGTACTTTTATTTGCATTTATAGTCTTTTTGTTAGGTTTTTTTGGCTTGTTAAATGGAGTTAGAGATGGTTTTTTGTATATCATGTCGCCTGTGCAATATGGCTTGTCGTCTTCAGCCAAGAATCTCAAGGATTCTGTAAGCTTTTATTTTCATTTAAAATCGATTTATAAAGATTACGAGGCTAATAAGCAAGAGATACTTGTTCTAAATTCTCGTATCTCTCAGTATTTACAATATAAGCAAGAAAATGAATTTCTTAAGAGTCAGTTAAATATCAAAATAGAAAGTGTAAATACTCCTATGTTTATACTGGCAGATGTATTGGGTAACCCAGAAGATATTTCTGGCGGTACAATTTTTATAAATAAAGGTCTAGCCGATGCTGTAACAGTAGGGGATAGTGTTGTGATACAGAAGTATTTGGTGGGTGATGTAATAGAAGCAACACAATTTAGATCAAAAGTTCGTTTGGTAACTTCTCCAGATTTTAGTGCTACAGCATTTAGTCAAAGTTCTGATTTCCATGTAGAAGGCATTGTAAAAGGAAAATATGGCACATCGTTGGCTTTAGAAAAGATATTACAAAGTGAAGTGTTAAATATCTCAGATGTAATCGTTACGTCTGGTCGCGATGGTAAGTTTATTCCCGGATTGATTTTGGGCACTGTTGTTTCTATCGAATCTTCTCCTTCAGACACTTTGAAATCAGCTATTTTAAAGTTGGATTACAATATTTCAGAAATTACAAAAGTTTTCGTATTAAAGTCATTATGAAAAAATATATTACAGTTTTCTTTGTTTTATTAATATCGAGTGTTTTGGAAAAATCATTTTTTTATGAGCTTTTTGGTGTAGCAGGTAATCCTACTATTACATTGAGTCTCGCTTTTGCATTTTTATTACTTGGAAATATCAGGTTAGCGTTTTTTTCAGCTTTTTGTGGTGGTTTATTTATCGATTTTTTTGACATGCGTATTATAGGTTTCACAGCGTTTATTTATGTCCTATTAATCTTTATTTTGAGTTTTTTGTACATGAGATTTATCAAGAATATTCCGACAATGCTAGTTATTTTTTGTTTACTTTTAATACTGATGAAATCGCTTATTTATAACTATAGTTTTTGGAATATATATATTCTAATTGGGTCAATACTGAGCGTGGTATATGCATCGGTGTGCTATTTGGCATTACGCCGAGGTTTAAAAAGGTATACTGCATATGAATGAGGATCAGGTTTTTGACTTTGTACCTTTTTATACTCCCAAAGACAAAAAGTTTAGTGTAGATGAAATATCTAAAAAACGACTCTTGGTGTTTTTATCGGTATCTGTTGTTGCTTTCATTTGTCTTTTTATTTTTAGAAGTGTCCAGTTGCAAGTTGTAGATTATTATAAATACAAGAATTTGTCTGATGACAATAGATTTCTAGAATTTGTTATTCCTGCAGAACGCGGTGCTATTTTTGATAGAAATGGCGAGATTTTGGCCAGAAACAAGCCAGCCTTTAGTATACAAATGAATACAAGATTATGCGTCGATGCTGCTGGAAAATTTGATAAATGTTTTGTTGAAGTAGAGACATTAAAAAAACTAATTCCTTTTGACGATACAAAAATAATAGAAGAAATAAACAAAAATAACACAAATATTTTGATACTCTCTGGTTTGTCAAAAGAGCAAATCTTGCCTATCGATTCAAATATCGATAAGTTTTCTAGTATTTCTATAAGCTCTTTTCCAGTTCGCGAATACCCTTATGGTGAAGCTTTTGCGCACGTATTAGGGTATGTGGGCTTGTCTGACAGTTTATCTCCTGTAATTGTAGGTAAAACTGGAGTAGAACAATTTTATAATAAGTATTTATCTGGTATTCCAGGTTCGCAAATTGTCGAATCAGATTCTTTGGGTGGTCACTTTAAGCAAATAGACAAGCGCGATGCATTTGCTGGTCGCAATCTCAAAACTTATTTAGACAAAGATCTTCAAGTTTTAGCGTACGATTTATTAAAAACCAAATTAGACGACCCAGAAGCAAAATCAACAGGAGGTGCGATTATTGCGCAAGATCCGACAACTGGCGGTGTTTTGGCTATGGTTAGCTATCCTTCATTCGACCCAACCAAAATGTCTAACAATATTTCTCCAGAAGAGTTATCAAAGTTAAATACTGATGAACGATTTCCATTTTTTAATCGTGTAATAGCTGCTGTGTATCCACCTGGTTCAACTTTTAAAATGGTTATGGCAAGTGCAATTTTGATGGAAAAATTAGTTTCAGAAAAATATCAAATATTTGATCCAGGTTTTATAAGTATAGGTGGGTCGACTTTTAAAAATTGGAAATTAGATGGTCATGGCGATGTAGATTTATTCAAAGCCTTGCAAGTAAGCAATGATACTTATTTTTATACAATGGGTGGGGGATACAACGGTGTTGGTGGCTTAGGAATAAATAAAATAAACAAATGGGCAACATTGTTTGGCTTTGGTCAAAAAACTGGGATAGACCTCAATGGTGAGGTTGCAGGCTATTTTCCTGATGGTAAATCACGAGCTTGGTATTTGGGAGATACTTATATTACTTCGATAGGGCAAGGTGACGTCTTGGGCACTATTTTGCAGGTAAACCAGGCTACAAGCCTTTTTGCATCTCAAGGTAAGATTTTTGTACCTCGAGTCGTAAATGAAATTGAAGGCGAGCCTGAGCATACTTCACAAATTCAGTCGCAAGGCTTTGTCGATGATCAGACGCTTGCTATTGTAAGGGATGGTTTAAAGCTAGCTGTCAGCCCCGGAGGTACAGGGTATCCTTTTTTTGATTTTGCTGATAAGCATAAAGGTTTAGAGATAGCTGGGAAAACTGGTACATCTGAGTATTACAAGCCAAATGGCGAATACGGTACACACGCGTTATTTACTGTTTTTGGTCCTTTAGAAGTAAAAGACAATGTTAAACCAATAGTTTTGACTGTTTTTATAGAAGGTGGTGGTGGAGGAGCTGACGACGCTGCTCCAATAGCGAGGAAGTTGATGGACTTGTGGTTTGAGAAACAGGGGTATTAGTTACTAGAAACTACCTATAGAACGACAAAAGCCGCCAGTGGGAAAAGATAAAGTTGATTATCAAGCCGAAGCTCGATAGACTTTTCCTTTTCGCCAGATGGCGGCTTTGTGATGCCCTTAGGGCATCGCCGAGAGGGCATTAAAGCCCTCTTCAGTGGTGGGATCGTAGACGACCCCATCAACCTCAATGCCCTGCCAGGCGGCAACTCGGCATGGGGTAGCCATGTCGGTTAGGGTTGAGGTGTTTTTGAGGGCTTGCCAATCGACAAGTGTTTTGTTGCAGCTTCGGAATTCAGCCAAGGTTTTTGGTTGAGTACCGATGACCATCGCGGGCATAGTGCCCGTCTGGCTTTCAGTTGGTGCCTCTACGGCTTCCGCCGTGGGGGATTGCCCCGAAAGTCCGTCGGTCGTCCCCCCAATCTTTTGGGGGTTGCCCAGTCCGCAAGCCAGGCTTGCGAGGACCAGTAACAGTAAGGCGAGGTAGGGGGCAATTTTTTTGAACATGAGATTTCTCCTTGAATTGTTAGGCATATTTTTGTTTTTCCCGGTATGGGAGATATGCCGATGTTTGGGTATTAACGATAGATAATATATCAGGTATCATAGGTTTTGTCAATAGTTTTATACATACGCGACCGCCATTCTAAGTTGTAGGTACGGGACTAAGTGAGGATCTGTCCTTCAGAAGTACTGTACTTGGTTAACTCCTGTACCGTGGCTTTATTATAGCTATACGGATATGCGTTGTTTTATGTTGAAAAGTTTTCCGGATTTGCGGTGCGATCTTTGGTGGATATGCACCTTCTAGTCATTTTTGGTTGTATTTATAAGGTTTGTTTTGGTACACATCTGGGTAGGGTCTGTCCCCGAAGGGGACTGACCCTGTCTCTGTGTGGTATCCTTGCAATCATGGACTTAGTCATAGTCGAATCGCCAACAAAAGCCAAGACACTTACCAAAATCTTAGGCAAAAAATATAAAATAGAAGCCTCGATGGGGCATATTAGAGATTTGCCAAAAAGTGGTTTGGGTGTAGATATAGAAAAAGATTTCACACCAGAGTATGTAGTGCCCGAAAAAGCCACAAAAACTATTAACCTTTTGAAAAAAGAAGCCAAAACAGCTGACAACATAATATTAGCGACTGATCCAGATCGCGAGGGGGAAGCCATAGCGTGGCATCTGAAGCATTTACTTACTCATAAGAAGGATAAACACGAATTTTCCAGAGTAGTATTTCATGAACTTACTCAAACAGCAGTAGAAGAAGCATTTGCTCATCCAAGCACTTTAAACACTGCATTAGTAGATGCTCAGCAGGCTAGGCGTATATTAGATAGATTAGTAGGATATAAATTGTCCCCATTACTTTGGAAAAAGGTGCGATACGGCCTTTCTGCAGGAAGGGTTCAAAGCGTAGCTGTGCGATTGATAGTAGAAAGAGAACGCGAACGCAATGCATTTAAAGCAGATGAGTATTGGAGCATAACTGCAGACTTTAAAAATAACAAAAAAGCACAATTTACTTCAGACTTAGATAAATTTGAAGGTAAACCCTTAGAAATACAAAGCGATAAGCAAGCTTTGAAAATAGAAAATGATCTGAAATCAGACGAATTTGCTATTTTAGAGATTAAAAAATCTAGTAGAGAACGCAACCCATCTGCTCCTTATCGTACATCTACATTGCAACAAGCAGCTGCGAATATATTTGGATACCCGGCTCAAAAAACTATGAGCGCAGCTCAAAAGTTATTTGAAAAAGGCCATATTACATATCACAGAACAGATTCTTCAAATTTATCTCCTCAATTTATAGATCAAGCTCGAAAATTTATCAAAAAGTCATATGGCGATAAATATTTACCAGCACAAGCAATCGCATATGAAACAAAGTCAAAGAATGCACAAGAAGCTCACGAAGCTATAAGACCTACAGACCTTACTTTTGTTCCAACTATGTTGAAGACTCAAGAAGAAGAAAATGTTTATGCATTGATATATTCACAAGCATTATCTAGCCAAATGACGTCGTCACAATACGAGCAAACGATTATTATAGTAGCTTCAAAAAAAGGCTACCAACTCAAAACAAGTGGTTCAATCATGCAATTTGATGGTTGGTTGAAAGTAAAGAGAGACTTGGGATTGGAAAATGAATCTTCAGACAAAGAATTACCGGCAGATTTGAACGAAGGCGATGTATTAGATTTGTTGTCTACTCAAAAGGATCAACATTTTACACAGCCACCAGCCAGATATTCAGACGCGTCTTTGATCAAAAAGCTAGAAGAACTTGGTATTGGAAGACCTTCTACATATGCACCTACTATTTCTAATATAAAAAATAGAGGCTACATAATAAAAGAAGGCCGTTATTACTTTCCTGCAGATGTGGCTTATGTAGTTATAGACTTGTTGGTAGAGCATTTTCCGGGCATTGTAGATTATACATTCACTGCAGAAATGGAAGAAAAGCTCGATGATATAGCCGAAGGTAAAGCCGAATGGGTACCAATGATTAGAGATTTTTATCTTCCTTTTGAAAAAGAAGTTGAAGAAGGGGAGTCTAAGCTATCAAAACGAGACGTTACAAATTTGGGCCCAGTTGGAGAAAAATGTCCAGACTGCGGAAGCGATCTTATATTCAAGCTGGGTAAGTTTGGTAAATTTATTAGTTGTTCAAATTATCCTGCTTGTAACTATGCAAGGCCTATAGATCAAACAGCCGAGGAAGAAAAAGAAGACTTTGGTAAGTGTGATCAATGTGCAGACGGTATTTTTGTATTGAAAGCTGGCAGATTTGGAAAGTTTTTGGCTTGTAGCAATTATCCAAAATGCAAAACTACAAAGCCGTATTTAGAAAAAATCGGTATGAAGTGTCCAAAATGCAGTGAAGGTGATGTCATTATCAAAAAAGCCAAGGGGCGAGTGTTTTATGGGTGCAGCAAATATCCAGATTGCGATTATTCTTCTTGGAAGAATCCGCTTCCTGTAGTGGTTGACGAATAAAGATCTGTCCTTCAAAAGTACTGTACCTATCTAACATCTGTACTTACAATTACCTATACTAACAACATTTACTGTAACTTTACACGTTATTTCTATAAAATTTAGTATGCGATCTTTGTAAAATCGATTAGAATGTCTATTTTATCTTGGTTTTACAACTTTCATTTTGGCACAGATGCTATAAAGGTCAGTCCTTGGGTGGGACTGACCCTCCATAACTCCCATAACTCTCTAGACATATAGCTTTCTCTATGTTAATTTACACAGTGTCTTGCAATAATCTCCCGTTTGGGGTGCAAGTGAGGGTTCATAGCTCATGTTTTTAGATTTAGAATAGAAGCCGAACCCAATAATAAAAGATTAACTAGTTTATATGTCAAAAAAATATACATTACCAACAATACAAGAATTATTTGATGCAGGTGTTCATTTTGGGCATCAAGTGCGTAAATGGCATCCAGCCATGGAAAAGTACATTTACACAGTCAAAAAGGATATTCATATCATCGATTTGGAAACAACAAGAGATTCTTTGGAAGTAGCTTGTGAGTTCTTATACGAAGCAGCAAAAGAAGGCAAGAAAATAGTTTTTGTAGGTACAAAGAAACAAGCAAAAGACGTTGTTAAATCTGAAGCCCTTCGTTGCGGAGCCAAATTTGTAAAAGAAAGATGGCTTGGTGGAACTATTACCAATTTTGGTGAAATCAAAAATAATATAAACAAATATTTACGTTTTGTTAAAGACAGAGAAACTGGTGAATTTTCTCATTACACTAAAAAAGAAAAATTATTGCTAGATAAAGAAATTGCAAAGCTTGATGATGTAATCGGCGGTCTTGTAGGTCTAGACGATAAACCTCAGGTCTTATTTGTAATTGATGCCAAAAGAGAACGTACTGCAATTCGTGAGGCTTTGGTGTTTGGTTTACCTGTTGTTGCTATTATAGATACAAACTCTGACCCACGCGATATTACTTACGCTATTCCTGGAAATGATGACGCGATAATGTCTATAGCTACTATGGTTAGACCTATTGCAGATGCAATTTTGAGTGGTTATACAGAGTATGAAAAGAATTTACAAAAGAGTAAAATTGAACCAACAGTAGTAAAAGAAGAAGTTAAGGAGGATAAAGCATGATTAATATCGATTTAATAAAAAAATTGCGTGATGAAACTGGTGCCGGTATTGTAGAAGCCAAGAAATTTTTGGAAGATAACGGCGGAGACTATGATAAAGCAAAAGAAGCTTTGATGAAAACCGCGTTGGGCAAAGCAGCCAAAAAAATGGATAGAACTGCAGGCGATGGTTTGGTTGGTTCATACATACACTTGGGTGGTAAAGTTGGAACTTTGGTACACGTTGGATGTGAAACAGATTTTGTAGCAAAAACAGAAGATTTCAAAAAATTCGTATCAGAAGTCGCAATGCAAGTATGCGTAGGTGATTACGAAACAGTAGAAGCATTGTTGGATGATGAATATTTACGAGATCCATCCAAAAAAGTAAGCGACTTGCAGAATGAACTTGTAGCTAAAGTCGGAGAAAAGGTTGAGATAAAGAAATTCATTAAGTATACTGTACGTTAATGACTCAAACAGAATTAAAGTCTCGTCTCAATAAAGCATTAGAATTCCTACAATCAGAACTAGTATCTATTCGCGCCGGTAGGGCAAACACTTCCATTTTAGAAAATTTATCTGTTAGTGCATATGGTGCCATGATGACTATGAAAGAATTGGGATCTATTACTGTTTTAGATTCTCAGAATTTGGTTATTTCTCCATGGGATAAAGGGCTAGTTCAATCAATCGTAAAAGCGATACGCGAGTCTGATTTAAATTTGAATCCTACGGATGACGGCAATGTTGTAAGAGTGCCTATTCCTGCTTTGACAGAAGAGCGCCGTGTTGAGTTGACTAAACTGGCAGCCAAAAAAGCCGAAGATACAAAGCAAACAATTCGAGGTATTAGGCAAGATGCTATGAAAGAGATTGATAAAGATTTTACAGACAAGAAACTTGGTGAAGACGAAAAATTTACTTTAAAAGAAGAAGTTGAAGACACAGTCAAAGAATTTGCAAATAAGATTGATGACCTTTTGGAAGCAAAAAAGAAAGATTTGATGACAATTTAGTTATGGCAATTTTAATTTTCTTTATTATTTTATCTGTACTAGTTTTGGTACATGAGCTGGGACATTTCGCATTGGCTAAATGGAATGGGGTAGAAGTAGAGGAATTTGGATTTGGTTTACCGCCACGCCTTTTTGGTAAGCGGTTTAAAGGTACATTATACTCAATCAATTTATTACCCTTTGGTGGATTTGTTTCTATGCGGGGTGAAGATACGCAAGAATATGCAGATAAATTAACAGTTGCCGAGCATGATCCAAAAAACTTTATTTCAAAAACCCCATTTCAAAAGCTACAGATACTTTTGGCTGGTGTAGTAATGAATATGCTTTTAGCGTTTTTACTATATTATGTTTTATTTGCTTTCCATTCATTTGCTTCTTTTAGAATACCTTTGTTGTTTGATTATCAGTTCAGATTTGGAACACAGCACAATATCACAACAGTAGTGGCTGATATAAAACCAGATACAGCAGCAGCGGCTGCAGGTATAAAGGTTGGGGAAGCAGTTTTATCTGTAGATGGTGTAGCTGTATCAAATGTAGATGAGATCAGAGCTTTATTAGCTGATAAGGCAAATCAACCTGTAAATATAGTTGTGCAAGATATAATATCTGATTCTCCTGAGAGAACGATTACTTTATCTCCAAAGTTTGACGAGACTGGCAAGCCAATCTTGGGTGTTTTACTGACTTCTGCGACTCATGTGTCTTACGATTCTACTCTAGAAAGAATTTTATCTGGCCCTTTGCATGCTTATAATATGTCTGCTTATTCTTTATTTGCGATTTCTAATGTTGTTAAACAATCATTCGAGACCCATAGTACAGAGCCGGTTTCATCTAGTGTTGCTGGACCAGTTGGTATTTATTCGATAATAAAATCGATACTCGAAAATACTACAGGTACAAGAGCGGTGCTAAGCATTCTCGATTATACTGCGCTTATGTCTTTGAGTTTAGCAGTTATGAATGTTTTACCGTTCCCAGCTTTGGATGGCGGACGTGTATTTTTCGTACTTTTAGAGCTTATTATTCGTCGTAGGATTAATCCAAAATACGAGATTGCTATACATAAAGTGGGTATGTTGCTACTACTGACTTTGCTGGTTTTGGTGTCAGTAAAGGATATACTCAACATTTTCTAGAACTTATAAACTTCTAATTGAAAATTTATCAATCAAATTATATACTCATTCCATTAAGCGTAGATAAATCGTGTGGTTTTTGATACAATCTTCGCTGTTGCATAAAAGTTGTTTTTTTGGATGGGGGTGCTTATCAAACTGCTATCGTATATGATAGCGGTTGGTTATTTATAATGCCAAAGATTAAGATTAGAAAAAATGAAACATTTGAACAGGCCTTGAGAAGGTTTAATAGGATGGTTATTAAATCGGGTATTTTGAAGGAATTCAGAACTAAAAGCCGATTTACAAAGAAAAGTGAGATCAAAAGACAAGCCAAAAAAGACCTTGAAAGGAAGATTGAGTTTGAAAAAGACAAGTAAAACTGCCAATCCACCTAAAGCTGATATTTTAGCTATTAATGATAAAAATTCTTATAGTGATATATTAGCCAAGAATCGCAATATAATTGTTAATGTATCTCTAGTTCACGACAAGGATATAAAAAGCCTCAATGGTAAATATTTGCAAAGAGATTATCCTACCGATGTTTTATCTTTTAGCGTTGATCAAATAGTCGACAATGACACTTTTTATTTGGGGGATATTGTTGTAAATGTTGATCAAGCCGTTAGACAAGCTCCTGACTATAATAATACTCTTCAAGAAGAACTTTCCGATTTGGTAGGTCATGGTGTACTCCATTTATTAGGAGTTCATCATGATGATGACGACGAACATAGTGTTCATGGTATATCAGTAGGTAAAAGCTAGTTATGAAATTACTTGTAGGTCTGGGTAATCCTGGATCAAAATATACTCAAACACGCCATAATGTGGGCTATATGATAGTCGATAAACTAATTTCTGACGCGCGTGTAAACTTTTCTCAAAATACTAAAATAGGCGGTTCGGTCGCTGTTTATGATAATTTTGTATTTTTCAAATCAAATTCATTTATGAATAACGTTGGACCTTCGGTTTCTAAGGCATTAAGCTTTTATCACATAAAACATGAAGATCTTATAGTTTTTCATGACGATGTTGATTTACCTTTTTGTGTTTATAAAAAACATTTTGCAAAAAATAGTGGTGGGCATCATGGGGTAGAAGATATCATAACTAGTTTGGGGACAAACGGTTTTTGGAGGCTTAGGTATGGCATAGGGAGGCCGTTAACAAATTCGTTTGCTGTAGAAGATTGGGTTTTACAAAAATTTACTGCAGATGAGCTTAATACCCTGACCCATACGATAAAAAGCATCGAACTTCAAACAATTATTGGTGGATAAGTCGTCTGGTTTCTCATATCCTAAGATAGATGTTTTATACCAAATACAGACCACAAACTTTTAGCGAAATTTCTAAACCAAATCAAATAGCTGATGCGTTGGTAAAACAGTTACTAGATCATAAAGTTGCACACGCATATTTATTTGTAGGTCCTCGTGGCGTGGGTAAAACTACCACGGCAAGGTTATTATCAAAAGCGCTCAATTGCACAGATCTACAAGCCAATGGAGATCCTTGTAATGCATGTTCAGCTTGTGTCTCTATAAACGATGGTTCGTACATTGATCTTATAGAAATAGATGCTGCCAGTCATAGAGGCATTGACGATATTAGAAGTATGCGCGAGAAAGCTAATCTAGCTCCATCTACAGGTACAAATAAAATATACATTATAGATGAGGTCCACATGTTAACAACAGAGGCATTTAATGCTTTGCTCAAGACGTTAGAAGAACCTCCTGCTCATGTGCATTTTATTTTATGCACAACGGAATTGCACAAAGTTCCTGATACTATAAAATCTCGTTGCCAGGTTTTCAAATTTAAGTCTGCTAGCATGGATCAGTTGGTAACCAAATTGGGTTCTATAGCTCAACAAGAAAAAGCAAAAGTATCTAAGTCTGACTTGATCAAGATAGCTCGCAGTGCGGCTGGTGGTTTTAGAGACGCAGAGACTTTGTTACAACAAGTAATAGAGGGTGGTGTAGATGCAGATTCTTTGATAGAAGCTTCAAAATACAGTGATTATGATGTTTTTGTAAACTTTTTAATCGAAAAAGACTTATCTAACGCTTTGATTTATATTAGTGATGTTGCTAAATCTGGTACAGATTTGTTTTATTGGACAGGTGGCTTTTTAAACTATCTTCGTAATCTCTTGTTTTATAAATCAGGCGCACATGACTATTTGATTTCTAATGGTTTTGATTTAGATACGTTTAAAACAGTGAGTACTGATCTGACAGTAGAGATGTTGGGACTCTATTTGCAATTGTTTTCATCTGCACAAGCAGGTATTAAAGACAGCTACATTCCTCAGATTTCTTTAGAGATTGCTTTGTGTGAGGTTTGTTCCCGAGGTAACAATATACAAACTCTAAATGCTACTTTTACTCCAAAAGCACCGCCGTCTGCACCACAACAAAAGAAGGCTAGTCCTATTTCTATAGATAGTGAACCTCAGATAGAGAAGCAAATGCCAAATGATGAGACAGGTGCAAGCCAAGCTGAAACAGAGATTACTCAGACCAAATCAGACCAAGACTTGGCAGCAGAAATAGCACAAACAATAAGTTTGGAGACTATAAAAGAGTTTTGGCCCACAGTTGTCGAGAATTTATTTGGTATAAATGTATCTATATGTACTTTGATAAAAAATGCTACGCCAATTTCTATAAATCAATCTATACTAAATTTGGAAGTGGCTTACCCATTTCACAAAGAAAGACTAGAAGTAGTGCGCAATAGACTTGTTGTAGAAGAAGTTCTTTCTCAAATATACGGTAATAAATTGCGTATTTCATGCATAGTAAACCAAGATATTCGGAAGAAGTCAGATAGTAGGGAGGTAGGTAATTTAACAGATTTAAATATTGTTATGCCAGGTGTACAAAGCGAAAAACTAGATAGTTCACAACTTATAAACATGTTAGATGGTGGATTACCTTTATAATGGCTGTATATGAAAATACCTCGTGCAATCTCAAGATTATCAGAAGCTTTTGAAAGATTACCAGGAATTGGTCCCAAAACCGCTCAAAGACTAGTTTTTCATTTGTTGCACTTTCCAGATTACGAAATAGAAAACTTTGCTTCGGCGTTAGTTGATCTTAAAAAAAGTATTTCTTTATGCCAGGAATGTAAAAATATCTCTGAGAATAATTTGTGTTCAATATGCGACGATTCGGCTAGAAACAAGCACTCTATTCTAGTTGTAACTACTCCTTTAGACGTTTTGGCATATGGGAAAACTAGTTATGACGGCCGATACCATGTATTACACGGTGTAATCGACCCTCTAAATAACGTTGGACCCGAAGATATTTTTGTAAATGAGTTGATAGCACGAGTTGAGAGTCTTTTGGTTGCTGATGAAACTACAGTTATCGAAATCATACTTTCTAATGGAACTAATATGGAAGGAGAATCGACTGCTATTTATATATCAAGATTATTAAGGCAATTGGATACAAACGGTACTAGACTTCGCATTACCCGTATAGCACGAGGAATTCCAGTAGGTGGTGATATAGAGTATGCTGATAACATAACCTTATCAAGAGCACTAGAGGGTAGATCAAATTTCTAAAACACTCTATATAAGCATTTTTCAAATACACTTTTGACACGATCTGATACAATCTTTGCAATATGAGTTTTAAGATACACAACTCTTTAACCAAAAAAATAGAAGTATTTTCGCCTATGAAAACCGGTGAGGTCAAAATGTATACATGCGGCCCAACAGTTTATGACTATCCTTCAATTGGGAACTATCGTACGTTCTTTTTGAGTGACCTTATACATCGCACATTATTATTCCAAGGCAATAGTGTTGATTTTATAATGAATTTAACAGACGTTGGTCATTTAACGGGTGATAACAAAGGTAATGCGAGCGAAGGCGAAGATAGGTTGGAAAAAGCTGCTTCTAAAGAAGGTAAAAGCGCTCGAGAAATCGCAGATTTTTATATTAAATCGTTTTTTTCTGATTATGAAAAGTTAAATTATCTTAAACCTCGTAAATTCACCAAAGCTACAGATTATATACAAGAACAAATAGCTTTGGTTCGTACACTGGAGCGTACTGGTTTTACATATAGAATTACCGACGGTATTTACTTTGATACTCAGAAATTTCAAAAATATGGGGCACTAACGGGCTTATCAGACGCTTCATTTTCTGAAGGTGCGCGTATAGAACCAAACCCAGAGAAAAAGCACCCGATGGATTTTGCTTTATGGAAATTATCTCCTACTAATGAAAAGCGTTGGCAAGAGTGGGAATCTCCATGGGGCGTAGGGTTTCCTGGATGGCATATTGAGTGTTCAGCAATGATTATGGCAGAACTTGGAAATCATATTGATATACATGTTGGTGGCGAGGACCTCAAGTTACACCATCAAAATGAAATTGCACAGGCAGAATGCGCTACAGGAGAGACATTTTGTAACTATTGGGTGCATGGTGCATTTTTACAAGTAGATGGTGGCCGTATGGGCAAGAGTTTGAATAATGCTTATACGATTTCTGATATTGAAGATAGAGGATTCGATCCGTTGAGCCTTAGATATTTTTATATGACAGCAATATATGATGGCCCGATAAACTTTTCATGGGCGTCATTGCAGGCTGCTCAAAATGCATACAAAAAATTATGTGATGTGTTGTCAGGGTATAAAGAAAATCCAGACGCGCATGTGAATAAAAACTTTATTTCTCAGTTTGAAGACGCTATTTACGACAATTTAAATATGCCCAAAGCATTAGCCGTTGTTTGGGAAATTATAAAAAGTGATATTGCCGAAGAAGACAAAGTTGCAACTATCTTAAAAATTGATGAGGTATTGGGCTTAAAGTTGGTCAATTATATTGGCTTTGATGTACCAAAAACCATTTTGGATTTGGTGAAAACGCGTAACGAGTATCGAAAGTCAGGTATTTTTGATAAAGCCGACTTGATTCGCAGACAAATTTTGGACCTTGGTTATACTGTAGAAGATTTGGATGATGGCAGATTTAGAATAAAGAGACGCAGTTAGCTTGATTATTGTGTTGTTCTCCAAATCACATTGTTATTTTTGAAATATCCAGTCAGATTTATTAAGAGGCTAGGTTGATACGTTATTATTTCAGAAGGTTCTTCGGTATTGTTTGTACCTTGCAGTGTCCTTTGGAAACTAATTGTATTCGCTACTAACAACCCAGTTATATTGAGAGGTTGCGTATTTTCATCGTTTGCGTTATATGCTGTTTGGACATTGTTGTCGGAAATTAGCCCGAGCTCAATATTATTTATGTTTTTAGCTATTAGGATATTTCCTTTCACTATAAATAATATTGAACTTTCGTTATTTATATCCATATCTTTTTCTATGGTTAAATCACCTGTTATAAATACTATTTGGTTTATTTTTTGTGTTTCATAATTTTGTCCCAAGTTAGATTGTTTTAATGTAAAGTTGCCATTAATTTCATATACACCTGAAGACGCTGGAAGTGATGAGGTTATTGTAGTCTTATTGGTTGTTATCGCGTATAACTCGTCGTACTTAGTTGATGTTGGTGTAGGTGAGTTTTTGACTTCGTATCTTTTAGAACTGTCAAAAAAGTTTATGTCTATATTACCCGACTCTATAAGTCCGTCTGTGTTTCGAGTGGTAGCTTCGGCAATCATGTTTATTCCTGCATTTGCACGAGAGATGCCTCCGCCTTGCACTTTGACCCAGGGACCGTTTATGCAATAGTCTTTAGTAGCAGAATTTCCTGCCATATCTTCGGCATAAAATTTTACGTATTTGCAAGAGCTCCAATTATTGTTACAAAAATTGGTTCTCTGTGTAAGAAGGTAGCCACTAGTTGCACCTGGAAAAAAGGGGATTGAGAATAAGTTTCTCCACATATCTGTTTGCCAGGTACCATTGCATGAACTCAAATCGTTATAGCTTCCAAATGTAGTATTTTGGTCGGTTTTGTATTGATACTTATCTGTGAATGTAGATAATCCTGAGGTAGTGTCATTAACATTTGTGTATACCCACAAATAATGTGCCGGTCCAGTTAAACCTCTAAAGGCACCAGCGTTTTGCCAATCGCCGGGTTTTGTTTGATCTATCTTAATCTTTGGGCAATTTGGGTATACGCACGGTTTAACGCCTATATTTCCTGCTTGATCTACGCTAAAGTATTCGACTTGGTAAGTTCCATCAGTTGGTAGTGTTACAGATGTTTGGGCTGATGTGACAGATTGGGTAATAGAGGCAGCATCTACCCATGTAGTACCAGTACCGTCAAACCCTACATCCATATATACACCTAATGCATTGTCGACATTGACAATAAAGCTTGTACTCAAATAAGTCCAATCGTGAGTGGCAGTTAGAGTTTGGCTTTGTGTTATTAGTGCTGTTTGTTGTACATTATTTTGATCAAGATATATTGCATATATCTTGAAGTATGCTGTTTCGTTTAGATTACTAGTTTTTATCCACACAGATGCGCTCATATTTGAATATGACTGTGCCGGTGCAAACGTTGTTGCATGGTTAATACCATGCCATCCCAAATCTTGTGATTCAATTTTGGCTGAGGAAGTGTTGTATTCTGGTAGATATACTGTGGTGTCTTGTGTATAGCTTGTTTGCGGTTGTCCTGGTGTTGTTATGTCCCAATCTTGAATCAGCGTGTCTGAAAGATTATCTGTAGTTTCAAAAGAAGGATTTGGTATTAAATTTAGAGAATTTGGAAACGACGCTTTTTGCCAGCTGCCAGTATTCACTTTGTAATTTATTTCTTTAACACCACTTCCCAAATCTGTAGCTGTAAGTTGCACAGTTACTGGTTGTTTATACCATCCGTTATTACCGTCTGGAGATACTGGGGTGACAGCTTTTGTTGTTGTTGGAGGGGTGATGTCTGTTTCTGCAAATCCAATAGGTGATAGTCGTACAGATAAAACAAACAAAAATAAAAACAAAATACATTTCTTTGGCATTAAAGAAATTATACATATACAAGATCAGTCCTCATAGAGGACTGACCTCTTAAAGGACAGTCCTTTTTTTACTTCTGGTATACTCTCAGCATGAGTTTATCTGTAGGAATAGTAGGCTTACCCAATGTCGGTAAATCAACTTTATTTAATGCGCTTATAAAAAAACACGAGGCTTTGGCAGCGAATTATCCGTTTGCCACTATAGAGCCAAATGTAGGTGTAGTTGACGTACCAGACAGCCGTCTTCAAGTTTTGGGTGATTTAGTAAAGACTAAAAAGATTGTTCCTGCGCTTATAACTTTTTACGATATCGCAGGTTTGGTTAAAGGTGCGCATGAAGGAGAAGGCTTGGGTAACAAGTTTTTAGATCATATACGTAAAGTAGATGCTATTTTGCATGTAGTACGTGCCTTTAATGATGAGAATGTAATACGTGCTGGTGCAGTCTCACCAAAAGACGATATACAAACTATTAATACAGAACTCATATTAGCCGATTTAGATGTACTATTAAAACATATACAACGATTAGAAAAATTACTCAGAACTCCAGATAAAGAGATTCCTGCTAAACTAGCTGTTTTGAAACAGTTATATGCCGCTTTAGAAACTGGCGAGTTAGCAAGTAGTGTTTCTTTAACACATGAAGAAAAAGAAAGAATAAAAGATATTGACCTTTTAACTGCAAAACCAGTCTTATATGTGTTAAATGTTGATGAAATCAAATTAGATTATGCACCAGACTTTTTATTACCAAGCGACGCATATGTTGTTATAAGCGCAAAATTAGAAGAAGAGCTTATAGAATTCTCTGATCAAGAAAGACACAACTATCTTAGCGATATGGGGCAAGAGTACACCGGGTTAGATAAAGTAATAAAACAAGGCTTTTCTTTGTTGGGTTTACAGGTATTTTTGACTGCAGGTGAGCAAGAAACTCGGGCATGGACTATTAATATTGGGGATACAGCTTATGATGCGGCAGGTAAAATACATACAGATTTCCAGCGTGGATTCATATGTGCAAACGTTTTGGCGTATAAAGATTTCATATTCTATAAAACCTGGAAAGCTGCTAGAGACGCCGGCGTGGTTAGAACAGAGGGAAAAACCTACATTATGCAAGACGGAGATGTAGTAGAGTTCAGATTTAATGTATAGAGGTTTTTATTGCAAAACCGGCATTTTTGATGTAGTATTCTCAATGCTTTGTCCAGTATTATTAGAATTTGGGGAATAGCAATTTGTAGGGGTTGTTTGTATAATCTCTCAATAATCGACTATGTTAAAAAAATATGAAGTAATGACAATAGAAGATTCTGTTTTGGGCCAAGAGGGTGCTGCTCAACTAGTAGAAAAAATCAAAGCCTTGATCTCTGATTTGGGCGGTACTGTTACAAAACATGATTCTTGGGGTAAAAGGAAATTTTCTTATCAAATAGGTACTAAATCTGAAGGGTTTTATGAAGTAATCTTATTTGAATTAGACTCATTAAAACTTCAAGATTTCAAAACAAAGATGAACTATTTAAATGGTTTAATAAGGTATTTGGTTACAGCGCAAAGCTGATTGGAGGCAAATATGGCTTCAAGAAGTGTAAATAAAGTTATATTAGTTGGTAATTTAACAAGAGATCCTGAGGTGAGGTACACTCCACAAGGTACTGCAGTTGCAAGTTTTGTTGTAGCTACAAATCGTGAATGGAAAACAGATTCTGAAACAAAGCAAGTTGCTGATTTTCATAGCGTAGTGGCTTGGAATAAATTAGCAGAAATCTGTGGCCAATTACTCAAAAAAGGTACAAAAGTATACGTAGAGGGTCGTTTACAAACACGAGATTGGGTTGATAACACTGGTGTAAAGAAGTACAAAACAGAAGTAGTAATAGAAGACATGATAGTTCTCAAACAATCTGGTAGTTATGGTGGTGAAGGTGATGTAGAAGAATCTTCACATGTACAACCTGATTCAATGGATACAACTCATGAAGAAATAAATTTGGATGATCTAAATCTAGACGATTTAGCTGGTGATTCTAATTAAACATATGATAAAAGACACTAATCACGATAATACAAGTAATAATAGACAAGATAATAGAACTAAAGAATGTTATTTTACAGAAACTGGTACAAAACCAGACTATAAGAATGTCTTGGTTCTACGCAGATTTATAACAGATAGAAGTAAAGTAATCCCACAAAAATACAATGGGTTGACATCAAAGAATCAAAGACTTTTGACAAGAGAAGTAAAAAAAGCACGTTTTATGGCATTGATACCATATACAGATAAACACGCTATCTGATATGATTTTCCCATGCCCAAAACTCTTTCTGCTTCTCGCAGTCTATCTACCAACACTTTATATCTCATAAATCATTACGAGGGGATTTCTTATATTTTAGACACACCAAACTTAGATTTGGGTTCAGCGGCCAAGACTAGCGGTGTTTTCCGTTATCCTTATTTAGATTTTTTTACATCCTACATATCAGAAAAAGACTTCTTGGCTGAAGCAATGCATATAATTACAAAAGATTATATTGGGATTTCGACAAAGCTAATAAATACAGTGATTGTAGACTTGAAGGATCATAGTACTTTGCAAAGCAGTTTGAGTGATGATACTTATATTGCTTGTTATCTTGGACTCTTTACAGTAGGTGTTTCTCAAAAAGTTATAAGTTATGTTCCAACTGAGTTTTTGAACAAATCATATGTTTTTACACAATCGGTTTTACCGAATATCGTTTTGAATGATGTTGAAGATCAAGTTCTTAGAGATGAGTTTTATGCTTCTGTTGATATAGAGTTTCCTGATAATTCCAAGATTTTATTTACCGGCGGTAGACTTTTACAAAAAGATAAAGAAGCGTATAGATTACACTTACTGACCAGTTTAGTTAGTAGTCCAGGCTACTATAATATCTTTATAGATCTGTATGATACATTTTGTGTATCTTCTCTACGCGTCAAAACAAAGCCATATCACTTAATTGCTTTGTTAAATGATCCAACCGGAATCGAGTGTCTACTTGATTTTGAAGATGGCTCTAAGCAATTAGTTGATGTTTTGGCAAACGATATATTTATAATTCCACTAGGTAATTTTGCACTTCAAAAAATATCGGTGAAAGGTAAATTGCTAGGTTTACGCGAGTATGCATTAAAACGCGATGAAACGCCAAACTATATCGTTTTGGATTGCCGGAACAAGAAAGAGCACGCGTCATCTGATATGGTCAAAAAATATGTAGATAAGCTTGAAGTGCTGAAAGGAGCTTTTTGAGTGCATTTACCTGTTTTGTATAAACTTATAAAGAGAAATGGTGTTCTTATCGAGAGAAATTTGCCCTCTCAAGGTACTTTGAGTGTTAAAAAAAAGTCATACGTAAAACCGTATGATGAAATGGGTGAGTGTACGTCAAATAATCAAATATACACCTTACTAGCTGGTTTATGGGGTGAGGTTGTCGACGTGGTAGATAACTCATCGATACTTCTCAAGACCCAAGTAGTAGATGTAAACTTTTTTGCTAGCTCGCGAGGAGTTGTATCTGGTGAGCTCGTTACTTTTCCAAATCCTGACATGAAGCTAATACCGCATTATCTAGAAAACTATTCAAAAAAGTCTGAAGGTAAAATAATTTATGCAGGCGAGTATATAGACAAAGATATCGTTAAAAAAGCGAGCAATTTAAAAATCGGTGCGCTTTTGGTAGGAAGTATGTTGTACGAAGATTATTTGTACGCATTAAGCGTGGGTTTAGAAATAGGCGTAATTACGTCATTTGGTAATCGTAGAACGCCTATGCAAGTTTATGACTATTTAAATGTCGTTTCAAATAGATTCGTATTTTTTCAAGGTGAGACAAAAAGAATAAGAATTCCAGTAGAGACTCAATTTAAGGCTTTGGAATTGAAAACGCCTGTTTTTAAGCTAGTACGCAAGGGTCAAGCTGCTCTAATATTCCAAAAACCTTACTTTGGAGAAATTTGTGTGGTTGACAGCGTTCGTGATGCGAGTATATTTGTTAAAGTCGAAAAAAATGATGAACCATTGGAGATACATATTCCAAACATCTTTTTATTGAGTTGAAAACTATGACTTTTGAAAAATTTCAGAGATTATTAATAACTTTACTGTGTGCTATTTCATTTTTTTATGGTGGCTATTATATGGGGAAGCGTGGGTATTTATTTGAAATACTTAGCCATCCGATTGAAGTAAAGATTGTTAATCAAAATCCTAATGATCAGTCTATAGATTTCGGACTTTTTTGGGATGTATGGAAACTTATTAATTCTGAATATTTAGAACGTCCTGTTGATCCAAAAAAAATGTTGTACGGCGCGGTTGAGGGTATGGTTAGAGCATTGGGTGATCCTCATACTGCATTTTTAACTCCGCAGCTCAACGATGAGTTTGGTGAAAGTCTCAACGGCGAGTATGAGGGTATTGGTGCACAATTAGGACTTGAAGAAGGTGCAATCATAGTCATTTCTCCTTTTGATGGTTCTCCCGCAAAAGCTGCTGGGCTGAGACCACGAGATAGAATTTTGGCTATCGATGGTCAGCCTACGAGCAGCGGTACATTGACTGATGCCGTTGCCAAAATAAGAGGTAAGCAGGGGAGTAGTGTAACTTTAACAATTCAAACAGGTACAGATGCGCCTCGTGATGTGTCTATTTTGCGTGGCGCTATCACCGTGCCCAGTGTATCGTGGGAAGATAAAGGCGATGGTACCGCATATATTAGAGTTAGTAGATTTGGAGACTCAACAAATGCAGACTGGGCCAAGTCTGTATCAGAAATAAATCTTAAAATGGATCAACTAGATGCAGTTATTGTCGACGTAAGGAGTAATCCGGGCGGTTATCTAAATTCTGCAGTGTATTTAGCAGAAGAATTTATGAGTGACGTTCCAGTTTTGTTTAGACATACTGCGCTAGGTGAAGACATACCCATAAAAGCAACAAGAACAGGTACTTTGACTAAAGTTCCTGCAATTTATGTATTAATTGATGAAGGTAGTGCTTCGGCATCAGAAATTTTGGCAGCTGCTTTGAAAGATAATAAGAGCGCTACATTGATAGGAAAGAAGTCTTACGGTAAAGGTACAATCCAAGAATCCAAGGAGTTTAGTGATGGGTCTTCACTGCATTTGACTATAGAAAAATGGCTTACACCAAAAAAGGAATGGGTGCATGGTAAAGGCTTACAACCAGATGTAGAAGTTGACCTTTATCCCGAGGGTTCAAAAGATAATACTCAAGATTTACAACTGGACAAAGCTTTGGAGTTAGCAAAAAAACTTTAGTTAATTAGCGTATCTAATCTATTTGGGTCTAGTGAATTCAAACCAATTTAATTGAAGATAGTGTTTAAATTTATTGGCTTGATGATGTTTCTACTTTATTCAACTGTTTCATGGCTTCTAATACGTCAGAAATATTGCCGTTGAGTATACTTGGTATATTATGAAAATTTTGATTAATTCTATGATCGGTAATACGATCTTGTGGAAAGTTGTAAGTGCGTATTTTTTCACTGCGTTCACCGGTTCCTACTTGTCCGGTTCTAATTTCCGTTATGCTTTTTACTTGTTGTTCTTGCATGGCGGTATATATTTTTGACTCTAGCATTTGCAAAGCTTTTTCACGGTTTTTTCCTTGATAGCGTTCTTCTTGGCATTCGACTATTAACCCTGTTGGTATATGTGTAAGTCTTACTGCTGTAGAAACTTTATTAACGTTTTGTCCGCCTTTGCCGCCAGATCTAAAAAAATCCCATTTTAAGTCATCGGGTTTTATTTCAATGGATGTCATTTTTACTTCTGGTAAAACAGCTACGGTTGCAGTTGATGTGTGTATTCTTCCACCGCTTTCAGTTGAAGGTATGCGTTGTACCCTGTGTACGCCAGATTCATTTTTCAAAAGTTCATAGCAATTTTTACCTTTTATTTGTAAAGCAACGGTTTTTATAGCTCCCATCTCGCTTTCAGACATGAATATCTCTTCAGTTTTCCAGTTTTGTAGAATTGCAAAGCGTAAGTACATATTAAATAAATCTGAGGCAAATAAACCTGCTTCTAGGCCACCTGTACCTGCTCTAATTTCTAGAGTAGCTATATTTGGGTTAATGTCTATACCAACTTCTGTTTTTTTCAAGTCGGTTTGTGCCGAGTGCGCAATGGTTTCTAGGGATTCTTGTAATTCTTTTATTTCTTGATTTATTGTTTCTAGTTCGGTTTGTACCATAACTTCTAGGTCATGGTCAGTTTTTGCTTTTGCCTCTTCGAGTAACTTCTGCAACTCTGCTGCTTTTTGTTGAGTTTGGAGTATAGATTCTTCTATATATTTAGAGGTATCTTGCATCTATTTTTTCTTGGATGCTTGTTGCTTTTGTTTAATGACTTCTAAACGGCGATTAAACTTCTCAACTCTACCTTCAGTATCTACCAATCTTTGAGAGTTGGTAAATAGTGGGTGACATTTGCTACAAACGTCCACAGAAATGGCTTCTTTTGTAGATATAGTAGTAAATTTATTGCCACAAGCACATGATACTACACAGTTTTTATTAAGTTTTGGATGTATCTCTTTTTTCATAATTGACTCCTAAAGCTATGGCATTCTATCAGTTTTTGTGGAATTCAGCAATTAGTACGCCAGCCGCAATTAAGCCTCCTGCAATAATATCGTTTACCGTAGGTACTTCTCTAAGGAGCAGGTATGCGAAGGGTAAAGCCATCAAAGGCCCTAAATAGCCTATTATCGCAGTATCTGTTACTGTAGCGTCTTTAACGCCTTTTCCAAAGCAAAAGTAAGCCACAATCGAGGATAAAAAGATCATGTAAGCTAGCCCGGCTATTGATTGAGGTGTGAATTCTGAAAATGAAAAGGTGGATTCTAAGCCAAAACCTCCCAAGCCTTCTATAAAAGCAAGTGGTGTTGTTGTTAATAGACCTATGTAAAATGAGACTGTAGTGAGTAATTCAGGTGTGTATTGCTTTGTCATAGGTTTGAGTTTGAGTAATTTGATGTTGCGTTTAATATTAGGACTTGTTTGTCCCAGGCTTATTTTCGTTGCAAATATATAAAGTACTAATGCTAAGCTATTTAAAATGATCAAGAAGTTTCCAAACATCTTTTGCCCAATAGTTATACCAGTTGTACTATGAATTGTAGGCCCGGTTAATATTATCAGCGAGCCTACTGTTACAAGTAGTAATCCCACTTTAATATTAGGTCCGATTTCTTCTTTGTAAAAATAATGGCCTAAGGCTACAGATAGTACTGGGGCTATAAGGCCGATTATTGTCATATCGATCGATGTGGTGTATTTCAGACCTAAAAAGACAAAAGCCAATGCGCTTTGTGAACATATACCTATTAATATAATATTGAAATAATCTTTTTTATTTACATTTTCTTGTCTTATGAGGAAAAGCGCGTAGGGGAGTAATATCAAGCACACTACTAAAAGTCTGATAAATAAAAAGCTGAATGGAGGTATATCTTGCAACGTTAGCTTTATTATAGAAGCTGCACCTGCCCAAATAAGGTTTGCTAAGAAAACTTGAATAATTGCGTTACGTCTGGCAGGAGTCATGTATGTATGATACCAAATGAAAAGCTATTATAAACTTATTATTTGCTGTTGACCTGTTGATAAATCTTTGATTGTTACTTTATTTTGTTTTAGTTCTTCTTCGCCAATTATTACCACGTTTTTGATATTCTTTTTATTGGCATAACTAATTTGTTTTGATATTGGTGTATTCGGTGTTAGCCAGGTCTCGCAATTATAACTTGTTTGGCGCAATTTTTTGGCTGCCGCTAGCGATGCAGCAAAAAATTGCGCGTCATCACTTGGCCACAAAGTTACAAGATAATCTGTTTCAGTTTGATCCATATTTGGCAACAAATCCCAAGATTTTAAAAACAACTCCATGGGTACATCTCCCATGCCAAATCCAACTGCTGGGAGCTTGGGCTTATCAAAAATTTCTATTAAGTCATCGTACCTGCCTCCACCAAACATAGCTCGATTGTTTTCGGGGTTTAGGTCAAATTGCTCAAAGACATTACCTGTATAGTAATCTAGCCCACGGATAATAGTTGGGTCATATTTCAGATATTTCGCAATGCCTGCATTTTCAGCGTATTGAAGCAAAGTGTTTAACTCTGTAGCTCCGCGTGTGTTTGTCAAAAGTTTGTATGGATCTTCCAAAAATAGAGAAAAAGCTTTAATTTGTGTTTGATCTAACCCAGCTTCATCTTTAAGCGCTGTTTCAAATTCTGATTGTGTTATTTTGTTCTTGCGGTCCAATATCTTACTCACTGGTGTAAATTGAGTTGTTTTAAAGCCTAACTTTTCGTATATTTCATTTGTCAAATAACGGTTGTTAAGCCTGATTTCAAACATTTTGTTTGTTGCACCTAGCTTTTCCATTATTTGTGTAATTAGGTATATTATTTCAAAATCAGCTTCCATTGTATCCACGCCAAATATGTCTACATTTAATTGAAAAAACTCTCTTAGGCGACCTCTTTGTGGTTTTTCGTATCGCCATAAATTTGGAATACTAAACCATCTAATGGGTTTTGTTAAACTACCAGATTTTTGAGCAACCATGCGTGCTAGAGTGGGGGTCATTTCTGGTCTTATAGCAACCTTGCGCTCACCTTTATCTGTAAATGTGTACAGTTGTGTGTTTACTAGTTCTTCACCTGATTTGGCTGCATAAAGTTCGTATGTTTCTAGGAATGGCCCGTCGTACTCTTCATAACCAAAGCTGCGACAAACTTTGCGCCAAGTATCAAAAATATAATTTCTGACGCGCATATCTTCAGGGAAGAAGTCACGCGATCCTTTATATGGTTGTGTTGATATTGTGTTTTTCATTTTATGTCTGTATAGATTCTACTAAATTTATTGCCAATATACTCTATCAAATATTTACTATTGAGTTTTTCTCCAGTTACTTTTATACATATTTCATCAGCCGTATAGGCTTTACCATACTTTTGAATGTTTTCTTTTAACCAAGTATTCAGGTTTGAAAAGTTACCGGCTTGAAGATCACTTTTTAAAGCTGGCAACTTTTCACGTATTGTATTCCAAAATTGTGCAGCATATATATTTCCCAGTGTATATGTAGGAAAGTAACCAAATGACCCCTTTGACCAGTGAATATCTTGCAAAACTCCTTCAGCGTCATTCTTTGGAATAAGTCCAAAGTACTCTTTAGTTTTCGAATTCCATATTTCAGGCAAATCGCGCACACTTATTTGTTTAGTCAAAAGAGCTTTTTCGATTTCGAATCGCAAGATTATGTGTAAGTTATATGTCACTTCGTTTGCATCTACGCGTATGAGGTCTGGTGTAACTTTATTCAAAGCTTTGATAAACACATCTTTCTCATCCATTTTTAGTATTGTTGGAAACTTGACTTGTAACTTTGTGAACCAAAATTCCCAGAACTCTGGACTTCTTCCAATCATATTTTCCCACATGCGTGATTGTGATTCGTGAATTCCATAAGATATTCCCCTCGACAGATACGTCAGTGCAAGCTGTTTATCTATGTTTTGTTCGTACATGCCGTGGCCGCATTCGTGTATTGCTGCCAGGATAGAGTAGGGGATATAATCTTTAATTACACGTGTAGTGATTCTTACGTCATCAGACGTGCCTATATAAGTCGTAAATGGGTGTGGTGCTTGATCTAGACGCCCACTGTCAAAATTAAATCCTATACCTTGCGCAATCTCTTTGCTGACTTCTAATTGTTTTTGACTATCGTATTCTCGATTAAGTATCGAAGTATCAATCGTAATTTTTGATAATTGAATCTTTTTCAAAAAATCTAGACTAAAGCTTTTGAGTGGGTCAAATATTTCGGCAACCAACTTTTCGGTTAGTCCAGGTTCATATTGATTTAATAGTGCGTCATACGGTGAACTTTCGTACCCTATATATTCAGTTTCTTCCAATTTAAGATCTACAACATTGGCTAAGTCGTTGGCAAATAGTTGAAAATTGCCAGCTGTTTTTGCGTCTTTCCAAGAACCAAATGCTTTGGATGTGATTTCTTCATATTTCCTAACAAACTTTTCTGACAGTTTAGTTGCTTCATCGTACAATCTTTTTGACTCGCGTATTAGCGCTTTATCATAAAGTGTAAATTTTTCAGGCGTGTTGTATATTTCTGTTTCTAAATCCTGCACAACTTTACCAAACGCTTTGTTTGTAAGCTTTTCATGTTCTATACTAGCCATTAAGCCACGCTGATATCCACGAGCATTTGATGCATTTGCTGGCATACCTGTGTTTTGATCCCAACTAAGTAAACTAGAAATACCGTCTAATGATTTGATTTCTTTAGCATATTCAAGAAGCTTTTGTATTTTTATATTTTTACTAAACATTTTCATATCTCCAATTTGATAAAATGGTGTTGAGCGAGAAGCTGTCTGGTGACAAGCTAAACAAGCTTCTCGCTCAACCATAGTTTTCCGCTAAAATTTAGCGGTGTGTGTCGTCTGCAGTCCGACGATGAGTGTCATCAGCAGATTTGCCGTGCCATTCATCTTTCCAAGACGTATCTTTGGCGTACATGGTTTGGCTCCTTTTTTTAGAAATCCAAATAGGTCCAAATTGGTCTCCAGTTTGGATTGATTCCCTTATTAACTTTTTAGATTTTCTTGTGAAAAAAATTTCCAATAAAAATAAAAAAAGCTCGGAATCTGACTCCGAGCGTTTATTTAGTTTAAAAGTTTAAAAAATGAACACGCAAAGTCAAATACCCAGCTCAATAGAGTGTGCCCAATGGAAGGTATTAACTTGTGCGAATAATTCTGCGTTCATTACATGCATTAATTACATACATAAAATACTTTGTCAATACATTTGCAAATTACTGTTTAGAAAATGAAAAGTATTAACAAGCCTATGAAAGCTACTATTGAGGCAAATATCTTTATGCCAAGATCCTTTTCATTATACTTTTTATGTGAAATCCACAGTGAGATAAAGGTTTCAGAGGATAATACTGTAGCCAAAACGCCTAATGGTAAGTATTTGTATCCAAAGCTTATTCCAATAAAGGATAATGCAGCGCATACACCTATCAACACAAGTAGCTTGTTAGCCTTAATATCGTTGAGTTTATATAAATTCTTTTCTTTTAGTCCTAAAAAGAAATATACAATTATTGTTCCTAGCGTTAAGTAAAAAACGTATGTAAGCGGAGATGATAGCTGAATGCTTTGTTTATTTCCCAAGTCGGTAATGGCTCCAAATAAGTAATAAAACAACATTTCTAAGAAGTGGGTCTTATTAACTTTAATTTCTTTTCGTTCGGCAACAGCAAGTATAAAAAAGGCGACTAGTGTAAGCGCAATGCCTATTATCTGATTCAGAAGTAATTTTTCACCAAATACAATAACCCCAAGTAGTGTACTAAATACAATGCCGGTGAAGCTTAAGCTTTCGATAGATGAGAACTTATGTTTCTGAAAAGCATGTACTTGGTAAAGTGCAAAGACGATATTTATGCTAAGTGAAATAAAAAACCATACAATAAACTGTGGTTGTACATGGAGCACGTTTTCTTTTAGAATAAGTACAATAGCAATAATTATTGGCAGGCTAAAGATTCTATAAAACAAATTGACTTGAGACTTTGGAATTTTAAATACAGCTAAATCCTTAACAAACGAAAATCTAATAGAATATATGATGGTAGCAGCAAACGTTATGAGTAATCCAAATAACATGTGGTTGATTATACTCCACATTTAATTTAGTATGTCTTTATGGAAATTACTTATATCGGACATTCATGTTTTAAAGTAAAAGGAAAGACAGCCACTTTAGTTATAGACCCTTTTGATGCAAAGATTGGGTTAAAAATGCCAAAGCTCAAATGCGATGTTTTACTCAATACACACGATCATTTTGACCATACAAATAATGACGCGTGTTCTGATTATAAATTACTTATAAATTCTCCAGGAGAATACGAAGTTAATGACGTTTATATTCAAGGTTTCAAGACTTTTCACGACGATAAGCAAGGTGAAGAACGCGGTATTAATACTATATATCTGATCGATATTGATGGATTTAGTATTTTACATTTGGGTGATTTGGGACATGAATTAGACAAGTCTCTTTTAGAAAAGTTGCCCGACATACACGTACTCATGATCCCAGTTGGGGGGTTTTATACTATATCAGCTTCTCAAGCAGTCAAAGTCATTTCATCAATTGACCCACATATGATTGTACCTATGCATTATAAAGTGCAAGGTAGTACTCTTGATGATTTAGATACTTTAGATAAGTTTTTGGACGAGATGGGTGTAGAAAATACAGTTCAAAAATTGGATAAATTAACACTTACAACAAAAGCTGATTTTGCTGAAGAGCAACAAGTAATAGTTTTGAATTCATAATATTTATGCCTATAAAAGATGGTGCAAGAGTTCCACCACACGATCTTGATGCTGAAAGATCTGTGCTGGGGGCAATATTGATTGATAGAGATGCGATTGTAAATGTTGTAGAAATATTGGACGCTGGCCATTTTTATAAAGAAGCGCATGGAATTATTTATCAAGCTGTAGTGAACTTATATGAGCATCGCGAGCCGGCTGACTTGATTACTTTACCAAATGAACTTAAGCAAATGGGTGAGTTGGATAAGATTGGCGGGGTTTCTTACTTAACAGAGCTTGTTAACTCGGTTCCAACTGCATCCAATGTTCAAGCCTATGCAAATATTATAAAAGAATATGCATTGCGCCGAAGCTTGCTTACGGCTTCGGGAAACATCACCGACCTTGTTTTCACTGATGTAGAAGTAGATGAATTGCTTGATAAATCCGAGCATTTGATCTATATGGTGTCAAAGACAAAAACTGTAGACGAATATATTTCGATACGAGATTCTTTGGAAATTACTTTTGAGAGATTAGATGAGCTTAGTAAAAATAAAGGTACCTTGCGTGGTGTGCCGACAGGGTTCCCAACTGTTGATAAAACATTGTTTGGTCTACAAAAAGAGGCGCTTTATGTTTTGGCAGCGCGTCCATCGGTAGGTAAATCTTCTTTGGCTTTGAATATAACTCAGCATGCTGCAGTGAAGCACAATATCGGTGTGATTTTCTTTTCTTTAGAAATGGGACATGAGTCACTTACTAACAGAATGGCAGCAGCTCAAGGTGGTATTGATAATTGGAAAATAAGTACAGGCAACATGAATCCGGAGGATTACGATAAATATGGTGAGGCGGCAGGTGAACTAGCAGAAGCTCCTATTTATATTGTCGATCAGGCAGGGTTGACTCCTCTGGAGATTCGCACGAAATCAAGAAGATTGATGCAAGAATATCCTGTTGGGTTGATCGTTGTTGATTACTTGCAGTTAGTGCGCGCCAAATCAAAAGAGGGTAGAGTTCAGGAAGTAACAGAAATTTCACAAGCCCTAAAAAATCTAGCTCGCGAATTAAAAGTGCCTGTTGTTGCTTTATCTCAGTTGAGTCGTGCGGTTGAGCAACGCGGTGGGGATAAAAAACCACAATTATCTGATTTGCGCGATTCTGGTTCTATTGAGCAAGACGCTGACGTAGTTATGTTTTTGTATAGACCAGATGAAGATGATAGAACTAAATACAAACTTTTAATTGCCAAGCATCGTAACGGCGCGACTGGGGAAATAGACTTATTCTTTAAATCTGAGCAAACGAAGTTTTACGAAATGGCTAGAGACTAAAGGGACAGTCCTAAACGGACCCTTGTTTACATTTTATCCTTTAGTTATAGCTTCTAGTTTTATTGTATTTCCGCATTATGAACCAACGTTCTCATGTTGATGTTTATTTTATCCTGTTTTTTAGGCCTTTTTTAAAGGTCTGTCCTTAACTTGAAGCATTCATTTTGCTAAATCGCATGGTTGAAAGGTCCGTCTAGGACGGACCCTGCTTATTTGCTATAATCACCTGGCTTGCCGTGGTGGCGGAATGGTATACGCGGTGGTCTCAAAAACCTCTGAGCGCAAGCTCGTGTGAGTTCAACTCTCACCCACGGCACCAAGTAAAGCTCGTGAGTTCAATATGAAAATAAATGGAGTAAAAATTAAGTCTCAAGATATATTATATTTCGCCTTATTAATAGGTGTGCTTATACTTGTTCCATCTGTATTAGGTTATTATGCTGTTCCAGCGCCTAGATGGCTTATAAGTGCGTTTTCATTACCAATGCTGATTATGTGGATTTTATATATAAGCGCTATTTCAAATAGAAAGGATTAATTTATGTTAGCAAGTGATTTAAAAACAGGAACAATATATAAAGAAGACGGCAAGCCATGGGTAGTGACTAGATATAGTCATGTAAAGTCAGCCAGAGGTAGCGCTACAGTCAAAGTAAAAGCAAAAAACCTTTTGACTGGCCAAGTATTGGAAAAAGGTTATCCATCAACACAACCTGTAGAAAACGCAGATGTTGGTCGTAAAAATGTTCAGTATATTTATCAATCAAATGGTTTTGTATTTATGGATCCCGACAGTTATGAGCAATTTACTTTACCCGAAGATATAATAGGGGAGTCAGCAAGATTTTTGGTAGAAGGTACTTTAGTTCAATTAATGTCTTTTGAAGGTAATCCTGTGTCTGTCGAACTTCCAAATTCTATGATTTTTGAGGTTACATATACAGAACCGGGGTTCAAAGGAAATACAGTATCTAACGTGTATAAGGATGCCACTTTGAATAATAACGCTGTGGTAAAAGTTCCGTCCTTTATTAAAATCGGAGATAATGTCAAAATAGATACACGTACAGGTGATTATGTTTCAAAAGCATAAGTTTCTCATACTTTTTATTATTTCTTCTATTTTTCTTATATATTATTGGTATAGGGGTAAGAAGGATGGTTTTGATATCGAAGGCTTATTTGATATTTTGTTTCTAAGTAGTGGTCTTTCTGCATTGGCTTATTTCTTATCGTATACCGGTCTTAATTATTTGAGGTTATACAACCCTTTATCAGTGTTATTGCACCCAAGCATAGATATATCATTGGTTTTCATTTCGTTGATAACCTTTTTGCTTACGGTTTTTGCTATGGCAAAAATGAAAAGTTGGTCTATTTATAGACTTTATGACCTTATCTTTATGTCGGCGATACTAGCTTTTGCTTTTTATGGACTAATCTATGGCATCGTAGCTTTCAAATTGTATCTTGCATTGCTATCGTTTATATTGCTGTGGGCATTTAATATGTTTATTTCTCTAAAAGAAAGGTATATTCCCTCAGGTTATTTTTCTGTTTTTGTAATCGTATTTTTGGGCATAGGTTTTTATATTTATGAAAAGAATCCTTATAATTTGATATATACTTCTATTTGTATTTCGACTGCTATTTATTTATTGTATGCGCGATTCAAAAGGTTCAAAGTAATTAAGCCCAATGATTAATTGCCATTATTTTTTGAGTGGTATCTTATCGCGGCCAATATTTTTGACCCTAACTTGTATTTTTTTACTTTTTTCGCTTTTTATATATTTTGCATTAAGACAGAAATCTCTAGCAAATATATATGTAAATATAGCTTTCATCTTGGTTTGGGCAGGTAGCCTTGGTAATTTATATTATAGAATTTTTGATTTATGCGTACCTGATCCAATAGACTTTTTTGGCGTATTGCATTTTAATTGGTTTGATGTCTTAATAACAACAGGAATTTTTGTTATTATAAAAAATATCTTGTATAAGATTTAAAAATTTATTTATAAAATATGTCAAAAGTACTATTAATTGAAGACGAAGTAGCAATAAGATCCTTTTATACCGAACTTCTTAAGTCAGCAGGTTATGATGTTTTAGAAGCTGGTAATGGTAAAGAAGGTTATGATGTCGCATTGAGCCAAGATTGGGACATTATGCTCTTGGATATAATGTTACCTGGAATGGATGGCAAAAAGATTTTGGAAGAAGTCAAAAAGAATCCTCAACTCAAAGACAAGCCAATAGTTTTACTTACAAATTTGAAGAGTGAAGAACTTATCAGAGAATGTTTAGCCTTAGGTGCAAATAAATATATCGTAAAGCTCGACATTGATCCCCCCGATAAATTAATAGATATTGTTGGTGACTATTTCAAAAGTTCAGCCGCAACAGCTTGATGTTACTTTCAGATTTAGTCGTTATTGAAGAAAACCCTGATTTCTTTGTTTTTCAAAAGCCTGTTGGTTTAGTTGTAAATACATCAGAAACGTCTTCTACAAACACTCTTCAAGATTACCTTGATGAGACTTACACTTACTATGCAGATAAATCCACTGTATTTGGTCAAAGGTCTGGTATAGTCCATAGACTTGATAAAGATACTTCGGGTTTGTTGTTAGTTGCCAAAAATGAAGTTGCGTTTGAGGCTTTAACAGATTTGTTTAAGACCAAAAATATACACAAAGAGTATTATGCAGTTGTTCACAACAAACTAGAGCAAGGTTCTGTTGAGATCAATTTGCCGTTACAACGCAATCCGCAAACTCGGACCAAATTTGGTATTAGTAGTGATGGAAGACTTTCTATAACAAAAGTAATAAATAAAGGGTCATTCATCTTAAACGACCATGTTTTCTCATTAGTTTTAGCTTTACCATTGACTGGGCGTACTCATCAAATCAGAGTACATATGGCAAGTATAAATCATCCAATTGCAGGTGATGTGCTTTACACAGGTAAGAATTTATCAAAAGTTGGTCAAGAGTTATTCGGTCGGATGATGTTGCATGCACACAAGTTAACTTTTTTGTACAATGACAAAACATATACATTTGAGTCACATTTGCCCAAAGCATTTGCGCAAGTGCTCGAACTTGTGTAAATTTTAAAATATAAGTATATATGCCAAGAAAAGCTGCCCAGCTAACTAAATCACGTAAAAGAAAGTCGTCAAAAGTGCAAATTGGGGCTTCTTTTGATCTAAAACGCGTTTTAATATACTCAATTTGTTTTATATTTATATGTACGTTGTTGATAGGTAAAGTGTTTTTTGGAAAATTCGTTTCAGCGTTATCACCTCAAAGTAATATTCCATTATCCGAAGATTTTTTTGCCTTTTCATATGTTCAAGTCGACAATATATTGAGTGCTGACGCCGAGCCGACAAACATAAATTATGTCTTTGTTGATCGTCCTGGTAGAAAAGTTATAAGGTATACCATTCCTACAGATCTTCAAATAGATGTACCTGGGAATTTGGGCGTAGAGAAGTACGGTAGTTTATTTCGCATTGCTACATTGCAAGAAAAAAACAATATTTCACTTACAAATCTTACTTTATTTAAGACTTTTGGTTATGCTGTGCCTCGATATATTTATGTTGATACGGCTGTTGTACCTGCCATTGATCAAGCCTTTTGGCAGGGGAGTGTTGTAGATAGTTTGTGGCATATGCAGCTGTATTCCAAAGATAATCTTTTACAAACAAATTTCTCTATACCCGAACTTTATTCACTTTTGACATTTATATCTGGTTTACCAGAAGATCGTATTATCCAAAAAGAATTTATACAAAATTATATCGATCAGCCAAGTCTGGTAGATGAAGATATTTTGGATACAACATTTAGATCTCAAATAAGCGTAGAGAATAAATCTATCGCAGTTTTGAACGGTACGCCTGTGTCTGGTACAGCTAGTTTTGTTTCAAGAGTTGTTCAAAATATGGGTGGGCGAGTGATTGCTGTAGAAAATGCTAAAAACACTTATGAAACAAGCACTATCATAGCATCAGACTTGCAATCGTCTACTGTTGCTAATTTGAGTCAAACCTTTGGAATAAATAAAATAATAACACCACAAGAAGCTGGTTATATAGACGAATATTCAATTGATCGTGCTGATGTTACTGTGATATTGGGGTTTGACGTTGTTAATACGTTGTAGTACCATATTTTTAGTCTCTCTCCTCCCTCACCCCAAATTTAGGGTGAGGGTTTTTTTGTGAGTTATTACATATCAATACCATTTTTAATATTTGCTTGTATTTTTTTGTATCTGAAGTTTAGACCAAAAAAGACTGTTATCTCTCAACTCAAAGATTACGAAGTTTTGGAAATAAAAATAAGTAAAACCGATAAAAGCTTAACTGGTAGTTCACAGTTGGTATCTTTGGCTGCCGAAAATATGTTTGCAGCAATTCATGGTTTGTTAAAAGAAGATCCGTCACAACAAGAACACTTTTCTTTTGAAATAGTTTCTTCTGTAAAAGAGGGGATCCGTTTTTATGCTGTTGTTCCAACAAATATTGTGAAATTTGTTGAAAGTCAAATATATGCTCAATATCCTTCGTGTCAAATAAAAGTCGTTGAAGACTATCTAGGCGAGCTAGATGTAGAAAGCAAGTTGTATGATTTGTACCAATGTAACTTTACAAAACCGCATTTTTTCCCTTTAAAAAGCTTTAGAGATTTTGAAATAGATCCTTTATCATCTATAACTTCGGCTTTAGCAAATGTAAAGGCATCAGAAAAAGTAGCTTTTCAAATAGTTCTCAAACCTATACCAGACATTTGGCAAGCCGAGGGTCACAAATATACCAACGCTCTTCGTGATGGGAAAGAAATAAAGAAAGTAAGCGTAACTTCTTCAATTGGTGGTATTTTTGCAAACTTTTTTAGAGAATTTATAAACATTGCTGCCAAAGTCGCTGTTGGTTTATTTATGGTTGCAGCGCCTGCGCCACCCACTGGTGGGTCGACAACCATTAAGACAGAGCCAAAGCCTGCATTAACACCTGTCCAACAAACTGAAATACAGTCTATTGAAAATAAATTATCAAAAATGGGTTACGCTGTTGTTTTACGTGTATTAGTGGCAGGGGAGACTTTGGAACGTACAGAGACTCATGCGCGTTCTTTTTTTGCTGCTTTACAACAATACACATCTATAAATCTAAATGGGCTTGTACATAGAGCATTTGATAATAAAGTAGCTGCATTAGCTGATTTTGCTCAAAGGTCTTTTGACACAAATTTGGGTTTAATTCTAAACATAGAAGAATTGGCCACTTTATATCATTTTCCATCATCTGATATTGCGACACCTACAATCTCATGGATCTATTCAAAAAAGTCAGAGCCACCTTCTAATTTACCAGTAGATGATTGCACATATATCGGTCATACGCTTTATAGAAGCAAAAAAGTTATGTTTGGAATAAAGAATGGAGACGATAGATTGCGACACATGTATTTGATAGGGAAGTCTGGTGTTGGAAAATCATCTTTGTTTGAGACGATGATGTCGCAAGATATTCACAATGGTTTTGGTGTAGCTATACTCGACCCTCACGGAGAAACTGTAGAGCACATACTAGATAGAATTCCTGATCACCGTGTCGAAGACGTGATCTATGTCGATCCATCAGACTCAGATAACCCTGTTGGTTTAAATCTTATGGAGATCGACGATCCAAATCAAAAGAATATTTTAGCTTCTGGTTTATTGGCAGCAATAAAGCACCATTTTGAGCAAGCTTCTTGGGGACCTCGTTTGGAATATTTATTAAATAATGCAATTTTAACGTTGTTAGAAGTTCCAGGCACAACTATGTTGGGTATTACAAGATTGCTAGAAGATAAAAATTATCAAAGCTATATTTTACATTATGTGAAAGATCCCGCTTTACGCAGATTTTGGGATGTTGAGTATAAAGAGTTTAAAACTAATCAAAAGCTTGTTACAGAGGCAGTTGCACCTATTCAAAACAAAGTAAACAGATTTCTTGCCTCTAGTACAATGCGCAATATCCTTGGGCAAAAACGTTCTACTATAAATATAGCTGATGCAATGAATTCAAGAAAAATTTTATTAATAAATCTATCCAAAGGAAAAATTGGCGCCGATAACTCAAATTTATTGGGCGCATTACTATTATCACGTATTCAGTTTTATGCTTTGCAAAGAGCTAATATGGCAGAACAAGACCGCGTTCCATTTTATTTGTATGTAGATGAGTTTCAAAATTTTGCATCAGGCAGTTTTGAAGAAATATTGTCTGAATCACGCAAGTACAAGCTAGGTTTATATTTGACACATCAATTTACAGCTCAGCTTCCAGAGACTCTTTTGAGCGCCGTCTATGGTAATGTAGGGACCATTGCTACTTTTGCTGTAGGTGCTCCAGATGCAAACGCTATGAGCAAAGAATTTTCGCCTTATTTTGAGCCAGAAGATATAATTTCGCTCGAAAGGTTTCATATATACGTAAAATTAATGATAGACGGTATGACATCTTTGCCATTTTCGGCAGAAATACTACGTCCATGGGAAGAAGATTTTCCTATTAAAAAAACAGGCAACAAGCAACGCGTAATCGAATTGAGTAGACAAAAATATGGCGTAAAGAGAGAATATGTAGAAGAAAAGATTGCCAAGTGGTTTGACACTTCTTTTGATAAAGGTTTGGCAATTGCACTAGAGCAAAAAAAGCAAAAACAGTCTAAAATTGAATTAACAGAAGGAGATAAATAATTATGGAATTTAATTCACCAATGAGCAAAAAATTAGACGAACTTTATCGCAAAATAAAGGTAGTTGAGGAAAGTCTTGAAATAGTAAAACTAGCTGTTCAGAAACTTCAGGCTGAAGAAAAAAAAGAAATTTTCAAGAACGTTCCAGGTATAGAAGGCACATTTGATGGTATTTACATGATAATGGATGATGGTCAAAAAAGAGAAGTGCCTCTTAACTATGCAGCTAAATCAAAATTAGTTTATGGCGACAAGCTGAAGATTGTAAATGAAAATGGTAAAGATATGTTCAAGCAAGTTGAGAAGGTTGAGCGCAAAGAGATGCATGGTGTTCTTTCAAAAAAAGAAGGTGGCTGGTATGTATTGACAGACGCTGGTTCGTACAAAGTTTCTGATATAGCTGCAGAATTTCAAAAAGCAGAAATTAATGATGAAGCAATTGTGCTTTTGCCTGCAAGTAATATTTCTGTACCTTATGCCACTATAGACGAATTATTAAAAAACCAAGATTCAAAATCTGACCTTACTTCACAAAGTTCAAAGCAACAACAAGTAAAAGCTATTAATGAATTAGTTTTACAACCAGAATCAAAAAAGGCAGCACCAAATGTCTCAAAGCAGACTAATCAATCAAAAATGCAACAAAAACCAAGTGGTGATAGTAAAAACTACAGCAACGAACAAAAGAAGGAATCGATTGATTCAGTATCAGCCCCAGTAAAGCAAGAGAAACCACAAGTACAGTCTGGCGTAAAAACAATAAGGCACTTAGACGATGATGATTTAATGTAAAATGGGTTTTAACGTAAAATAGGTTTTAACGTAAAATAGGTTTATGGACTTTAATAAATTTTTAAAATTATATTCACTGTACCTGCTAGGAGGGGTTGTTTTTATAGTCGCAACGCTTATTTTGGCTGTAATATTTGGGTAGCTTTATCTATTATTCGCCTTCTTCTACAGGCAACTCAAGTTCGGGTTCATCTAGTGTACCTTTCTTGATATATGGGCGTACTTCTTGTTTTTGAGATCTAAATATTGCGCGTGATGCTTTGAGTATAATAGTTGCATTTTTATCCATTCCGCCTTTATATGTGACCCAAAGCCTTTCGCCATCTGTATTGAGAAGGGTATTTAATTTACTCAGAATAGACTTATCTGCGACACTGGCTAATAATTTCTCATTCCAGAATATATCCAGGCGTGTTTTTAGTAGTTTGTATTTCAATTTTTCTCCTGCTTCTATATGTTGTGCTTTTGTACCGCGAGCACTGATAACAATATTGATGTCTTGCGTTGTACCAGGTTCAATAATCAAAGAAGTTTGGTCAATTTGGCTATTGAGTAGTTTAGGGGATTGTACTTTATTTGTTTTGACAATTTCCAAATTTTTACTCGCAACTGTATTTATAGGGTCAAGTTTTAAAACTTCTTTAAATAACTTGGTGGCTTTAGGAAACGCTTTTGTAAACATATAAGCACGACCAAGTCTTAATTTGGCATTTATATCAGCTGGATTTTTCTCGAGTATTTTAAGATTAGTTTCTATAGCTTCTAACCAATTTCTTTTGAGAGCGGCATCAATGGCTTTTTTTGTCAAAATTTCTGTATTTGCGTGCGCATGCATGACTATCAAGTTATCAAAAAATTTGTCTTTGTCAATGACTGGTGATAACATACTCGATGTATGTCAGGTCACTCTAAATGGTCAAATATCAAGCGACAAAAAGGTTTAAATGATTCAAAAAGAAGCCAAACATTCTCAAAGTTAAGTCGCCTTATTACAATTGCGGCACGAGATTTTGGCGCTGATCCAGATGCAAATCCAACTTTAAGGTTAGCTATAGAAAAAGCCAAGTATGCAAATATGCCAAAAGAAAATATACAAAAGGCTATTGATAAAGGCGCTGGTAAAGGTGGAGATAGCGAGGTTTTGTTTGATTTAACCTATGAAGGGTTTGGTCCAAATGGCGAAGCTTTTTATATAAAGGCGATAACAGATAATAAAAACAGAACTGTTTCTGAATTACGCAATTTATTTTCTAGAAGTGGCGGTAATCTAGGTGTAGCTGGAAGCACTGCGTATATATTTGGTACAGACCTCGAGAACCCATTATTCAAAGTAGAAATTGATACAGAAGAAAATATGGAGAAGCTTTTAAAGTTATATGATTCACTTTCTGAACAAGACGATGTTCAGAGTGTCTTTGTTAACTTTGATCTGCCATAATTTCAGATATGATTATATTAGGCATTGATCCTGGGACTGCACGCTGTGGATTGGCTGTTTTGAAAATAGATACAGGAAAGCCATTTTTGATAGCTGCAGAGGTTATAAACACATCGCAAGACCTTGATATGCAGTACAGGTTAAAAAGTATATACAAAGCTTTGCACGAGGCGGTTAATAACTACAAACCAAATACTATGGTGATAGAACGTTTGTTTTTTAACACAAATGCAAAGACTGCGATCAGTGTAGGTCAAGCACGCGGTGTAGTTTTACTTACTGCTGCAGACAAAAAGCTTGATGTGTTTGAGTATACTGCTTTAGAAGCAAAAAAAGTTTTGACCGGTTATGGAAGAGCCTCGAAAAAAGAAATGCAAGATGCTGTTCAAAAACATTTGAATCTTGAGAAGCTTGTTAAATCAGATGATGCAAACGATGCTATAGCTATCGCTTTGTGCCATTTTTACAAATATGCAAACGAATCTCCTATTCAATAAAAATATATTAAAAAAAGTAAACCTCTCAAAAAAACAGCAGTATGCAGTCGTGTCTGCATTGTTTACTTTGGGTGTATTTTATCTTATTTACAACAACCTATATTCTACAAAGCTGTATTTATTCATTGTTATAGTATTTATGATTGCTGCGGTTATACTTGTAAACTGGCAAAACATTAACAAGCAAAATTTATCTTTTGTTTTGCTCTTACCGGTTATTTTATTATCTGGTTATATCTTGTCTTTTAGATATTTTCCAAATCTAAGTTTATTTATCAAAATCGCGTTTTCGGTTGGCTACGCTTCGATATTTTATTTGATGCTTTTGATGCAAAATGTATTTTTGGTCGTCGATAAGAAAGGTGAGCTTATACCGTTGTATAGGGTTGCAGTCACATGGAGTGAGGTATTAATAGCTTTGCTGTCTGTTCCTATTTTGGCAGGTGTTTTTAAATTGGATACCAACTTTTTTATACACGGTTTAATAGCCGCATTTCTTGCGTTGTTTTTTACAATATATGTTTTTTGGATTAGGCATTTTGATCCTGAAATCAAATTGATTAGAGTAGGGGATGCTGCTGTACTTTCATTATTTACAGCATATATAGTATTTGCTTACACGGTTTCTGTATCTTTTTTTCCTACAGAAGCATTTTTGCGGGCATTGTGTGTTTCTACTGTACTTATGTTTGGTATCAACATGGTTGCTGAGTATTTAAAAAATACACTAACTCGTGCATTTTTAATTAGAAGTTTTTTAATTACATTACTTTTCACATTTTTAATGATTGTATTTCATCCATGAATTTACTGCAGTTGCAGCAAAACAGGGGAGTGCTGACTAAAAATCTCTGTGAAGAATACCCGAATATTATCATCCTATAGCTTTTGGTGCTAATCTGCCTGTAGATTTGTCATAGTTTTCTGCTGTAGGTTTGTCATAGTTTTGAAAGAGCGTGGTGGATAAGTTTTTGCGGGTATAGGCTTACATGCATATCATTAAATAATGAATTAATCAGATAGGTATACTCGGATAATTCGGAAAATATATTTTAATATTTTATTTAATTTATATTAATTATTGTTTAAATATATTTTTGCATTAAATATTTTATTTATTACTCTCTTTTACTATTTACGTACACATTTTTATATTTGCGCATCAATCAAGTCAAAATACTTCCCCCTAGTCGTTAAACATACATTATACGACGAGGAATATTTGTATTTACTTTACTTCCCCATTGATTTTTATTGATATAAAGATAAATTCTTATTCCGAGTTTTAATTGTGCAATTAATTATTTTTAATTAAACGTAATCGACTTCTCGCCTGGTAACTACTCTATTTTTATATTTTAGTTGTTTATTGCGCTTATTGCTTTACCGCAGTTTATTATGGGTGCGTTATACTATACTATGTATATATGATTAGCATTAATTCTGATATAAAGCCAGTTATTATCGACTATCTTGAGTATTGCGAGCTTGAGAAAAACCTCACACAAAGCACTATAAAAATGTATCATTTCTATTTGGCAGATTTTGATGTATGGGCATCCAATTTCTTGAAAAAGGATGTTATTCATTTGAGTGACATTGACCCAGATTTGATAAAAAAGTATCGCCTTGACCTAAATAGACGCATTAGTTCCAAATCTAATCAAGAGTTTAAACGATCTACACAAAAGACATTCCTCGTCGCTATTCGTGCTTTTTTGAAATATTTAGTTGTCGAAGCAGGTATAGATATTATGTCTCCTGACAAAATTATTTTGGGTAAAGCCGAAGACAGAGTTCCAAAGGTACTAAACGAAGATCAGTTGGGTCGTTTGTTTGATGTGCAAGATCTTAATAAGCTTTCTGGTTTGCGCGATAAAGCTATCTTAGAAATGTTATTTAGTACTGGGTTACGCGTATCAGAACTAGTCAAGCTAAATACTGACGATGTAAACATAAAGTCTGGTGAGTTTACTGTGATTGGTAAAGGGCGTAAAGCTCGTACGGTGTATCTTAGCGCGGGTGCTACCAGCTGGCTCAAACGCTATTTGGATACTAGACGCGATAATTTTATACCTTTATTTATTAGATATTCAGGTAAAAGCATGGAAGAAGATGACACTGATGGTGAATCATTACGTATTACTGCCAGAAGTGTACAACGGTTGGTGAAAAAGTATGTATTACGTGCGGGTATAAGTATAGATGCTACTCCACATACTTTGAGGCATACTTTTGCAACTGGTTTGTTGCGCGAAGGCGCTGATCTGCGAAGTGTTCAAGAATTGCTAGGCCATGCCAATGTTTCTACTACTCAAATATATACGCATGTTACAAATCAACAACTCAAAGAAACTCATAAGAAGTTTCACAAAGATGTCGATAACGCAAATGATGAAGATTGATTACTAGATTTGGAAAATATCGTGGGGTTTGCTTTCGTGTACTACGTTTGTGCTAACTCTTACAAATTGCGCTTTTTGCCATAACTCTTCTATATTTTTTGCGCCACAATATGTAAATCCAGATCTTACTCCAGCAGCTACTTCTTCTAATACATTGCTTATGCTTCCTCTATAAGCAACTTTGCCGCTTACACCTTCTATATGTTTTGTGTAATTTTTTGATTTATTGACATCGTATAACTCTATTTGTGAAATTTTTTCTTGTTTACTAGTCGATCCATTGTAAGATTTATACATTTTGCCGTTTATTTCTATAACTTCACCTGGGTTTTCGTCTGTACCGCTAAATATATTTCCGCCCCAAATTGCACTAGCCCCAGCAGCCAAAGATTTTACAATATCACCAGAATTTCTAATCCCAGCCAGAGGGATCACTGCCTTTTTGTACTTTCTGGCTATTGGTGCTATTTCGATGATTGATTGGAGAGTAGGTATACCACAGCCTGTTTGTATCCTTGTTGTGCAGATTGAACCGCCGCCTACACCACACGCTACAACATCTGCGCCTGCTTCAAAATGATATTTGGCAGCTTCACCAGTTGCTACTATTCCAGATATTATTGTTATTTTGTTTCCAAAAGTATTCTTTAACCACGCTGTGACTTCGATAGCTTTTTGCATATGTCCGTGGGCTACATCTATATTTAAAATATCTGCACCCGCAGATATACATAGCTTTGCACGATTTAACTCATCGGGTTTTATTCCGATAGAAACTGCAGCATATACATTTTCTTTTTTTATTTGCGAAACTTTATCTGCAGTTATTTCTGGTGTTTCAAATCTTGGCAAAATTCCTAATCCACCCAATTTGCCCATAGCAATTGCCATTTTTACACCTGTAATTGTGTCCATATTTGCGCTGATAAATGGAAGTGTAAGTTTGATATTTGGTGAAAGCTGTGTAGATAGATCGACATGTGATCTAGATTCTATTTGGGAATATTGTGGCACTAGCAAAACATCATCGAAAGCCAAAGCTGTAGTCAAATTTTGAAAAGAATTCATTTGCGGCACGTGTTTAATGTTATGCGTGTTTTGTCACGCTGTCAAACCCTTTAGTACAAAGCTTTTACGGTGTATATCGCAGTACCCGTGTGATTTGATTGCGTCTATATGTACTTTTGTTCCATAGCCTTTGTGTTTATCAAAGCCATAAAGAGGAAATTGATCATGATAGTTGTCCATTAGCGCATCTCTATATACTTTAGCCAGTATAGAAGCTGCTGCTATGCTTATACTTGCCCCATCTCCACCAATAATATTTGTTTGCATATGCTGTGGGATCTCTTTTATATTTACAAAATCTGTTAGTATATGTTGAGGTTTGGTTGGTAACTTATTTATCGCAGAAAAAAATGCTTTTTGAATACAATAAGTCATTCCTTGGTCATCGATTTCTGTATTTGGTATTTCTACAATTGCATAACAAATTACTTCATTCATCAAGAACTCATTTAAAGTAGTTCTTTTTTTATGTGTAAGCTTTTTCGAATCATTGACCTGGTCCCATAGATTTGTTTCAAGATCTGTGACGTCGTTATTCGTCAGATCTACAATCTTTTCTATGTCTAATATTGTTGCACCTACGACTAGTGGGCCGGCTAATGGTCCCCTACCCACTTCATCAATACCTGCAATATATTTGATGCCTTGGTTAAGTAAGTTAGTTTCGAATTTGAGGAGATTTGACTTCATTTATTCTTCAGATGATTCGTCTGCTTCTTTTTCTTCAAGAATAGTTACAGAAGTTACATAATCACCTGCGGATAGTTTGATAAGTCTTACTCCTTGAGTATTTCTACCTATTTGAGGAATATCTTTGAGCGCTAGTCTGATTATCTTACCAGACGAAGTCGCAAGTAAAATATCGCCTTCATTTGCTTCCGGTCGTGCTTGAGCGAATACTAATTCACCAGTTTTGTCAGTTATCTTATATGTAATAATGCCAGACCCACCGCGGCCTTGTGTTTTGTATTCGCTAAATGCAGTTTTCTTTCCATAACCATTGGCTGTGACTACTACCAAGTCGCCTTTTTTTCCTTGTGGCGTGATTACAACAGTTCCTACAACATAATCTCCTTGTGTAACGCGTATACCTGTGACACCGCCTGCATTTCTACCCATTGGTCTTGCATCGCTTTCATCAAATCTTATCGATTGGCCTTGTGCAGTAGTTAACAAAATGTCGTCTTTTCCACTTGATAGCTTTGCTTGTACCAAAGAGTCTTTTTTACCAAGTTTTATCGCAATAATTCCAGATGTTCTAATGTTTTGAAATTCTTGAAGCGACGTCTTTTTAATTTGGCCTTCTTGCGTAGTCAAAACAATGTAATCACTGCTTTCCATTTGAGTAGTATCTAGCGTGATGAATGACTGAATTTTTTCATCTTGAGTTAGGCTCAAGAAGTTTACTATTGCAGTTCCTTTTGCTGTACGTGATGCTTCGGGAATTTCCCAGATTCTCAATTTGTAAGCTTTACCTGTATTTGTAAAGAACAAAGCATGATCGTGTGTGTTGCATGTACGAATATAAAAGATTTCGTCTTCATCTTTGAGTGTTTGGCCTATAACGCCTTTGCCTCCCCTACTCTGTTTTTTGTATGTATCTTCTTTTAGCCGCTTGATATAACCAGTTTTGGAAATTGTAATTATGCAAGTTTCTTCAGTAATTAAGTCTTCTTCAGAAAACTCACCGATTTTGCCTTTTATAACTTTTGTCTTGCGCTCATCACCATATTTCTCTTTAAGAGAAAGTAGTTCATCTTTTACAGTTTTAATAATCTTTTCAGGGGAAGCCAGTAAAGTTTCAAACGATTTAATTGTGTTTAATATCTCTGCCAATTCTTCTTCAATCTTCTTTCGTTCTAGTGCTGCCAATTTTCGTAATTGCATATCCAAGATTGCTTGAGCTTGTATTTCAGAAAAACCAAATTTGGTTATCAATCCTGCTTTGGCTGTTTCTGCGTCTTTACTGGCTCGAATATGCGCTATTACTTCGTCGAGAATATCCAAGGCTTTTTTCAATCCTATTAAGATATGTTCTCTTTCTTTAGCTTTTTTGTATAAGAATAAAGTGCGTCTTACTACTACGCTTTGTCTGTGTTTGATAAATTCTTCCAAAATCATTTTGAGCGTGAGTAAGCGCGGTTCATTATTTACCAATGCAACGATGTTTGCGTTAAATGTACTTTGCAATGCGGTGTACTTAAACAATTGGTTTTCAACTTTTTTTGCAATTGCATCGCGTTTAAGCTCTATTACTATGCGCATTCCTTGCTTGTTTGATTCATCGCGTAGATTTGATATTCCTTCAATCTTCTTTTCTTTAACGAGGTCAGCTATTTTTGATATCAGCGTTGCTTTGACTACTTGATATGGTATTTCGCTAACAATTATGCGTGTTTGACCTTTTACTTCTTCTATTTGTGTTCTAGCTCTGGTTACTACTCGGCCTCGTCCCGTAGCGTAGACCTGCATAAGTTCTTTTTGATCATAAATAATACCGCCGGTTGGGAAGTCGGGTCCTTTTACATATTTGATCAAATCTTCTACAGTTGCTTTTGATACAAACTCGGTTGCCGCAACTTGTGCAAATACGCTAGGTACTTTACCTTCGTATATTAGTATTTCTTTACCAACTGCATCTTTTACCGGTGGTGTACCGATCTTTTCGGCAGTATCGATTAACAAGCTTATACCGTCGATTATTTCGCCAAGATTATGCGGTGGAATATTTGTAGCCATACCAACAGCAATACCAACTGCGCCGTTGATTATTAGATTTGGTATAGCTGAAGGAAGTGCAGTAGGTTCATAGTTTTGAAGGTCATTTAGCACAAAATCTATAGTGTCGCTGTCAATGTCTCGATAAAGTTCTTCTGCTAGCTTTGTAAGTTTACATTCTGTGTACCTCATTGCGGCTGCAGGGTCACCGTCGATGTTGCCAAAATTTCCTTGTGGGTTGATAAATGTATATCTCAAAGAAAATGGTTGCCCCATCCTAACGAGTGCTTCGTATATAGAACTATCACCATGAGGGTGGTATCTACCCATGACGTCGCCTACGACCGTTGCGCATTTTTTGAAATTTGAAGTTGAGTTATAACCTTTTTCAGCCATAGAATAAATTATTCTTCGGTGAACTGGTTTTAAGCCGTCTCTTACGTCAGGTAATGCACGAGATACAATTACGCTCATCGCATAATCGAGGTATGACCTTTGCATTTCTTCTGAAATATCTGAATTTAGGATAGTACCTTGTGAGGTTGAGCCTTCGATTTCTTCATTTAATTGTGTGACTTTATCTTTTTTCATATCAGAGCTAACACATCGTACCAGGTTTAGCAGGTTGGTTCAATGTTGCAGAGCTTTTTTGATTGTAGTAATATCACTTTTACTATGGCTGACATAAAACACCTTAATGATACAGTATTTCATGCTATGTTTAATCCTCTCTTTGGTTTACCTGTAGGAGATAATACGCCAAAAGAAATTAATATGTTGGTCGAGACTCCAATGGGTTCTATAAACAAATACGAATTTCATACTCAAACTGGTTTGATCAAACTAGACAGAGTTTTATTTTCCAAACTCCCCTACCCTGTTGAATATGGCGCTATTCCACAAACTTGGGATCATGACAATGATTTGCTCGATGTTATGTGCCTGGTACATTATCCAACTTTTCCGGGGTGTCTTATTTCTGTAAGACCTATTGGTGTAATGCTTTTTAATGATAGTGGTGACAAAGATGACAAAATATTAGCAGTTCCTGCTGATGATATAAGATACAAACATATCGAAGATATAAATGATTTGAGTACGCATCAAAGAGATGAAATCACTTTCTTTTTTGAAAGATACAAAGATCTTCAATTCAAATACAAAGGTCAACACGACAAAAAGGTATTAGTCGAAGGTTGGGGTAACAAAGAAGACGCTTACAAGATAATCAAAGAAGCTCATGAGTTTTTCAAAAAAACTTTTGACGGTCAGCTAGCAAACTAATTATCTCGGAATTTCATTAAATATATCTATACAACGCAAAAGACCTCGTCATGCGATATTGCTATCGGCTCGACGAGGTCTTTTTTCGCGCCATAAAGATTTACTGCACGATCCCTGGCCAGGGATCAACCTTTAGCTCACCACTTTCAGTGATTGTGATGAGCCAAAGCAGCCCGCCAACGCCAGTCCCAGTTCTGGCTTTATCTCCCCATGCTAGGAGACTTGGCCCAGGCGGGAACTTTGTAGCGGCACACGCTTCCATAAAAGCATGTCCTTCAACGAGTTGCATGTTAAAAAACTCAAGTGACTGGTTCGCCTGAGTAATGAAAACAGCAACATCCCCTTCTGGAATCAACCAACTTTGGCCTTGATATGTTACATAAGACCAACTGGCCCACCCAACGATGTGGGTGTACTGGGGATCTTCTGGCGCTTGCAGCGCCGGGAAATTGGATTCGTAATTCAAAATTACGCCTCCGCTTTCCACTGGCCCGCAAAAACTTTCTTGATATGTGTCTGCCCGCATTACTGCAGGCATGAACACTAGAAAACTTTTTGTGGGTTGTTCTGGTGAAGGGGTAGCTTCGCCACCTTGTGCCTGGCTCGTAAGGGCCGGCATGCCTGCTAAGATCACCATTGCTAATGGTATCAGCAGAACTAAATAAGACTTCTTCATCTTTTGCTCCTTTTGTGCAAGTAATTGTACTCACACGTGAATTATTAGTAGGGATTATATCAATGTTTGCTTTTATGTATACAACGCAAAAGACCTCGTCATGCGATATCGCTATCGGCTCGACAAGGTCTTTTTTGCCTAACATATTTTTACTATGGGGCCCACAATACCGCGTGGAGGTCACCGTCAATGATGGTGACAATCCAGATATTGGGAGCCCCAGTATTTGTTTGGGCATCTTGTGCCCATTTGTTCACTGTGTTTTCATCTGGTGCCATATTGGTATGGCACGCAGACATTTGGTCATGGCCATCGACCTGGGTTTGATCCCAGAAGATGGCACCATGGTCTGTCAGAATAAACACTGCCGCATCCCCCCCTGGGACAGTGAATTCATTTTCCATGGCATCAATCCTAGCTGGCCCTGTCCAGCCGATGGCATTGCTTTGTGCCCAGATAGACGTCCATTCCGGATCATAAAACCCGTCAATAATGCCTTCTGGCAACGGCCCGCACTTTGTTTCTTGATAAGGTGCTGGGGTGGGGGTTGGTAGATCAGTCGGAGTTGCCGTTGGTGTTCCAGTCGGTGGGACTGGGGGCACCAAGGTTGGTCCATTTTGGACCAACGCCAAAAAAGATTTTGGCTCCAACCCATTCGCCGGTACCAGAGTTGGTGTTGGTGGCAAATTTGGAACATTTGTCGGGGTGGGTTCACCGCCCGTCGCTCCTCCCGTAAGGGAGGGCATTCCTGCTAACGCAACCATAGTTGCGAAAAGCAGAACCAAAACAATCAATTTTTTCATCGTTATTTTTCTCCTTCGGGGACGATGATCCCCATAGTGAATATATGATAGGGATTGTATCAAAAATATATAAGAAAGCTATAGGGTGGTATTTAAACTGTTAGGTTTAGCCTGCAACGTCGATATTTGCGTATTTGGCATTGGCTTGAATAAAGCGTTTGCGTGGGGCCACTTCTTGACCCATAAGCATAGTAAATATTTCGTCAGCTTTGGCTGCATCGTCGACTTGAATTTTTTTGAGTCTTCGAGTTTGAGGATTCATTGTAGTTTCCCATAGCTCGTCAGAATTCATTTCACCAAGACCTTTGAACCGTTGAATAGTAGCCTTTGGGCCGTTTGGTGTTTTGTTAAACGCTTCTAAATCTTTATCGTCAAAAAGGTATTTCTTTTCTTTGCCCCATGTTGCTTTGTATAAAGGAGGAACAGCCAGATAAACTCGGCCTTCTTGTACTAGTTGAACCATATGTCTATAAAAGAATGTTAAATACAAAGTCATAATATGTTGCCCGTCGATGTCTGCATCAGCCATGACTATTATTTTGCCGTAACGCAAGCGTTCTGGATTATAAAGATCTCCTATACCGCCGCCTACTGCAATAATAAGAGTTTTAAATTTCTCTGACTCGACAATTTTGTCTAATCGAGCTTTTTCTGTATTAATGATTTTTCCAAACATCGGTAATATCGCTTGAGTCACCCTGTCTCTTCCGTCTTTTGCAGGTCCAGCTGCTGAGTCTCCTTCTACTATGAATAATTCGCTTTTTTCTTTGTCTTTGGTCGAGCAATCGGCCAATTTACCAGGTAAAACACCGCCACCTTCGAGTGCGCTTTTTCTAATAACACTATCGCGGGCTGCTTTGGCAGCAAGCCTTGCCTTGTAAGCTATAAGATTTTTTTCGATGATAGCTTTGGCGTCTTTTGGATTTTCTCCCAAAAATTGCTCTAAGCCTTCTTTTACTACAGTTTCTACTGCAGGTCTTGCTACTGAGCTACCTAGTTTGCCTTTGGTTTGTCCTTCAAATTGCAATTTCATTGAGTCAAGCCTGACAGAAACAATAGCAGTAATGCCCTCTAGAATGTCGTCACCCATCAAGCCATTGTCAGTATCTTTTACAAGATTATTCGCTTTGGCATAGTCATTTATAGATTTTGTAAGCGCAGTTTTGAAACCAGTTAAATGTGTACCGCCTTCTTGTGTACGCAAATTATTTGCAAAACTAAGTAAGTTTTGACCGTATGCATCAGTGTATTGAATACCTACTTCTACATCTACATCGTCAACTTCTTTACGTATAACAAATGGAGTCTCGTTAATAATCTTTTTATTTCTATTTAATGCTTTTAGGTAAGCTTTGAGGCCACCCTCAAAGTAAAATACCAAATGCTCCCCTACTCTTTCGTCATTTATTTCAAATTTAACGCCAGGTGTAAGATAAGCGTACTCTTTTATCTGTGTCAAAAAGAATTTCAGTTTAAAATCGGTAGTTTCAAAAATTGATGCGTCTGGTAAGAATTGTACGATAGTGCCGCTTTCGTATTGCCAATTTTCCAAGTCGAGATTTACATCGACACCTTTTATTTTAGAAATTGGTTTTTTTATATTTAGATCTTCAACAGGGCGCAAAACTTTTCCGCCTTTTTCGTATTCTTGAATAACTATTTTGTCGCCTCGTTTTACAACAACACGCATCCACTCGGAAAGTGCGTTTACTACAGACGAACCTACTCCGTGCAGACCGCTTGCTACTTTATATCCTCCGCCACCAAACTTTCCTCCTGCGTGTAATTCGGTATAAACAAGTTGCAATGCACTTACACCGTATTCTTTTTTAATATCAAAAGGAACACCTCGGCCGTTGTCGTATATCGCAGTGGAACCATCTTTGAGAAAGTCGAGCCTGATATGAGTCGCAAATCCGCCCATGGCTTCGTCCATCGAGTTATTGATTATTTCTGTAATCAAATGATGCAAGCCTGGTTCACCTGTAGACCCAATATACATACCTGGGCGCTTACGAACTGCGTCTAAACCTTCGAGTACTTGTATTTGTTCTGAGCTGTAAGAGTTTGTCATATAGAATTAGCCAAATGATTTTACCCTAGGTGAGGTTAACTAACAACCATTCCACAATTAGCTTCTTATTCATATTTGTGGTTTCAAGGTCTTTTTTCGCTTTCATTATAAGTTTTGTGTTATGCGCAAACGCCATAGCATCTTGATTTTGGTGTAGTCGCTTCCTGATTATTTGAATCCACGATTTGAATGTTTCAGCAATTTCTTCAGGCGTTTGCGCAGAAATCTCATCAGCTAAGTCTAGTCTTTGTCCAATAGAAATATCAAAAACATCAGAAAATTGTTGTGAAAACACTTCTTGTTGCTCATTTATACGTATTCTTTTGCACCTAGATAATATTGTGGGTAAAACTGCGCTTACATTTGGTGCTAGTAAGTAAATATCCAAATAACTTGGGTGTTCTTCCAAAATTTTCAACAAAGCATTTTGAGCTTGTATAGTCAAACTATTTGCATGAGGGATCGCACATATTTTCTTGTTAGCAGAAAATGGTTTTTTTATACTAAACTGGTTAATTTGTTTTATTTGGTCGATGCCGATGCTTTTCTTGTCTTTCTCTGCTTCTACTATTAGTAAGTCTGCATGCTCTTTTTTTTCAAAATATTGTGCAATATACTCGTTTAGCTTGTTTTGCCTAGCTGAATCCTCGCTTCCGTATATAAAAATCGCCGCCATATTCGGTATTATACTTTAAATTATTGATGGTAGAGATACAACTTGTTATCATTAAGAAGATATTGCAATAATATTGCATAGAGAACTGCCCATATGAGTGTTAATAAACCAAAGTCAATTGAAGATGTCTTATTCGAAAGAAAGCTCCTGACTACCGATCAGCTTTCTGCTATCAAATTTGAGCATGTAAATTCAGATAAACCAACAACCGAAATAATCAAAGAACGTGGTTATGTAAGCAGTGAAGACTATGCCAAAGCATTTGGTGAAGCATATGGGTTTGAATTCATTGACTTAACAGGTTTTAAAATTAATCCAAAATTATTTGAAAATGTTCCACTTAGTCTTACGCAAAAATTCAAAGTTATACCTGTAGCCCTAGATGGCAATATTTTGAAACTTGCTATGGGCAATCCTTTGGATTTGCAAACAATCGATTTTGTCGAAAGAAAAAGTGGTTATAAAATTGTTCCTCTTATCGCATTAGAAAATCAAATATCTCACTTTTTAGATGAACAACACGGAAAAGCAATCGCAGATGAGATAAGTGCCGCACTTCAAGAGATTAGCGATGAGAAAAATGTATTAAAAATTGAAGAATCTCATCAAGAACTTACCGAAGCTACTATTCGTGATGCACCAATTGCGCGTGTTGTAGGTATGATTTTGGAAACAGCTGTCAAACTTGGCGCTTCAGATATTCATTTGGAACCAGGCGAATCAGACTCACGTTTGCGTTATCGTGTCGATGGTGTTTTGGAAGAAAAACGTAGAATTCCAAAAGAAATGCACGATTCTATCATCGCAAGAATAAAGATTTTGTCTGGAAGTATGAAAATAGACGAAAAACGTATTCCTCAAGATGGTCGTATAAAGTTTCAAGTTGGTAAAGTTTCGGTCGATTTGAGAGTTTCAACTTTGCCAACGATCTTTGGTGAAAAAGTTGTTATAAGACTTTTGCGTGAAGAAGGCGTTGTTTTCAGTTTTAAAGATTTGGGATTACGCGGTCTTTCTTTGCGTCGTTTTGAAGAATCTCTTTTAAAACCGACAGGTATGGTATTGGTTACTGGTCCTACTGGCTCAGGTAAATCAGTCACCCAGGCGTCTGCTTTATCAAAATTAAATTCTGTTAGAGTAAACATTGTTACTATAGAAGATCCAGTTGAAATTCGTGTGCCTGGTGTAAATCAAGTTCAAGTAAATCCTCAAGCTGGTCTTACATTTGCAACTGGGTTGCGTGCATTTTTACGTCAAGATCCAAACGTCATAATGATCGGAGAAATCCGCGACGCAGAAACTGCAGAACTTGCAGTACACGCTGCTCTTACCGGTCACTTAGTGTTGGCTACTTTGCATACAAATTCTTCATCTGGTGCTATTCCTAGACTTTTAGATATGGGCGTTGAAAGCTTTTTGTTGGCTTCAACAATAAACTCTGTTTTAGCACAACGTCTTGTACGTCGCATATGTCCAGATTGTAAAGAAGCTTATGATGCACCATCAGAAATTGCAGAAGACATCACAGCATCATTAAAACCACTTAAAGACAATAAAGTTTTGATGACGCAAGATCACGAAGTTGCGAAGCTTATAGATTTATTGAGTAAAGAAAAGCTTAGTTTATACAAAGGTAAAGGCTGCGATAAATGCGGTAATACAGGTTATAAAGGTCGAGTTGGTATTTTTGAAGTTTTGAGGGTTTCTACAGAAGTTGCTCATATGACTTTGGAAAATAGCCCTGCTAGCAAGATTGAATCAGTCGCTAAAGATGAGGGTATGGTTACACTTCAACAAGATGGTTTCTTAAGAGTTATAGAGGGTGTAACAACTTTGGAAGAAGTAATGCGTGTATCAAGTTCTTAGTTAGGTTTTTTTATGCCACTTAATGCAACAAAAATTTTAGAAAGAATAATGGATCAAAACGCATCAGATCTACATTTAGTTGTAGGTAGCGTTCCTATAATCAGGGTAAATACAAAATTGGTTCCAATGGAAGATATGCAAGCTTTGAGTTTAGAAGACATAGAATATTTCTTGTCTCAAATCTTAGAAACTGATCAAAAAGAATTGTTGGAGGTAAATAAAGAATTAGACTTTTCTGTAGCGTTGGGTAGCAAATCTAGATTTAGAGTAAATGCATATTATCAGCGCGGATACTCTTCTGTTGCTTTAAGACACATTCCAGTAGATATCCCTTCACTTTCAGATTTGCATTTACCAGACACAGTTAAACAACTGTGTGGTTTGACTCAAGGGTTGGTGCTGGTTGTTGGGCCTACAGGTCAAGGAAAGTCCACTACCATAGCTTCTATGATTGATTACATTAACGAGACACGTGCTGAGCACATTGTTACTGTCGAAGATCCTATAGAATATGTTTTTACAAACAAGCTTTCGCTTATCGAACAAAGAGAAATGTATATAGATACCCATTCGTGGCCTGCTGCTCTCAAATCGGTTTTAAGGCAAGATCCAAATATTATCTTTGTAGGAGAAATGCGCGATACAGAAACAGTAGAAGCTGCTTTGAATATTGCGGAAACTGGCCATTTGGTATTTGCAACTTTACATACGAACTCTGCGTCTCAGACAATCGAGAGAATTATTTCTAGTTTTCCAGAAGCCAAGCAAGATCAAGTAAAAGAGCAATTAGCCGGGGTTATGGAAGTTGTTTTGTCACAAAGATTAGTAGTTTCTCTAGACTCAAAAGTTATACCTGCTGTAGAAGTGATGCTTGGTAATGATGCTGTGCGCAATCTTATACGCGAAGGTAAACCACATCTTATCGATAATGTAATCGATACCAGTTTACATTTGGGCATGATCAGTATGGAGAGAAGCTTGGCTGATTTGGTAAATAACAATGTGATTACTTTTGAAGAGGCTGCAAAGCATACAAGTCGTGTTGGTGAGCTAAGACGCCTTGTGAAAGGAGTAAAATCTAGATAATGCCTATATATTTGTATGTAGCAACAGAGCAGTCTGGACTCCGTAAAGAAGGTACTGTCGATGCTCGTTCAAAAGAAGTAGCAGTAGATTTATTGCGCGGACAAGGTTTGTTTGTTGTTGCATTACAAGAAAAGAAAGAGTCTGTTATTGATCATATAGTTGGCTTACGTGGGATTCCGCAAAGTGAGCTTGCTGCGTTTACACGCCAATTCTCAACAATGCTTTCTTCAGGCTTACCTGTTTCACGTGCTTTGGATGTTTTGGCACAGCAGTCAGCAAATAAGCATTTCAAAAAAATACTTCTAGATGTATTACGCGATGTTGAAGGTGGTTCTGCGTTGTCTGCTGGTCTTGGCAGATATCCAAACATTTTTACACGCACTTACAGATCTTTGGTCAAAGCTGGTGAATCTTCGGGAAAGCTTGACACAATTTTGGAAAGGCTTGCTGTTACACTCGAAAACGAACGTGAGTTGAATGGTAAATTCAAATCTGCAATGGTATACCCTGTGGTTGTTTTTGTAGCGATGATCGCTGTGTTTTTTATATTGATGATTTTCGTTATTCCAAAGCTAGCCGAGATGTATAAGTCTTTGGATGTTGATCTACCGACATCAACTCAATTCTTAATTAATTTCTCTGAATTTATTATTCGTAATATATTTGCAGTTTTGGGATTGATGGCATTTTCGGTTTGGGGTCTACGTACTTTGTTTAGTAGCGAAGCTGGTAAAAAATTGGCTTCTGATATTTCTTTTAGATTACCGGTTTTTGGAAAAATAAATCGTATGAAAGAAAATGCGCAATTTACTCGTACGATGGGATTACTTATTTCATCTGCAGTTCCTATTGTCGATGCTTTAGAAATAGTAAGCGAAGTTATGTCTAATGATGCATATAAACGTGCTTCACTCGAAGCTGCTGAGCATGTGCGCAAAGGAAGACCTTTGTCAGAATATATTATGTCAAACAAAATTTTCCCACCTTTTATCGGAGATATGGCACACGTAGGTGAAGAAACTGGTCAAATGGATAAACTTTTTGAAAAGTCATCGTATTATTTTGATGGTGAGGTTGACCATTTGGTAAAAGGTTTGTCAGGTGCTTTGGAACCTATCATTCTCATTCTTTTGGGAGGTATGGTAGGTATTTTGATAATCGCAATCATCACACCGATTTACAAAATTACGAGTGCGATATAAATACTTGTAGTTTTGATTAGTTGTTTATGATTAAGTATTAAGTTTTTCGATATTTTGAAGGAGGTGAAACAGAACATGATGAATAAATATACAAAGAAATCAACAGGTTTTACGCTTATCGAGCTTTTGGTAGTTATTGCTATTATCGCAGTTTTAGCTGGTGTTTTAGCATTGGCAATTGATCCTGTTTCACTCTTGCAAAAGAGTAGAGACGCCAGAAGACTTCAAGACTTGGAAGTTATGAATAAAGCTTTGAATTTAGCTTTGGCCGAACAAGCTATCACTTTGCAAATCACTGGAGCAAACTGCAGTGCTTGCGCAAGTAATAGTGGTTCTGGAACAGTAACTGCAGTTGACGGTACTGGTTGGGTACAAATAGGAACTGGCTCACTTGCAAATTATATTGCAGCTCTGCCCTTGGATCCAACTAACGATGCAACATATTTTTATGAGTTTGCATCTACCGCATCAGGTTATGAGTTAAATGCTCAATTTGAACATTTATCTAATCAAGCTAAGTACACTGTAGATGGTGGCGATAGCGCTACTAGATACGAGGTTGGTACAAATTTAACTTTGGTACCATAAAGCTTTATGTTTTTACGCAAAAGCTATGCTCTTCAGCATTGCATGTATTCACAGGCAAGCTTCCGAGCATAGCTTTTTGCATTCATCCATTTTTACTATACGAAGGTAGACATGCGTCCGCTTGCCTGCTCAGGCATGCAAGGCGGCGCGTGATTATCTGCATAAGGTAAGAAAGTTTTTATTGTGCATAAGAAATCATAGTGCTACAATCCTCGCATGATTTCAAACTATCTCTTATACATATACTACGGGCTTGTTTTCTTATCTGGTTTATTTGTTGGTTCATTTTTAAATTTGGTTTCTGACCGTTTATTAAAAGGTGGATCTATTGTTTTTGATAGATCAAAATGTGATTTTTGCAATAAGCCACTTTCATGGAAAAATCTTTTTCCAGTTTTCAGCTTTCTTTTTCAAAAAGGTAAATGTTCTTATTGTACAGAGAAGTTATCTTGGTATTATCCAATTTCCGAAATTCTTACAGGCGCACTTTTTGTTGTAGCAGCACACATTACAAATATTTTTCAAGATTCTACACAAGGTATTTACCCATTCATCGGTTTTGTTTTTGTTTCAGTAGTTTTTTCATTCTTTGTAGTTTTGTTTATGACAGATGCTAAAGAAAAAGTTATTCCTAGCAAAGTAGTTTTTCCAGCTATTATTTTTTCACTTATGTTCTTGGTAGTTAATTTTGTTATTTCAATGTTTATTTTTAGAAAGACTTTGTTAGCCGATGAATTTGGTAAATATTTATACGATGCAGGTTATTGGCATCAAAATGTGTATTCTGGCTTATGGAATCTGGGTATTTTGCTAGTAAGTACACTTTGTATAGTTTTATTTTTCTCATTCTTGATCTGGATTACTCGTGGTCGTGGTATGGGTTCTGGTGACGTGCCTCTTGCTGCATTAATCGGTATATTCAACGGATTTCCATATAACATCTTAGCTATATTTATAGGATTTGTTTTGGGATCTGTAATTAGCTTGGTCTTAGTCGTAACAAAGAAAAAGACTATGAAAGATACAATTCCATTTGGTCCATTTTTGATAATGGGTAGTGTATTTTCATTGATTTGGGGTCAAGTCATTTTGGACTGGTACTTCAAGCTTTTTGGAAACTAAATTCAAATCTCATACATTAATATATTGTTTAGAGCTTTTTCTTTGGCAAGATAAACCAGAAGGTGCTCCCCTTCCCTAGTCCTTCAGAATATGCACCTATTCCCCCTCGCATTGTTTCGACGAGGCTTTTGACGATATACAAACCTAGGCCAGTACCACCGGCTTCTGCAACAGTTTGATAAGTGTTGTCGAGGCGACTAAATTTTTTGAACAATTTGGGTATATCTACAGGATCAATACCCTTACCAGTATCGACTACAGATATTTCGACAAAGTCAGATCCAAAGTCTCTTACACGTATTTTTATATAGCCTAATCGTGTAAATTTGAGCGCATTTGTAAATAAATTATTCAAAATTTCTCGTAAGCGTTTGCGGTCGGCGTATATATTTTGAATACTATCTGGAATCTCAAGTTTAAACTCTAGGTCCTTTTCTTTTGTTTTGACAGTAAATTCTTCTCCTGCCTCAGTCAGAAATTCTTTTATATTAATGTCTTCCGAAGCTATCATTTCTTTTTCTTGTTCGATTCGTGCGATGTTCAAAGTATCATTGATGAGCTCCAACATTCTTTCTGCGCCAGTATAAGCCTTTTTTATATAATCTTTTTGTTTGTCAGATAAGTTTTCTGTATTGTCTTTGACTAGCATCCACAAATAGCTTTTTATGATTGTTAACGGTGTGCGCAATTCGTGAGAGGTAACGTATATAAAGTCGTTTTTTGATTGTTCGAGTCGTTTTTCATATGTAACGTCGGTCATGGTTATCATAATTTCATTAGTGTTTTTGATTTGAGTAGATTTAAGGTTTACAAAATACTTATGCTCAGCGTCGTTTGGGTGGACAAAAAATACTCCTGCGACAAGTTTTTTGTTTACATAGTCTCGTGCAAGCATTTGCTTATCATCTTTATCCATAATTTTTACTACTTCGTCTACTTTCTTCATTTTGATATCTCGTAATGGTTTCCCAAGTATTTGAAGAAGATTTGTATTTGCGAAAATAAGTTTGTTGTCTTGCGTCAATGTAAAAATCGATTCCAAAACGCCGTCTAGCATGTGCTGATTTTTCTTTTTTTCACTATTTATTGCTGCGATTATGTTAAGGTAAAAGATTGTTGCTACAGTGAAGGCACTTCCTGCAGAAATAATAATGGGCAGATATTGATTCATATGCTCTTATATTAGCACTGTGTATATTACGAGGCTAGTTTAATTCCGATGAATAGTAATTCGTATGTTAAGATAAATACATGCTGTCCAAAAGAATTTTACTATTGTTGAGTATAGCTTTATTAGTAAGTGTAGGCGGGTTTTTGCTGTACAAAATTTATACAAAACCTGCAAATGTATCTGATACACAAACAAATGCTTTAACTGAATCTGACTCCCCTTTTGCAAAAACAGTCACTCCAGAACAAGTACTCAAAGAAACTATAAAAAAATACGAAGGTATCGAATTTAATCCAGAGCATGAAGTAGTTTATTTGAAAATTACTAACTATGATCAAGATCAAAATCTTATAAGTGGCGAAGTCACTTGGCCACCAAATTTTAACCAATCAAATGTAAAAGCAATAATGGCGTGTGATGTAAATGATTATCGCTTACGTACGTGGCCTCAAGAGGTATCAACAGTCAAGCTGCCCAATTTTGAACAATTGTCTTTCACCGATTTACAAGCTGGATTAATTGCTAATGAGTACGTTTCTTTTAGCGGGTTGTGTAATGATGTTGATTGTACGAGTTTTGTTTCTGGATGCGTTGTGAATTAAATTAATATTTTTCGATATACAAAAAAAGTTATTTTTTGATGTGTTTTCTACCTCATAATACCCTATAGTGCTATTGATAGATTTTATACTATGCTTGTAAACCTATAGTTTGCAGTTATTTGAAAGGTGTGATATTCATAATGCATCGATTGTTTTTAAAACATGAATCCCCCTCGGGGGAAAAGTCTGGCGGCAGCCAGAGGAGAGAAAAAAATGAAACGGGTTTTGATTTTGCTCGCATTACTTTTGTTATTGGCTGTGCCAGCTTCGGCTGCAAGCCATAATAGCATCCTGATTCGGGTGGGAACAAATCCACCCGTTGAGTATGTCGACTGGGGGTCGACATATAATAGCGATATCGATATTTTGATCGATACTGCCGTAAAAACAGGTACACCTATTTACTTGGTGTACCAAAAAGATTACCCCGGTACGGTTCGGCTCTACATTGAGCCGATAGGTTATCAAGCGTACATAAGTGCGCTTGAAAAAACCGAACTGTACCGCCGAATCGGCTCGAACCACCCTCCCTTGTTCCCGCAAGGGAGGGCATTCTAAGATTGATTCTTCACAAAAATAACTCAATACTCTATCATTTACTTAATGTCATCCAGAAGTTTGTTAAAAAGATTACCCACTTTTACTGTTTATGTTTTATCTTTGTTTGTTGTTTTTAGTTTTTATGCAAAGACGCAATTCTTATATGCATATTCTTGCTCATGTTCTGTCCAGCAATGCTCGTTAGGTCCAGATTGTTCTCCAGATCAACCCTATTACTATGTCAATGCTAGTGGTTCGCAAGGTAGTTGTACTAATAGTGATTTATGTGATTCTGACCCTATTAATGGTGGCAATATGATATCTTGTAGCAGTTGTGCTTTTGGGTACTACCAAAATCCTGGCCAATTTGATGGTGGTTGTACTGCTGATTGTAATCCTGGTAATAATTGTGAAACCACATCGCCGAATGATCCGAATTTAATTTCACCTATTAACGGCACTCTGTTTACTGGAAATCCAACAACAGTAGTTTTGAATTGGCAAGAATTAAGCGATAATCAATGGGGCGAAGTTTGCGATGGCGATCGTGAAAATGAATACCGTTTGCATTTTGGAACTACCAATCCCCCACCATTTTATTTGCAAGGTGGTCCTACAAAAACAGTTCCAGTTACGTCTGGTACATATTATTGGCAAGTAAAAACAACTAATGGTGTAGATAACGGTGAAGGAGAATCAGATGTTTGGTCTTTTACTGTTACATCAAATACAAACCCTACAGGTCGTATAAGTCAGCCTGCGGATGAAGCAAATTTTCCTGTAACGGCAAATAATGTACGCGTAGTTACAGCTAATGTTACAGACCCTGATCCAACTGGGTTATATAGAATAGAAGTTTGGAAGCGCGATTATTCTAATCCCAATGTTCCAGGTAGCTGGAGTACGTTTGCGGCTTTTTCTAACTGCGGTGGTAATAATAATTGTTCTTACGATCGCACTGCTACTTTGCCAGAAGGTCGATGGCAATTGGCATTACGCGTCATTGATAACGCCGATGCCGATTATGCTAATACTGGTATTTGCGCTGGAGACGATTTTACAAACCCACAATATTGGACGAGTTGCCACGCAACTCAAGACCTTATAGAAATAAATGTTACCGATGGTCAAGCACCTACAGCAAGTATGAGCAGCCCTATATACGGTGCACATTATGTTGAAGACTTGCCTGTTACTCTTTCTGGTACTGCCGCAGACACAGGTGGTTTGTCTGATTATTATTTTGCTGCACGCCACTGGAATTTTACTTTTCCTGGTCCGTGGATAGTTTTTGCAAAAAACCAAATGACTTCTCAAAATTGTAATGTAGGAAATACGTCGTGTACGTTTTCTTATAATAATTGGATTCCAAATGAGACCGGTACATGGCAGGTAGTAGTGAATGCTGTTGATAATAGTGGAAATGCATGCAGTGGAAATTGGCAGCAAGACCCAGCCAATTGGGATGATTGCCACGCTTCTTTGGATGATTTATTTATCACTGTAGACGCACCAATTACAAATACGCCTCCAACTGGTACTCTGTCGGCGCCAACGACTAGCTATAATTTCAACACGCTCACCAAATTGCCAGGATTATCTTTTAATACATTAAATCTAGCTGCATCTTCTTCAGATGCAACTGTACCTGTGACTTTGACAACAGCAGTTCACAAAATGCTTCAGGCAAATTACCCAGGTTCATCGGGTATTTCATTAATCGCAGCTTCCCAATGTTCGGTATCTCCGTGTGATTTAGGTGCAAATTTAAATTGGGAAAATCCACAACCAGGCTCATGGCATTTATTTTTGCGTGCAACAGATTCATATGGACTTATGTGTAGTGGTAATTCTGGCGATAATGCAGCTGCCTGCGGTATTACTGATGATGCTCAAGTATTTATAAATGATTCACCGTCAGCAGTATTTCTCAACGAGCCAGCTTCTGGCCAATATTCATATACAATTGGAAATCCTGCATTAACATTTACTACTCAAGGTGGAGATACAGAATCAAAAATAAGTACGATAAGTGTAAAGCGTGCAAAAACTACTGCACCTGGAGCCGTTACGACAATCGGTACGCATAACTGCGGTGGGACAAGCAATTTTTGTACACCTCCTGCCTCTACCTTTACTTGGACACCTGTTGCTGGTGACGTAGGTACCTGGAATATATGGACAGAAGCTACAGATGCAAATCCTGGTGGCGCTGGTTTGTGCACGGGTCGTAGTGGTAGTGGTACAAGTTATTACGCAACATCTAGTAATGATTCTAACTATGCAAAATGTTCTCCAGGTGTAGATGATGCTTCACAAGTCGTTGTGTCAGCTCCTGCAGATGCTCCGTGGTTTACTTCTTACAAAGGTAATGTGTTTATCTCAAGTGGTTTAGAAGCTGTGCAAGGTCCTGCTGTGCCCGATGCCGATTGGACACCACCTTATTTAAGTTATGGACAAGAATCTGCCGACTTTGATGCAATGCTTATTTCTGACAGTAATATTGTGTTTGCAAATGGTCAAACCAATCCAAATCAATCTGGTAAATATGTAGAAAACGTGAATACTGGCGGCAGTATGTGGCCTACAACTATTCCAGCTACGTATCCTTCTACTGCTTTAGATTTGCAAGTTGCTACAGGTGGTAATTGTTCGCAGATGTTCCGTAAAGTTACAGGATTGCCTACTTATCTAAGTACGTACTATGCGTCAGTAAGTTGTGTCCAACAAGCCATTGATACTGCAGAAAACTTGGGAGGCGGTTATAAATTTACGGGAGCAAGCAGTAATACCGAAGGCATTTTGGTAGTTTATGTGACTGGTACGGGTCAATTAAATTTTAACGCAATATTTTATCCAGAGTTACTTAATAATAGACGTATACTTTTTGTTCTTGGTTCAGGAGTAAGCGTAAAATACGATTATACTTTTGGTAACGCCAACCCTGTTCAAAGTTCTCTTACTCCACATATTCAAGCAGGTATTATAAGTAAATCTACTACGGCCAATGTTTTAATGGCAGGTATTCCGAGTGGTAGCGATACAACAGCTATTGTTGAAGGTCCAATTGCGACAGGCGCAAAACTTCAATTAGAAAGAGATCGCGGTTTGTCTGCAGGTAATCCCGCAGAGATATTTATGTATAATTACAAATATTTGTATCAACTTACAAACCAGTCACGTTCTGGTTTGCCTTCAGCTGGTGAAAACTATACTGGTTTGATGATGTATGACGTTCAATATGAATAAACTATTTACAAAAGAAAAGCTTTCAGATAAAAACCCAGCTGAGTCTGGTCAAACTCTACTCTTTGTTGTAGTTATGATGACTATAGCTTTGGCTGCTGGTGTAAGCATTTCAGTCAATACAATTTCTTCTCTATCTCGTACGTCACAAAGTGATACTAGTTCTCGCGTATCGGCTGCCGCAGAGGCAGGAATAGAGAGGTTGTTAAATACGCCAAACAATGTACTGAGCCTCATAGATACAACACCCAATTCTACAAATTGTGGTTTGATTCCTGGTGTTACTTATGATGCTACGTCAAACAAATGTTTATTAACCATAACAACTCCAAGTAGTGGAGATGCCATAACTTCCACTGCTCTACTAGATGCGTCATCGTTCAATTACAATAAAACAAGTCCAGTTAGTCATTACTTTTTCAACTTGAAAAATGGCGTAGTAAAAGAAGTAAATTTGTCTGGCTATAGTGCAGCCAATGTTCAAGTTTGTTGGACACCTACTTCATCAACTGGCGCAGATTTATTTTATATAACTTACAACTCGTCTGGGATCCAAGAAAGTGCTGGGGTTCAAGGTAATGCTTCATCCAATGGTTATGATAGGCATGGGTTTAAACCACAACCTGGCGGTGCAAATGGTTTTACTTATTGTCAGACCGTTGCGGCAAATGGAATGTACGGTTTGCGTTTGAGGTCATTGGCAGGAGACGCAAAAGTAGGTGTGTTCCCGTTAAATGGAGGAACCTTACCTTCTCAAGGATACATGCTCGAGTCAACCGGTGTTTTGTCTCAAGACCCAAATACAAAAAGAAAAATTGTAGCTTACAAATCAGTTCCTTACTTATCAGGTATATTTGATTTTAGTATATTTGCAAATCAAGGAATACAATGAAGACTTTGCTAAGTATTCTTTCTTTGCAAGCTAAGCTAGCGCTTACACTTGCTACAGAAATAAACTTATAGTCCGTACTTCTTGACAGTGAAATTATTTAAATTCATACTTTGATATAGAACTTTATGTATATGTCTGCCCAAATTCAACATAAAGCTATGAGAGGGGGTGTAGAATACTATGTTCAAAAAAAGAACGACCCTCGCAAAGCTTAGATCTTCAGATGATGCTGAAGCAAAAGGTTTCACGCTTATCGAACTTTTGATAGTTATCGTTATTATCGGTATTCTAGCAGGGGTTTTGATGGCAGTTATCAATCCAGCAAAGCAACAAAATAGAGCAAGAGACGCAAATGTTATCGCAACTATTAATAAAGTAGTTTTGGCGACACAAGGTTACGTTTCTGCTTATGGTTCTGCTCCAGATGAAGTACAGATGTTGGGAGGATTGAATTTTGCTTCTGATAGTGGTGGTGGTACACCAGTTTGTGGAACAACAGGCGGTTTTGATTGTACTTTTGCTGTAACAGGCAACAATTTACCTTCAACTTGTACTGGAGCTTCCAACGGTTGGAATGGTAATGGTGCTACTCAATGTTATTACCGCTATTACAGAAACAACAGTGCTTCACCTTGGGCTGTTGAAAGATTCAGAATCTATGCTAAATCTTTCGGTTTAACCGGTAGAATATTTGCTTACGATACGAGTTTAGGTCAAATGTACAATTGTGATGCGACTGCAAACTTGGATGGTACTGCAGATCTTTCTGCTAGCGCTTCATGTAGTCTATAGTATTTTTAGTTAATAGACTTAAGTATGTTAACTTCTTTTATGCCCCCCGCGATCGCGGGGGGCATGAAAATGAAAAATTTAAATGAATAGTTTCTATGTTTAATACAAAAATTTTAAATCAGCATAAAGTTTTAAAATCAACTGGGGATGGTACTGGTTCAAAGCCAGCAGGCTTCTATTTGTCTCAGACAAGGAAGCCAACAGGCTTCACCTTGATTGAGTTATTGTTGGTAGTAGGTTTAATTGGAGTTCTCGCTGGAGTAATGACAAGCGTTATAAATATTACGCAAACCAAAGATCGTGCTCGCGACGGTGTGCGCATGGCAGATCTAGAAAAGATTATTCAAGGTATAGAGGCATTTTATACTGTAGAGAGTAAGTATCCAGCTCAGGGCAACTATAATAATCCTTTGGGTACAGGTGGCACAGATGCCACAGCTTTGGGTACTTATTTAAAATATTGGCCAGGGTACATCCAGACAGGTGGGCCAATTCCTGCAGGTTCAGAAATTTATTATTACTATTTTATCGATACCGATAACTTTGCGGTTGGTATAAAGAAATCTGGTACAAGCCAATTTTATAAATATCACTCTACTTGGACTAGTATAAGAACTTGTGCTGCTTTAGCCGGAAACGCGCTTTGCCCTTAAATATATGTTTAAACAAATATCTACAAATACAAAAAGTTTCTATTTGTCTCACCAAGGCAGCACAAAGAAGCCAACAGGCTTCACGCTAATTGAATTACTTTTAGTGGTTTTAATTATAGCTGTGCTTTCTGGTGTGGTTATAGGTTTGCTTAATTCCAAAGCAATCAAAGGTAAAGCGCGAGATTCTCAACGGATTGCTGATCTCAAAAAATTACAAGCTGGTCTCGAATTATATTATGCTCAAAATCGTGCCTATCCTGCTCCAAATGTGATTGGGGTTACTTATTTTGTAATTACAGGTACAGATAACATTTCCACTTTATTGTCTCCAAACTATATGAATAAAATTCCAGTCGATCCCCTACTCTCTTATACAAATGCATCTCCGTGTAATGCGTCGACAGATAGAAAGTATTCATATAGACCTGGTGGTGCTGGTAGTTCATACATTTTGACTGCAATTATGGAAGAAGCAAATTCAAATAATGGATATGAATGCACGGGTCTCAATAATTGGGCAGCATTAGGTTGTTCTATGGCTGGTACTGTAGGTGATTATTGTTATGGTACAGAAAACCCTTAAAGTCTTTTATTCTCGTCAAGCCAAAGACCCTTCAGGTTTTACACTTATCGAAGCTTTAGTGGTTATTTTAGTTGTCGGTATATTAATTACAACTTACTCTACTTTAATTACATCAAATGCTTATCATGGCAAAACCCGTGATGAAAAACGTTTATCAGACTTGTCGACTCTAGAACGTGCTATCAGTGAATATTCTTTAGACAATTATGCATACCCTGGTGTTTCAAATACAACATATTTGAGTAATACTTTACCTTCTGGTCAGGCTGGTCCGTTGGTGAGTTCTAGTACCGGTTGGATAGCTCAAGATTTATCACCATATATTGTTAAATTACCGATTGACCCGTTGAATGACGAACTGCATTTATATATTTATCGACACACAGATGTTGGATTTGAACTCAATGTAAATATGGAAGCTTTTATAGATTATGAAACATCAGATTCTGGGAATGATCTAGATTTGTATGAAATAGGATCAGATTTGACTATTTTGTAAGTGGATTGCAATGTATAATAAATATAATTATGTTATCTGCCCAGCTTAAAAATGTAGGTTTTACTCTAATTGAATTATTGTTGGTTGTTTCAATAATTATAATCATTACCGGATCAATGATCCCGGGTTTTTCAACTTATATTGCAAACCAAAATGTGAATCAAGCACGTGACCAAATACGATCAGATTTACGTTCATTACAAAACAAGGCTCTTACTGGAGAAAATTCTTTGGATCAAGTAAGCGCTAATATTCTCCCTTCTTATTGGGGTGTTCGGTTTATACAAAATGCTACAACTTACAGTTATTTTATATCTTCAAAAGCAGCTGATTGCCCTCCTACCACAGATGTTTTGAGTAAAGGTACGAGCCGCGCATTGCCTGGTGGACTTGTGTCGCGAGTTTCTATGTGTGTATTTTTTTCTTATTCTGATGGTAGTACAAGTACAAACACTGCAGCTTCATTTCCTTTGAATATAATTGTGGGTAAGCAAGGCGCCAGTACAAATTGTAGAAGGTTACAAATTTACCAAGGAGGGCTTATCGATGTCAGCAGCGCAAGTATCGCATGTAACTAAGCATAGTCTTGGTATAGGTTTGGTCGAAGTAATCGCGGCAGTCGGTGTAGCTGTGATTGTTATTACATCATTGGTTTCTTTATCAGTCTTTTCTTTGCGTTCATCATTACAAAGTAAACTTTATTTGGAAGGTACAAAAACTGCAAACAAACAAATAGAACTGGTCAGAGCTTTGCGTGATATTACTGCAAATTGGGCTACTTTCATTTCTGCTGTTACTCCGTGTTCCACTGGTTGTTATATGACAGAGCCTACGGGTAGCGGATTACCTACAGTAACTGTAGGCAACGGTACAACTGGTACTGGTTTGAGTACTGTGACATATTTTTTTAGAGCTACAAATGTAAATGGTGGGGTTTTAGTATCAACAGATCAAACAGTCCGTGTTAGAGCTAGTGCGTCGTGGCCAATAGGAGGTAGAACTATAAGTACAAATGTTTATACCGACCTTACCAATTGGAGGGGTCAGTAATGAAGCTATTTTCACAAAAGTATCTTCATGATGATAAGACTTCAACTTTGTCTACTCAAAATGAAAAGCTTGCGGGCTTCACCCTTATTGAATTGTTACTTGTTATTGCTTTGCTCGGTATAACTGTAGGTTTAACTACCGATATTTTATTATCTTTGACTCGTAGTTATGGTAAAACACAAATCTTAAGTGATGTGGAACAAAGCGCCAATTTTGCCACACAAAAGTTAGAGAAAGAATTACGCAAAGCAACAAATGTCTCGGTTTTGAGTAATGTCGCAATTGTAAGATTTTCTGATGGTAGTTGTTCTTTTTACCGAGTCCAAAGTAACGAGCTTCAACGGTTAAATACTGCAAATTGCTTGGTTGCAGGTACATACGAGGGTCTTACAAAAAATGTATCGGGAGGTGTTGCAGTAGCCTGCAGCGGGAGCTGTTTTACAGTGACTGGTACTTCACCACAAATTTTTAGTTATAGTCTTGTGTTTGCACAACCAACTACAGTAACGGGTATAAATTTTTCAGCTCAAGTTATTTCTAAGAATACTATAGTCATTCGGAATACTTATTAAGAATTTGAATTAATAAACATGAAAGGTCAGGTTTTAGTATCAGTTATAATGCTTATGATTATTGCTTTGGCGGCTGGTATAAGCTTGTCTATGCGCTTTGTAAAAAATCTTCATAATTCTGTTTCTGTAGATTTTGCATCCCGGTCATTGGCTGCAGCTGAGTCTGGTGCTGAAAAAACACTTTTAATACCAAATGCTACTTTATCTGGCTATATAAATGGTAATAATTGTGGGTCGAATTGTTTTTATACTATTACCGGAGACGATGGCGTGACTTCAGATGTTTCTATTGCTTTAAGTTTTGATGGCAATTCTACAGATCCGCATACTGTAGATCTACTAACCACAAAAATTACTGAAATAAGTTTGAGTTCATATGCTGGTACAAATATAAATGTGTGTTGGCAAGATTCTGGAGCGTCTATTTATGCATCGTACATATATAAAACAGGTACAACATATAAGGCCAATGTATATGCCGTCAATGCGGTACAACCGCATGATCCATTCAATGGTTTTGAGCTAGCAACGGCGTCTGGTGGGTATTCAAATTGCTATACAATACCGACTGCAACTACGCCACAAGTTTTGCGACTCAAATCAGTTTATAAAGATGTAGAAGCATTTGTAATTCCACAAGCTGGACATTCACTACCATCTCAGGGTATCGTTATAACTGCAACTGGTACAACTAAAAATGTTTCGAAAACTGTTAGTGTGCTCAAGACTTATACATCATTACCAGAAATATTTGATTATGCGTTGTATCAATTTTCAAATACAGATGACTTGTCAAATGATTAGTTGAAGCTTGTATAATAAATTATGTCCATAATTGGTTTAGATTTAGGTAAATATAGTTTCAGAGCCGTAGAACTCGAAAAAACAAAAAAAGGTGTTTTGCTCAAGAATTTTGGAGCCTATGAAAACCCAAAATTAAACTTTGATCACGAAGATATGGATGACTTACAAGTATATTCAGATGCATTGCACAATTTCTTTTCAGAAATCGGATTCTCAACCCCTCATATTATTGGGGGTTTAGAAGAACGCAATATTTTTATGCGTATTGTTAAAATGCCAAAGATAACAGGTAAAGACCTCAAAAACTCTGTTATGTATCATGCAGAGCAATATTTACCATTTCCAGCCAAAGATATGCGTATTTCTTGGCAAGAAATTGACAGTGAATCAACAAAAGAAGCTATCAGCGTTCAACTAGTTGCAACCAAAAACAATGTGTCAGAGCGCTATGAACAACTGTTAAGAAGTGCGCATTTGATACCCGATGCACTCGAACCAGAAACTTTGGCTGTTGCTAGATTGTTTGGTGATTCTGAAGACGACAAAGTCCCTACACTAATTTTGAATATTGGGAGGTTTAGTACTTACCTAGTCGTAACTTATGGTGGCATAGTTAGATTCACTAGAAGTATTTCAATGGGTGGAGATGATTTTACAAAAGCTATACAGCAAGGCCTAGAGCTGGACCAACTAAAAGCAGAAGAATACAAAAAAGTTTATGGTTTAGATAAGTCTTATGTCGACGGCAAAGTTTATGAAGCTCTAAGGCCTATGTTTGAAACGCTAGTTTTAGAAATTAACCGAAGCATGATGTTCTTCACAACGCAGTATCCAGGTGCTACGATTAAACGAGTAGTATTGTGTGGTGGCACTGCTCTTATGCCCGGACTAATTTTATACATGGCAAATACATTTGATGCTGAGGTTTCGTTGGCAAACCCTTGGGTAAATGTCGAAATTTCTCAAAGATTGAGCAAACAGCAAGACTATCTCAAAGAACATGGCCCCGAATACGCTGTGGCCGTTGGTTTGGCAATGAGAGGCTTATAATATGGGACAAGGAATAAACTTATTAACCGATCAAGAGATACAACAAAGGAGAAAAATCTTTTTTGTTCATTTTAGTACAGTAATTTCAGCAATAGTTTTACTTATTACTTTGGGTATTAGCGGTTATTATATGTTTACTACGTCAAATTTGAAAAAAGAAGTAGCAGCGACCAAAACTGAAATCGAGTCTTCTCGTACAAAAATATCTGAAATGGCACAAATAGAAATAACTGCTCGTAACCTAGGTGCAAAAGTTAGTATTTTAAAAGATATGTTTTCTACACGCCAGTACTATTCTCTTCTTTTAGAAGATTTGGCTACACGAGTCCCTTCTACAGTAGCAATCGATGAATTTGCATTCGGCCTAGATGGTTCGGTAAGTATATCTGGTATAGGAGACACATATTTGGATATTTCAAAATTTATAGATAATTTATTAGTTTCAGAAATATTTACTTCTGCAAATATAAATACAGTTAACCTCGATATCAACAGCGGAAAAGTCAGTTATTTTATAGTAGTAAATTATTCAGCCGAGAAGCTCACAAAGCCATATGCAGCTAAATAGTATATTTCCAAATATCAATAACACTCCTGCAAACGATATGCCAAAGTCTAGTGTTGGTGTAGATAAGGATTCGTTGAAAGAGTTGTTTATAAACTTTTTGACGCCTTTACTTTGTTTGAGCGGTTCGGTTTTGTTATTTTTGCTTGTGATTTATCCTGCAATAAATGATTTACCAAATATAAGGGCAGAGCTTCAAACCAATCAAAATTTGCGAGATGTTTTGGCTACAAAGCTTTCTACACTAAATAAATTAGTCGATTTTCAAGCAGTTGTAAGTGAAAATTCTTCATTAGTCGATAAAGTTCTTTTATCAGAGGCTCAAGTTTTGCAATTGTCGACTCAAGTAAACAAAATTGCAGCTGAATCTGGCCTCAAACTTACAAGATTGAGCTATTCTTACGATGTTTCTACGAGTGACAGCACTCAATCAAAAACAGTAGCGTTATCTATGGGTGCAGAAGGTACTTACGATCAGTTAGTCTTATTTTTAAAGACTCTAGAAAATGCTTCGCGCATGATAAATGTGTCAAATTTTAGATTTATGAATGGTGAAACTCAGTCTGGAGGCTTTGGACTGACAGTTAGCTTTTCTTTAGCATCTCCTTATATCAGTATACAATCTGCTGCGGTCACAGATGACCCAATAAATTTGGATATAGCTAGCCCAGATTTTGTAAACGTAATGAATGCAGTAAAGTCATTGAAATATTATGAGATTACTCAAGAAGATATAAATGCTTTACCTGTTCCAGCTACCGAAGATACAGAAGAAACTCCAGAAATATAATCTTGTTTAGCTATTTTGTATTTTCTTTTTTCCAGGCTTCTATTTCTTTGTGGTTTCCAGATAAAAGTACTTCTGGCACTTTCATACCGTCAAATTCTTCTGGCCGCGTATATTGTGGGTATTCTTTTTTAGTTTGATCTAGTTGATCTATAGAAAAAGATTCGTTTGTAGTGGCATTTTCTTTTTCTAATACATTTGGTAATAATCTAGTTACAGCTTCCATTACAGCCAAAGCGGGTACTTCACCTCCAGTTAATACGTAATCGCCTATAGAAATAGTTTCATCTACTAGATATTGTTCTACTCGTGCATCTATACCTTCGTATCTACCACAAATAAGTACAATGTTGTCTTCATTCGAAAGTTCTATAGCTTTTTTTTGATCAAAAGTTTTACCTCTTGGTGAAAGTAATATAACTTTTATCTTTGCTTCTGGCCCGATAGATGCTTTTATGTCTCGTAGAGCATTATAAATGGGTTCTATACGTAAAATCATTCCTACTCCCCCACTATAAGGTTTGTCGTCTACAGTTCCTCTTTTATCGATCGCGTAGTCTCGTAAATTCCAAGTTTTATATTCTGCAGCACTTATTTGTTGAGCTTTTTTAAATGGATTTTCAGTAAAGTGAGTTTGTATCAAATGCGGAAAAAGTGTAAGAATATGGAAGTTCATTCTTTTATATCTATATAGATTTGCTTGTTCAAGCCCAGTTTGAGGGCTTTTACTTTAACCAGACTGCGGATACTTTTTATATTTCTTCCTTGTTTTCCTATAACTAATGGAATATCGTCTTTGTCTAGAGAAACACTATAAGTGTTAGCGTCTTCCGTTTGTAGTTCATCAACTTCAACTGCTTCGGGTTTTGAGACTATTTGTTGAAATATATATTTTATGAAATCGATCATTTTATTTAGTTCTTTGATTACAAGCTGTTACTTTAAATCTAGACTTTATGCTTGTGATGCTGCTTCTGCGGCTTCTTTAGCAGCTTTTGGATCATACTTTTTAAATACATATGTTCCAGCTACTAGGCTTTTGACTGCATCTGTGACTATTGCGCCTTTTTTTACCCATTCTGCGTATTTGTCGTTGTCGATAACAAAAGTATTCTTTTTATCTATTGGGTTATAATGCCCCAATATATCTAGAGAACGTCCATTTCTCTTATCTCGTGTATTTGCTACAACAATCCTATATGCAGGTGTATGTATTCTTCCTATTTTTGCTAAACGTATTGATACTGACATAACATCGCCAATTCTAGCAGATTACTTCAATTTTTCCAAGGCCGTAATTGCAGCTTGTTGTTCTGCTTTCTGTTTGCTCGTTCCTTCACCCATGCCATAGAGCTCATCGCCTATGTAAACCCCGATTTTAAAGGTTTTTTCGTGGTCTAATCCCCAAGAATCTACAACTTTATACTGCGGGGTAAGGCCTTTTAATTCTTGAGCTTTCTCTTGAAACATCGATTTTGCGTCTTTATATTTTTCTTTGTCTACAATTTCTGTAATCTTATAAAGTAAGTTTTTGGATACAAATGCTTTTGCTGTGTCTATGCCTTTTTCTAAGAAAATAGCTCCCAACACGGCTTCAAATGTATTTGCCAATATATATTCTCTGTCTCTACCACCAGTTGCATCTTCACCGTTTGAAAGCAATAAATGTGCGCCATAGCCTAACCTTTTGGCTTCTTGCGCCAAAGATTGTGTACATACTATTGAAGCCCGAAAGTTGGTAAGTTCTCCTTCTGGTGAGTTTGGGTATTTTTCATACAAGTATTCAGAAGAAAGCAGTTGCAAAACTGCGTCTCCCAAGAATTCTAGCCTTTCATTAGAGGGATTTGTGTATTCTGGGTGCTCGTTGAGATAAGATCTGTGCGTAAAGGCTGTTTTAAACAATGTTTCATTGTCTGATACAATCTCAAGCAAGATTTTTATCTTATCAAAATTAAATGCCATAGTCTCAACTGCCATAAATTATAATTCTTCTTCGACTATATCTATTATGTCTTGGACAGATTCTACGCCTTCTTTTACTTCTTCTTCAAGTTCTACACCAAAAGCCTCTTCGATATCTGGCCAAAGCTCTAAGAGCTCCATCTCACCTATATTCAAATCTTCTTCCAAAAAAGATTCTGGTGTAATTTCGGTTTCTTCCACTGCGCAGTTATTTGCTATTATATGTAATATTTTTTTTGAAACGTTATCCATTTTAAATTTATTTTTGATCTGACGATCAAATTTTCTTGACTCCTGGTCAATCCTTCTTGATCTCCGATCAAATTTTATAATTTTGTACTACTGTGCCTAGAACCCCATTGATAAATTTAGATGAGCTTTCGCCTCCAAATTCCTTTGCTAGTTCTATTGCTTCGTCAATTGCAACTTTTTGTGGAGTCTTTTTTGCAAAAAGAACCTCAAAAATTGCTATCCTTAATATGACAAGGTCTATACGTGCGATCTTATCTAAAGGCCAGTCTGGCGCGCATTTTTGGATTATATCATCAATATCAGATTTGTGAACTTTTACGCCTTCGACTATTTCGTTTGTCAATGTTGTGTCGACACTTTGCTCTTCTAATACATCTTCAGCGAGTTTTAAGGTCATTCGCTGGTCTGGCTCAGAAAACAACCAACAAAAGATTGAAGAAAGTGCAAGTTTTCTCGCTCCGTGACGTGGGTCAAGTTTTGATTTCATGCTTAGATTTTAACTTTTTCTTCTACGTGAGGTCTATGGTAAGTTCCGCTTTTTTTGTCTTGAACTGCTATTACAGCTGACTTACGCATTTTTTCTTGTCTTTTGCGTCTGACTCTTCCTAATGAATGTTTTCTTTTTGGTACTGGCATACTGCAGCCCATTATACATGAGGACTTATGTCAGTCAAGCCGAAGGTCAGTCCTCATCGAGGACTGACCTTCCATACATCTGTACCCGATGCTAATATCAATAATAATTCCACTAATTCATAAGTCACGTTAGGTCGTGTGATTTATGAAAAGGAGGTGCCATGGATACCATGGCAAATAACTTCGGCGAGCAACTCGCCGCTGTTATCTTTTTTTTGGCCGCCTTCGGCGGCCTCACTTTGGGGGCGGTGTTTGCTCATTGGAGCATTCATATTGCCCCCAAGGATAAAAGGAGGTCCTAATGGGCATCGGTTTTTTTTCTGTGGGGGGCTGGGAATAGTCCTAGGACTATTCCTATTTGTTTATGTTGCAAGAAACATAAACAAAATCGTTCCCCCCTGACTCAAATGGCCATTTGAAGGTCGCATTTTTTTGCGAAACCTCACTTGGCCATTGATCCTTTATTGATTAAATCTTTCAATTTTACAAAAAACTAGCTATAGGTTATACTATTTCTATCAAAAATATTTATCTTGTCCCGCTTCGGCGGGACAAAGGAGAGCCATGGATATTATCCAACCCGTTTGTACGGTCCTCCTTCTATTAGGAGGATTCGTGCTTTTCTTGGGTGTTATGGCCATGCTCGCCCCCAAAGGCGCGCATGGCGAAACAACGTCACCAGGGGAAAAGGACCCAGAAAAAAAGTCCTAACCCAACCCTGGTGACGTGGCGTGGGCCAAGAATCGTGCTTTATGCATATTCTTGGCCCACCCACAAAACAAACTTTACAAAAAGTGTATTTCTAATTGCACTTTAAAAAGGTGACAAAACTCTTTCCAAACCTTCTATCATCTACCACTTTCAATGAATTATCTTTTAAAAGCTTGGTGAAGTCTAATCCACCATGAAAAAATATTAAAACACCATTTTCAGTCAAAATTTCACTTATATTCTTTAATAAAAAAATGTGGGCTGTATCTTTATAAAACGGATCACAAAAGATAACGTCATATTTTTCACTGGTATTAGCGGCGTATTTAACGGCATCAGTATGGTGAGTTAAGCTTTTGTTTTCAAATTTGCAATCAGCAATATTTTGCCTGATTGCTCCTATTGCTTCATAGCTTTGATCTACAAAATCGCACCAGGCTGCTCCACGGCTCAAAGCTTCGAGCCCCATACTTCCACTACCCGCATATAAATCTAAGCATTTGGCGTCAAGTATTGTGTCTTCCAATATTGAAAACACAGCCAACTTAGCTTTGTCTTGCACGGCCCGATAACCTTCTATCTTTGGTGCAGTAAGTTTTTTGTTCTTTACTATTCCAGATGTAATTCGCAAACTTGGTAACATATTATTTTCCCATTTGTGGCAACAAACTTGCTTTTTGTAGCAACAAACTTGCTATTTTGTATCAACAAATCTACTAATTTGAAGAAATAAACTTGCTGTATTTATTTTCGAGCTTGGCTTTGAGCTTGGGCAAAGTATCTATTTGTTCAAATGTAGCAATTGCAGCTTTTTTTGCTTTCTCTAACAGATTTATATCAGATAAGTCTGCTAGTTTAAAGCTTTTGAATCCGTGTTGTATTGTTCCGAAGATGTCTCCCCTGCCGCGTGTCTGCATATCTATTTCGGCGAGTTCTATGCCTTTATCTATTGTTTCTAGGTGTTTAAGTCGTGAATAGCCTGTTGTAGAGTTATCGCTCATTATTGCAAAGCAATAGCCGGTTTTGGCTCCGCGGCCTACACGGCCGCGGAGCTGGTGTAAACTCGCAAGGCCGTATCTCTCTGCACTTTCGATAACAATAATTTCAGCGTCAGGAATATCTATGCCTACTTCTATAACAGGCGTAGAAACCAAGATTTGAATATTACCTTGTGTAAAATCTTCGATTATCTTAGTTTTTTCTTCTGGTTTGAGCTTGCCGTGAAGTAAACCAACATTATGGTTTTTAAAAAACGTTTTTTTGAGTGTTTCGTATTCTACTTGCGCTGCTTTTACATTTTCCAAATTAGGTTGATCAGACACTTCTATAAACGGGCAAACAATAAAGGCTCTTTTGTTGCTGTTTTTTATCCAAGTATAAATAGTGGTTCTTTGTGTATGTGTTGCTGCTTTTGTAATTATTTTTTTATCTTTATTTGGTAAAACGTCTAACGTGCAGATATCCAAATCGCCGAAAAGCGTCAAAGCTAACGTACGCGGTATTGGTGTTGCAGTCATACTAAGTACATGTGGTATCGTTTCGTTTGCTGTTAATACTTTCGAGATTTTATGTCTTTGTTCTACACCAAATCTATGTTGTTCATCGATTACAACAAATCCAATTTTTTTATAAATATCTTCTTTGTACAAAAGTGCATGCGTTCCGATCAACATGTCTGCATCAAATGTTTTTTCTTTTGTGTTGCTAGTAACTAGTTGTAGTTTGATACCTAGTTTGGTAAACAAATTTGAAAATGTTTGAAAGTGTTGGTTGGCCAAGATCTCTGTCGGCGCCAAATATACAGTCCGATAGCCACTTGTATATGCGGCATATGCACATATAGCAGCTACTATTGTTTTTCCGCTGCCTACGTCTCCAGCGAGCAATGAGTTCATTGGTTTATTTATTTGCATCAATCTCAGTAAATGATCACATGCGTCATTTTGGCTTGATGTTAGTTCAAAAGGTAATGTAGCTATAAACTCGTTGATATATGTTTGATTTATATTTAATTTAATACCCTTATGTTTGTTTTCCAATTCATACTTTCGGTATTCAACATTTAAAAGTTCAAAAAAGATTTCTTCGAACGCAAGTCGGTCTTTTGCTTTTTGTGCGTGAATGTGACTTTGTGGAAAATGGATATCTTTGATTGCTGTATTTATATCTAGCAAATCGTATTCATTTAATAAATGTTCAGGAAGATACTCATCGAGTGAGTCAGTATCTATTTTGGTTACTAAGTCTTTTATTTTAGTGCGAAGCCATTTTGATGACACGCCTTCAGTTTCTGGGTAAATTGGTACTAACCCTTGAGTGTGAATACTTTGATTGTCTACCGACTCAAATATCGGATTAACTAATGTGTTTTTTTCGTTGAACTCTGCAACTTTTCCAGAAAAATTGTAAGTTATATTTTTTTTCAAAACTTTTATCAAAAAATGTTGATTAAACCACACTACTCTACCCTTAGCTGTATTATCTTGTATTTGTGCGATTGTCAGTCTTTTGCCGTTTTTTGAAATTACATTTGTTATGCTTGTAATTTGGGCAGATGTCGTGAGTGTTTGACCGTTTTGCCAATTATCTATCGTAGAGATATTGGTAAAGTCATCGTATCTAAAAGGAAAATAGTACAAAAAGTCTTCGGTGGTATATATATACAGTTTTTCCAATAATTTAAGATATTTGGGTCCTACACCCGCTAATTTTGAAACAGAAGCTTTTAGATTAATCATCATACTGCTTAATTGTTATACTGATGAAGCCTCATAATAGATAAGGTAGTATCGATGTTGCCAAAAGGCAAAATCCTGCAAATCCTATTATGGCCTTGACCAGTGTGTCTTTATTGAAAACTCTTTTAAGCACTCTTTTGAATTTATGTTTTAAATCATTGGCTTGCATTATAAAGTCATTATATCTCATCTTTTGTAGAAAAAAACTTGTATAATGATCGTATGCAACAGAAAACTAAAGCAACCTTACCAAGCAAATCATCAAAGTCTCCTAGTATTAGCAGCAGACTTATACCAAAGAAATTTATTACAGACAAAACTAAAAAGCTAAAAATTGCTTTGTTTTTGGCCAAAATGTCTTTATTTGGACTAGTTTTTGCAATCACATTAATTTTTGCTGTTTTTGCATATTTTTCGTATGAATTGCCCAATCCAAATGAATTGTTGGAGCGCAGTTTTGAGCTTTCGACAAAGATTTTTGATCGCAATGGCAAAATCTTATACGAATTTTATGGCGATAAAAATAGAACTTTAGTCAAATTCGAAGATATTTCACCAAACTTGATACACGCTACATTAGCTGCTGAAGACGCAAACTTTTATAGCCATCAAGGTTTTTATCTTTTGGGCATGTTGCGCGCAGTCAAAAACATAGCATTGGGTGAAGGTTTACAAAGCGGGTCTACGCTTACACAGCAAGTTGTAAAAAATACCCTTTTGAGCCAAGAACAAACTATTACACGCAAAGCCAAAGAACTTATACTTTCTTTACAATTAGAAAACAGATATACAAAAAATGAAATACTACAAATGTATTTGAATGAGACTCCATACGGTGGGCAAAATTATGGGGTTTTTACTGCTGCACGATCTTATTTTAATAAATCACCAAAAGACCTTACGATTGCCGAAGCAGCATATATTGCTGGTTTACCTCAAAGTCCATCTCGGTATTCTTATTTTGGTAATACGCCAGAAGCAGGTGTATCACGCAAAAACTATGTTTTGCAATTGATGCACGAACGCGGTTGGCAAGGAGAAGATGGCAATAAATACTTTTTGAGTACCGAAGACTATGAAGCAGCAAAAAACGAGCAATTGGCATTTCAAGACGCCGATGTTCCATTGAATGCTCCTCATTTCGTCTTTTATGTCAAAAGTGTTTTGGCCGATATGTTTGGAGAAGATTATGTAGATCAAGCTGGTTTACAAGTAACAACCACACTAGATTTAGATTTACAAAATAAAGCACAGCAAATAGTTTTTGACCAAGTTGAAAAAGAAAAGAATTATAATGTAGGAAACGGTGCATTAGTTGCCTTAGACTCCAAAACTTCGCAAGTTCTTGCAATGGTAGGTAGTAAAGGATTTTTCTTGAATTCAGAACCAGCAGATTGCATTTCTGGTATAACTGGTGAAGATAGCTGTACATTTGAACCGCAAGTAAATGTAGCTACTTCGCTTCGTCAGCCTGGTTCTGCGATAAAACCAGTGACGTATGCAACAATGCTAGAAAAGGGTTATACATCAGCGTTTCCATTTTTAGATGTTCCTACAAAATTTCCTGGCGCCAAAGTTGATGAACCTTATGAGCCTGTAAATTATGATGGTACTTTTAGGGGACCGATGTCATTACGAAAATCACTAGCTAATTCATTGAATATTCCTGCTGTAAAAGCTTTGCAGATTGTAGGTGTAGATACAATGATAGATCAAGCAGAAAAAATGGGTATAACTTCATTTACCGATCGTTCTCGTTATGGGCTTGCAATTACGCTTGGTGGCGCAGAAACGTCTTTACTTCAATTGACTGGTGCATATACTGTTTTTGCATCCAAAGGCATGTATCGAGAACCTACGCCAATATTAGAAGTAAAAGATTCATCTGGTAATACCTTGTACAAGTGGACAGACGCTGGTGGCAAACGTGCACTAAGCGATGGTGTTGCTTTTTTGATTTCAGATATTTTATCTGATAATGGCGCACGTAGTGATGCGTTTGGTCCTAGTAGTTTACTAAATATTCCTGGTCATCAAGTAGCAGTTAAGACAGGTACAACCAATGATAAGCGTGATAATTATGCTGTTGGGTATACTCCTTCGCTTGTCGTTGGTACTTGGGTTGGAAACAACAACAACGAGCCTTTAAACCAGTATATTTCTTCTGGTATAACTGGTGCGACACCTATTTGGCATAATTTCTTTGTTGAATATTTAAAAGATAAAGAAGAAGAAAAGTTTGAATCTCCAGAAAATGTACAAAAGATCAAAGTTGACCGTTTGACAGGTGGATTACCTACTGGTGAGGAAGCCACACGCGAAGAATGGTTTGTAAAAGGTACCGAGCCTACTTCGGTGAGCGATTGGTATCAAAAAATAGAAATATGCAAAATTGATGGTCGTATAGCAAATAATGAATGTAGAGATGCAGATGAAACAGAAGTCAAAACATTTATCAAAATAAAACCAGAAGTTTCATTGTGGCAGACTTATGTAGATAGTTGGTTAAAAGAGAACTTTAGTGGTGATGATAAATATTTCCCTCCTCAAATGGTTAGTAAGTTAGAGTTTGACGGAAACGAAGTTTCAAACAAAGATGATGTTAATGTTTCTATTGTAGGCGTAGAAAATGGTGACGACGTTCCACTAGATTTTAGAATTAATGTTGAAATATCGGCATACAACGATATTGAGCGTATCAAAATATATATGGATGGTAATGAGGTTGCAACAGATAAGTCAGCGCCGTATGGTTATAACTTTACGTTTAATAAAAATCAATTGGGCAATCACACATTTAAAGTAGAAGCCGAAGACGATGACGGTAACGAAGGTTCAGATAGCGTTGATTTAAATATTAAAGGCTGGGTTCTGGAGTAATTTAAGGACCTGGTCAGACCTGGTCTAGTTTCCAATAAAGAAAATTAGAGTGAACTAAAGGCGAACGCCTTAGGTAAGGCCCTTAGTTCACTCTACTCTAGAGTATATAAGCGGAACGATTGGTTACGACCGCATAATATACTCCGGATTGGCGGCACGTGGAGTCGGACCACGGACTTCCGGGTTGTCGCCCGGTGCTCTCCCGCTGAGCTATACCGCCTTTTATGTCTTGGATTATACTAAGTACCCGAACAAAAGGCAAACTTGTCCATTAAAAAAACAATCTATTAAAAAAAATAAGCTATTAACCTAAGACGTGGGATTTATAAATATTAGACCAGGTCTGACCAGGTCCTTAAATAACATTTGAATAAACTGGATGCATTAGAAGATAGAAGGAGGCTATCACCAAATGCATCCAGTAAGTCTACAAGAGAGACGTTTGTTCTTGTAGGCTATATAGGGATGACGGGCTTCGAACCCGCAAAATTCGGATTATAAGTCCGACGCGTCTTCCAATTGCGCCACATCCCTAAAGAAAATGGGGGCATTGCTTTTCCTGTGCCTTGCGGCGAAGCAATGCCCCAACGATACTGTGTCCAAGTTTCTTGGGCACAGTTTATCAAACGCTAGTATAACAACACCACAACTATAGGTCAATCAAATCTTAAAGTTGGGTGTTTAGAAAGCAAAGGAGTGAAGCTAGAATAAAATCCCCGATGCCTGACCGAGCATTTCTAAGCTTCACTCCGTATGTGCATATAGTTTCCCGCTTGCACATTTTAATGTTTGAATAGTATCACGTAAGTGGTGTATGTGAAGAATTTGGAGGAGGGCTGACAAGGTTAATGATGCGAGCGCATCACCTTGTCAGCCCTACACGAGCGCACAACATGATAGGAGACGTTCTACCTGTTGTGCACTCGAATGGAAATGGCGGGACTCGAACCTGCAACCTACGAGCAAAAGCTCGGTGCTCTCCCAATTGAGCTACATCTCCGGCGATGGAGTGCATTCTATACAAAACTTTTAAAATAAGCAAATATGAAGGTTTAACCTTTAAACGAGTGTGCTAAAGCAGAGGGAGATTAGTGTTCCGCGATTCGCGGCTTGCTGGCTTTCGCCTACACATATCTCGCCACTGCTTTAGCTGTTGGGATATTACTATGATTGTCTCGGAAGTGCAAAAAAAAGAAAAACCAGATGGGAGGTGCGACAAACGTCACTTTGAAGCTACTGTTCCCATCTGGTGTTGCAGGTCTTGTGTTGATTAAGACAGCTACTTCCCGGGCCGCGGGATTAGCTGCTCACAAAACCTACGATGAGACGATAACATATTTATGAACACTAGACCAGGTCTGACCAGGTCCTTAACTGCGGTGAGAAATATTAAAAGTTTTAACCAAATGTTCCAAAAGCTTAACTCGTGCTTCTGAAGTATCAGCTAATTTATGCGTAATTTGAACCAACACAGCTTTTTTGCCTTGTTCGACATTTGCACCAATGTAGTCTTCAGCAACAACGACATCAACAATATTTTGATCAAAATCTTTAATAGATTTATATATCGCACCAAATTGTTGCTCTAGATTCATAACCAAAGAAATATCAAAGTTGGTAAAGTTTTGCATTTCAGAAATAGCTAACCTTGGTTTTTTATACTCAAGTAGCAACGTATCAATCGCCAAGGTAGCGTGCGTATGTGTGAGTATTCCCAAAGTATTTTGACTTTGTGATTTTATACACACATTTTGACCTTCTTTTTCTAGATAGTAGTTAGCGATTCCCAAAGTAGTTAATAAGCTTGCTAAAATTTGTCTCAGTTTGATTGAGTTTTCTTTCACGTTCATCTGAGTATTTTCGTATATTATTTCTACTTCCTTTTTTTCTAAATAGTCTTCGTGTTTTGAACCATTCCCAGTTTTGTGAAAAGTATTTCCTATTTCAAATACCCCTATTTCATGTAAATTGTGCTTTTTATAAGTGTCGATAGCAGCTTTCAACGTAGTATATACATTTGTTCTCAGACCTTGTCTGTCTGCGCTCAGGCTACTCAAAATCGTTACTTGCTCGGTGTTAAGTTTGTCGATAGGTATCATTGGGGCAGTTATATGTTCGTCAAGACCTAATTTTACCAATTCATCTTTTAATAGTTGTTCAAATTTATATGCCGCAGGTGTTATCTCTGATGGTGGTGCCATGTCTATCGATGCGGCTGGTATTTTGTTGTAATCGTTTATTCGCAATATATCTGCGACAATGTCGTCTTCGACTTGGACGTCTGTTCTAAAATAAGGTACTTCGAGTTCCCATAACTTTGTATTATCTTCAGCTTCTTTTTTTGATAATACTTTGTATTCTAATCTCGTTAAAATATCTTCAATTTCAGCGTCTGAAAAATGCATACCGCCAATTTTTACTAGTCTGCTATATCTAAGCTGTTGCTTGGTCAGGCCTTGCCTCGTTGGATAATAGTCGAAATTTTCAAAAGCGTCCCCGCCTGCCAGTTCTAGTATGAGCTGAGTTGCTCTTTTTATTGCAAGTTCATTGTTGTGCGCGTGCAAAAACTTATCTGTGCGCAAAACAGTTTCATTGGTTATTTTAATGTTTCTTGATGTATGCCTAATTGTTGTTTGATTATAATTTCCAGAATCCAAAACAATATTTTTTGTTGTCGCATCTATTGCTACTTGTTTTCCACCTACAATTCCAGCTACGCCTGTAGGTAAATTGTTGTTTGTTGTTATCCAAGTATTAGAGTCGAGTTCTATCTCTTGTCCTAGCAAGGTTACAATCTTTTCACCAGGTTTTGCGTGTCTGAAAGTAATCTCTTTTGTTTGCATTTTGTCCAAGTCGTGTGCGTGCATTGGTTGTCCGTATTCGACCATTACATAATTGGTTATATCTACAATATTATTTATAGAAGGTAAACCATATGCTTCCAATCGCTTTTTCAGCCAATCTGGAGAATCTTGTATTTTTATGTTTTTGAAAATACGTGTATAAAATCTATTAACAAAATCAGTTCCTTCTACATTTATTTGCACTTGCTCACTTTCAGGAATCTTTGGTAAATCTGCTAAGTAAGCTTTTGGATATCTTAGTTCAGTTTTGTTATATGCTGCCAAATCTCTAGCACACCCTAATATAGAAAGCCAATCAGAGCGATCCATGCGGTGTTCTAGATCGAGTACACTGTTTTTTTCATCATACTTATCAAGCATCAATCCAACCGCTGTAAAGTCTTGCGCTAGTTCTTTTGGCGTCTTATTTATTTTTATGTATTCAGATAACCATTCAACAGGTATTTTCATATTTGTTTTTATTTATATACCAAACCAGCTCCGTATAATGCTCTGATGTCTGTGATTCCGTGTTTCATCATTACTTGTCTGTCGCTTCCTATACCAAATGCATATCCAGTATAAATTTCTGGATCTATTCCACACATCTTGAGCGTATTGTAATGAATCATACCGCTGCCTAATACTTCGATCCACCCACGTTGTTTGCATGTGGTGCAGCCGGTTCCTTCACAAAATTTGCATTTCATGTCTACGCCCATTCCAGGGCTAACTTCTGGATAATATTTGTATCTAAATCTCAATACAACATCATCTCCAAACAAAAATTTATGAAATTGTGTCAAGGTAGTTTTCAAGTGCTGTATTGTTATACCTTTATCAACAACAACGCCTTGAAATTGCGTAAAAAAGTCACTATTGGTCATATTCAAAGTTTCGTTTCTAAAACAATTGCCAGGAACGACAATCCTGATCGGCGGTTTGTATTCTGACAAAATTCTGGCTTCTACCGATGAAGTCTGTGTTCTTAATAAAATATCATTATCGCTATTTTTATCGTCTTTATGTATAAACAAACTGTCTTGCAAATCGTTTGCCGGATGGCCTTCTGGTAAATTTAGTTTACGGAAGTTATATAATGCTGTCTCAATTTCTGGCCCATCTATAACAGAAAATCCTAGATATCTAAAGAATTCATTCATTTCTCTAAAAGTTTGAGTTGTAGGATGCAGTCTTCCCACTTTTTGTGGTACTTGTGGAATTGTTAGATCGATTGTAGGGTCGTTGTACAAATTTTGATTATACTGATATTTTGCTTCTTCGATGTCAGATTTTTGCTTTTCTTGAAGAGCATTCAAAATTGGTCCCCAAACGCGTTTTTCATCCGACGACATCTTTGGTAACACTTGCAATAGTGCGATGGTAGCTCCATGACTTTTTGAAAAATAGTTTAGATAAAGCTTGTCAAAATTACCAGTTTGTCTGGCTTCAGTAAGATCGAGTAGAAACTTATCTTGTAATGCTTTTACATCGCGTTCCAAATCCATATTGATATTCTATCAGGGTAGTTGGTCGAATTAAACTAATTAAACGATTCTTTGGCTTTTTCAACCACCTTTTCAAAAGATTTGGGATCAGTAATAGCCATGTCGGATAATACTTTGCGATCCAAGTCGATATTTGCTTTTTTGAGAGCATTTATAAATCGGCTGTATTTGATATCAAATGGCATGAGTGCAGCATTTATACGTACAATCCATAATCTGCGCAAATCTCTTCGTTTTATTTTACGTCCTGCAAATGCATGTTCTCCTGCTCTTAAGACTGCTTCATTAGCTCTTTTGAAAAGTCTATTTCTAGTACCACGATAGCCTTTTGCTAAGCTAAGTACTTTATTATGTTTTCGTTTTGTTTTAAATCCACCTTTTGCTCTTGGCATATTATTAACCTTTTATCTTTTTTCCTGCTTTTCCTAGCATTTTTTTAAATAACCTTCTATGTCCTTTGTTCAATTGTACTAGTCTGGTTCTTTTTCTTGTTTTTCTGCTAGCGTCCCATTTTGCTTTTAAATGGCCTGTGCTATTTTGCTTTTTAACAATTTTACCGCTTTTTGTTATTTTTATTCTTTTTATTAACGTTTTTCTTGTCTTCATATCAAACTTATATCATTTTGCAGAAACATATACTACCCAAAAGCCATTTCCTTGTCTTTTAGGTTCAGACTCTTTTTTTCCTATACCTTCAAGTTCTTTTTCAATAATCTGTAGTTTTTCCAAGGCTACTTCAGGAAACAAGTTTTGTCTTCCTCTCATTTTGATAGAAAACTTTACTCGATTTCCGTCTTGTAAAAACTCTTTTGATCTACCCAATTTCTTGTCTAGATCGCCTTTACTTATGTAAAGACCTATCTCAAAGATCTTAAGTTCACTCTTTTTTGCTCTAGACTTAGCTGCAGAAAGCTTTTTGTTTTCTTCGTACAAAAACTTCTTAAAGTCTAAGATCTTGGCTACAGGAGGCTGAGAATTCTCAGCTATGACAACCAAATCGAGCTCTCGTTCTTTTGCTTCTCTCAAGGCCTGCTCTTTGGTTATGACCCCGAGATTTTCACCATCTCTAGTGATTACTAGCATCTCTCGCAACCTTATTCGTTCATTTATATCGTATTTTCTTTGTATAGTTGAAAAACCTCCGTCTTTACGCCCTAAAACTTACCATAACTGTAGGCTTTTGGTCAAATATATTTCAGATATTTTATCAGTTACTTCGTTTAATGGTAGTGCTTTTAGGTCTTCTCCGGTGCGTAAGCGTACGCTAACTTGGTTGTTTTCTTTTTCTCTATCACCTACTACCAACATATAAGGTGTCTTTTGCATTTGTGCGTCTCTTATTTTTGCACCCATTGATTCATTACGGTCATCGACCTCTACTCTTATGTTTTTAGCTTCTAGGGCTTGTTTTACGCTGTAGGCGTAGTCATTTTGTTTGTCAGATATAGTTATAACTTTTACTTGGACGGGCGCTAACCATACCGGAAATGCCCCACCAAAATGTTCTGTAATTAATCCTATGAATCTTTCTAATGATCCATAAACCACTCTATGGATAACAATTGGTGTTTGTGCGTTACCTTCTTTATCGGTGTATTCCAATCCAAACCTGCGTGGAATCTGTAAATCTAGTTGCAGTGTACCCATTTGCCAATCTCGTCCCAAAGCATCTTTCATCAAAATATCTATCTTTGGCCCATAAAATGCACCATCTCCATCACGTACAAAATAGTCTTTACCTGATTCTTCTAGTATTTCAGTAAGTTCTTTTTCGGCACGGTCCCACAACTTTGGGTCACCCATAAACTTTTCTGGTCTGGTTCCTAGTCTAAATCTATATTCTAATCCAAATATAGAATAAAACTTTTGTGTAATTTCAAATAAATTTTGAAATTCAGTTTTGATTTGATCTTCTGATACAAAAATATGTGCATCGTCTTGTCTAAACTCTCGAATTCTAAGTAAGCCATTGAGTGCGCCAGATAACTCGTATCTATGTAAACAGTCAGTGTCACCCAGTCTAAATGGTAGTTCTCGATAAGATCGTGATTTGCTTCCAAAAACGACCATTGCGTTTGGACAATTCATTGGTTTAAGAGCGAAGACTTCATTTTCACCCATATCAGCGATAAACATGTCTTCTTTGTAATGTTCCCAATGTCCTGATGTTTCATATAATGCTTTTTTATTGATTAATGGTGAAAATATTTCTAGATAGCCTCTTTGTTTGTGTTCTTGTCTCCAAAATTCAACGAGCTCGTTATAAAGTGTTACGCCTTTTGGTAACCAATATGCCATACCAGGAGCAGTTTCGTGGAACATAAACAATTCCAAAGCTACGCCAAGTTTTTTGTGATCGTGTTCTTTGGCCAATTCCAAGTTTTTCAGGTACTCTTCCAAAGCTTCTTGCTTATCAAATGCAGTCCCATAAATGCGCCCTAACATTTTGTTGTTTGAATCCCCTCTCCAATAAGCTCCGGCTATATTCATGAGTTTGAATGCTTTAACGCCACCAGTACTTGATATATGTGGGCCTGCACACAGATCTAAATCATAAAATTGTGTGTCTTTTTCACCTATTTGATACAAAGTTACTTTTTCGCCTTTTTTTTCAATTTCTTCCAAAAACTCGAGTTTGTATTTATTAGAGCTAAATATTTCTTTGGCTTCTTTTACGGTAGTTTCGACTAGTTTAATTGGTAAATCAGCGTCAATTATTTTTTGCATTTCAGCCTCGATTTTTGGAAAATCTTCTTCTGAAACTTTTCCTTCATAGTCAAAATCGTGGTAAAACCCGTTTTCAATAGGTGGTCCCATTACTTTCATCAAGCCTGGAAATAGTTTTTCCATAGACATATGCAATATGTGTTCTGCAGTATGCCTTAATGGCATTAAAGGATCGTCTTTTAGTTCGTTTCGTATTTTACTCATATGAAGTGACCTCATTTTAGCACCAACTAAAGGGTTTGTTTAGAGATGCAAGAAATTTAATATTTATTACCTGAACTATCTACTTTATTTAAAGTATATCCGCCTATTGGCGGGTTGTTGTTTTTATGGTTTCTGCTTGCTTTATGCCGCTAACATAATAAGCCAAGTTGTCTATGCGTGAGTTTAAATACCTGAAAGCCCCTTCTAGCTTTGTGTCTAGAGATTCGATTTTTCTATCTAACTTTTCATCCAAACTATCTACGCGTTTCTCTAAATTATCTAATCTTTGTGAAAATCTGCCGATTTCAATGCTACCTTTTAATGTTGTTAGTAAAATACCGCTGCCAAAAAGTGTAGTGACTATAAATTCTGGGGATAGATTGCTAAACAATGTTAATATATTACAATGTGTATTGTTTCTTAGTCAATTATTTAAAAAAGATTTCTGAAATTTGTAACCCCATATATGGTGATAATTCCAAATCTTGTATTTCTTTTTTTGTTACCCATTTGTATGCAGAATGCTTTTCAGTGAGTTTTATCTTGCCAGAAGATATTTGCGTATCGCTAACAAAGTTTACATATGTATATCCCCTATGTCGTCCAGAATTTTCGATATAACTGTTTATATACAAGACTAGGTTTTTTATTTTCAAAACAAGATTGGTTTCTTCAAATACTTCTCTGATTACAGCATTGTCGATTGTTTCTAGCATATTTAGCTTTCCTCCTGGAAGTTCCCAAGTATTTGGATATGTATTAGTTTCGCTTCTTTTAATAAATAAAAATTTGTCATCTTTATTTTTTATAAGTGCTCTTCCGACTATGATTACTGGGCGTTCGTTCGGTTCGTCCAAGTTTTCTAGCTTTTTTACATCTTCATAATATTTCGTCAAAGAGTGTAATGTGTTTATAGTTAGGTCGTAATCAAATGCATCTTCAATCTTTATCCATTCAAATTGAGTATATTCATCTATACTTATATCTACACTGCCAGCGATCAATTTTGCACCGGTTGTAAGCTCTAGATACTCGTAGCCTTTGTATTTTCCTTCGGAGATAAAGTGATTATTGCAGTAGTATCTATTATCATTTGATGTAATTGAAATGCCGTAATCTGTGAAGACAAGGTTCTCGACGGCGCTTTTTAACGATTCGTAAAGCGCAACTTTACCACCAGGTAATTCCCATTTACCTGGGTTATATTCTCTTTTTGGACTACGTTTAAGTATCAAAATTTTTTGCTCGGCATTATTAATGATACTGTTTACTATAACTAAGAATTTAGCTTGCTCAGGCACCATATTAATTGTAGGCAGGGAATTTTATCTACGCCCATATTAGCATATAATGCCAGTGTGATTATAAATATTTATAAAGAAAGAGGTTGGACGTCATTTGACGTTGTGGCCAAATTACGAGGTGTTTTGCATACTCGCCGGATTGGTCACGCAGGAACACTTGATCCAGCGGCTGAGGGAGTTTTGGTGGTTTTGACAGAGCAAGATACCAAAAAGCAAAATGACTTTTTATCTTACGACAAAGAATATATAGCAAAAATAGCGTTTGGAGTTGATTCTCCTACTTATGACCTTGATTCATCAGAAATTTCTTTTGTTAAAGGGGCAAATCTAGATTTAATGCGCATTCAATCTGCGCTTTCAAAATTTATAGGAGACATCGATCAAACAGTTCCTCCTTATTCAGCAGTCAAAGTTAAAGGTAAAAAACTTTACGATTTAGCTAGAAATAATTTATTAACACATGTAGATTTACCAATTAAAAGAGTACACATTTATAAAATCGACATTATAGACTTTGTTGAAACTGAGATTTTAATCGACGAAAAGTTAGTAAACTTACCTATTTTATCTCTAAAAGTAGTATGCGGTAGCGGTACTTATATACGGTCACTTGCACACGATCTTGGCCAATATTTAAACACATCCGCTGTTTTAACGTCGTTGTTACGCACACGTATAGGTGTTTATAAGCTTGAAGATGCTGTAAAGATAGCCGAGTTGGTTCAGCCTCTTTAGTATCAAAATGTAAGAGTTTCTTTTTCAACTTGTATGTTTTGTGTATTCAAAAAGTTTGTTTTTTTGCAAATAAATATTATAGGCATAATGACAATCATATAGATATATCTTGCAATTCCTCCAAGAAATCCTATCAATGTGAAGAAAATAATAGAAACTATAGGAGATATCGCCTCTTCATACTTATCAAACCAAGGATTGACAATATCTTTTGTGTTTATAATTTGTGCGATTGCAAAGTCTGTAGAAAATCCCAGCTTTTCAAGATAAGCAAAGTTTGCACCTAGTGTACTATTAATTTGAGCTGATACTATTTCTTGCACCGTATTTTGGAGTAGTTTTGTTGTAGACTGTTTTATCAACTCAATGTTTGCAAAGTTAGTATAGTAAATAGTTGCAGCTATTAATGAAAAATAAAAAATAAGCGCTTTAATCACGGGAGTTAGCGAAGTAATGATATCGATCTTGATCGAATTTTGTGAGATTTTAGTAGAAAGATAAATTCCATAAAAAATAAGTGGTGCTATCATCAGTATATTTGTAAGATTATTTGGGATGGCAAATATTGTGCCTAAAATAATCGGCAACGTTATAATTAACCATTGAATATTTTGACCCCATACACCTATTGTAAGCGTCGTCGCTACAAACATAAGCGTAAGTGCCAATACTATTTGCAGATATAGCTCGTGGTGTATATCAAAAATGTTTCTTTGCAATAATTCGACTATACTTTGTGAAATAAAAAAAGCTGCAACTGCAAGTGTGGCAACTATTGGTGTCAATTTTATATAAGTCTTAGTTGTCAGATGAAGATTCATTGTTCGATAGACTTTAACTCTGCCTGTGGCATTTTGATTTTTTTAGGTACAAAAACTAATGCACATGCAGAGGCTATCATTATTACAATACCTACGACTCCAAATGTGTTTTTTACTCCTACTGTTTGACCTACCCAACCAAGACCTATTGGTCCTATAACATATGCCATGTTTGCAATCATCTGTTCCAACGAAATCATATAGTTTGATGTTTCGTGTAATCGCGAAACATAGTCTTCAAAGACAGCGCTTATCAATATTATGCATATTCCATACAATGCAGAAACTCCCATGACAAGTAAAAGTGTTTTATAAACACTGTCAGTTATTGAAATGCCTATCATCATAAGTCCTACAACTATACCTATTAAGAATGAGGTTTTCTTTTTACCAAAGAGATTAGCTTTACTAGCAAGTATTCCGCAATAAAGTCCTTGAATACCATACATGCTAATGAAAAACTTCCCCAATTCTGATTTTTGCATTAGTTCTTGTGAATAGAGTGCACCCATTGTCCAAAAAGATACGTCAATAAGTATCAAAGTAAAGCTAAATAACAAAAAGAAAAAAGTGCGCTTTACCAAAGCATTCATAGCTCTAAACTCTTTTACCAAATCGTTCAGAGTGTATACTTTTGCTTCTTTGACTTCTTGATGCGCTTTAAAGTATTTTGATGAATAAAAGATAAAACAGCCAAGTGTGGTAGAAATAACTGCTATTAATAAAGGCAATCGATCCCATTGTGTATCTATACTTGTGGCTATCAATGGCCCGATGAAATATGCGATGTATTGAGTTGTCAAAATAAATCCCCACATTTTTGCGTGTTGAGAAACTTTGACTGTGTGTTGCACATAATGAAAGTTTGAGTAACCGCGCATTTCATAATAAATCGCCCATACAACCATGCCTAATGCAAAAGTAAAAAAGATATGTGGCAATAATAAAAATGATAGCGGGAATACGATCGAGAAAATGACCATATATTTTGTAAAAAATCTAAAACTTTTGTGTCTGAGTCTGGTCGAAACAAACAGGTCAAAGAAAAACCCGCATGACGATGATATAGCAAGTATTAACCCAACAGCGAACGTATCATTATAGACGTTATTGATGTATACAGGGGAAAGATATGACATTACCGCATCAGATAATGTCACCAAAAAAATCATAGTCAAATACAAAAAAATGTATTTGTTCCCACTTGGGGCTGTGCCAGCTATTTCTGATTGTATTTCTGTTAATTCTTCACCAAATCGCGCCATATGGGGTGCGTTTTAAAGTAGTACTATGTATATAGCGTATATTACTCGTTACTCATTGGCAATGGGTTGACCTTTGTTGTAGTTGTAGCTATTTTCTTCCTCTGTCTAGGGCTAATATACTCAAACAGTGTGCTATCTGCAATTTGTGCGTCGTTTACCATTTCTAAGGTTTTTGCAAATTCGCCAAATGATTGAGCTCTTTTTAAATAATCCTCACTAGTATTTAATATTAGTACCAGCCCCAATTTTCCTGACATTTCCCTCCTTACGACGGCGTCTTCGATACTTTGATGAAATGTATTAAGTCTCTCTTGTATCAATGCGGTGACTGCACTTGCGTATAGCTTATATTTTTTTTCGTTTTCTTCTTGATCGGTTGATTGTATGTATTTTGGAAACTCTAACAAGAAAGGTGTGATATCAATGCCGGCCGTTTTTGCTATTGTTACGGCAAGTGCATATATATCACCGGTTACTTTAGTTTTAAGTAGTACCTCAGGTCCCCCATAAAATTGTCGAAATATTTCTGGAAAGCGTCTTTCTGGAGATTGATACTCAGGTGTTCCTGTCTCTGTCTTTGAAATTCCATCTTTATGTTTTTTTGCACTGTTAAAGTCTATAATATATGTGTTCCCATCTTTACCTTGCATCAAGTTTGTTGGTTTTATATCGTGATGCAGATAACCTTTGTCGTATATATCCTGGAGTGTATAACATGCATTTATACTTGCCCTAACTAAGGCATGCTCGCTTTCAAATTCCACATTTTCCCAATCCTCCCCATCAATTTTTTCGAGCCCTAGACTTGTAAGTAAATATGGATCTCCTTTATTGCCAATTGATACAAGTCCACTAATAGACATCGGTAAACCGTTATCATCTTTTTTTATTCGAGAGATATGGTCTACCCCCTTGTTTTCCAAATCTTGTAATACTATTGATTCTGCAATATTATTTACGCCTGAGTTCGCTACCTGTTTTGTTACATAGGGGGCGTGTCTTATTTTCCTAATTATTTCCTTTGCGAGATCTTTAGCAGATCCGATGTCGTGTTTTCTTGAATCTTTTGTATATGTTGTTTCACTTGCCGTTTCTTGTAAGGAGATATCTCCTGATGATAAATTTTTGTATATGTTCATTGTTAAATGGTGGGCTCATCTGGAATCGAACCAGAGACCTCTGCAATGTCAATGCAACGCTCTAACCATCTGAGCTATGAGCCCACAACACTCCGATTTTATCAGACTCACTAAAAAGATACTAATCTTTGTTTATTTTGGCTGATTACTTTTTGGGTTTGAGAATTTCGTCTATCAATCCGTATTCTATAGTTTCTTTTGCATCAAACCATTTATCACGTTTAATATCTTCTTTAACTTTTTTGATAGGTTGTCCTGAAGCTTTAGAAATAATTGTTGCATAGTCTTCTGTGTTTCGTTTTAATTCTTCAATTTCTATTTCTAGGTCAGTGGTTGGGCCAGTCATTCCCCCACCCATAATACGAGCTTCATGAATCATTGTTTTTGCGTATGGCAATGAAAATCTTTTTCCTTTATCCCCTGCTCCCAACAATAATGCACCAGCTGAAGCAGCTAGTCCGACATTTATTGTACTAATTGGATTTTTAATTAATTTGATTGTATCGTACATAGCCATTCCGGAGTGTACGCTTCCTCCTGGGGTATTTATGTATATATTTATAGTGCGTTTAGGGTCTTCGCTTTCCAAAAATAAAAGTTGTGCGATAAAAGTATTTGCTTCGATCATGTCTATTGGTCCAGTAACGAAAACAACATAATCTTTCAAAAGTCTAGAATAGATATCAAAATATCTTTCTTGACCTTTTGGATCTTTTTCAACAACTGTAGGAACCAAAGTATTAAAGTGACTCATGTGCGTGATCTCCTTCTATTTCGGCAATTATATTACTAATTACTTTACTTTTTTGTAAGATAGACTTTACATAAAGCTTTTGTAAAGGATCATTTAATAAAACTTCTGTATTTTCTGTCCCTGATGCTTTGATTAATTCTTCTATCTCTTGTTCAGAAATTTCGACTTTTTCTTGTTCTACCAATTGAGCCAATGCAAATTCAGCTTTTACATTTCTTTCGGCTACTTTATCGTAGTCTTTGCGTAAGTCTTCTTTGGTTTTGTTCTGAGATTTCAAATAGTCATCCAAAGAAAGTCCTATAGATTGAGCTTGATCAACCAGTCTTGTCATCATGCGGTTTGTTTCTTCTTCTATAATTATTTCTGGTAACTCTGTGGTTGTAGCATTTGTTATTGCATCTATGACTGTATTTGAAGCTAAATGTATGTGGTCTGAGTCTATTGGTTGGCCATCTTTAAGCTTTTGTTCGTTTTCTTTCTTTTTTGCTTCTTTTTGTTCTTCAAATGTCTTTTTTAGTGTAGTTTTGAATTCTGCAATTTTAACTTCTGGTTTTACTGGGATTTGTGCTGTAAATATAAAATCTTTTTCGAGGTCAAATTCTTTGATTTCAACTCGAGGGTTGCTTATAGCCATAATATGATTTTCTTTGAGTGCTTGTGGATAATACAACTGTAATAAATGATCTATCACATCTGCATATAACTTTGAAACTCCGAGTTTTTGTTCTACAGCTTCTTTGGGAGCTTTGCCGGCTCTAAAACCAGCTATAGTAGTCGACTCCACTGCTTCATTCAAAACATGGTCGTACATAGCTTTCACCTGTGTAGCTTCTACTGTGACGGTGAGTTCTATGGTTGATTTTGGTAATTTTTTGACCTCTGCCTTCATAACGGGTTTTATTGTATCATGTGTTTTTAGCATTTCAAATCATTAACTGCTGATATGGTAAAAAATCTTATAATGCGGCATAATTTATGTGTGTTAGACAAGATATACAACCAAGATCAAGAAGTAATGCCGAGTCCATACGAGGCTGCATATCAAAAAATCAGGTCTCAAGAGTTGCCTCCAGCAGATGAAGATTTTTATCTTCAGTATGTTCCTACTTTTTTAACGACGCTTTCAGAGTTACATACACCTGAGTCGCAAGCTTTGTTAGAAAGGTGTTTTGAGTATTGTATCGATGGTGGCATTAATCAGCCTCGTCAATTTACTTTACCAACTGGCGAAGTACTTGATGTTTCAGGTACGCCAATATTAAACAGAAATGCGTTTACACATCATCTGAAGCAGTTTGTTGATGCAGGTAAAAATGTCAACTTTAAAGATCTAGATCTAAAAGACTTGCGTGCATCAGATAGAGCACGTGACCAGGTAGGTAATAGTGCAGCCGATGTTTTGCTAAATCAAGTCGGAGGCTCTATAAACGAAGAATTACCCTACATAAAGCAGTTGATTCAAGCAGCAAATCCTAACGCGGATATAGTTGTTTGTAGGTATGGTGGTGATGAATTTTATTTTGGTTTTGTTGGAGTACCAGAAAAGCTTAGAGATTTTGCTTACCAAAAGATTAAGGAACGTATTACTTCAGTTAGTGGCTATTATGGTCGCGGTAAGCTTGAAAATGTAGCGATCAATCCATTATCAACAAATATACGTGTTCCAGAAGTTCCCATGGAACAAGAGATTTTTAGATATTATTTTGATCGTATGATCCTTCCGCCAAGCCAGACAAAAATTATCGTCGAAACATTGGGAGAGGCTTACATAAAACAAGAATTTACTGAATGGAAACCTACTGAGGACGAAAAGTCTGATCCTAAATATATAAAGTCTTTAGAATTTGAATTACGTCAAATGTCTAAAGCATATCCTGAACTTGCCGATATGATTTCTGGAGTAGCACGAATGCAAGTTGCTGATGATGCTTCGAGAGCAAGATTATTATGGGAATTTATAGATTTTTTTGACAATCAGGTAAGTGATAAATTGCTTGGAAGGCGTGTGGCTAGTATAAGTGAGTTTTCACAAGTAATGGAGACTTCAGCCTTTTCAAAGATAATGATTTTTGATTTTCCTATTAAAGAAACTAATTCATCTCTTAGTTACGCGCATGGTGACGAAGGAATCGTCAATATGTATGACCAAGTGTATCGAGTGTTTTTAAAACATAATATTGCTCCAGCTCAAGCAATGTTTTCACGCCGAGGTGCTACTGTCTTGTGTGGGATTAGAGATGAATTACCTCAAGAAGTGTATGACGACTTGTTGGCATTAAACCAGGTCGAGATAGACTTTGGTGTTCAAAGCTATAAGTATTCTTTTGGAGCTTCAGAGCTGGATTTGCCGCGAAATGAACCATTTGGTCCTAAAGAAGTGCGTATGTATATTAATGACGCGATGTTATTAGCTCGTGAAGACTGGTATAAAGATAGATTTGTCGAACATTGGGATACCCCCAAACTTTTTGCAGAGTCAGATATAGATCTGGCAGCGCATTTACCACCAGATAACCCTGATGTTTATTTTCGCAAATACTTTTATGGAAACATGGCAAGAAGGAAAGAGCGTATAAGTTTTGCTGTTTCTCAATTACAAAGCTTAATAGATAATCCTCCAGCAAATATTACCGAAACTAATAAGTCAGAATTTGTGAAAAGTATGACTGAGATAAAAGAAAACTTTTTGAAGTACTTAGAGTAATGTTACACAGATAGTTCCGCACCGCCATGCATGCCTGAGCAGGCATGCGGATGCGCACCTATCTGTCACTTAACCTATACTAACTATGATCATGCCGTCTTTCTCTGTAAGAGTATAAGTTCTCCATATTGTCGGTACTCCGCTTTGTCCATTGTACAACCTGGCTTTTACTTCCAAATCTCCTGTTGTTGCATTTGTGCTAATTTCAAAACTGTCTAATTGATATTTATCATCTGCGCTTATTTTAGTTTTGTTTGACAACTGTTCATAACATATTTGTGAGTTACAATCGTAAGGAAGTAGCATTTCTTGTTTAGTCCAGCTGTTTTCTTCGTAATTTATTACAATCAGCGGGTGTTTGCTTACTTTTGTAAGTAGTTCGTCTACATGAAAATCAGTAAGTTCTTTATTGCTGTTTATACATGCCATAGTTTCTGAGTCTGGGTGCATTTGGCAATCTATACCATTGCAAATATAAAAGTCATAACAGAACTGGCCTCCACTTTGAAAAGAATACTGAAGTTTGTATTTGCCATCTAAATAAGTTTGCTTATTACCAAGTTCTTCGAAGAACATAGTATGCAAGACATGTTCGTAGGCTTCGCGGATTTTATATTGAGAAGCTTTTTCTTTTGCTTCCAAATCTGAAATGCGGTCTTTCAATTGTAGTTGTGTGTTTACATATTTATTGAGTGCTTGCTTACGAAATTCTTCATTTGCATTAAAATACTTATACTGTATTTGTATCCAAGCTAGTTGTACGGCACAAAATAAGACTAATATTGTAATGATAGTCAAATAAATGTTCTGGGGGGTCAGAAAGCCTTTTATTTTGTCTTTTGTGAGCATTGCATATATTGTAGCAGTTATTTAGAGACCAGGTCTGACCTGGTCTCTGTGTTAAAATACAACCACTTGGGCGAGTGGTGGAATGGTATACACGCATGGCTTAGGACCATGTCCCGCAAGGGGTGGAGGTTCAAGTCCTCTCTCGCCCACCATAAACTATATGCAAGACGTGGATATACATAAAGCTGCTGGAATTATCATAAAAGATAAAAAATTATTACTCACAAAGTCATTTAATAAAACTGTCTATGTTTCTCCTGGAGGCAAGTTGGAAGCTGGTGAAACAGCTAAACAAGCATTAGTGCGCGAATTAAAGGAAGAGTTAAACATAGCTGTTACAGAGGTAGACTTACAAGAGTTTGGTACATTTAGAGCAGAAGCAGCCGGTAAACCTGGCTTCTTTGTCACAATGCAAGTCTTTGTTGTAAAGTCTTGGGTTGGAGATTTCATTCCCAGTAATGAGGTTGAATCTACCTTATGGGTTGGCAAGAATATTCCAGAAGATATTGAAATAGGCTCTATATTTAAACATGATGTATTGCCGAGATTAGTTGCAGAATCTCTGATAAGTTAGTTTTTCTCAATATCACTCGCAAATTTATTCACAGCTGCAGCCCACTTTACAGGATTTGGAGGGTTATACTTTCTACCAATCTTTTCAGGAGTATCTAGCCCTTTACTTACATAATGCTCGCTAAGCCCTTGCGCAACTTTTTCAAAACCTTCTTCAAACGAGTTGAACTTAATCATGTTATTGCCATATATCCCCCACCCCCAGCAGTTATAAGACTGATAAGGAATTCTTTTGCAAAAAGTAGATTCTATTCCAGAAATTGCTACCAATAGTTTATAGTCCAGATTATATTTATCAGCAGTTTGTACTATGAATTCCCCTTTACCCATCACAGGTGATTTATGTTTATCTAGATACTTATCTATTAATTCTGCTCTATTTACTTGTTTACTCTCGATCTTATCTTCAATTTTTATACTTTCATCGACAAAGGGTTCTGCAAATATCTTTTCACTGTTGGTAATTGCAGAGATATAAATAAACGCAAATATAGCAATAATGTTGTAAATTTTGATCATAAGTTGTATGCAGGAATTTGTGGCTTATGTAAGCCTTTTTAAAGAGTATTTATCTGACCAATAAGGTCGAAGACAAGAGAAATTATACCATATATCGCGGTTTAGCAACTTTCAAACGGTTTAGTCTTAAAGGTAATCGGGAGATTCGTAATTTTGAATAATATCGCCAAAATATTGAACACCTCTGCACCATGATCCATTAGAAGGTGGTGTGTAGGTTGCCATTATAGTGCAAGGTTCTGTAACACCTTTCGAAAAGAATTTTGTGCTCATATAACGAGATACAACTGCTACGCCGTGTTCCCAATTATCAAATTGAAATGCATTTCCGCCCCAAACACCCCAGCCATATGCGTTGTAAGTTTCTTGCCCATCATTAAGTGGTGTTTTCTTTCCGCAATTTGATTCTTGAAAAGATACTGATGCAACCAACCACCAAGGTATATTATTTTTATCGGCTTCAGTTACAAATGTTTCTCCATAACCGTACAAAGGGCAATTAAATTCTTTGAAAACGGCATTAATTTTTTGAGATCGAGAATCACCAGTATTGATTACATTAGAGACGTCTTCCATTACAAATGGTCTGGAAGAAAAAATATTGTACTTTTGAATATTTACAGATGCTTTTACCGATGGCGCAATTACAAGTAGTACAGCCCCAAACGACACTGCAGTCATAGCAAGTGACGAAAATAAACTTTTCCACTTTATTTGAATTGATTCATATAATGGTTTTAAGTCGCTTAGTGAGTTTATAGTTTCTACGTGTTTTATTGTAGTTTCATAGCCTTTGAGTTGTTTACCATTTTTTGAAAAAAAGTTGGACATATATATGTAAGACTAATGTTAACGGTATACACCGGAATTTTCAAGCACGTAAATTCTATTTTTATTAGAAATTGCGATTACAAATTGAGATTTAGATAATTGGCAATAGTGTAACCAGCAATGAGTGCCATACCACCTAGAAACAACATACGTAACGCCGATTTTAGTTTTCGTTGTGGCATATAGCCTAATAAACCTAATAATAAAAATGCTAGCGCTGCCGAATAATATCTTGCATTGTTTGAATTGAGGATTATATAAGGCATAACTATGATTACTCCTGTCATAAAATATGAAAAAAACATTAAAATGCCGTCTAAGAAAGGTGTTTGATTTTTGTACTTTTCTACTTCTTGTGCAGACGTTTCAGACAAAAATGACCCGACACCCATCGAAATTGCTTCTACGGCTACTAATACAAGTCCGACTATTGCTATTTGCTTAAAGTTATAGCCTTGTACCGACGCAATTCCAAATAGAACTCCTGTTGTAGAAACTATGCTGTCTTCTACGCCAAAAACAATATTACGTATTTGTTCGTGATTCAATTTCATATGAATGAATTATACGCTTGATACTAAAAAGTTAAATATTGATATTTCATTTCATGAGCTTGTAAATTTCGAAAAATGGATTTTTTGGTTTCAAAGAATTATATGTGTCAACCCAGCCCCATGAAATCATATATTGAGCTTGGTTTAGAGGCAGATCACCTTTGCAGACTAGTTCGTGTAAGTAATTTGTGATCAAATTCTTTTCGTTGTAACCAGGAAATGGTTCTGCTGCTTCGGGCCACAAGTTAGCGAGTTCGTTAGAACCGCCTAGTGTCAAACTCACAAAATGATCTACTTGGTATTGTCTTGGTTTGCGCGATGTTATTCCATATGCTTTATAAATGGCTTCTTTGGTACTTTGAGATACGATTCTCACTGTTTTTGAATATCCACTAACGCATACTATTTCTTTTGTCGCATTTTCAAAGACCGCTCCTGGTGTACATTCTCGATCAGGGAGTGGTCCATTAGCTTTGCAGTTTTGCGTTTTTGTACGTTGTGCAGGTGTGAATACTTTTGGTTGATAAGGGGATTGCCGGTCTGTTATTACGTATACAAAAATTCCAATTAGTACTATAGAAAAGGTTGTTAGAAATAATTTTGAATGTGCGTTAAGCTGACGAAATATTTATCGTTATAAATTATGTTTTTAAATATTAATAGTATGCAAATTCTATGAATATTAGAATAGTAAAAGTACTAGAATATAAAAATACTAGAATATAAGAATACTAGAATATCAGCGTAATTTGTTTTTTATAAGAAAATCTAGCTTTCGTTCGGTTGTTGGTACAGCTACAACACCTATCTTTTTAAGTAAACTTTGAAAGTATTTCATACATGATTCACATGCTTCAGACACGGATGTATTTGGTAGGTCATTGTTTGCTACAACTGTATGAATGTATTCTGATTCAAGCTGAACCATGCAGATGCTGCTATTGTAGATATTAACTTTATCTACTGAAATATTAAAATTTCTGCCATTTGTATCTTGTACAAGTATTCTATACTTGGTCTTTGTAAAGCTACCAAGCGGCACTACTTTTTTCCCCAAGCGTTTTTTTACAAGTTCTATTACTTCTCTATGTGTAAGCTTGTGGTCAAAGGTTTCAGTAACCTCTTTTCTTACAAGGGTTTTATTAATAGTATTAGCATCAGACTTCCATTTAAGTGATACGTATCCAGTCTTTTTTGATATGTCTTGATTTAATCTCACTGCTTCATGCCATTGATCATTTTCGTCTTGGTATCCAAATATAGTTCTTTTAACATTTGGATATTCTCTCAAGCCTACACGAGGGTCAGTTAAAAAAAGTAAATATTTTGGATTTTTAGTCTTTAGCAATTCATTACGTATAGTCTCGATTAACTCTGCTATGTTTGTTTGATTGGGTAGACTTGCTTTTGATTCAATTTCTATATTAGGCGCTTCATTTATCAATGTACCAGTTTTCAACGATGCTTTGACAATCATATTTGCATAAGGTACATCAGTATATGTATTTGTAGGGTGTTGAAACTTACGTAGTTCTTTTTCCAAGTTTTTATAAATCTCGCTGTTTTTAGCTTTTGTCTCAGTTTTTACTTCAATCTTTGTTCGGTTAGAAACTTCTCCAATATCAGCAATAAATTGCTTTGGTTTTGTATTGGTGTCTCCTGTTTTATGATATATTGGGTATATATAAAATACTGGGTTAGTCTCAAATGTAATACGAATTTCTTCGGTAGTTTTTGTTTCTAGCGTATATCGTATATTTAACCTTGTAGCATACGGATAAAGTTTTTCAGTGATTTTTGATATGGTTTTGGGGTCTAGAAGACGTAAGTGCTTATTAAGTGTGCATTTGTATTGCATATTATTTGCGTACTCTATATATTTTTCTACTTTTGACTGTGTTGGTTGGTTTAAAAATGTTTTAATGTTTATGTCTTTTGTGTTTGGAAAAAATGTTCCTTGTTTATCAACATTGCCCCTTTCCGCATTATCACGCAGCTTCACTTCCAATGTCCCAGGGCCATCAAAAACCCATTTTTTTGGTATATGGTATTTTTGATTTTTTGTGTCAAAGTCTGTTCTTTGTCTATATCTAACGATGCATGACTTTTTTGGCTCAAACATAAGTATAGGCTCAAAATATGTGGTAGCTATGATTTCAGTTTTTATATTAATTGCTGGAAATATTTGAGATAGCTTTTTTAAAAATACTTTCTCTGCGTTTTGTTTGAGTATTTTATTTACTTCATATCGTGTGCCAAATAGTTTTGATTGTGCAATTACTGGGTAAGACTGAGAAAATTTTAATGGTTTGTCTTGGTTCATAATCACCTGTCACGGTAATCTATCACTTACGTTAAATTGCTAAATGGTCGGGGTAGTGTGACTCGAACACACGACCTCACGGTCCCAAACCGCGCACTCTACCAACTGAGCTATACCCCGAGAGCACGAAGTGCGCGAGGGGTTATACGAGGAAACGCAATCCCGCGAAGCGGGATGAGTAAGCTCGTATACCCAAGACTGTACTTCGTCGGCCTTATTTTATCACCTTTAATCTAACAAATCCGCACCGAGGCATTTATGCCTCGGTGCGTGGCTTCAGATGTCATAGTCTAGGGCTTTTTTAATTATAAGCCCAATGCCTATGACTATCAGAAATCCAATCAAGAATTTCTTTTTCATTGGCAGCCTCCTTACAGATTTTGGATAGCATATCATAGGTCAGAAATCTAAGGGAGCTTCATTATAGCTCTGGGACGACTTGTTCCCAAATGCCGTCAAATGGCGCTGATTCGTATACAAGTCTTTTATTATTTTTCAAATCAATCAAATGAAGTTTAAAGCTATATGTGCACATGTCTTGTTTTGTACAAACAGGGTTATTTGCTTGGCGTTTATCAATATTTCTCGAAAATTCACTAATAATAAAAACATCATTCTCGATGAAATATGCCCTGTCAAAATAGCAATTAGCATCTACAGAACAATCTAAAATACGTGCATCCAATATTTTACCGTCGAGTAAACCGTAAAAATGAGCTTCGTTTGGATTATACCCTTCTCTTATTTCTGGCCTGATATCTATGTATAAGTGTTCACTTGGAGAAAATACAACTTTTTTTAAGTTAACGTGTTGTGCCAAGTTTTCTTCATACGCTTTAATATTATTTGGATCGTCGCCCGATAACACTTTTATCCATTTTGTATTATAAATTTCTGCGTCTTCCACAAAAACAAATTCGTCTGCACTAACAGGTAACTCTTTATTTTTTAGATTTGTTAACCATCTTTGAAAATTTTTATTTAATTCAACTTTTTCAGGTAATTTTGAGCGATCAACTGCTCTTTGTCCTTGTATATTTGATGCAACTCCGGTTATAACAAAAATTAATATGCAACAAATTATTAATGTTTCTACTTTGTTTTTTGTCACTATTTCTTTGAATTGCATATGTCTATATAATACAATTAACTTAACATGAGTAAAAGAAAACAGACTAATATTAACGCTCAGCCTGCTCCGTCTGCAAATCAGCAAGGTGGTTTTGGTTCTGCTTCTGTGCCTGGTGATGCTACTAATGGTGCAGCGCAGATGTCGCAAGGTTAATAATACATGTCAAGCTTAACACCAACTTTAGAAAGTATAGCGCCTGGTAAATCTAGGATAAATGAAGTAAATGCTACTGTGGTAGCTGAAATAGATCGTAGATTTGGTTTATCAAACTCTTTAGAAGATCAAAGACCCTTTCACATGGTAGAACATACTCAAGCAGTAACAGCCGATACACTCGAAGGATTTACTACGGCTTTAGGAGTTGACGCACTTTACATAAAGTATTTAGAAGCTTTACATAATCAAGGTGAAAGTTTGACTCCTATTGAAACTGAGCTTCTTTTTTTGTGTAAAGCTACCGAAATAGTAGCTAAACATCATGATATACAACAAAATACAAATAAATTTGCTGCTGGCATAAAACGAGTCAGTTATTCTGTACCACAGGGTCAAAACGAAATTGACTCTGCTGTGCATGCAATTGATGCATTAACTGCATGTGGTTTGGAATCGTCTTATACACCTACCGAAGTCATGTTTATTATCGGGTGCACGAAACCAAATCTTTCGGAGTATTTGGATACATCACGCAAGCCACATATAAAAGCAACTATGGTGTCTCAGCCTTTAGCTAGTTTTGCCGTGCGTGCTCTTCAAGTAGGAAAGATACCAAATAAAGACAATCCTATGGGTATTTCTGCCATAGATATTGCTGCATTAGAAGAATATGAATCTAACGCTCGTAAATATTTGCCAGACTTTGATTTGGCTTCTTTAAGGCCACGTGCGTTATTGGCTGGTGTTAGTTTGGCGAATGCTGACTTACGTGCTGCGGCCTCCAAAGATGGATATGATGCGTATATACGAGGAAGTAAAAACCTTTTTGGTGAAATTAATTTGGGATTACGAGAATTTGGTGCAACTTTTGATGAATCTTTTGAAAAGGCAACCGACGATGACAAATTTTATATTTTACAAAAAACCATGGGGTGGTTTGCGACCCAGCCTGGGCATCTGAAAGCTCAACAAGCGATTTGTATGCAATTTAGCGAGGCGCTATCAAATCCAATAGCCAATCCTGATGCTCCTCATCAGCGGGCAGAACGCGAACGGTTTACTCAATGTAAAAGTATTGCAGAGTATATGAAGACTGCTTATGTGAATTTTGATGAGTATACTGATCGTACCAATGCTTTTTATGTGGCTATACGTAGTGCCTTTGAGCCATTAGTTATAAAATATGCACAAGAATATTTGAAGCAGCATCCAGAATCGCCTAAACCTGTAGAAGATCTAATTGCTCTTATGTATGACCAGGCGAATATTGAAAGCGTCATGAAGCGTATAAACAATCAAGATGTTTATAAAATACCTCCTGAGATAGAAAAAGAGATGTTTACACATTTGCTAAATACTGTAGGCCTAGAAATTAAAGAAAATTAGTTACTATTTATCCGCTATTTTCTGTTATCCGTTTTAAAAAATCAAAAAAGATGAAAGAAAACTAGAACTTGATTTGTAATACATATGTATAAAGTTAAATTGAGGGGGTGAATTCAGATGAGTAAAAAAACATTAGTAATATTAACAGCAGTAATAGCTTTAGGAGGGATCATGTTGTTTCCTCAACAAGCGTTTGCTTACAGAGGTGACCCATTGGTACAAGGTCCAAACTTTTCGGAAGAAAGGCATGAAGCTATGGCTAGTGCATTTGAAACTAATGATTACAATGCTTGGAAAGAATTGATGCAAGGTAAGGGTAGAGTCTTACAAGTAATTAATGAGCAAAACTTTTCTCGTTTTGCAGAAGCGCATAGGTTAGAATTGGAAGGAAAGAAAGATGATGCGATGAAGATAAGAGAAGAACTTGGATTAGGCTATAACAATGGTTCTGGTCAGAGAATGGGTAGAGGATATAATAACCGTTAAGGTTAGATTGGAAACAATGCGCCCCAGCGCGAAGCACTGGGGCGCACTGTAAAATAATGGAAATACTATGGATGATAATAAAAATACAACTGATGAAGAGCTTGTAGAACTTGTGCGTCAAGGCAATAAAGAATTATATGGAGAAATTATACGGAGATATCAGACTAAGCTTATGAGATATGCTTATTATTTAGCAGGAGATGAGGCTAAAGCAAGTGATGCGGTTCAAGATGGTTTTATTAAGGCATATATCAATTTGAATAGTTTCCAAACGAAACGAAAGTTTTCAAGCTGGATTTATCAAATCGTTCATAACGAAGTTATGAATATACTTGGTAAATATAAGCATAGCTTTTCAATAGAAGATTACATGGATTTTAGTAGTACAGATAATTTGGAGGACGCATACATAAAAGAAGAGGTTGCTTCCAGTATTCACAAATGTCTAGATACTATGGATATAAAGTACAGAGAACCTTTATCACTGTATTATATAGAAAATAAGTCTTACGAGGAAATAGGAGATATCTTACGATTACCTATGGGTACAGTAGCAACAAGGATTAATAGAGCCAAAGTTATGATGAGGAAAATATGTCAAACAACATAAAAATAGATCTAGAAAATAAAATAATGAGTCAAGTCATGTCTGGTGAAGTAAAAATGAAACCGAGAATCTATTTTATAATTGGATCGATAGTGTCTTTCATAGGGCTTGTGGGTCTTATGATTGGTGCGGTATTTTTTACAAATTTAACTTTATTTTTATTACGAAAGCAAGGTCCTGGTACTGGGCGTCTTATACAAATGTTTGATGCATTTCCTTTGTGGGTCCCTTTTATAGCACTCATATTAGTTATCTTAGGGATTCTTCTTCTTAAGAAATATGATTTTTCTTATAAAAAGAATTTTCCAGTGTTAATTTTGACTGTTATTTTAGCGGTGGTACTTTCTGCAAAGATTATAGACACAATAGGGTTAAATGAGACTTGGTCTCGAAGTGGTCCGATGAGAAGACTTTATTTTAAACAAGAATTTAAAAATCACTAAGTTCGTCTAATTTACTTTGATCAAACCATTTGAAATAAGTTGTTTGCTTTTTGTTAATCTCTTCGTAAATATCTTTTATATACACATCGCTTGGTAAATTTGTTTCATAAAAATGCAAGTTTAATGCATTTGTAAGACCTGGATATGCATAAGCTGGTTCTATGTTTTGTTTATCTTTTAGATGTGTGAATTTAAAGCTACCTGTTATATTAAGCTCTTCTTCTAATAATCTTGCGCAAGCAGTATCAATGCTTTCATTTTGCAACATTTTTTCTGAAGGTAGTTTTATTGTATTGTTTTCTTCTCTTGTAACAAATATTTGTTTGTATTGAAGTAATACTTTGTTATCTTTTATGATTTTCAGACATATTACATCCAAATTACGCGTTAGCTGGTTATTTGTGTTTGTAAGATAAGATTCGCCAGCAATTAACTCAGAAAATAAATGGTCTAAAGTTCTGACTTTACCCCAAGTTGCATACGGTACTTTAAAAGAATTTAAAAGTTCTATAAGGCTTTCTAATGTTGTTATCTCGATGCTATCTTGCATAAATAAGGGGATTATCTGGTGGGCGAGGAGGGACTTGAACCCTCAAGTTCGTAAGAACAAAGGATTTTAAGTCCTTCGTGTATACCATTCCACCACTCGCCCTTGATGCACATTCTACACTATTTGCGTTGAAAACTTAATACAAAGGACCAGGTCAGACCAGGTCTAGTAATCTCTTTACTTCCGCTAGTTCTGCGTCGCTAGCTTTTTGCGGCTGTGGTTGGTTTTTCAAAGTTTCTGGATACTCAGGTATTAGCTTTGCGTGTAGATGCGGTACATCCAAGCCTTCAAAAACAAACTTCGTTCTTATTATATTAGGTAACTTTGTATCCAAGATTTCTGCTACTGCTTTTAGAGCTTTAAGCATATCTGTCCAACTTTGTGTATCAAGATCTTTTATATAACTAGGCTGGTGTTCTTTTGGTATTACCAGTGTCATTCCTTTTGAAGATGGGAAAATATCTAATATCGCAATATATTGAGCGTCTTCCCAAATTTTATACGCTGGTATTTCACCTTTTATTATTTTGCAAAAAATACAGTTATCCATAACTAAAAAGTTACTATTTTATCGCCAAACTTGCAAACATATCTATAGCTGCTTTGTATTCCGGTAGTAAGGGATTTTCCGGCCATACGCTTGATAGAGCATTGTACTGTTTGTTTTCTTTAGCAACTAGAATCTCTGGTGCTTTTGTACGCAGTTTCATATGTGCTTCATAGCCATCAAGTTTTATCCCATGAATATCACTTGTTATATTGGCCAAAACATCGGCTGTTTTTAGCAATGCTGCATCTTTATTCATCTGTCCTATTTCAGCTGTAGCAATCTTTTTCCTGGTTTCCCAAGGTAAGCTTTTATCTTTTTCCGTTACTGCATTTACTAGATAAGCAATATTTTTGTTAAAGTCTTTTGCGATTATTTCTATTTTTATTCCGCAATCTTCTACTACGTCGTGTAATATTCCAGCGCATATTAAGTCTTCATTGTTTGTAGCTCGTGCCAATAATAAAGCTACGGTCATGGGATGTACTATATAGGGCTCTCGATTAACATTTTTACGCGTGTGTGTGCGATGTGCATTACCTGCAAGGCTAATAGCTTTTTGTATAAGTGGAGTATAAAGCATCACTTATTATATCTTGTATTCATGGTGTTTGACTATATGGTGCGCCTGGCAGGAATTGAACCTGCGACCTTTTCCTTAGAAGGGAACTGCTCTATCCCCTGAGCTACAGGCGCAAACTTAGTGAGATTATAGCATTGTATTGCTTATTTTAATGTACCTACAAGGAAGGCTTCTTTAAGTTGTTGGGCTTGCTCTGAGTGCGGTTCGTTTTCATTGCCTTTTGTTGCAAATCCTGCTGTTGCATCTTGTCCGCATAAAGCAACAATCCCGTTTCCACCTGGGTGTTCAGCTAAATATGTGGTTACATCATAAATATTGTTATTTATTATCATCCAGCAATCATTTTCATTGTTATGCGCAGCAACTTCTTGCATTGTATAAGCTTTTTGTTCTGTTACTATGGGTTGGATTGGCGCGGGTGTTGATTTGGTAACTTTTGTAGAGACGATAAAAATGCCTATTATTATTGAAAGAGCTATTATTGGTATAACAATGTGATTTTTCATACTCATTATTTTAACATCTAAGATTTTTATGATCTATAAAAAACACTTTTCTGGTATTTTCTTTGTAGTATCAAAGACTTCTTTTATACCGCAATCCAGTTTCTTTTCGGTGATGTGCTCTGGTTGAGGTAACTTTTCATCTTGTTGATCTTTTAATAATGTGGACATTATCATATTCCAAATCGGAGCAGCGCCTGTTATTCCTGATGCCAATGTTCGGTTTAGCGGTGAGTTGTCATTATTGCCTACCCACACGCCTACTACATAACTAGGTGTAAATCCCAAAGTGTAGTTGTCTTTGATTTGGTCTGTTGTGCCTGTTTTTACAGCAACTTTTTTGCCAGAAATTTCTAAGGCGTTGCGATTACCAAATGCAGCTTTTCTAGCTTCATTGTCAGATAGTATGTGCCAGATTATATATGCTGTTTCGCTAGAAATTAGCTTAGTCCTTTTTGAGTCATGTTGATAAAGTTCTTTGCCATCAGTTCCTTTTATAGACAAAATAGTTTTTTGTTTTTGATACTCCCCTTCTCTAGCAAAGGTTGCATACATATTTGTAAGATCGTAAAGCTTTACTTCACGTCCTCCTAGTGCAATAGATAACCCGTAATTATTATCTAGTTTCCAATTTGATAACCCCATTTTTATACCAAATTTCAATACGTCTTCTATTCCAAGAGCTTGTGCCATTTTAACCGCTGGCAAATTCAAAGAATTTGCCAGCGCAGTACGCATACTCACATTACCTCGATATTTACCGTCATAGTTTTTGGGTGTATATGGCTTTTGTCCAGAAACGCTAAAACTAGTAGGTGTATCGCTTAATATAGTTGCAGCAGTGTAACCTTTTTCCAAAGCTAGCGCGTATATCAACGGTTTGATCGAAGACCCTGGCTGTCTATATCCTTGTATGACATCGTATGCACCCCAAGTGTCTTCAAAATAATTTACTGAGCCAGCATAAGCTAACACCTCAGAATTCTTTGGAGAGATAACTAGTGCAGCAGCATTTGTTATCAAATATTTTTTATCTTTTTCTACTTCTTGTAATAAGATATCTTCAACTTGTGTTTGTATATTTGTGTCTAGTGTTGTTGTAATAGTAAGTCCTCCATAATTTATAAACTTTTGGCCATACATTTCTTCCAATTGTTTTTTTACATACAAAACAAAATGTGGCGCTTTGATATATTCTGATTGAGGTTTCAAAAGCAAATCATCTTTTGCAGCATTTTGTGCTTGTTCTTTTGAAATCATTTCCAAAGCAAGCATGCGGTTTAATACATACTTTTGTCTTTCTTTTGATGCCTTCAAATCCCCTGTCAAAGCCGGTGAGTACAATGATGGTGCAGATGTAAGTCCGGCCAGAAATGCTGACTCTGCTAAACTTAGTTGCGAAACATCTTTATCAAAATAGTGTTTGGCTGCTGTTTGTATTCCCCATACATTTCCGCCATATGGTGTGTTATTCAAATACATTTCTAGTATTTGGTCTTTTGAATATTTTGTTTCTACTAATATTGCCAAAACTATTTCTTTAAGTTTTCTATGTACAGTTCTTTCAGAGCTTAGTAGTAAGTTTTTTACAAGTTGTTGTGTAAGTGTTGATCCGCCTTGAGTTTGATCTGTAGTAAGTGTGGTCTTTATAGCTCTTATCATGCTGTATAAGTCAAACCCTGGGTGATTATAAAAATCTTTATCTTCAGACGCCAAAGTCGCATCGATCATTGTTTTTGGTATGTTGTCGAGTTTTACTGGGTCTGCTTCTTTATCTATATACAATTCATATAAAAGTATTCCGTTGCGGTCTACAATGCGTGTAGGCTTTGGTATTTGATTGTGTTCTAAGTTATCAAGTGAAGGTAAATCTTTGTACCATTGATAAATGGTGAGTGGTAAAAAGATAAAGCATGTTGCAAATAATATTCCTAATAAAAAGTATTTTAATACATTTGCGTTAATTATCATCAAGTTGAATTTTCAAAAAATCTCTGTCCTTAAGTTTGATTCTAGTGTTATAAAATTCTTAAGTCAATGTGAAATGATACGACAAATGTGTATTTATAATTGATATGCTAATATTTGATTGCTAAAATAACATGTCGATAGCCTTGGCTCCCAATATTACAAATGAGCACCTCCCTAAGAACTTTTCCGATTGGACTTTTGATCACAAAATTAATTTATTCTCATCGCAAGTTTTGGGTTGGCAGTTAAATATTGCTCATGAGATTATTAATGACCCTGATAATAAGCATCCACATGCTGGATTTGCAGTTTTATCGATATTATTTAATTATTTCGAAATGATTGGTGGCTATTTAGCTGGTATAGAAGGTGAGACAAATCGAACTCATTTTAATATTGGGATTACTAATGTTTTCCCTGGTTTAGATTTACGCCCAGATATTGTTAAGCTGCTTTTCAAAGAAGCACGTTGTGGGTTATATCATGTGGGAATCACTGGGAAAGATATAGTACTTTCTCGGAATTATCCTGGTGTCGTAACTGTTTTTAAAAAACCTGGTGGTTCAGTTGTAATTATTGATCCTCATCGTTTAGCAACAACACTTATCGAACATTTCAAGACTTATATTGATCATATAAAAGGCAATACATTGGGCATAGAAAGAGTAAACTTTGAAAAACGGTTTAACTTTTTAAAACAGGAGAATTTTGAATAGTTGTAGTAGTTATTTCTGGCTGTATCTGCAATTACGAAGTAGAAGATTATTGCTCGGCCTCCTGGTCCCTTTATCTGTTTCTACTTCTAGTTCGGTTAATAGAATTATTTAAATCATCTAAAAAATTATTTTTGCTCATGCCTTTGAGCACACTTCGAGGCAATGCCTGGCTACCGCCATTGTCGAAGTATGTAGGAAATGTTTGTAGGTAATAGTCAAACCCTTCTAGTATTTGCTTGTCGCTAAATGGTTCATTTGGTTTATCTAGTTTTTCAGAATGTTTAGCAACACGCCTAAAGAAAGTAATTATAAGATCTTGCTCTTTTGCGGCTAAGGAGTTATACCCACCAGCTGCTGTATAATTGGTAAGTGTTTCTTGATAGTCAAATCCATCGTTTGCCATTTTCCACTCAAGTATACTAACCTGAGCTGGTATCACTCCCCTAGACTTAGCAAAGCTCTCTATCATTTGCGCAGTAAAATTTTCCCTAGTTACCGGTGATTCTATATCAGAATCTTCACTTATATTTGCTATTGGTTTTAAGAATGCTTCTTTTGGTATTGAGTATGTTGTTTGATAAGTCTCATCTCTAATCATATTCGTTTATTAAACTATATTAGCTTATCTGGAGCGGGTGAAGAGAATCGAACTCTCGTTCTCAGTTTGGAAAACTGACGTTCTACCATTGAACTACACCCGCTCGCGTAGCGAGCGGGTTGTAGGCGTTAGCCGCCCACCCGCACATTCTCTGCGAACAAGCCTATTTTATAGCTATATTCAATTAATTTCCAGTGCTAATATATAAATATGAAACCTGCCATTCGTCGAGAGATCAAGTCGGTTGTTATACAATTTTTGTTGCTCTTTATCTCGGGGTTTGTGCTATTTCAATTGTCTTGTAAGGCAAATACATTAGCCCAAATCTTTACCAATTTGAGCGACATTTTTCTCTTTATCACAGTAGAAAGTTGTTTTTTATCATTTGGCGCCTTTATACATACAATAGCCGACAAAAACAGCCCTTATAAAAAGTTAGCCATAATATCATTACTTCCTGCCTTATTACTGTTATTTTTGAGAATACTGATTTTTAATATTGTCAGTGTAACTATAATTTACGATTAAATCAGATCTTTTTTAATAGTTCTTTGCGTCTTTGTGCGTATTCGTGTTTGGTTATTTTATTTTGACCCAAGAGTTCGTCTAATCTTGCAATAGACTTTTCATAGTTATTTACCGAATTTGTGTTTAGTGAAGTGATTGGGCTGATATCGCTTGGATTGGGTTTTTTATGATGAAATTCGTATACTTTGTGATCAATTATTTCTTTGGCTTTGCGCGCTTTTGATTTGGGAACCCATCGGATATTTATTTCTTTTTTGCTAGTAGTAAAAATAGTTATTTCACCAAAGAAAATACCTTGTATAACATTTACTTCCGCTATGTGATTGTAAGGAATAGATGTTTCATTTATTTTAAATAAGCCTCTTTTGCGGTGTACCAGTTTGCTGTCATAAATATTTAAAGAAGGTTCGAATATTGTTCTGTTTAATGACCGATTTCCTTGTACTTTCAATAATAGCGTTGCCATATATAGTTCATTTTAACACGGGCTAGGCCCGGCTAAGCCGGGCCTAGCCCTTAATGCTATACTAAACTTATGCCAGAAAACTACGACATTTTAATACTAGGCGGTGGGCCATCAGGCCTTACAGCAGCCATTTACACAGCTCGTGCTCATCTAAAGACCTTATGTATCGCAGGAAATCCTCCTGGCGGCCAACTTATGTGGACGACCGAGGTCGAAAACTTTCCTGGTTTTGAAAATGGCATTATGGGGCCAGCTTTGATCGAAACAATGCGCAAACAAGCAGAAAAATTTGGTACATCATTTGTAAATGAAAACGTTACGTCTTTATCAGGAAATGTAAAAGAGGGTTTTAACGTAGTAACAGATGAAGGTAAAGAATTTAAAGGTAAAACGGTAATTATTTGCACTGGAGCTTCAGCAAAATGGCTTGAGTTAGAAAGCGAACAACGTTTGCGTGCCAAAGGTGTTTCGGCTTGTGCAGTATGTGATGGATTCTTTTTTAAAGATAAAGAAGTAGCTGTGGTCGGTGCTGGAGATGCTGCAATGGAAGATGCCATTTATCTCACAAAATATGCAACAAAAGTGCATGTATTGGTGCGTGGTGATGCGTCAAAAATGCGTGCCAGTAAAACTATGATTTTGCACGCCACATCAAATCCAAAGATTCAGTTTCATTACAATATAGAAGTCAAAGAAGTTTTGGGAGATAACTTTGTAACAGGTATACGCGTTTTTGATAACTTAAATAATGCCGAATCTCACATGGATATCCAGGGTTTATTCATAGCTATTGGACATGTTCCTAATACAGGCTTTCTCAAAGGCGTTGTTGATCTGGATCATGATCATGGCTATGTTATGGTCAAAGATAATACAAAAACTTCTACTGAGGGTATATTTGTAGGTGGCGATGTTGCCGATTATAGATATCGTCAAGCTATAACCGCAGCAGGATTGGGCTGTATGGCCGCATTAGATGCAGAAAAATACCTTACACACACACAAAATAATTGATAGTTTGAGAGTTGTGTTTAGTACAAGATTAGATTTGATTCTGATTTGCATTTTGTTTTTGATTTCTTTTATTCCAAGGTTTGTACAGCTTGGCTATTCTGAGTTCTATGGGGATGAAACAAAAACATTTTATTTGGATAAAACTATTCCAGCCCAACAATTTTTTCTAGACCAGCGCAAAGGTCCTATGCAATTTTTGGTAGTTTGGTTCACCGAAAAGTTAATTGGCGGTCACGATCAGTTTTATACACGCTTGCCTTTTGCTATTGCAGGTTTGTTATCTGTATTTGGTGTATATTTTTTCATCAAACTAGCTTCCGAGTATTTTAATTCCAAATCCCCCACTCTAACTGCTTTTATGTGCGCACTTTTGTTTTCGATAAATGGCTTTTTTATTGCTTTTTCTCGTACTATTCAGTATCAAAGTTTTTTGCTACTTTTTGGTACAACATCTTTATGCTTTGTCGTGTACTTTTTAAAAACCAATAAGTTGGTCTGGCTCAGTTTGTCGGCTGTTTTATTGTCTTTGGCCTTTCTAACTCATTATGACGCTGCTTCGTTTTTTATAGTTGCTGCATACTTATTGATTACACATAAAAGTATTGTCATCAAACCAGTCAAATCTCTGACAATATACATACTTATATTTTTGATGTGTATTAGCATATTTTATATACCTTATTTGACTTCGGGCTATTTCACTTCAAATACTTCTAATTACTTATTAAAAAGAGTCAGCGGTGATGGCTATTTGCCAAACTCTAGCTTATATACTATGTGGATTTATAATCCATCGGTTTTTTGGGTACCTATTGTTGTGAGTGTTTTATTTATACTTTGGCAAATTTTAAAAAAGCCTTTGTTTAGCGCATTTTCACCGCTGGAAAAAGCTTTGTGTATTTGGTTGGCATTTAGCTTTGTTTTGTATGGTTTTGTATTTTCAAATCCTGGAACGCATATTTTGATGTATGTTATGCCTGTATTACTTTTATCTGGTATTGCAATATCTCATTTACACACTCGTACCAAGTTTGTATCTTCTTATATTTGTAGTATATGTGTGTTTTTAATATTTGCCACAAATTTGGTAGTTTATATTCCTGCATTTAATACAAATTATCCTTGGCAAGATTCTATAGTTTCAAAACAAGTCGACAAAAACTTTAATTTATTTTTATATGGATTTCCTTATAAAAGAGGTTGGAGCGATATATCAGCGTATTTCAAATCTACACAAGGCGTTCGTGGTTTTTATACAAATGATAATGTCACTATGGCTCAATATTATTTGCATGGTATACCGCTTACACCTCCTGGAAGTAATTTTCTACCACAGTACTATATAGATGTCTTTAATAATCAAGAAACTGCAGTATCTGATGTTCAAATACTTTCGCAAAACTACACAAATGTAAAAGATATATATGTAGATACTGGTTTAACAGCCAAAATATATAAGCTGAAAAAATAGCTTTATGGTCGATCATTTGTTCGCACAAGAGTTATCAAAAACGTTTATTAAAAATAATATCGATGATGGTATATCCGAATTAGAACCGTTGACTGGTGGTTTAGTCAGTAATGTTTTTTCCTTTAGCACCAAAGATGGAGGAAAGTTTGTCTCAAAATTAGTGAGTCTAGAAACTCTATCTGATGATTTGTTTTTCTTTTCGGTTGCTGCAGAGCTAGGTGTTGCTGTACCTGCGATTCATAATTTTGCAAAGGTTACGTCAGAGCTTGGTATTTATATAATGTCATATGTCGTACAAGAGCAGTTAACTCAGTATAACGGTATAAGTATAATTGCTGATTATATTCGCGTATTTAATAACAAGTCTTTAGCAGGCTTTGGGCATAATACTAGCTTGTCAATTAGTACGCCAAGTTTTCAATTCAAATGCGTACATGAACTCGTAGGTTTTATCCTAAGTGACCTCCATACTTTTTTTAAAAATAGAAATAATGAACTCATATTAGGAGTTATTGTTGAATTAGACGCTAGTTATGAACACATATTGCCGAATGAAAAAGATGGTGTATTTGTTCATGGAGATTTGAGTTTTAAGAATGTGATAGCATATTCTGGTCTTTTATATCTTATTGATCCTGGTTGGTATAGAAGTATGCCAAAACATTGGGAAGCTGCATATTTTGAAAGTAGGTATCTTGAAGATCATGAATTTATATCAGCTTTTAGGCGCTATTATTTTGGACCATCCCCCAATAGAGGTGATTTAATTGTTATTCTACTCTATAGGACGTTAGTTTTATTAGAAAAATATAAATTTTATACAAAACATGACTTAGATAGTGCAGCAGTCTTCAAAAGACTAACACTAGCTTCTGAAGAATACCTTTTAAGCTTTAAATGAGTTATTTCTTGTAGTATTTTTTCTTTACTGCTTTGACCAACATTATAGCTGGAACTATAACTACCGCATACACCGCAGCCCAGATTACCAAGCCACCAAGCTGTACTAATGTCGTGAGTAGTGATCTAACAGCTTGTTTGAATACTACATCAGGTCTCCATGGATTTGATGGTGCATATGGTAAAGCTAACTCATCGGTAGAAATATTTATTGTATACAAGGTTGTACTAGACGCATCATTTAGATATTTCATACTACCTTTTAAGCCATCGATGTAGCTTTGAACATTTGTAAGTTCGGTTTGAACTTTGATCATCTCATCGACAGTGGTTGCAGAAGCCATTATAGCTTGTAATTTTGCTTTCAAAGCTTCTTGTTGGCGTAATCTTTCTTCTGTATCAGTATATTGATCTGTAATGTCGTATCCAGTGATGTTTTCAGAAACAATCTTTACAGAAATATCTCTTACATATGCTACAAAAGCTTCTTTATTATCGTTTGGTACTCTGACAGTTACATAACCAGTTTTTCCAAATTCTGGTGTGTTTACATGTTGGTTAACTGTAAAACCTCCCAAAGTTGCTACTTTTTCATTTAATAAAGTAACTGTTTCATCTACATCTTTTACTAACGCAGAAATACTAGAATCATATATATACTTACGTCCGCTATCAGCTGCAACTTCCATTTGTGCAGTAGGCGCATAGTCTAGCGCCATCATATTAGAAGTAGCTTTTCCACTTCGTGTCGACCCAAATGATGAAGTGCCAGAATCAAACGTAGCTCCAGATAAATTGGATGTAACTGCGGTAAACATTTTGAGTAACATAAAAGCTGCCACACTCAAGATAATAGCCAAAACTTTATTTTTATTTACCCAATCAGTTACTCTTTGCAGTTGCATATAATTCTCCTACTTTTAACCAATTTATTACTTTATACCAATTTTCAATATACTCATTGCGTTTATTTTGGTATTTCAAATAATACGCATGTTCCCATACATCCAAACCCAAGATTGGCTTTTTGCCTTCCATCAAAGGATTATCCTGATTTGGTGTCGACATTATTTCTAACTTGTTGTTATTTAATATAAGCCATACCCAACCGCTGCCAAATCTACCCAATGCTGCTTTTGAAAACTCTTGTTGTAAAGTTTCTAAAGTGCCAAATGTGTTATTAATCATTTCTAATAATTCGCCTTCAGGAAGTACAAATTTAGGTGTCATAACTTCCCAAAACAATGAATGATTGTAATGACCTCCACCGTTGTTTCGTACTATTGTTCTTATGTCTTCTGGTAAGGTTTGTAAGTTTGTTAAAAGCTCTTCTAGGTTTTTGCTTTCAAACTCTGGATATTTTTCTAACGCTGCATTCAAATTGTTTACATACGCTTGATGGTGCTTTGTGTAGTGAATTTCCATAGTCATAGCATCTATCATAGGTTCTAATGATGCATAGCTATAAGCGACATCGGGTAAAGTAAATTTCATATACATTATAAGTGTAGCATATCTGTTAAAATTTCATTAAATGCATAAGCGTTATTTATCTTTTTTACTACTATTATTTCTATTACCTAGGTTGATGTCTTTGGGATATGATATGTCAAATTCCGATGCTTTGCGTTGGCATATACGCAGTAGAGACTTTTTGGTAGCCATCAAATCTGGAGATTTAGCTGACACGTTTCAAAAGTATCATCCCGGAGTTACTTTGATGTGGTTAGGTAGTTTTGTTCAACAGGCATCATTTTCGATTCAAACGCAAATATTAAGAGTAAACAGCCCAATGACTTTCGGAAATGCAGAGTTTTATCCTGTACTAGATGGTAGTGTTCGTACATTATTGGTATTTATACTTGGTGGTTTGTTTTTATTACAAATGCTTTTGATAAAAGATATCTTTGATGCTAAGACAACCTATTTATACGGTATTTTTTTGAGTATAGAGCCGTATTTAATAGGAATAGATCGCTGGTTTCATTTGACTTCTTTAGAAAATTATTTAGTGTTTTCAGCATTTTTGCTCCTATTATATTGGTCAAAGCATGGTGCTCAATTATATAGGTACAAATACTTCTCTGCCTTTTTATTATCGCTTAGTATTTTGACAAAAATTTCTGCACTTATGAGCGTGCCAGTTATTTTATTAGTTTTATATAATGCCAATAAATCAAAATTTATATCAAATGCGTCGACTTATTTTGCGTTTGTGTTGTTAGGAGTTTTTGCTTTATTTCCAGCTTTGTGGGTTCAGCCTGGGTTTGTACTAACTAGCATTTATAATGCTGTTGTTGGCGCTGTTGGTGACGATTTGCGTGTGCAATCGGTTGATGGCGTTGTTAATACAGCTTACTATTTTTGTGTCGCTTTGCTAAAGATTTCTCCTGTCTTATTGCTCCTTGGAGTTTATTCATTGAAAAAAAGTTTTGAATCCAAAAATCAAAACTCTTTGCATAAATTAGTATTTATTTATTTGGGGGTTTATCTATTATTTTTAACACTATCGGGCGAAAAAATCGAGAGATACGTAATTGCAATTATCTTGCCGTTGGTACTGGCCGTGAGCATATGTATTGCTAATTTGTCTTATAGGTATCTAAAACCATTGTTGACGTTACAATTGGTATATTTTTTGATTGTAACCTGGGTTTACTTTCCTTTATATTCTGGATACTACACTGGTTTTAAATACGGTTATAGTTTGGCTTCAGATTTGGGTATTTATGCAAATAGTGGTGAGTACTTCCGCGATGCAGCACTTTATTTAAATACAAAGACACGCAATACAAATACTTATGTGCCCGCCAATATAGATACGTTTTCAGTTTATTATAAAGGTAATTATTCGCAAATCGATTTTGATTACATGTTGCATTATGGGGATATTCCTACTTGTGAGATAAAATTTGGTCCGAAAGGATATAATATACTTAGTATATGCACAAAATCTCAGCTATCATTGTAAGCTATAATACCAAGCCTCTACTTATACAATGCATAGAAAATTTTTTGAGTTTTTCGTTAAAAAAATTTGATTTAGAAATAATAGTTGTAGATAACGCATCTCCCGACAATTCAGCAGACGCAGTATATTCAAAATTTGGTAATAAAATCAAATTGATAAGATCTCAAAACAATGGCTTAGCTGCTGGTTCAAATCTTGGTTTGGCGCGTGCTACAGGTGACATACTTTTATATATTGGTACAGATGCTTATCCAACAGAAGAAGCACTTATAGAAATGTTGAAGTTTTTTGATGTCAACCCAGATGCAGGGATTTTGACTCCAAAGTTGGTAACTAGAGATGGAAAAATAGATATGGATGCACATAGGGGGTTTCCTACACCTTGGTCAGCGATTACAAATTTCACAAAGTTAAACAAAGTATTTCCCCACTCCCCTATTTTCAACCAATATTTTTTGGGGTACAAAGACTTTTCAAAATCACACGAAATAGATGTGTGCATTACGCATTTTATGTTAGTTCAAAGACAAGTGCATAATATAGTTGGTTTGTGGGATGAGGACTATTTCTTGTATGGTGAAGATGTAGATTTTTGTTATCGTGCCAAGCAGTGTGGGTTTAAAATTTACTATCTTTCAAATACCTCAGTTTTACACTACAAAGGTGCAAGCGTTGGTCGTAAGCAAAGTGCTGATGTGCAAAACAAATCTACAAAGTCTCCAAAAAACAAAATTCGGATGATAAAAGAGTCGACAAAGGCTATGGAGCTTTTTTATAAAAAGCATTATACAAATACATATCCAAAAGTACTTACCTTGCTAGTTTTGTTTGCGATTCGTGGACTGACACTATTGAGAATATTATTTTTTAGACTAAACTCTTTTCTTCTTCAAACTGTTTAAAAATTTCAGGATTAATATTTCCTATGCAAGTAATTTTTGGCTTTTGTGATGTGATATGTTCAAGGCATACTTGTAAGTCTTGAAGATTTATATTTTTTACTTTATCTATATATTTTTCTAGAGGAATGCACGTGTTTTCTAATAGCATTCTAGAATAATAATCGCCTTTTGCAGAAAGTTTTTCAAAATCAAATATTAGGTGCGTCAACATTTTTGTTTTTGCTTTTGTTATTAAATTTTGGTCTAGCGGCATATTTAATTGGTTTAAAATTTCATAAACCACGTGTTGTGTGTTGGGCTGCATTGTTTCTACGAATATTTCAAATAAGCCAAAGTTGTGTTTTGCATCATGGCTTGTGTGAAGTGTATACGCTAGTCCAAGCTTATGTTTGATGTGGTTTGTAAGTTTTTGATTCAAGTATATGGCAAGACAGTGAGCCAACGGTTCCATACTATCTCCAAGAGAAAACCCCAAGAAATCTATGCGTAGGTACGATTTTTGTAACGCTTGTTTTTGTATAACTTGTAAACCAAAGTCTTGATTAGTGACCAAGCTTAGGTGAGAATTTTGTGGTATTGCTTGTATTTTGTTATCAAACTTGTTAGCGATACTAGAGACAATAAGCTCTTTATCAAATTTACCACTAACGACTAAGCAAAATTTATTTGCTGTATAGTGAGTTTTTAAAAAAGTTTGAAGTATATTTGCTGTTAATAAATTTATATCTTGCGGTGTTCCTTGGTTGATTTTCGCCAGTCTAGTGTTTCGAAACATCACGTTGTACGTACCTATTCTAGACAAGAGCTTTTCTGGATTGTCATAAATTCTTTGAACTTCGGCATTAATTATGCGTTTGTTGTGTTCCAGATTTGCAGCATCTATAGTTTTTGAAAATAAAATGCTAGATAAAAGTTCTAGAGTATTCTCATACTCGTGTTCCAATGCTTTGATCATGTATAAAACATAGTCTCTGTCGGTTACACCTACTATTGTCGCTGTTTCCAAGTTGCATATAGGGACATAAGAAGACATTAAGCAATGCTCTATAGCATGTGCTGCCCCGATTTGAGATTCACTTTCATAATTTGTTCCAGCAAGTCCCCGTAAATGGAATGTGGCAAACTTTGCTTCTTTGATATACAAAAACCCTACCTTAAACCCATTTGTAAGAGTTATAATATCAATGCTTTGTTGAGATTCATGCGTATCCATGCTCATACTATAGCAACCAATTATGAAATTAGTATTAAATGATCCAAAAACATACTTATATGCTTTATGGTTACAAGCAATCGCAGCTATGTTAGGTTCGTTATATTTTAGTGAAGTATTAAGATTTGAACCTTGTGCATTGTGTTGGTATCAACGTATTTTTGTTTATCCTATCGTATTCTTAGTACCTGTCGGCCTTTATTTAAAAGATAAACACATATCAAAATATATACTTGTGCTTATAATTCCAGGTTTACTTATTTCTATATATCAAAACTTGTTGCAATATGGCTTGATTTCGGTTTCGACAACGTGTCTTTATGGAACAAGTTGCACAATTTTATATATAAATTACTTGGGGTTTATAACTATACCGCTGTTGTCATTGCTGTCTTATTTTTTTATATTAGTATGCGCAGTTATCAATATTAAACTAGAAAACAAATCTAATGTACAAAACCTTAATTAAGCCCATATTATTCAAATTAGATCCCGAGTTTGTACACGATATAACAACACTTACAGGATATATATTAGGGTCAAATCAGGTAACTACTTTGATGCTGGATGGGTTTTTGGGATACGAAAATCAAGCATTGGAGCAAACATATAATGGATTATTATTTAAAAATCCTTTTGGACTTGCTGCTGGCTTTGATTATACAGGACGGTTATCTAAAGTATTGTCGTATGTGGGTTTTGGTTATAATACTGTAGGTACAGTAACTCACCGATATTACGAAGGTAATACAAAGCCTAGGCTTGGGCGACTTCCAAAATCTCAAGCATTGTTTGTTAACAAAGGTTTCAAATCTGAAGGTGCATTGAAAATAGCTCAAAGACTCGACGACATGCAAGTGACTCATGATATGGTAGGTATTAGCGTGGGTGCTTCAAACTTGTCTGATGTTAATACTTTACAGCTTGCGATAGACGATTGTGTTCAAACATTTAATATTTTCAAAAATAAAGAGTATGTTAAATATTTTGAAATGAATATAAGCTGTCCAAATCTCAAAGAAAGTGCAATGTTTACAAACCCAGCGAGTTTTTCTTTGTTGTTGCAGCAATTGAAACAGCTATCGATATCAAAACCAATATATGTAAAAATGCCAAATGAATTAGACGTTGATAGTACATACTCTTTGGTTAAGTTAGGTATAGATAATGGTATTTCGGGTTTTATTTTTTCAAACTTAGTCAAAGATAGGTCAAATGGTTCTTTAGATAAAAATGAGGTAGCAAAGTTTGATGGTTTGAAAGGTAACTTTAGCGGTTTACCTACAAGGGCAAATTCTGACAAGCTTATTGCCCATATATACAAAAAGGCAAAAGGTGAGACTTTGATAATTGGGTGTGGTGGGATTTTTTGTGCACAAGACGCATATAGAAAAATAAAGCTAGGCGCAAACTTAGTTCAACTTGTTACTGGTTTGGTCTATGAAGGGCCTTTTTTGATCAAAAATATGAAAAAAGAACTAGTAACTCTACTCAAAAATGACGGATTTGATAATATATCCCAAGCTATTGGTAGCTTTAAATATTAACTTAGCAGTGTTGGGATTTGCTATGTGTTTCCGCAGTGAGGAGGCCGGGAGCGATAGCGAGCCCGACGAGCGAGAAAATATATAGCAAAGCACTTTCACCACTATGGAAAGTTTATGGAAATCTCTACAATCTAATACTCAAAGAGAAAATCGTCCGATTTTTGCTTTGGCGCCTATGTATGACGTGACAGACGTTGTGTTTAGAGAAATTGTGAGAGAAGTTGCGAAACCAGATATATTTTTCACAGAATTTGTACATTGCGAAGCTATTTTGTCTGGAAAAGCAGAAGTCCAGTTGCGCAAATTAGATTACAAAAATGATCAACGCCCGGTTATTGCGCAGATATGGGGAACTAAGCCTGAAACTTTTTTGCTAGCTGCGCAAGCGCTAGTGCAACGTGGTTTTGATGGTATCGATATAAATATGGGTTGCCCAGAAAAGAGTGTACTTAAGACAGGCGCTTGCGCAGCGCTTATCAAAAACCCTTCATTAGCATCAGACATAATCAAAGCAACTCAACAAGGTGCTCAAGAAATACCAGTGAGTGTAAAGACTCGTTTGGGATTTTCTGCATACCAAACTGAAGAATGGATACCGCATTTGTTAAGCCACAACTTAGCTGCTTTAACCGTACACGGGCGTACAGTTGCAGATATGTCTATTAATCCGGCTAATTGGGCTGAAATTGCAAAGTCAGTTTCGTTTAAAAATGATATATCGCCAAATACAGTTTTGTTGGGTAATGGAGATGTAGAAAGCTACACGCAAGGTCAATTGTATAAAGAAAAATATGGTGTAGACGGTGTGATGATTGGCCGCGGAATTTTCAAAAATATCAGAGTATTTTCACCTGATTCACACCGTTTTTCTTTGGAGGAGTCACTCAAACTGTTGGTGAAACATACACATATGTATGAAGATTATTATGGTGCAAAAGGTAATTTTAATGTTTTGAAGAAATACTACAAAATATATACTCACGGTTACGAAAACGTCAGCCATTTGCGTGAACGCCTTATGACTGCAAAGTCTTATCAAGATGTTTACGATTTACTCAAATAGCTCTTTTAGCCTATTTTGATATATTTCCCATCTAACTCCCCGTTGCTAGGTGTATAATGCTTGGCAATATGGGTCTCAATAAGCTAGTAAATACATATATTATAAGAAACAGTGATATTGAAGCGCTTGTTTCTTATAATGATGATGCAAGTTTTAAGGATGTAACTAAAAGAACACTATCAAATATAAAATTTGGATTAATTTTCACAGTTTCGTTAGATCTATTAGCAATGGTTGTGTATAGCTTTCTTGTAGTTGATATTGGATTTCGTGTTCTTTCAGTTGCTGTGCTCGTATTTGTTACTATTATCTTTGTTTTGTTTCATGTATTGGCATGGACTTTTGGTAATCGCTATATCTTTTATGAAAGTTCATTTTTAGTAACAGGAATATTAAATAATTGGTTAGCTTATTTGAGTAAGTTCTTTGATTCAGCCAATATGAAATGGATTAATGAACTAAATTCAAATGTGTCCACATATCATTTAACTCTAGTTAATATTTTTTCTAGTTTGTTTCAGTTAATAATAGTTGTCATTATGGTTTTAGTTAGTAATGTGAGTATTGGATTGAAGTTCGTTGGCTTACTTCTTGGTGCACTTTTGATATTTATTATGTCTGTTTTTGGCTATAACTGGACTCTTGTACGCAATCAAGTTACTAACCGGTCAAGAAACCTAGAAAAGCTACCCAAACATTTAATGTTTAGGCGTGTAGCATATCCAATGGTTACAAATACTGTTGGTAATGTGGTTTTACCACTTGTACTGCTCTGTTTAGTAAGGTTTGGTGTAAATCAACTTATTGTTCAAGCCAGTTTATTGGCTGGGATAGTCAGCTATAGCTGGACATTAGTAGAAGCTCTTCATAAATTTGAATTAGCAAAAACAGCCTTAGTTAATATAAATGCGTATGTTGCTGATATAGATTCCAAATACATCATAAATAATAAAGGCTTTCATAAGCTTGCGGAAATGTGCCGTCCTTCTACACAAGTTTTACAAAAAAGCTTGGAAAATAAATCATTTATTATCAAAGACTTTGTGCCTATGTCGATTACAAACGGTGATATTCCTACACATATTTTCAATTTCGAATTTAAACCAGGTATTTATCAATTAAATGGAGTTAACGGAATCGGTAAAACTACTTTTCTTGAATCACTTACCTTGCCAGACAGCATACGCGTTGAGTATTCACGTGGAGAGTTGGCTCTGCATGGACAACCTTTTTTTGATAACACGCAAGACATTGTGTCTCATCGTAAAAAGTATATATACATTGGAACTAATGCGGCTCAAGTTGAACCTAGCGATCAGAATGTGCATGTATTTAGTAGTTTTCCAACCATCCAAGACTTTCTACAAACAACTAAAAAAGAAAATCATGAAAAACATAGTGAAGGAGAAAAGTCTGTTTTGTTAATATGTGACGCTTTTCAAAAAGCTTTAACAAATGGCGTTAAATTGATTTTTATAGACGAAGCTATATCCCGTATTTATGATTCTGAAGGGCTACCGTTACGCACAGAAGTAATAGCTCTGATAAAAGAACTTTCTATGAAACAAGATATAGTAGTTATTGTTGTTGACCATATGACCAAATTGCCATATGCCACCCAATTACATATGGATAAGAAATTGATAAGCATTCTTTAGCTTTTGTTCTAGTATTTATAATTGTATAATTATCGTATCTTATGAAAAAGATTTCCGACGTAATAGATTATCTTAAGTCTCTGCCAGATAAAGACTATTTACTGTTATTATCCGGCGGAAGTTCCCCTTACGACTTGTATACAGCTATTGCTCGAGACGTAGATTGTCCGCTTCCCAAAGATATTGCTTTAACAGATGAAAGATGGAGTCTTGGTACATTTCATGAGCATAGTAATGCGCGTATGATTTTGGATACAGGCTTGTTAGGAAGGCTTGAATTTGAAAAAGCTGTTTGGCATCCAATACTTACCGGTCTAAAAGATCCAAAACAAGAAGCTACTCGATATAATGAGGAGTTAGGTAAATTAGTACAAAAATACAATGGAAAAGTTATTGCAATAATGGCTGTAAGCGCCGATGGCCATACAGCTGGTATTTTGCCAGAAAGCAAAGCAATAGATTCCAAAGACAATGTTGTATATTTTGAAGATTATGGTCAACCGCAAGATTACAAAGATCGTATTACAGTAACCGCGCATTTCATTGAAACTTATTTATCAAAGGTTATTCTCTTATTGAGTTCTGAAGATCGTATGAAAATGTTTTATAAAATTTCATCTGAAAATGATAATGTTAAATATACATCTTTAATTTATAAATCAATGAAGAATGTGGATATTGTATGTACGTATCTATAGATTTGGGAGGTACAAATACAAGGATAGCTGCTTCTAAGGATTGCGTATCTATCGATAAAAAAGTTCGTTTTCCAACCTTTGACAATCTTCAAAATGAAAAAGCAACCGTGACTAGTGCAATAGCAGAATTAACAAACGATTATGCAGAAAAAATTGAAGGCATATGTATTGGTATTCCAGGATTCATTGATTACGAAAAAAATATAATTGGAAAAGTGATCAATGTTCCTTATTTATCAAATATTTCGGCTCATGATTTCTTTGACAACATTCCAGAAATTGCCTTGGATTATACGAAAGTTGTATTTGCAAACGATGCTGCTATAGCAGGTCTTGGAGAGGCTGTGCATGGTGTAGCGAAAACAAATAAAGCTTTGGTTTACATAACACTTAGTACAGGTGTTGGCGGTGTGCGCATTTTGAATAAGCATTTGGATACAACTCAAAAATTCTTTGAGCCAGGGCACATGGTAATTTATCCAGAAGGCCGTAAATCTTTTCATACAGGTCAATCTGGAAGTTGGGATGCATATTGTTCTGGTGTGTCTTTTATGCAGCAATACAATGTTATGCCACAAGATTGTGTCGACCAAAGTATTTGGAATACATATGGTAAAAATCTAGCTTTTGGCATATTTAATGTTATTAGTATGTGGGCGCCTGATGTCATAGTGATCGGTGGTAGTGTTTCGACTAAACATGAGCTTTTTGAAAAAACTATGTTTGATACATTAACAAGTCTTAATAATGGTCTTTATACAATGCCTGAAATAAAGTTTTCTACATCTGGCCATGAAAATGGCTTGTTAGGCGGGTTTGTCTTTCTTAAACAAAAATTCGCTGTATAATTCGTACATGACAAAAAACGTACTTATAGGTGTAGCATGGCCATATGTAAACGGAGAGCTTCACATAGGGCATTTGGCTGGATATTTAATACCTGCAGATATTTATGCAAGGTATAACAAACTCGTAGGTAATAATGTTTTAATGGTTTCTGGTTCAGATTGTTTTGGTACGCCTATTACAGTAGAAGCCGATAAGCGTGGTAAACACCCTCAAGATATCGTCGATGAGTACCATGCTAAAAATCTTGAGTTACTCCTTAATACTTTGCACTTATCGTATGACTTGTATACAAAGACACAAACAGAGCAGCATATTAAAATAACTCAAGATATATTTGTCGCATTGCTTGAAAATGGCTATATAGATATACAGGAAACCGAACAGTACTACTCACCTACTGAAAACAAATTTTTACCAGATAGGTATGTTATAGGCGAATGTCCATTTTGTGGCTATAAAGACTCACGCAGTGATCAATGTGATAATTGCACCAAATTAATTCCCGCCGGCGAATTAAAGAATGCTATTAGTAATCTTTCGAAATCTCCTGTTGAGTTGCGATCTACGCAACACTACTTTGTGTTGTGGGACAAGTTGCAGCCAAATTTACAAAAATATGTCGATCAACATTCGGAGGCATGGAAGCCTTGGGTAAAAACTGAAACTTATGGTTGGCTCAATAATGGTCTCAAACCTCGTGCAATAACACGTGATCTAGATTGGGGTGTACCTATTCCTTTGGATAGAATCCCAGAAGAAAAAAGAATAAAACACGCCGAAAACAAACGTATTTATGTCTGGTTTGACGCAGTTATCGGTTATTATTCTGCTTCATTGTCATGGGCAGAGCAGCAGAATACGCCAGATGCTTGGAGACAATTTTGGTTTGATAATGAATCAACTATAGCTGGGCATGAATTAAAACATGTTTATTTTATGGGTAAAGACAATTTAGTTTTTCATACACTCTTCTGGCCTGGTCAAATTATGGTTTTTAACCGTGAATTACATCTACCAGATGTTGTTTCAGTAAACATGTTTTTGGATCTTGATGGTCAAAAGTTTTCAAAGAGTCGTGGTGTAACAGTTGATAGCGGTTTATTTGCAAAAAAATTTGGCAATGATACGATGAGATTTTATCTTACTCAAATAATGCCAGAAACAAGTGATGCCAGCTTTACATGGCAAGATTTTAAAGATCGCGTTAATGGTGACTTAGTTGGAAATCTTGGCAATTTTATTCACAGAGTTTTGTCTATTGTTTATTCGCAAGCACCAGAAATAAAAGCTATATCTGAAGATTCTCCAACAGCGCTTATAATCAAAGCGCATTTTAGTAAAGTGCGTTCTTCTTTGGATATGTGTAATTTCCGCGAATATCTTTCAGAAGTTTTATTATTAGCTGCTTATGGAAATAAGTTGGTTAATACCGAAGAGGTTTGGAATTTAAAAGCCAAAGATGAAGCGAAATTTAATCAAGTAATGACCGATCTTGTAGCTATTGTTCTTGCGCTTGGTTATTTGATTGGTCCTTTGATGTTTGATGCATCGAACAAGGTATTAAGTAGCTTGTCTATTGAGAATCATCCAAAGTGGCCTGAAGTTGGAACCGAAGTAAGTTTTGTAAATGATATATTGAAGTCAGTTGCTCTAAAAGAAAAGCCAACTCCTCTCTTCAAAAAGCTCGAAGATACAGATTTAAACCTTGATTAATATCATCCTTATGTAAAATGCGTAGGTATGTGTTTTTTGAGGTAAGGATGATATGCAGCCGTCCTTACCGAAAAAAACTACATACTAGCATTGTTTAAAATAAATTGAGTTTTTGGATAAACATTACTTAATAAATTAAAGATGGGCGCCTTTACTTGCGTAAAGGCGCCCTTTTCTTTGTATAAATACATGTGAGTAAAATCACACGTTAGCTAAGCGTTATTCATTCAGCGGCAAAACCGCTAAATGGTTATTTCTTAGCGCTTTTTGCTTTAGAAGCTCTTTTTACAGTTCTTCTCTTAGCAGGAGCTTTTTTAGCAGCTACTTTTCGTACAGCTTTTTTCACTACTTTTTTAGCAGCTACTTTCTTGACTGTCTTTCTTTTAGCTGGAGCTCTTTTTGCTGCTACTTTTTTCTTTGGTGCAGCTTTTCTAGCTGTTGCTTTCTTTTTTACTGGCATTGTAAATCACCACCTTAAAATTAATAAATTTAGTACTCATCGTCAAAATTAGAATAACTATCTTCATTACTAGTATAGTTGTTCTGCAGTTTTTCATCGTCTTGCTCGCTAAAAAACTGGTCTTCAAGTTTGCTGATTTTTGCACGAAGTTCTCTTTTTACTGCGTTGAATATTTCGAATACTTCTGCAGTAGAATTTTTATCTGGTTCCCATTTTGGATTTTTCTCTAGAAGAGATCTTATCTCAGATTCTGTAAGTGTAACGGAGTTATTTGATTTTATTTTGTTATCTTTTTGCATTTCTGGGCAGAACTGATTTAAATAAATTAAATCAATGATATTTGTACATATATATTAAGATATTTTTTACACATATTGTCAAGACTTAGTTGGTACTTGTCGTAAGTTCAACAACAGTTTCATAATTTTTTTGTTGCGAGTTTGATTCGTTCCATCTAAAGTATTTCACTTTCACTTTGTCTCCAACTTTCTTTTTGTTAATAAAATTTGCGAGATCTTTGTCGACTAATGAGTTTCCATCAAATTCTGTAATAATATCTCCTTCTTCAATGCCAGACTTTTGTGCTGGTGATGCATCTAGTACTTCAACTACATACGCTCCTGCAGGAATTTCATTTGCTATTGCCGCTTTTTGTGAAACATTTTGATATCTGACTCCTAAGAAAGGTCTTTCAAATTGACCAGTTTCATTAAAGTTATCTATAGTTGCTTTTACTAGATTTATTGGCAGTGCAAATCCGATATTTTCACCACTTTGTGAAACTGCAACATTTACACCAATTACTTCACCTTGCAAATTTAATAAAGGTCCACCAGAATTTCCAGGGTTTATTGCAGCATCTGTTTGTATAACATTTTGTAATTCCTCTGTGCTAGATCCAAATGGGTCACCTGCTGTTATTCCTCGACCCAGTCCTGAAATTACGCCTGTAGTCACTGTGTGACGAAATTCGCCTAGTGCAGTTCCGATTGCTATTACTTGTTGACCAACTCTTAATCGTTCTGAATCACCTAAACTTAATGCATTTACATTAAAATTTTTGACTTTTATTATTGCTAGATCACTTGTTGGATCTCTGTAAATTTTTTCGGCTTCAAATTCGTTATTGTCTTTATCTATAATTATGTAACTAGATTTGGTATCAGATACTACGTGTTTATTTGTAATAACATAGCTATTTTCTACGACAAACCCAGTTCCGATGTCTCTTTGCACTGGCTCACTAGGTCTATCTGGTAAAAGTCCAAAGTTAAATAAATCAAATAACGATTGGCTACCTCTTTGTTGCACCACTTCTTTTATAGCTATTGTTACTACTGATGTAGATGCTTGTTCTGCTACATTTGCGACAAGTTCATTGGAATCACCGCTGATTATTGTTTTTACTGTGTTTGTATTTTGGCGTTTAAAAATATAGTCTAAGGGTTTTATATAAAATAATCTGTCAGCTAACGCACCAGTTGCAAAAAATGTAAGTAGTATAGTTGTTATAATTGCGGATATTATGAAATTTTTGATAAAGATTTTCATTGGTATATTATAATACGTAGGTCAACCATTAAAAATATGAAAATATAGTAACTGCTTCTAGTAACCGCGCTTCAGTTTAATATGAATATAAATACAGATACTACCTTTTATGAAAATTACACAGATAATGGTGTAGAGGTTAACAATCCGCGTTGGAAAGTTTTAGAAGAAATAGATCCAAAAGGTGTATATAAGATACAAGATGAAAAGTTAGGAGTTATAGCGGCAAAAGCTTTTTACCATCATCCTAATTTAACAGACGACCAAGTAAAAAAAGAAGCTCTGCGTTTGGCAGGTCTTCGACATCCAAATATTATAACTATATACGACTATGTACAAAATGGTACTACTGGTTTGATGCTTATGGAGTATCTGGGGGCTGATTGGGAATTGGCAAAAAAATATTTTAAAGTTGGTGAAGCAAAAGATCCACAAGAGCTTATGAACATTATAGAGCAATTAAGCTCAGCTGTATTTTATATGCATGCAAACGATATGTATCATACCGATTTGCATAGTGAAAATGTAATGATAAATAAAGATTCAAAAAGAGTAATGATTTATGATCTTGGTGCGTCAACTGCCATAGAAGACAGTACTCACAATGAACGTCGTAAGCACAAGAAAATGGATTTGAGTGCCATAGTAACTTTTTATCTACTTGGATTAGGTTATGAAAATAACGGAGAACTCAACAATCTTTATGGTGTCGCTGATTTACGGTTAATTAGTTTATTTGATAAATTGGGGTTTAACGAAGACCACAAAGAAGAATTATTTGAACTAATTTCTAATATAAAAGATGGAGCATTCAATAATTCTGATGAATTTGTAAATGTTTTTGCAAAACTTATACTAAAGAAATCAATCGATTCTGACGAATGATCTATTGCCTTTTTTTATAATGTCGCCAGATTTTACTTGTGTATCAGTTGATTCCACTTTTACGTTATTTATTTCTACACCTTTTTGTTCTATTAATCTGCGTGCTTCGCTTTTGCTTGGAGCAAGTTGGGCTTGTACCAATACATCTACAATAGTGATGTTTTCAGAGGCGTGTATTTTTAACGTAGGCATTTCAGTTGGCAGTTCTTTATTTCTGATAGTTTTATCAAAATGCTCTTGTCCTTTTTTCGCACCTGCTTCACCCCAATACATTTTGGTTATTTCAAAAGCAAGTTTGAGTTTGAATTCCATTGGGTTTGTTTCTGGTTTGGCTAGTGCTGATTTAATTTCATTCACATCTGTCATTGGTAAAAGAGTTAAATGCTCAAAATATTTGCCAATCAACTCGTCTGACATACTCATGACTTTGCCATACATATTTTCTGGCTCGTCATTAAGGTTTATTGTATTTCCCCAGCTAGAACTCATTTTTCTGCCATCTAGACCTTCGATCAATGGGTTTGTTATTATATTTTGTTGTTCCATTTGGTAATGCTTTTGCATTTTTCTGCCGGCCAAAAGATTAAACCATTGATCTGTACCTCCAAGTTCGACATCGGCTTTTATAGCAACAGAATCATAGCCTTGCATCATAGGATAAAGTACTTCTCGTAAAGAGACATGGTCTCCCTTGTCTAGTCTATCTTTTATATTTGATCTATCTATAAATTCATTTACAGAAAACACATTTGCTTGCTCACAAATCTCACCGTATGTTAATTTGCCCAACCATTCGGTATTGTAATGAATTTCCGCTTTATCTATATCTATCAGTTTTTTAACTTGATCAATATAGCTTTGTTTATTTTGTTCGACAGCTTCTCTCGAAAGCATTGGTCGTTCGGATGTTTTGTCGCTTGTATCCCCTATCACCGCAGTAAAATCACCTATTATAAAAACTATCTGATGGCCAAGTTCTTGAAATCTTTTTAATCTCAACAATGGTATTGTTCTGCCCAAGTGTATATTGGGGCTTGTTGGATCTATACCCAATTTAATGCGCAGTTTTTCATCGCTGTGAAGCTTTTTAGACAAAATTTCTTTGTCTATCACCTGATCGGCGCTGCGATTGAGTATGTCATTGATAAGAGTTTCTTTATTAGCGTCCATATATTGATTTTAGCATATGCACAAAAAGAAGAAGGCCATACCTTATGTGGTATAGCCTTCTTGATTTATTTAGTTAAATAAAAATGTTTATTCGACGATAAACTTTCCTACCATACCATTTGCACGGTGTTGTCCTACGCTACAATAAAATTCATATGTCCCTGCTTTATCAGCCACAAATTCTATTGTGTCTTCTTCGCCATTTTTGATAACCTTAGTTGCTGCATTAAATTCGTCAACTTTCCAATCGTGAGGCATTTTACCCGAGTTAGTAAGTGTTATTTTAACGGTATCTCCTACTTTAACTTTTATTTCTGTTACATCGTATTTAAATTCACTAGAATCCAAGGTAAAAGTTTTTACTTGGTTTGTGTCTACTTGTAAGTCGTCTTCTAGATTGAGCATCATTGAGCTATCAACGTTTAATTGGCTTTCTTCTTGCATAGTATCGGTTTGTTGAGTCATAGAGTTTTTAGATAGCGTAAGCAGCAATCCTACTACGGCTATACAAACTATTAATCCTGCTATCAACATTTTATTACTTTTTTCCATTTTTTTTCTTTCTATAACTTTCTACACTACTAAACTTATTGTATCATTTCCGAAAAGTATATTTACTCACACGAGAATTGTGTTTTACATTCACTTTTTGCACCAGCATCTTCAATGTAATCACATGCTGCACACATGCTATTTGTGTTTTGCATCATTTTATTTGTTTGTTCTGACAAATCTACAAATTCTATATCTGTTGGAACAGCAAATATACTAGCGTCTTCGATCCATGGTGAACAGCTATAGTCATATTCTTGTTGAAGATTTATAGTGGTATCTGGCTGTTGTTCTGGTTGCTTGTCTGTTGGGTTTTGGTCGTTAGTTGTAGGCATCATCATTTTCATGCCTTGAGGCATTTGATCAGTCCATGTATACAAAGTTGTGCCATCAGAAATCATGTGACTTTGCATCATTGTGTTGTTTATATTGACTGTAAAATCTCCCCGCATTTTTTTACCAGACACATATGTTGTGCCAGAGGTAACATTATTCTCAATGTCCATAGAATACGTACATTTCATTACAGCACCTCGTGCTAGCAAACTTTCTAATGTCCCTTTTATAGTCATTTCTTGAGTAGTGGGCTGCTCATTTTTGTTTTCTACCATTGTCGTTGCTGGCGTATCTGTTCCTGAGTATGTTTTTGGCACAAATGCTTTATAAGCTATCCAGCTTGCCAAAAGGATCAAAACTGCTATTACGGTATATATTATTTTTTTGTTATTCGTACCTTCATTATTCATATATAAAGTATACACCTTCAAATTGCATGAGATATACTAAATACATGCTTAGTGGAAGTGGATTTAATTACCAACAAGAAACTATAGATAATATTGCTAATGGTCCGTTTATTGAAATTACTGCCGAAAAAGGAGTTTATACTGCAATGTTTGCTGAGCACTCAAAAAAACTTGCTGTTGCAATGTCAACTAGATACATAGATATCACAACACCTGACCATAGCATTATAGATGCTGCTAGTGGGTGGGCTGATGACTTTATAAATACAACTGATCCATTGCGTGCCGAAGGAGAACTACCAAAGATGCTTAACGTCATAAAGAGTATGAAAGAACACGGGGGTATAGATTCGGGCTTTTTACTAAATGGTGATATTACTTTGGCGACCAAAGCTTTGTTAGCAGGTATATTGTGTGAAAAAGCTGGTATTCAGTCAGACCCACCAGAGTGTGTTGTTTTTTCTAGCTCTTCTGCTAGTGAAAACTTCTCTCCGAAGTCAAATGCCCAAACTTTGTTACGTATGTTAACGAATCAAGTATTATCCCCTACTCCCAGCCGTATTGCCTCTGAGTTTAATGACTTTATTAAGTCTGTACATGCTTTACCAGCAGATCCCAAGTTTAGCGACTATACAGGAGCAGCCAGTGATTTTTTTGTGGCCAAAATAGACCGTGGTGAAGTACTTTTAGGGGTTTCTAATATCTTTGTTAATAATGCACCTATAAATTTTTCTCCCAATGCATACAATGTAGTGCGCACTCAGTATGGGGAAATAGATCTCGAAGAGAACCCACATTGGAAAGCTCCGAAGATAGAGATCCCAGATTTAGCTTATGTTTGCGTCATATTACCAAGGGCAGACATAAGAAAATCTAAACCACTACCAACTTACTCACATGATATATCACTCAATTAGTTAAAACTCGGGTTGTGTGCTAAAATGACTCTCGTGACTGGTCTGATAACCCATTCTACAAAAGCATATGTATCATCAAGAACACAGCCAGCGAAGGCAACCATACTCAAACGGGTCTAGAAATAGATTTGGTGGTAGAAATTCTCGTCCAAGATTTAACAGATTCAGAGGTACTTATATCGGTCATGACAAGTATATTTCCAAAGCAAAACTAGAAAATGAAGTTAATATATATACTCCAGATAGTACTTTTGACGATTTTGGCCTAGTACCAGCCTTAACAGCTAATATTAAGTCTTTAGGATATACTGGACCTACTCAAATTCAATCACAGACAATTCCTCATATTATGCAAGGTAAAGACCTTTTAGGCTTATCTAGCACAGGTTCTGGTAAAACAGCAGCTTTCTTGATTCCACTAGTAAACAAGACACTTTTAGATAAATCTCAGAGATCCTTAATTATCGCACCTACTAGAGAATTGGCAGTTCAGATCCAACAAGAACTCAAAAAATTTACAAACAATATGAATATCCGCCATGTAGTAATTATTGGTGGTGCAAGTATAAGAGATCAAATAAGCATTTTGCGCAATAATCCAGCGTTTGTTATAGCTACACCTGGACGCTTACTAGATTTATACGACAGAAATTGTGTTGATCTAGGTAGATTTACAAATGTAGTCTTAGACGAAGTCGATCAAATGTTAGATATGGGTTTTGTAAACGATATTAAATTTGTCGTTTCAAAGTTAAGCCCTTCAAAGCAAGCATTATTTTTCTCTGCGACAATAAATAGAGAAGCCGAGAATATATCTAATTCGTTACTAAAGAATCCTGTCAGGATTGAAGCTGAAACACGCAGTGCTCTCAACAATATAGATCAAGATATAGTAAGAATAGGTTCAAATAACAAAGTTGACCTTTTACACGACTTATTAGTAAAAACAGAATTTGAAAAGGTATTGATCTTTTCTCGTACCAAACGTGGCGCAGACGATATTTCTTACGAATTACAAAGACGTGGTTTTAAGTCAGAAGCTTTACATGGAAATAAATCTTTGGGCCAACGGTCAAAAGTCTTGACGTCCTTTAAACAAAGCAAAATCAATATTTTAGTTGCTACCGATGTAGCTGCGCGTGGCATAGACGTTCCCGATATTTCACACGTTATCAATTTTGATGAACCTGACAATTTTGATACTTATAAACACCGTATAGGCCGTACAGGTCGTATTGGTAAAAAAGGCGTGGCTTTAACTTTTGTTAGGTAATATGAGACCTGGTCTGACCAGGTCCTATTGATTCAGCACATAAACAAAATCTCTATTATTTAATTTCTTTCTAAGCGCATCATAATTTGGAATAGTTTTTGCAACTAAATCCCAAAACCTTTGTGAGTGGTTGAATTCTTTTAAATGGCATAACTCATGTACGATTATATAATCTGCCAGATCTATAGGTAAAAGAGATACTTTGTAATTAAAGTTTAAATTAGCTTTTTCTGAGCAACTTCCCCACATAGTTTTGGTATTTTTTACTCGGACTTTATTATATGTAAATTGATAGAAGGTATTATAAAAGGTTATTCTATTAAGTATAAACGCAAGTGCAGCAGGTTTATGCTTTTTAAAGGTAACCGGTGCACGCATATTATAAAGGCTGTACGGTTGCCAACGGTTCTATATTTTGAGAGTTAGTCGTAGATTCGTTTAAATTGCTTGATTGCTGTACAAATGGTTTTGGTAGAAAATATTTTTTTCCAAAAATTCTTAAAAGTACCAAAGACGTTACCATTGTTACAGATAAGCCATAAATTACTTGCATCCATACTTTGTCAGTATCACTTCCGGCAAAGATTCCATGCCCAAGAAACATTAAGTAAAATAAAAAGCTAACATAATGAATTTTTCTCCATAATTTTACCGATACTATTTTTCTTCTAAGTTGTGACGTCGCTATGAGTATTATAGGTAAATAAAATGCAATAATGCCTATAGATATAGTAAGCCCGAGGTTTGCTCCCATGTATGTTGTTAAATCACGTTTTACATAAAATGGTATAAGCACTTCTAAAAACGTTAACTTTACAATATCATCGAGCATAAATGCCACGATATGTAGCAATGTTAGCCCAAATGCAATAAAAGTAGCTGTAAATTGATGAGTATCTAGTGCAGTTGGTGCAGACAAAGCCTTAAACTTTAGTAAGACTTTTGATGTCATGAGTAATCCAAAACAAATTACAAGTGTGAACATTATAAAAGCGCTTATTCCAGCTATTCTGCCGACATACCATATAGTTGGAACATCTTGCATTTGAAGGTTTGCGAGCGTACTTGATTTATTATCCAACGGATTGGTTTTATCAAGTATCTCTTGATAATCGACTACGCCGTCTTTGTCTGTATCTGGCGAGTTTATATCTGTATGATATGTAGATACTTCAGTTTGATCAGATAATCCATCAAGATCACTGTCTTTTTGCACACCATTTTCAGCGTAAGCTATTGAAGTTAAGCTACAAAGTAGAACTATTGAGAAAAATATTTTATATAATTTAATCTTTCCAAACGTATTCATGTGCTTTTTGTGTATAAATAATTTTTGACTCTTTTGTAATGAAGATTGCTGCGATATTGTTTGACTCGCAATATTCTAGGCCTTTGTCTGCCCCATGTATCAAAAGCATTTTGGCAACAATATCACACGTTATTGTACTCTCACCTATTACTGTTGTACAAGCCAAGTTTGTTTGGCTGCTTTGTGCAGTGCGCGGATCAATTATATGATGTTTGGGTTGTCCGTATTTTTGCCATACCCGTTTATTAATTCCTGACGTTGCTATTGCTTTATCAGATACAATAAGCGTTGGTGTGTCCAGCTTATGCGCAAACGGGTTTTCAATCTCTATTGCCCAATAAGGATAGTTATTGATTTGATCGTAGCCTGCAACATATATATCTCCGCCCAGTGAAATACAAAAATCTGCATATTTCTTTTTGAGCTTGTTTGCAATCGCATCAATAATATAACCTTTGCCAATTCCGCCAAGATCAATTTTAATATTCTTTGGTTTGGCAACGGTTTTGTTTGTGTAATCTATTTTGACCAGATCGAAATTTGCTGCGGTAGTTGAACTGTGTGTGTGTTGTTTCTCATTATAAAACCCCTTAGATTTACTCAAATGATATCCTTCGTTAATTAATGCATTGTGAATGGTTGGATCAAATAAGCCTTTTGTATGAGTATGATACTTTTTACACGTGTCTAGTATTGCAAGCATTTCATCTGATACTTTTGTATAATCACATGCATTCAGTTTACTTAGTTCGCTATCAGGTAAAAATCGAGAAAACTTATGCTCAAAGTCTTTGAGTTCTGCAACGATTTCAGCTATATCAACATTAATTTCTTCATCGGTGTACTTGTCAGAAGATAAAGCAATATAAACTAGCGTTGTCATGATTTCATCCGCTATATTTCTAGTAAGCGTTTTCATTTCTATAGGGTTTCAAGCTCGTCTAGTAAACCGTTGTTATTGGCATCATCAAATTGGATATATAAGAAATCATCTTCATTAGGATGTTCATCTAGCGCGTTGGGTATAGAATCTTTGTCGTCATCTGTAAAAAACTGTGATTCATGTATATTTGGATGTGGATCGAGTGCATCAACAAGTTTATCTTGGTCTGTATCTTTATCAAACCCAGGAGTTACGGTTAGAATAAGGCTGGTTGTTGGTGTAATATTTTGTTGCTGTGTGTCTGCTGGTACCTCTATAGTTTCATAAATGTATTCATCTTTATAATTGTCGTCGTTTTCATCTTCATCGTCCTCATCTTCATGATTTTCATCTTCATCCTCGTCATCATCACCTTCGTCTTCAGCTCTGACATGTGTACTTATGCCTGCGATATTAGTTTGTATTTTTGAAAAAACAAATAAATTAAATAAGATAGACACTAGAGCAAGTAATACTATTATTGATTTTTGTTTATTCTTTTTGTTTTTCATAATTATTAAGAAGCGCTAGTTACTGGTGCAGATTTTGGTTTTGTAACTTTTACTGTTTTTGTTGCAGAAGTGCTTGAACTATTGGTATTTGTATTAGTTGATGTTTGCACAGTTGTAGATGTATTTTGTGCGATAAGTGTGGGCTGTTGTGTGAGTAATAATTCGTAGTCTTTTTGGGCTTGTAACATTTTTTGTAAATTCTCATTTTTAAGCGCTAAGATTTGAGTATGATAGTCTTTTTGATAAGCTTCTAAGCTAGCATATTGTGATGCGTATTGCGATTGTAATGCCTGATACTTTTCTAATTTCTTTTTCTGGTCTGATGCAAAAATTAGGCTATAAGTACTTACCAAAGCAATGATAGCTAAAAAGGCTATGACTAATTTGTTTTTCCACTTATGCATATGTTCATTTTACCAAATTACTTGGTATGTTGTTTATTAGCCTGTGTTTTTGAAGGTGTGACAACTGTTTTATCTGGTATTCTCGTTTGAGTGCTAGTGTTTTAGTTTGTATTTGTTCACAGTAAACAATTTTTACAGGTTGTCTTGTGCGTGTATATTTTGTTTGCGACGCTTTGTTATTATGGTCTTTTAACCGTTTTTCAATGTTGTTTGTATACCCACAATAATATGTTTTATCATTGCATTCTAAAATATATACAAAATAAGTGTTTTGGGTTGTCATAATCTTCATGCTATATAATATCAATTATGCTTTTGACTATTTCAGATACGCTCAAAATATCAAATTTATTGTTGGATAAAAAGGTCGGTGTTATGCCTACTGATACGATTTATGGATTGCATTGCTTGGCCAACGATCTTGCTTCGATAGACAGAATTTATCAGATCAAGCAAAGACCAGATAAAATGCCATTTATTACCTTGGTAGAAAATGCGTCTTGTTTGGTAGAGTTTGGTGTTAGTTTGAATGACTTTTTAGAAGAGCAAATCAATATACACTGGCCTGGTCCAAATACTTTGATATTCAAACTAAACGATGGCTCGACTAGATCTTTCAGGCAACCAAACAACATATTTTTGCAAGAGATTTTGTCTCAGACTGGTCCACTGATCTCTACTAGCTCAAACATCCATGGCCAACCATCTGCTATATCTATCCAAGAGGCTCAAAAATATTTTGATACTCAGGTAGATTTTTATGTAGATGCAGGCATTTTAAACAATCCCCCTTCTAGTGTTTACGATTTATCACAAAACTCACTTATCAAACTTAGATAATCTGGGTATCATACATAGTATGAAAAGAATTTTAATTGCGTTATCATTTGGTATTTTATTATGTGTTTTATATGCTTTTGCATTTCTTCCGAGAATGGAAAACATGTTGTCTTCTAATAAACCTACTTTAACGGACACAACCGCTGAGGTTGATTGGCATATACCGGCTATACCAACTGAACTTACTTGGGAAGAAAGTGTTCTTCCTGAAGATGATTTCTACAATTACCACATGTTTTATGATAATAGATATGCGCCTAACCCCAGAGTTTACAAAGATGGGTCAGTTCCAACAGCCGGAAAGCTTTATGAAGCTAAGATAACAGATAAAGACGCTTTATTTAATAGTGATTTTTCATCTTTAACACTGTATGCGCTTAAGTTGCTAGAAGGAACCCCATGGCAACAATTCCAACAGTATGGTGATTATAACGTGGCTGGTATGGCCGCAGATGGCACTACGGGAAGTATTTTGGGATTTGTGAATATTCAGGGTGATCAAGCTAGAACTGTTGTTTATTCGCAATCCATATCAGGCACACTTGTATCAAACGAACAAGAACCTCCACATACAAATTGCCCTTGTACTAAAACTCTTAGGATTTTTGTTGGTGATCCTGTAGATTTGCGCCAATATATACAGTAAGTGTTATTTGTGATCTAGGTTAATCATCCATTGAATGCCAAATTTATCTGTTGTCATTCCAAAATATGCTCCCCAGAACGCTTCTGCTATAGGTACGGTAATAGTTCCGCCTTCAGATAATCTATTAAATACTATATCTGCTTCTTCTTTGCTTGTAGGGGTAATAGACACTGAAAAGTTATTTCCGATTGTCAAATGGTGTCCCATTGATTCTAATGCATCTGTTCCCATCAATACACTGTCGCCTACTGGTAATGATATATGCATGAGTTTATCGGCATCGCTTTCAGAAATACCTGTTACTTGAGGTGTATCTTTGTATCTTTGAACTATTGTAAACTCTCCACCAAATACTGATTTATAAAAATTAAAAGCTTCTTCTGTGTTCCCTGCAAAATTTAAATATACGTTAACTTTCATATCAAACCTTTCTAAAAAATTAATATGAGTTAGTATACATGGCTATAAATATAACGCCAATTTTTTTGTGGTATGATGTTTGTTGTGTTTAAAAGGCATGCGTACTTACTCAATAGAAATCTTTTGATAGTATCACTTGTCTTGACAGTAAATACATTGGGTTACGGTATTATCATTCCATTAATATTTTCATACTCACAACGATTTGGATTATCTATTTTTGAAAATGGCTTGCTGTTTTCATTATTTTCGATATGTCAGTTTATCTCAACGCCTATTATTGGTAGAGCTTCAGACAAATACGGTCGTCGTCCACTGTTAATACTTTCACTTGCCGGAACAGCACTTTCTTTTTTTATAATGGCTTTTGCACCAAATGCTTTCTTTTTGTACTTAGCAAGAATTTTAGATGGTATTACTGCTGGTAATATTCCAGTCGCTTCGGCTGTAATATCTGATACCGCCAAACCAGAAGAACGCGCGAGAAGTTTTGGAATAATTAGCGGTGCATTCAATTTTGGTTTTATTTTTGGGCCTTTAATTTCTGCGTTGACTGTAGGAATATCACCGTCACTACCGTTCATAATAGCTGGTATTATAGCGTCGATTTCGGTAGTACTTACAGTGCTTATGTTGCCAGAAACAAATAAATATCTCGGGCAAGTTAAAAAAGAAAAGCTTTTTGATTTTGTAAAATTGGCAAAAGAACTCTTCAATGAAAAAATTGGCAGTGTTTTATTAAATACACTTATTTATTCAACTGCTTTTGGTATGTTTATATATGCTTTTCAGCCATTTTCGCTTGATATTTTACATCTATCTACTCCAGAAATATCTGCAATTTTTGTTCTTTTTGGAATCGTCGGATTATTGATGCAGTTTTTTGGTGTTTCTTTCATAATTCAGCGCTTTGGTGTAAAGAAGTCTTATGTTAATGCTTTTTTCTTTTTAGCCATGACGTTTATCGCGCTCTTCTTTGTAAAGAGCTTATTATTTTTTGTAGTAGTTTCGGTTTTGCTTTCGATGGCAAATTCTTTGACTTTTCCTTTGACTCAAACTTTATTGTCAGAGTCCGCAGATCATACTGAACAAGGTGCTATACAAGGTGTAAATTCTTCGTATATGAGCGTTGGTCAAATTTTGGGGCCGATACTTGCAGGTCTTTTTGCCTCTATTACAATACAACTACCGTTTTTAGTAGGTGGGTTGATTATGATGGTTTGCTTTCTTATTTCTCGTAAAGCGGTCTCGTTTGCATAAAGAAAATACCTCTAAACATGTACGTCTAAATCTTCAAGCTTTTAAATAATGGGTTTTACTTATTTATAAAATTTTCAATTGTTTTAATCATAAACTTTTGTTTTTCATCAAGTTGCTTGTATCCAGCTTTAATCATATCGTGTCGGCTTTGAAGTATTTTATGTGGGTCTGCTATATAAAGCTTTACACCTTCAATAAGACCAAAATTGTTTTCATCTAGAATTGCGTTGTAATACATGTTTCTTTCGTCTTCTGCTGAGCCAAATTCTATTTCAAACTTTCCATTTGAATATTCAACTGGCCCCCATGGATGCTCCGCAATAAATTTAAATCCCAAGCTTTCGACAATTTCAGATAACTTTTTCTTATCGGCTTCTGTTACCACTACTATGTCTACATCCTTCAAATCTTTGAAAAATTTACCTAACATTGCAGTAATCGCCCATGAGCCGCAATGCCAAAGTTTAAAATTATGTTTTTCGCTAGTATCTTGAATGTGCTTAATAAATGCTAATTTTTCGAGAGTGCTTTCGCTTGGAATAAAATCATTCACAGCTTTTATCATGCGAGTATTATATTACGAAGTTACCTTAAAAGCAGCATCCGTCTTTCATTCCACAATTAGCACAAACGGCTTTGTTTGAGCCTTTTATGTAATTGTATTCATTATCACAATTGAGACATTGGGTTTCCATATTATTTTGTCTTTGGTGGTCCCCATTGCCAGTGTGGTTTTTCACCTTTCTTATACGCAATATATATAAATGCAGCTGTGAGGATACTGGCTGGGAGCGCAAATTTAAGAATAATCTGTGCAGGAGTTGCTACTGTTGCAAGGGTGTTAGCAAGAAATACAAGTAATAATATATAAGCAATAGTAATAACCCAGCCTTGCCAAGTTGCAGGTGTCCAACCCCAGCCATACCATTTGGCTCTAAACCAATATTTTTGTGGGTTGTTTTTTATGTAATCAATATAAGTTTCGAATATTTGCATTACTACTATTTCCAGTAAACACAACAAATAATCAATACAAAATAAAATAATGCCCAGAGTATGGTCCAACCCAAAGTGGTAAATGCGTCTTTGTATTTCTTTTCAAAAAAAAGCATTCCGGCTCTTCCTAATACTAATGTTGCAGAAATAACTGCAGATACAATGAATAAAAGAAGCATTATTATTGGGGCATAAAATTCTGTTGCTGTTTTATCAAATTGAGGTATTACAAAATTGAAAAAGAATGACAATAACAAAAGATACAGTACCAAACACGTTGCTTGTAAAAAAGCCACAAATGGCGTTGATGACCTTTTGAACATGCTTCAATTATAGCACTTTACGCTAATTGAGTTTCCATCCTGGCCCAGTAAATATTTCAAATACTACAAAAAGCAAATAACAGCCCAAAAGTACTACGCTCTCTTTTTTTGAAAGTTGATTTTTCTCCTTTATAAAAAAGACAAATGCTATTAGTCCCAAAATAAAAGAGCTGACAGAAAAATTTGATCCTTCTGCAGGAACTGAAGATTTTCCTAATAAAGTTAATAAACCAATTTCCAAAGTGTTGAGTGATGCAGATCCCAAATAATTTCCAAAGGCGATTTCTTTGTGCTTTGCAAAAACTGATCGTATTGCGATTGCAATTTCTGGAATATTTGTGCCTATTGAGAGCAGTAACACGCTTATGATAAAAGGTGATACACCAAGGAGCTTACCCAGTATTGGTGTTTGTTCGACAAGTATATGGCTGCCCGCAAAAACTAATATGATTGCAAAGATTAATTTTATAGCAGTTGTGAAAATTTCTTTATAAGTTAACTTTTTATGAAATAGTTTATTTAGTAGTCCACTGCTTTTGTCGAGCATTAAGACAAAATATATATAAAGTAGTATGCAGATAAAGCCATCTATTACACTAAAATTATTATCCAAAGTTAGTAATGCTGGAAACCCCCCAACCAAAATTGCAGTCGCGATACTTTTGAAATTCAACGTATGATTGAGTTTTATTGGGTTATTAAGCAACGCAAGGATAGGTATAATTAATAAGTACACAACCACTGAACTGCCCAGTAGATTACCCACAAATATCTCTGGTGTGTTTTCAATATAAGCATTAATTCCAATAGTAATCTCTGTAATCGATGTGAGTATTCCTAGTATAAAAAATGAAATAAAAAAAGATGAGGTACGTAAAGTATGTGATATATGAGAGATTGTTTTGACTGCAAGTCCAGACCCTATCCATAATAAAGAGAATGCTAGCAAAAACCAAAGTACAATGAGAATCATATCTGATAATTCTATCAAATTTTATTGATTTACTTTTATCTTAATGATTATGTTTGTGTGAGTCATCTACCATATCAATATCTGATTCATTTATCAAAAGTACAGAAAGTAATGTGCTTATTGGTACAGCCAAAACAAGCCCTATGCTACCTACCAAAGTCCTTACAATTTCATCGGCAATTATTTCTGCATTAATAGCTTCTGAAAAAGTGTTTGAAGAATTAATAAACAACAGTAACAAAGGCAACGCCGCGCCTGTATAAACAAGCACGAGTGTATTAACCGTTGATGCTATATGATCGTGTCCTATATCCATAGCTTTCTTATATAGTTCTACGTCACTGATCTTGTTGAGTGACTTTTTTAGTTGATAAACAATTGACGCTTGTGAAATAGTGACATCGTCTAGTATTCCCAAAGTTCCAATTATAATTCCAGCCAAATATATACCTTTTATATTTACAGATCCTCCTTTTGCTATTTGCAAAAAGAAAGCTTCATCAGTGCCAAATCCAGTTAGTTTAGCCAGATTTATAAATATCATCGATAGTGTGCCTGTGATAAATAATGCGGTGATAGTACTAATCAAAGCAACAGAAGTTTTTTTGTTGACGCCATGTGACAAATAAAATGTAACAGGTGAAATCAGCAATGCGCCTATTATTGCTATTAATAATGGGTTGTAACCATTGAGCAATTGCGGAAGTATAAATTTAAAAATTATAAAAAATGAATAACCCATTCCAATGAGTGAGTATAGCCCCCATTTTTTGCTCACAATTAAAACAACCAACGCAAACAAAATGAATAACCATACAAGTGCACCAGAACGGTCAAAATCTGTTATATAAAAAGATGTTGTATTAGATGTTTTATCAAGCACGCTTAGTAACAAAACTTTGTCATTCACTGTGTATTCGTTAGTAGTCTGTGTCGTAGAAACTAGCATTGTGTCTACACGCAATCCTTTCATGTCTTTGTTAGTTATCTCGATTGTTATGTTTTGTTCATATTCGGATTGCTTGTTTATTTCTTTGATTACGCCGTGATAAGTCTTTTGTTGTGGTTCAATGCTTTGCGCATGTACTGTTGGTATAGATATGCCTAATACAAAAATTAGTGCAATCAAGGCTATGTACTTCATACTAAGATTATACAGGAGACAAGTATAACTTTATGATAAAATTTAAGCATGGTAGAAACAACTATAGAACTTCATAACCAAGAAGGTCCAGATCCATTAGACTCTTATCGATCACTTATTCATGCTGGTTTTGCTCCTTTAAACATCGAACGTGGACAAGTACCAGCTACAGAAATATTCTCTGAGGCTACCGTAAAGAGTTTGTTAGATGGCCGTTTAAGTAGACAGCGTCATTCTGCAAATGTTGATGAAGGTACTACACGAGATCATCCAATAACTCTCGACTCCGCGCTTTTTATTACTGAGAATGATATACCTGCTGAATTAAGACAACAAAGAATTACTGGTGAACAGTTGGAAGAACAAGCTGCTGCTTTATTAAATACAAAACTTTTAAATGAAATAAAAGGTGTGTTTTTTACAGAAGCAAAAGATATAGTTAAAAAGTACATGACTTTAGCTGCTTTGAAGATCTCTAGTTGGGCTATGAAAAACGAAGGTATTGTTTTGAGACACGGTGCAAATAGTCAAGTAGAGTTATCATGGAGAGCTTTTCTAAACGATTGGGTTCCTGGAGTTGATTTATACAAGGCGCTACAATCTGGTTATGAGGCATATCATGCTCAAATGGTTGGGTTTATTCCAGAAGATTTGGTTGGGACAGATATGTCAGAACTTATGAATCAATCCCAGGATGTAGCAGTAGAAGGTCCAATTGCTGTTACAGGTACAGTTTATAATAAGAAATATCTTGGTTTGTATAACACTGTTTTACTAGATAAGACTATGCTTGAGCCGAAAGAATATTGGATATCACAAGACCAAGTGGGAAGAATTGAGCTGGCTAAACGGTTAATGAGCAATGTTGAAATGGTATTAGATGAAACTCCTGATTCTCAAATCACAATTATTGATTATGCTGGGGGTGTGGGTAATTCTGCTGCCGCGATGATTGAACAAATCGATACTATAGATGACCCTGTTAGAAGACAAAAAATGATTGATAACTTTCGGGTCGTTGTTAGAGATATAAATGTCGGTCAATTAGAAGGTGGTAAAGTAAAATATAAAGAGATGGAAAAAAAGTACCCATGGATCACTGGTAAGTACGCATTCGTTGAAAGTGATGTAACACAACCCATGACTGAGTCTCAATTAGCTGTACTAAAGACAGCCTTTGGTGAAGACTTTGATTTATATGACACCACATTGCTTGGTATGACGTCTTACACTGCTGGTGCTTTACCTGGGTTTGTCGTTGATCGAATGGCAGAACAAATAAAAAGTGAGTGCTTTTATTTTAGTGCCAACGATTTTTCAAGTCCTGCTTTTCGAGAAAAACAGTTTTTGGAACAAACTGGTGCTTATGGTCAAGCTTATCTAGAAACACAACACGGTAAAGCTTCTGAGGGAAGTTCAAAATTTAGACAATTGTGGGTACGTGCTATGTCATTGGGTGCGGGTTTGGCTAAGCATTATAACTATACTTGGCCGGGTGAATGGGGACATAATTCTGGGTATGGTATTAAAGATGATGGGTCTTTGAGAATGAGTAGTATATTAGAGCTTGCTACAAGTTTAGACGACCCCGACACTGCACCTATTGAGAAGCCATTAATTAAATCAACAGTTAACAGTTTTAGCTATTTGTATACTGGTAAAGGTAAAACTGAAGACGGTAACGATGTTGTGCGTGTTGCAGTTATTCCTGGGTGGGTTCGAGATGATATTAGTGTATATCGCGAAAATAATCGTATACCAAAAAATAAAAGAAATCTTACGTCGAGTCAATCAGAATAATTTTGAAATTTCTATCTAGTATTTTCTATTGTTTTGTTATGAACGAGTGGGTATTTTGGATTTGTTGGCTCTTCTGAGTATCTAATCATTACTTCGACTTGTTTATTCAAAAATTCAACCCGTTTTCGCCATTCATATAAAGAGTCGTACACATCATATTTCCAATCTTCATATGTTAAAGCTTGTTGTATCATTTCTTTATATCTATCAGGGTCTTCCCATGTTAATCCATCTACCTCTATAGTATTTATTGATAGGTTATTTGTATGTGCCAACAGGCAAAATTCTACGCATGATCCTACTCCAGTTTCATTTGCATTTTTGGCAAATATATTTGCAGCTTTATTGCTCAATATACTTGGTCCATTCATAAAGTCGAGGTTTTGCCTTATAATTTTAGCGAGTATGCGCGTAGCAATACTTTCTGTATCAATCCAAGAATGTGGATAGGTTGCTGTAGCTTTGACAGATCTTCCAACTATAGTTAAATCAACAGTGTACTGTTGATTGAAAGTTTGCAAAAATTCGCTTTTATTTGTATTAAGCCAGTGTATTACTTTGTCAAAATCACACACAAATGCATCCCCAGCTTCTTTTGACTTTATATGCTCGTTTAGTAAATTTATGCGCGCAGTCCCGTAAGTACCACCTTCAATTTCTTTGAGACTTAACGTGTTGACTAGTTTACGAACTTTATCGGTAGTTGTTGGTGATATCGCAATAATTGAATCTTTAAGTTCCTCAGGTATTACAAGATTTGTAAGTAAAGGTATGTATAAATCATCAGGATCATGTAAATATGTTAAAAGCCTCATTTGATTATAGATATAAAAACTATATTAATTGGATAATATATTATCACCAAATATTTTGATTTCATATTTTTCTACTATCATAAGCCCAATGCAAAATTGCTTGTTGCTGCTTTTTTCTACACGCTAAATCTTTTGGCAAACAATTCTTTTGTAACTGAATAATATGTCTTTTTATTGCACGCCATCTTTTGATTTGCCTTGTGTCTTCAGGTGGAATTCTTCGACCAAAATAGTATCTACAATACCACTGAAACCATCCACGTGGGTCTTCGTCGTATATCCATCCCATTTTACGCCACACACTCAAAGGTTGTGATGCATTAATCTCAAAGTAATTTAAATTGGGGTTATGAAATTCACGACATAGTTTGGCATTTTGAAACCATGCTCTTGGAAATTCGTCTATACAATCAGTCATATATTTACCACCAAATACGCCTAGTTCAAGCATTTCTTGTGGTGATAGTTCTGGTTTAAACAATGGGTCAAAGTTTTTACCAATGGGTTCTACTAGTTCATATGAATAGTCATTTTGCATCAAATCATTTACAAATACGATTTTCTTTTTCATACAGATTTTGGAGGTAATGGTATAAAGGCACTGGTTCTTTTTTTATATAATTCGTATTCGGTATTGCCGGTATATCTTTTTTCCAAAAGCGGAATTCCCGAAACAAAGAGAATGAGATACGTAATGGTTAAAGGCCCGATTATAGTAAAAATAGCATTTGGTATCCCCAAACTGCATACAAATATTCCCCACCACATTACTACTTCGCCAAAATAATTTGGGTGCCTTGTATATCTCCAAAGTCCACTAGTCATAATTTTATCTTTATTTTCTGGATTCTTTATAAAAGTTGCTAATTGCTTATCGCCTACTGTTTCAAAATAAAACCCCGCTATCCAAACTATTACTCCAGAGACTAAAAATATGTCTACAACAGAATTATTCAAATTAATAAAAATAGCTGGAAGTGAAATGATATAGATCAAAAAACTTTGAAGCAAGAAAACTTGCAAAAAGCTTCGTAAATAAAAATGTTTCCACGATTTTCTCCATTCTGCATAACGCGCATCTTCTTGTTTGTTGTGATTTCTTTTGTAAATATGAAATGCCAATCTTCCGCCCCAAATAGAGATCAATATATTAACAACGAGCCCTTTTATGCTACTTCCGCTAATGAAAAATATATACCAGTTTATTAAAATAAAGCCTAGTCCCCAAGCAATATCTGCTATATCCATACGCTTGAGTATTATTGAGAAAAGAAACCAGCATACTGCGTAACCTGCCAATATTAATCCTAAATCAAGATATACATTCATATACCGATCTTTGTAGAAATCAAAAAGCTAATTACAGACACAATTGCAGCCAAAGTAGTACCCCATAATAAATCTACTACAGTTACTATAAGTGGCCAGTCTTTTAAAGTAGCCAAGTTAGTCAAGTCGTATGTTGCATAAGTTATCAACCCAAACAATGCACCCATTGCTAAAGCATATAGCCATGATTGTTGTTGTAGTGCAGGCGCTAGGACAAATAACACTAATCCCAAAATAAACAATAAGTAGAAAATTAGAGCAGCACTCCAATTTACATCTGACTTCATCAAGAAACCAATGTGTTTTGCATAAAAAGTTTTGGCGACAACTCCAAGCCAAATCATATCTACAAGAAGAAATACAGGTAACGCAATTAAATATATTTTAATAAACATAATTATCCTTTATTTAAATAAGTAATTGAAAATTGTAGTATTGTTGCAAAAAGCACCCATGCTAAGTAAGGTAAGTTTGCAAATACGATCCAGCGCATATATTTCGAAATGCTAATCAATCCCCAAACTAGTGTGACTAAAACCAACGTGATGTCTGCTGCCGCTAACATATTGTTTTTGAGACCAAATTGAATGGGTGTAAATGCAAAGTTAAAGAGTATATTTAAAACAAATGGTAAAGCTACTTGCCAGGCTAGCTTTCCTACAAGCCATTTATAAAAGATTAGTCCAAATGTTATTGCGATTATGATGTATAAAAATGTCCAAACTGGACCAAATACCCAACTGGGTGGTGCCCAAGATGGTTTGATTAGTGTTGAGTACCATGTGTAAGAGTCGTTCATGTTATTACAGTGATTATATATTATAAATATGAGTTCCACACGCAGACAAAGTCTGGATTTAGCATTTGGCATATAGCCAGACGTGTGGACAAAGGAGCTACCGAACAATCATCGGGGGCATTTGATTGGAAGCATCGTCCCAAATCATGAACGCCAAGCGCCACGGTGTGCTCTCTTCCCGAGGGACAAAAACGTACGTAGTGCTTTGGACTCCATCCCGGCAACGATTTGGAGTTTTGACAACGACAGTTACAACTGTGTCCTGTTCGTTGACTACAAATCGTTTGGTGCTACCAAACCAGTATTCTTGGGGAATACCGTTGTTGGTAACAGCGTTGATGCTGATTGCTTCATCAGCATCTAGGAATTCAATCTCATATACCTGCTTTCCATCGCGGAAAGCAGATGAAGAGACATAACCGAGCCCTCTCGACTGACTGCACGCCTCTGTTGATGGGGACAAAATGTAGAGTTGAAAACTCAGCCATACAACAACCCCTACCAGCACGAGAAAAGCAGCAGCGAGCAGGAGCTCGCCTTTGTTTTCTTTCAGTTTTGCAATCATTTCGCACCTCCTGCGAGAAAGATCAGCTGCAGTTGCAGTGTGAGAAACAGGTTGTGCACCTGATCACGAGACAATGCAACCATAGAAATTGGTGTGTCTTCATACTCGTAATAAACACAAAACAGATATTCACCACTAACTTCAATGGCTTCAATCTGAAAGTGATCATCGACTTTTTGTCTCCCAGCCGTCTGAATGTCTTCTACAGAAACCACAGAGGTTTCTGAATAAAACTTTCCAGTCAAGCTTTTAGGTGCAAGTAGCAGATAAATCTTGTCCACATTTAAGCGGACAAAGTCCTCCTGTCTTGCAACTGAGACTACATCTCCAATATGAATTCCGTTCATCGATTAACTCCTTTAATGAACATTGATTCCCGCCGTAGCGGGAGTTGTTTAAATTGATAAGAAAATAATAATACTATAGGGTATTTCCCATTTGACTATTCCTGACATGTGGGCAGTTTATGCTTTATCTAGGCCAAAATAACGCCTTTACCTTTTACAGTTTTTAACGCCTTTTTGTAATTAATTGACGACAATGAAGATCTAAGCCGTGATAAAAACTTATCAATCGCCCATTCCGAATACTTTTCTTCCCAAGAGTTTTGCCATAAAATTTTGGCTATATCGGTTTTGGATACAATTTGGCCTTCATTCTTTAGTAAAAATTCCAAGACCAGTTGTTCAATACCACTAAGCTGTGTATCAGCTACATTACGGGTTGTTGTTTCCAGATCGGCATTTTTTATAAATTCTTCAAACAATTTATTAAAACGCTGATATGTTGAATTAATCGGTGTAACAAAGTTTGTTTTGAGTAAAAATTTTGTTGGGTTAGTTTTACCAGTTTGCAACCATGATTTGGATGCTGGTTTTAAGTTTTTTACAATTGCTTGAAATCTAGTATTAAGCCAGTCTGGGTTGAGCAAGTGGTATACATTAGTTGAGTTCAGGAATTTATTGTCAAAGTCATCTTCGGTATTTGCTAAATCTATAGCATGTTTAAAAGTCTTTGCATCTGTATCGCAAAGATCAATTAATTTATTAATAAACGTCTTATTGTAGGTTTTGGATAAGAAGGCTACTTGATTTTGAACGTATGCATTTAGTGAGTATGTATCAGTTGCATTGTAGTACTCAATATTTTGTATAAAAAATGATGCCAACTCCCCTAGCCTATTGATATCAGCATCATCGTACTCAAATATATTAAAAAATACCCCAGATGTTAGCATGGGGTTGATTTTCAATATCTCGTATAACTCATGCAGTGTCGTTGACTTTGAAAAAAATAAAGAAGCAGCTTCAGTAAACATAAACGTTAGTTCATATTTATGTTTAAAAGTAAGCTCATGAATAAGGTTCTTAAATGCATTTAGATCATTTACGTTATATACAGATAAGTCCAAGCGAAATGCAATGTCATTACTGTACATATTTTGTATGATGCTTACAGCTCGCTGTATTTCTTGATCTGAGTTGATATTGAATTTATTAACATTAATTAAGATAAAGAGATGATTTTGAGTGTACTCTCCTATATTCTGTCTTTCTCTTAATAAGTAACTCAAGATAGATGTAACACCCGTACCTGGTATAAAGTTTAGTGTAACGTTTTGAAGTTGTGCAGATCGTGTCAAGATTTTATTTTTGAACTCTGCTATTTTATTTTCAGAAAAAGGTTTGGTTATTAACTTCATATGACTTCTTGTAAATATTTATCAGGGTTTTGCTTGATATCATTAACTAGCTCTACTATTGAGGTACTGTCCATTGTTAGATCAAAACTTCGTTTCTCATTTTTCCAAAAAGTATCGTATGTATGTGTACCAACTGTTTGTTGCCAGTTTTGCACAAGGCGATTCACTTTATCCATATCTTCAGTATTATTAGTATCCCAACCCAAAGCTACAATTAGCAGCGCAATGGGTTCATTGATAGACGTAGGATGTGTTTCGCGACTGTAGGTCTTGGTTATGGTATTTCCTGTAGCATTATTGATATCTATATACTTTCCACCGTAATAATAATTAATTAGTTTTCGATATTTTAGCAAGGTTTTATCAGTTTTTTTGCTGATGGTATTTGCAAGTTCTATTGTGTTTATTGGGGCATCATTAGTATCGATGTGAACTGGTCCTAGGTCTGGTAATTCTGCTAAAGCATCTTGAGATAGCATGCCCAATAGTGGATAGTCGACAAACATTTTGAACGCCGTAGCAGGATCGGTCGCGCACGCCTGTCCATAATTGCGCAAGACTCTTTGTTTAAACCACAAGTACGTGTCTATGTTTTTTGTTTTGTCGTTAATGTGAAGCGTGGTTGCCACGACATTATCGCCATTGGCTATCCGATTGGCTAGAATTTGGCTTGGTAAAATTCTTGGATCATCAAAATCTGGTGTAAGGTTTAATTCTGCCTGTGCTTTTATACTTCTAGGAATTGATTCTAACGCCCACAAAGCAGCCATAGTATGTGCTTGAAATTTATGATTGCAAGCTAAGGTTTTCAAGTAGGCAAACTTAATGCTTTGTGTGTTTGTTTGCAGTAAAGGCATGTTGTGTGTATGTGTAAATTGTAAATTATGCGCTTGGGTTTGTGAAAGTACGTTTAGCGGATCAAAACAATGATAGTTGGTTTCACCTTGTATATCTTTTTGTACTATTAAGGCAGGTGTTTCATGTGCAAAAAGAAATTCTGTACGGCAAAAATCTTGGAGGTTGACCTCATGCTGCATTTGAATCAACCTGTCGATTATATCGTCGACCTCTTCTGGCATATTAATGCCTGTAGTTTGTAAGTCACTAAGTGCTGCAGCCCTATACTCACGAAGCTCAGCTAGAGAATGCGCATCTGGCGTAAGTATGTCGATACCTGATGTATATATATCGGTATCTGCTTCGGTTTCAGGCAAACGTGTGCGCGTGATATCTGTTGGGATTGCATTAACAGTGGCAACAAGCGCTGTGCTACCAATAACCATAACTTCAGTATTCATTTGCAGTTGTGCATTTATACTCCTAACTGCCGTAGTACCCAATGCGGCTTCAATAGTTGCTTTATCAAGCTGTGTGCCGGTTTCTAGTGATGGGTATTCGGGTAATGTAAGCGTAGCTTGTTTGTACATGTGTTTAGTATAACAACTTGTTCATTAGTACAGTACTGTGTTGTTACGGGTGATATTATTATGCTATGGAACATAAATATTCAGTTATAGGCATGCATTGTGCAAATTGTGTATCCAAAATAAAGTCAAAAATATCTAGTCTTGATAATATTTCAAATGTCGTAGTAAGCCTCGATGATACATTGGTGACTTTTGATTCGGCACAAGAGATAACTTTAGAAACACTTAATAATGCGTTAAGTTCACTAGAAGGTAATTATAAATTAGTGGAATATCATGCACCAACAAATACAACTTCTGTATCAAGTTCAAACCGTTTTCGCACATTTATACCTTTAATCTTAATTATTTCTATTGTTCTTATCCTTACTGTTGCAACTGTGTTTATAAAAGAACAATTAGGTATACATACTATTTTAAGATTTTACATGTCTTATTTTTTTATGATTTTTGGGTCATTAAAGTTAATAAATTTAAACGGTTTCGCACAAGCTTTTAGCAAATACGATATCGTAGCAAAAAGGTTTGTTAGTTATGGTTTGTTTTATCCATTTATCGAGTTATTGCTTGGTCTAGCTTTTTTCTTTGACGCTTATCCTATTATTACAAATTTAATTACGCTAATAATTATGTTTGTGGGTTCGCTGGGTATTTACAATTCACTAAAAACAAATCAAAAGATACAATGTGCTTGTGTGGGGACGTTTTTTAATCTACCTATGACTAAAGTAACCCTTTTGGAAAATGGTTCTATGTTTTTTATGTCTTTGTACATGTTGTTGTTTTTGCTTTAGTGCAAGCTACAACAGTTTTATAAATACCCTGATATCATTTATAATATAGCGGTGCTACAGTCTGATTTAGATATTGACCATAGTCAAAAATACATTCGTAAAAATACAGTTGTATATTTGGTTTTAATAGCTGTTATTATAGGTCTGACACTTGGCATACTAATTACAAAGAGTTTCAAACCCATTTCAACGTCACACGAAACTCGTCTAAAAGAGCAGTATACTTTTATAAACCCTTTACTAGAATGCGATACCGAATTTGATAATGCAGTGTTTCCTAATGCTATTAAAGCTACCTTAACTAGTTATATAAATAGTGGTTTGTCAAAAAAAGAGTTTACTCATGCAGCAGTGTATTATAGAGACTTAAACAATGGCCCTTGGTTTGGCATTAATCAATCGAGTTTGTTTACACCTGCTAGTTTGATAAAAGTTCCGATCATGATGATTTACTACAAAAAGGCAGAAACTAATCCAAAAGTTTTAGATCAGTTACTCGAGGTAAAAGAAACAATTCCAAATATAAGCCAAGAAGATGAATTTAAACCTGATGTAACTTTGACAGTTGGTTCAAAATATACGGTTGATGAGTTGATAAAGCACATGATTGTTTATTCTGATAATACCGCTTATAAAACTTTGAAAGATAATTTAACAATAGCCGAATTTAACGGGGTTTTTAGCGATTTGGGTATAGATATTGTACCTCTCGAAACAAATCCAACTGAAAAAGTTTTATCTTTGATTGAATATTCGTCACTGTTTAGAGTGTTGTACAACTCTTCATATTTGAGCAGGCAATATTCTGAAAAAGCTTTGAAACTGCTGAGTGATGTGGTTTATACAGAAGGAATCGTTGCAGGCGTTCCAGATGATATTTTGGTATCACATAAGTTTGGAGAACGCAGTAATGCTTCTACACAAGAAAAACAATTGCACGACTGCGGCATTATTTATGCTGAGAAAGACCCTTATCTGTTATGTGTTATGACGCGGGGAAATGATTTTTCTCAGTTATCAAATGCGCTCAAAGAAATATCAAAGCTTACTTATGACGCTGTTGGTCGAAATGTAAAAAATGATTAATCTGTCTATATACTAAGCATATAGTATGACTTGGTTGACAAGTGTATCAACTAAGCGCAGTATGACAAGTACGTGAACCACAACAACAAACTTAGAACGACTCTCTTTTTGAAACCAACTATTGTAAAGCAAGCCAAAGCACAAGCAGTAATCGAAGAAATTACTTTAACAGAGCTTGTAGAGTTGGCGTTATTTAGCTATTTACCTCAAGAAACTGTTATAAAAAAAGCTGTAATTACAGCTGATACTGATCATTAACCATAGATATATCCTGATATTTTCATTAACAATAAGATTAACGCGTAATTGATTTATCTTTCGAAAGTAGGTGAGATATATGAATGATACTAATAATACAAAGCAAGAAGATGCAAAGTCAGGTATAAGTCCTGTAGCTGCTGCTGTAGTAGGCGCAGTCGTCGCCGCAGCTGCTGTAATAGCTATTAAAGATGATAAGACTCAAGCAAAAATAGCAGAAGTAAAAGCTAGTGTAATAGAGAAAAAAGATGAAATAGCAGAAAAGCTTACAGAAGGTAAAGAAAAAGTCGAAAACAAAGTAAATGCTGTAAAAGATGCTATGGCTTCAGAAAGTAAATAAGATTTTATTAATTTATTTCATTTATAAGGAGGTGAATATTATGGCAGATGTAATAAAAGAAACAATCACAAGTCAGAGTGATATATCTTCGCCTTCAGCAGTACTAAATAATCCAACTGGTAAAGAAAGTACTCCGCTCATGGCTACTCAAGTCAAAGTAGCAGCTACTAGTTCACAAACTATAGAGTATCTTATTTATTTTTTCTTTGGGTTCTTAGAAATATTATTATTCTTTAGATTATTGTTCAAATTAGCAGGTGCAAGTGCTTCAAGCGCTTTTGTAGGTTTCGTATATGGAATAACTGGGTTATTCATAATGCCTTTTGAAGATATATTTAGCAAGGCAGTATCGCAAGGTATTGAGACTGTGTCTATCTTGGAGCCAGCAACTTTGGTGGCTTTAGTTGTTTATGGATTCGCATCATGGGGAATTGTTAAACTGCTTCGTATAATCTCAGGAGAACAACAAGCTTAGTAATTTGTGTAAATTTTTACAGAGGGGGTGAGTAATATATCTATAATTTATTGGATAGTGTTTGGATTGATCGCGGGAAGTATTGCCAATTTTATTTCTCCAAGTTCTAGTGGAGGTATCGTAGGATCTATAATTCTTGGGATTATAGGCGCGGTTGTAGGTGGTTTCATAGGACAACGACTTTTTGGTGTCGATGTAACTGGATTTAATGCAATGTCGCTGCTTATAGCTGTTGCAGGTGCACTGGTAGTTTTGTTTGTAGCAAGAATGTTTTAATGAATATAAGAGCTGGGCTTAATCTTGTGCATAAGCTCAGCGTGCTATAAAAGTATATTAAAGTTAGGAATAAGAAATAAGCTTGTATTTTTCTACTATCATATGCCCATTAGTGCTACCTATTCGTAAGTATAGTCAGGTTGCATTGCTTTATAAAGCTAAGAGTATAGTCAACAATTTGGTCACCTAGGTTTGTAAAACTGTGATCCCCATCTTTGAAAACTATGGATTTTTTCTGTGGAGAATTTACTAGCTCTTTTTCAAGAATTATCATTGCTTGGTCTGGGTCAATCACTGGTGCGATCCCTACATCATTAGTTCCTGTAAAAGCAATAACTGGTACACTCAAAGTATTTACTAACTGCCATCCCAAATCACTAATACTATAGTTAAATATCCCTAGACTAGATTTATCCCCAAAGAAGTTCATATACGTATTAGCTGAGAGTTTCATTTCTCCCCATAAATTATGTGAAAGCAATTGATCATTTTTATTTTGTGAAATCAGTAGTTGCGCTTCTGCGGCACATATCTCATGGTCTTTTTTCCCGCTTGATTCGTATTGAACTAGGCCTAACATGTCTGAAGGACTCAGTAAGATCAACCCTTTTATATCTTGTGTTTTTGTTTGGGCTAAATAGTATGCAATTTTAGATGTGCCCAAAGAATGCCCTTGTAGCCATATGTTTTTGTATCCCATTTCTTTTGCTTTATCTACCCACGCTTGTATATCCAGAATACAATCTTCAAAAATTTCATATGAGTTACCCAAATTTTTTAGTTGTCCACTAGGAGTTTCAAATTGTGTAATGCTATGAGTACCCCTATTTTCACCTGCTAGATAAGCGATGCCATGTTTTGGATATTCTGTTTGCATTGGTAGCTGAAAAGTATCTATGTACATGTCCCCACTCATGCCGTGAATATGAATAATTATGGTCTCAGATTTAATTTCAGGCTCGAACAAAAATCCTGTGTAAATTATACCGTCAGTTGTAGTGGCTTTAAGTGTTTTCATCTCTTTTCAAATTTTTTAGTTAGGCCTACTAGTGTATTTAATTCAGTCATGTAACCCATAGATGTATTTTATCAGACCAGTTTTATATCGTGATTGTGGTTCCATATTGATTGCTATTATATACCTATTGAGTTAATTTTTGATCTACATTCCAATTATACAAATAAAACTCACCTAGCACTTTTACTGGTTTCCATTCTTCCAACGGTCCCCTATTCACCAAATAAAAATCTCTATCTTTACCTTGTTCGTTATAAATATCATCAGGGTGAATAATGACCCATTGTCGCCAATCTCCTTCGTTTAGTTTGATATCTTTGACATAGTATTTTGCATTTATATAATCACCTGCGTCGGTCATTACTATTGGTTTATCAAATTTATACTTTGCAAGTTCTCTGTATCCAATATTAATAGGCTTAAGCATAAGTATTAGATATATACAAAACACAACATATGGTAATAGCGTATATAATTTGGGCATTATAAGTACACAATAAATAAGCATCAACGCACCATATCCTGTCATAAATCTTTCTACAAAAAAATTAAACCCTAAATACTTACTTGTAAATGCAACTAAAATGATCGGAATGACTCCGCACAAGAGTAAAAGTTGCGCTTCTTTTGTAGGTTTCGATAAGCCTATAAAAATAGCAATAAATATAAATATGCATATTGATAGTGCGTTAGTATCTATTGGGAACGGATTTAACGGTGGGGCTATTTTGGGTTGATTTGTATCAGTGCCCAATAAAAATGCATGTATACTTTCTGGAATACGCATTACCGAAAATTGTTGAACCCATGTCAACCCAGTTGATTTAGAACTACCTATAATTATAGGAATCCAGAACAATATTATTAAAGCTAGTGGAAGTAAATAAAATAAAGTCTTTTTATCATGAATCAAAAGCATAATTGCATAAATCAAGATGACAAAAACAGAAATATAGTGTGTTAAAAAAAGTAAAGGTAACACTACAGATACCGCATAGTATTTGTTTTCCCTCAGCGCACGTATTACCAAGAAAAATGCTAAAACAGTGAGAAACGCTAGCATCGCGTATGACCTTGCTTCACGAGAGTAAATCACCAAGAATGGATTTGTTGCAATTACTATTGCTGCAAAAAGAGCACGGTTTATATTTGCCGTCATATACACCACAAGATAATACGTCAATATTATAAGCGCGGTTCCAAATATGATAGACGGAAAGCGCAGCGCGACTTCAGAATTTCCAAAAAACAGTGTGAATGTTTTTAGAACAAAATAATATAACGGTGGATGTACATCTAAGGCAGATAATTTATACAGTTCTGTATAAGAGTTGCTTACAATTTCTGCGCTAAAAGCTTCGTCATACCACAGCTCTTTATTTGATACATTATGAAATCTCAAAAAAAATCCCAAAAGGACAATCGCAAGAAGTATAAAAAGGTTCTTTTTCACTACAGGTTCATTATACAGGAGTTAGAATAAACGTGTTATTCTGTCGTTTTACCGTCAAATTCTGCGTTGTTCTCGATAGCTTCAGCTTTTGTTACACGAAGTATACCGTCTTTATGATGAGCTGGGCTGTAAATAGTATACAAGTTAAGTTTATCAGTTGATGACGTGTTGATAATATTATGTTTTGCACCTGCAGGAACAATGACTGCATCTCCGTCAGTGACTGTATATTCATTGTCGTCTATAACACACTTACCTTGACCAGATTCAAAACGGAAAAATTGATCATTTTCAAAATGAGTTTCGAGTCCTATTTCTTCATTTGGTTGTAGACACATAAGAACCAATTGGCTGTGGTTTCCTGTATATAGTACTTTACGAAAATTTGTATTTTCTTTTGTGATACTTTCAATATTTGTTTTAAAACCTTTCATATGTAGAACTCTATGCTTATTTAAGTCATTGCGCAACTTTTTGGTGATTTACGCAAATTTCTCTTTGTATTGTTGTAATAATGAGATATCTATTGTTTAACAGTAATTAATATGACTCAGTATCTTCGATATATTTTTATCTAGAGCATTTGATGTATCTAGTGTAAGGTCAGCTTTAATACCTGGATAAACTCCGGGCAATTGATCCCAATTTTCTGTCGCAAATTTTACCCACACATCTCCCTTTTTATTCCATTCGTTGAAATATCGTAAAATTAAACGTCTAAATCGAATGTTAGGATCTAAATTAAGTTGTATTTTGAAATCAGCTTTATGATAAGGCCATGCACCGTCAATTAAGATCAATTCTTGAATAGTACAAGAATATTCTTCATCTATCCCTGTTCTCGTATAAGTATCATGATCATATTTTGGTCTTTTCACCAAACTTCCTGCAGGCATTGATATTTGTGATTCTACGAGATCCCAATCTACAGGGTCAGAATTAAGGAAGGCTAATCTATCTATAGACGCATTTTTAGTTTTAAGGTACTTATCCAAAGATATTCTGGTGCATTTTTCAGTACCTATACGTTTCTCTAGTTCTTTTACTGTGGTGGTTTTTCCAACTGACGTTGGGCCGTAAATACTTACAATTGTTTTCATGGGGATTATTATACCCGAGTTCTATTTCTTTTTGGCTGGGGGACAGGGAATCGAACCCCAATTCACGGATTCAAAGTCCGGTGTCCTACCGTTAGACGATCCCCCAACGCAGGGGTATTATACCCTACAAAACATTCTGATAAAACAAATCTTCTGCTAGAATAAACCCATGAATATACCACTACCTCAAAAGCACACATCTATTCTTACAAAAAAAGAAAAGATCAGTTCACGCGTTTACCGCATAGAGTTCACACATAAAGAGCCAAATACCATGACTTTTTTGCCTGGTCAGTTTATATCACTAAATGTAGGAGAAAAAGCGTTTAGAAGCTATTCTATAGCGTCAGACTATAAAGATGCATCCAAGATAGAACTCCTTGTTTCAGCCGAGCATACAGGCGCTGGAGCCGATTTTATAAGAAATCTTGCAATTGGTGACGAAGCACATTTTATAGGCCCATCGGGTAGATTTTGGCTGCGTGAACCATATAAGAAAAATACATATTTTTTTGCAACAGGCACAGGAGTAGCTCCATTTGTTTCACATTTTTATAAATTGGCCGACGACAAATATGATGGCTGCGTAAGATTGTATTTTGGAGTTCGCAATGACGAAGAGCTTTTTTATATGTCAGAGCTCAAAGATCTAAAATCTATTTTTAAAGATTTTGAAGTAGTAGTTTGCAAATCAGACGAAGGAAAAAGAGTTACCGATTGTTTGACAGAGATAGATACAAATGACGCGTCTTTCTATTTGTGCGGGCATCCGATGATGATTGCTGATGTCGATAGAATGCTTGGCGAAAAAGGAGTTTCTCCAGAATGCATCTATTTTGAAAAATTCACTGTTTCTACTCCACAAAAATAATCTACCAGACAGCTCAACCCACCTGCAGATGGGTTGTAGCTATGCCTGTTATGTACTCTTACTCAAACGCCATCACATTGTGTGATATTGTAGGAGCCAAAGTTTCTACTAACAACATAGAACTTTCAAATGGCACGACGAACCCTCTTATTATGTTATTAACATAAGAGTTTCCTGTACCATCATCAAAAATCCCATAATCGCCGTGTGCTGCATCAGGTCCAAGGTCGTATACAGTATTGTCATGGAACGAACTATCATTTGTAATCACATACATTCCTACATCAGAATTACCAGAAATTGCATTGTATGCAACTTCTACTACGTCTGAAGCGTAAATCAGCATAGCTGTGGATGCAAAGTCACTCGCACCTAGCCATTGATTACCTTTAATAGCATTATTCATGACACTACCTAGCGCGCCAAACCCTAATTGCAAAGAATTTGCAGCTAGATTAGCTTGAGTTGCAGAAGCACCTATTGTGTTGTGATGTACATTTACGTTTACATCTCCATTAGCAAGAATACCTGTCTTTTGATAATCTTCGACTCTGTTATGTGCTACTTCTACTGTCATTGTGTTTGGGTGAGATCCATCAAAAGGAGCATTGCGTACTTCGATTGCGTTACCTTCTTGGCAACCACTTGGTCCTTGATTAACTCCAATTACCCTAGTGTATAGGATAGATCCTGAAGCACCTTCAAACATAATGCCTCTCAATCTTTCTGCACCAGCATCACAGACATCAGCCAACCCACTTACAGAGACTATAACGCGTTCTATGTATGCGGTAGTTCCACCATTCATAACAACAGCGCCTTCGAAATGTCCTCCGACTGGGTCAACAGCTGTAATAGTATTATGGTCACCTGTTAAGGTGTATCCATCTGGTATTACAAGTGTTTCATCAGTTGTACAATCGTTGTCCAAAGTCATTATTGTGCCTAGTGTAGTGAATGTACAGTCTGTTGTTGCGTATGCTGTAGGGCCTAGAGTTACTGCTAAGAGTAAAGAGAACACAAAAAAAGTGTATTTATTCATATATTTTCACCCCCTTAAAAAGTGAAAATTTGATGAAAAGTGGCATTAATTATAGGTTACGTTGATTTACTCAAATAGTCAACAAATGGCGTAGCTATAATATAAAGTAGTATCTTTTATATCACAAAGGTCTTTACGGAATGTCTATCCTATAGTATAATTGTTCTTATCAAAACAAATCGTTTTTTAGCTTAGTGGGGCTTCCCAATAAGCTAAAAGCACTTCTCATAAAGGAGAAAAAAATGAAACGCTCGACTCGGTTTTTTTGGTCCATTATTTTGCTGGTGCTGATTTCGTCAGGTGGTTGGATTTTTATTAACCGCCCGGTTTTTGTGGATCCCCTCCCGGGATCTGCGACCGTAACCCAGCAATCACAAAGCGCAACCGCTACCGCGGTCGCGCCGACCGAAACACCGGAGGCTGGTACAGAAGGCACTACCTTCATTAACAGTACCACGTCAGTCCCGGTGACCAACGAAACAATCGACTCCTTGTTAAGTCAAGGGTACACGATTGTGGTACGCAAGTACCTGGGGTCGGTTCGCGATGCTTCGCAAACCGCGGAATATCGCTGCCCAAGCAATGGGCAAATTGACTACAGTATTGAAGTCTTGGTGTTGGACACCAAGGATACTGTGATCTATTCCTCAACCAACTATGTCGGCATTAATGCCGCACTTGTTGGTGAGAACGTGACAATAGGGAATGTCACGTTGAAACCTGGGTCTGCACTGTTGCAGACCTACACTCTGTACGATGTGGCTGGGCAACCAGCCATCAAAGTACAGGTACCGACCATCTCTTTTGATGGTCCAAAGGGCGAGTCTCCCAGACTCCCCTGTTTTACACTTAAGGATGCGTATTACGCTCCTTAAGAAAAAGACAAAACCAAAAACCCCCTTCTGGGACAGTTTTTCTGCCCGGAAGGGGGTTTTGTCGTTGTATAAGTATTTTTAATTTATAAACATTTCAATGCTATTATTCAAATAAGGATTGCTAGAGACAAATCCCCACCGCACGGACGCGTTATCGCGTGCCTATAAGCCGACGGATTGTAGCCCTGTAGGCCAGTACTATTTAAAATGGGTTCATTACAAATAGTCTAGATTGCCTGCAGCATAGTGATTCCCGAGCACCCAATCTAGAGGATTGGGTAACTTTATCTATGGGGATTGATTTTTTTATGGGTGGTTAACAATATGATGATTACTGAGGTAAGTATATTGTTGGCCACCCTAATGTTTTTTTTGAAAAATTAAATGGTGGGCTCGCATGGGATCGAACCAAGGACCTCTGCGATGTAAACGCAGCGCTCTAACCAGCTGAGCTACGAGCCCACAATAAAGTTTCTAGAGTTCAAAGTGAATAATATCAAAGCAGCGTGCCAAATGCTACCCATTACTGTATTATCATTAGTATAATGCCCAAAAATGCTTTTACTAAAACAACTATCGCAATCATTAGTTTTCTCTTTTTGGGGTCTATATTGGTATTTCAATACGCAATAAGTCAAAATCAAGCCGATGTTTTGCCAGCTTTTAATTCGCGCTCGCTGTCTATGAGTTCAGTTTTTGAGCCTTTGTTAAACATGAATTTCAAAGTCTCAAAAGATCTGACCGCAGATTTTACTGAAGTAATTGACTTTGCAAAGTCTAAAAAAGGTACTTTTGGTATTTACGTAAAAGATTTAGAAAATAATAAAGTTTACAAATACAATGAAACCGAAGAATTTTATGCTGCTTCTTTGTATAAAACTCCGGTGGCTTTGGCGACAGCCAAAGCCGTAGACAGCAAAGTGCTTACGTGGGCAACACAATTGACATATACATCAAACGACTTTTTTGGAGGTACAGGAAAAATTAATACATTTGCATATGGGACAAAATTTCAACTTCACCAAGTTTTTGAATATTTATTAAAGCAATCAGACAATTCTGCACAGATAATGCTTACCCGTACAATTCCCAAAAAAGATGTAGAGCAGGCGTTTAAGCAATTTTTACCTGATGCAGCGAAGTCAAAATATTTTGTTCAAAATTTATCTACTCCGTATGAACAAGCTGCGTTATATGAAGGTATATATAAAGATGAAGTGTTTTTGTCTCGGGATTCAAAAAAATACTTGATAGAAACTATGAGCCATACATCTTTTGACGATCGTGTAGGCAATGATTTGCGCGAAGGTTTGTATTTTGCACATAAAATAGGTAGTTGGGGAACCACTGGCAGTTGGCACGATTGCGGAATTATTTATGGTGAGCACGAATACATTGTATGTATAATGTCAAAGAACACTACATTTGAAAATTTAAAATTGATTTCAAACGAACTAGGCAAAATATTTTGATTGTTTATGTTAACATTTAATCATTAAGTAAACTGCTCAAATGGATGTTTTTACAGAAATTAGTCTTATATTAGCTACCACATTAGTTGTATCTGCAATTATGCGTTTGTTGCGCCAGCCGCTTTTAATTGGATACATCGTAACTGGTTTGTTGGTAGGTCCATATTTTTTTAATATACTACGCTCTACCGAGGTTGTTACCCTATTTTCTCAGCTTGGAATTACTGCATTACTATTTGTTGTAGGTTTGGGGTTAAGCCCAAAAGTTCTTAAAGAACTTGGCGGGATATCATTATTGGCAGGATTTGGTCAGATTTCCATTACAACCGCACTAGGATTCTTTTTAGCTACATCTTTGGGTTTTGGAAAAACCGAGGCTTTATACATTTCTATTGCCTTTACATTTAGTAGCACTATCATTATTTTGAAACTTTTGTCTGATAAAGGTGATTTGACCAAATTATATGGTCGCATCGCTATCGGTCTTCTTTTGGTTCAAGATTTGATGGCTACTATATTATTGGTTGTTATTGCTTCGCTAGGAACAGCTCACAATAGTACAAATATCACGCTAAGTTTACTTTTTATTTTGGCAAAAGGTTTGATAATGCTTGTGTTGCTTTTGGCAATTTCTTCTTTTATCTTACCCAGGTTGACCAAATTTATTGCCGGTTCTCAAGAATTTCTGTTTGTGTCGTCTCTGGCTTGGGGTATGGGTATCAGTGCTTTGTACCATTACTTTGGGTTATCTGTAGAAATTGGTGCGTTGGTTGCCGGCGTGACTTTGGCTATGACACCTTATTCTCACGAAATATCATCTAGATTCAAACCTTTGCGCGATTTCTTTATAATTTTATTTTTTATTTTATTGGGTTATCAAATGGTGCTTTCAAATTGGCAGGCTTTGATTGTACCTACATTGGTTTTCACTTTATTTGTGATTTTGATCAAACCACTTATAGTCTTTGTTTTAATGAATCTCATGGGGTATAGCAAGCGCATTGGGTTTTTTACCGGTACTAGTATTGCACAAATCAGCGAATTTTCACTTATTTTAATAACTCTTGGTTACAAGCTTGGGCATATTTCTATTAACATTCCATCAATAACTACATTTGTAGGTATACTCACTATTGCTATTTCAACTTACCTCATTTCGTATTCCGAGAAGTTATTCAAACTTTTTTCTCCTCTTTTATCAAAGTTGGAATTTCGCAAAAACTCTCTTAATGCAAAAACATTAAAGAAAGGTTCTCCCTTGGTTGTATACGATGCTCTTTTGTTTGGATACAAACGTGTAGGTGCAGAATTCGCTCGCGCTTTTAAACAAACAAACAGCAATTTTATAGTCGTTGATTTCAATCCGGTTACTGTTCAGCGTTTACAAGAACGAGGAATTTTGTGTGAATATGGTGATGCTGACGATATTGAATTTTTGCAAGAGTTACCTTTATCAGAAGTTAAGATAGTTGTTTCTACTATTCCAGATTTTGATACTAATGAATTAATTGTACATACAGTCCGTGCGGTTAACGAAAAAGCAGTTCTGGTTATAGTAGCTGATACTCTCAAACAAGCTGAGGATTTATATAAAGCTGGAGTTACACATGTAATAATGCCTCACTACCTTGGCGCGCATTATGCAGCAGAATTGATTATTCAAGCTCAATTTGATGAAGAAAAGCACAAAAAATTACGCAATGCGCATCTAGATCGTTTGCGTGAAATCAAAGAAGTTTCGATAGAAGATTTGATATAGTCTAACTTACCTGTTTTTTAATATAAGGAATTATTATTGGTACTATAAATCCGCCCACTATAAAGGCTGCTCCACGTTCTAGCCAATTTACAATTGTTTCATATTCCCCAGAATAAATTAAATAAATACTAAAAAGTAATAAACAAGCGCTAATTATATAAACTCCTGGGTTAATAATGTGCGAAATTACGCTGGTTAGTTGGTCTTGTAAATGTTTGCTTCTACTATAATTATCTAGTTTCTTTTGATCGACCAGCTGATCATCCAAGGTTTTTCTTTCCCCCATTGCTGTGTTAGTCACATCTTCGGGTTTGGGGAGTTTTTGTTCTTCAGGCGTAGTAGATGTAGGGTACATTGTAATTGAGGTTTCTGAGTCTAATTATTGCTACATACTTTGATACTTTGAATTTAGTCGCTAAGACATCAATAACTTTAGAAGTAATTGTAGAATCGCTATCTAAATTGCAGCTGCTCAGAAAATTTTGTACTAAGTTTTTGGGCATTAGTATTTCTTCAGCCAATTTGTTTGCTTCTTCTTCGGCTTTACTTTTGTCATATTTATTTCTGTGCATAATACCTTCGTTAATAAGTGTGTCTTTGTGTAATATCATGTGAGCTAGCTCGTGTGCTATAGAAAATCTTTGTCTAGTAATTGGGTCATTTTCGCTTACAAAAATAGAGTACTTGTCACCATTGTGGTTTTTTGTAACTGCTCCGCTTAATGCATCGCCAAAGTTATATTCGTATACTTCTATGCCTAAATCATTTGTAAGTTTAGTGACATCTACTGACCCATCTGAAGATATAGTATTTTCAGCCCTTTTTATTATGTCCTCTTTGTTTATGTCCATATTAATGAATAAATATTATAACAACAATTAGACGAAGTAAATACGAAATTATCAGTAAACGAAGATTAAATGGTGGGCCCCACAGGGATCGAACCTGTGACCTCTGCAATGTGAATGCAACGCTCTAACCAACTGAGCTAGGAGCCCTTGCCCGCCTGCCATTGCATTGTATCTGCAGATAACGTTAGACGCAAGTTTAAATACCACCAAAAAACATTTTAATCAAAACAAAAGCTATGAATGCTCCCATACCTCCCAAAAAAGTTCCCCAGAGCGTATCAACAACTGCCACTTTGAGCGACCACCCTTTTACAGTTGAAAGATTTGTAAAGTTGTATAAACCATACATGATAAATCCCAAAAAAGCTCCAGCTACAAAAGGATGTGATTTAGAAGATTTTTCTAATGCTGGGAGTATTGCGTATGCTATCAATCCAGTGATTAACATAAAATATGAAATAGCAGCGTAAAAAAGATGTGTTTGTCCCAGCATTATCGATTTCAACTGTGCAGAATAAAATTTCTTAGCAATTATTCCAAGCCAAAGAGCGTCCATCGCAAGTATTACTATTGTAGGTACAACAATTAGATTAAGCATAAATTTACTTAGAACATCAAATCACTACAGGTCGTAAATATTGCTACTTCTGTAGCCGATTTGTGTATATTAATTGACAATGGTAATTGCCCTTTCATATCACTGATCTTAGCCTCTGGAAGTATTGTTAGAGAAACACCGTTTATGACTGGGTTTAGTGGGTACATTACAGCACCATTGCTGGGGCAGTTTCCCATTTTGATATGTGCGGGTTGTAACTCTGTTGTCGTGTATCCTGTAACATTTATTTTTACTTCTACGCCTTCTGCTTTTTGAGTTATAACGGCTTCACCTGTTTGCTTAAATTTAGTTGTGTTTTCTGGCATTGCAGCCATATCCAACATAAACTTGTAAGATTGCTCCATCATTTTGGGTTCTTTTGACATGCCAACTGTTGTATCAGTATTTGGTGTAGGTTTGGTCAAGCCGATATTAGGCATATTTTTGTAGTTTAAAACTACATAAGTTGCAGCAAATAAGCCTAGAATAGTTAATAATGTTGTTAGTTGTTTTTTATTCAAGAAAATCACCCCCTCGTATATAGAAATTATGAAGGGTATTTTTATAAATATCAATAAGCCATTAAAAGTTACAGTTTATGTAAAGAGCCTTACAAATGAAAAAACCACCTTGCGGTGGTCTTTTCATTGTCCCAGTGAAAGCAAGCTTTCACTAAGACTCAGATAATATATCGTATCTATTGATATATGTCAACACTTTGCTTTCTTATGCTACATAATACTCATACACCATTTTATATAAGCCATATAACTTGTGTCTAAACTCATGTTTAAGGCTTACTTGCGACTTGTATAAGCGCAATGCATTAAGTTTTGATAAGTATTCTGCAACTGTAAGTTTCAACCCACTGTTTGGGGCTAATGGCTGTACTTTGGTTATATCTGTAGCCATTTTTAAAGAATTTTCTGAAGATTTGTAATCTATGGCTACTGTAGAATAAATAAGCCTTTTGTTTAAGGTTTTGGTCAATTGGGTGACTATTTCGCTAACTAATATGTGATCTGGATGCCCATAAATACCTGATGGTTCGTAAGTTATTATCGTATTTGGAGACAATTCGGCGATTTTACGTTTAATCAAATCATAAGTTTGTTGTTGGTTTTGAAGTAATTGCCCGTCTGGTAAGTCGAAGATTTGATAGTTTGTTACTTTCAAGTATTTCATTACACTTTCAAATTCTAGTGTTCGCGCCTGTTTTAATTGTTCTTTTGATTTAAGAGAGTGCGTCAAAGTACTAGCGCCACCTTTTGTTAAACATAATATAAATATGTCTGTCCCATTTTTGATTAATCTTTGAATTAGTGCAGCATTGAAAAATGTTTCGTCGTCTGGATGTGGGTAAATAAATAAAACTTTATCTGTCTGGCGTATATTTAAAGTATCTATCATCAAGACGTCAAAATTTTATAAAAAGCTTCTTTTTTACTGGGGTCGACATTCATTTGGTTAAGTTTTTTGTTTTTGATAATATAAGAATTTTTAATATTTATGCGGTGTAAAAAGTCTATATTGTGGGAAATAACAATAATAGCACCTCTAAACATATTAATAGATTTCACCAAAACGTTTACTGTTTCAACATCTAGGTTGTTGGTAGGTTCATCAAGGATTAGTAAGTCGATTGGAAATGCTGTAACTATGGCCATTGCTAACCTAACTGTTTCTCCGCCGCTCAAATCTTTTCCTAACTTTTTTAATTCATTTTCGGTTTTGAATTGAAGTTTGCCTAACTGTTCTTTGGCTTTTGATAAAGTCAATTCCGGATGAGACGCCGTCAAATTTTGTATTAAAGTTAAATCTGGATTTATCAAACTATAGTTTTGGTCAATATAAACCCAAGACATATTTTCGCCCAAATAAATATCACCTTTCAATTCTATGTTTTGGTTGTGTACATATTTTGTATTTGGATCTTTCCTTTTGAGCAAGCCCCTTACCAAACTACTTTTACCTGTGCCGTTATCTCCCGATATTGATATTCGATTTCCATAAGTAACTTTAAGATTGATACCAGAGATTAATTGCTTATCGTTTGTTTCTACACTAGCATCTTTTAATTCAAAGATTGTACGGTTTTCATTTGAACTGGTGTTTAACATATGTATAAACGCAAGTTTGCGTTGTTCTATATCTGTGTCTTCAAGTTGGCTTTCTGCGTCTTCTACAAGCCTTTCAAGCTGTATACTCTTGCCATGTTGCAAAGACGAAGCAGCTTCTTTCCCCATATTAAAAGCTCTTTTATCAATACTGCCTTTTATAAACGCTCTTTTAGCTTCATTGGCTTTTTTAGCTTTTTTTTCTATTTCATCTTGTTGTAAATCTTTTGCTTTTTCCAATTTTTCTTTTGCCAATTCGTATTGTTTTCTTATGCCTCTCAAATGCAATGCTTTTTGTTCTTTATAAAAAGTGTAATTACCGCCGTAAGTAGTAATTTTTTGTTTTTCTAATTCCCAGATTTTGGTTACAACTTGATCCAAGAAAAACACATCGTGCGAAACAATAATGTAGGAATATTTATTTTTGCTAGATTCATTTATAAATGAAATAAGAGCGTTTATCGATTTTACATCCAAATGATTTGTGGGTTCGTCTAGAATCAAGACATCGGGGTCATGTTTGAGCGCGATAGCAAGGTTTAACTTCATAAGCTCGCCTCCACTCAAGGTTTTTGTTTCGGTTTCTGCGTCGATGACAAGTGAAAATGTCTTTTCTACTTCAGATATTATGTCCCACCATTCTTCATAGAATTCAGATATGTATTCATAGATTTTTAGGTCTTTTTGGTGAATTGTTAAATTGATTTGAGGAACGTAATAAGGTTTACAATCGATAGTATGAGTACCTTCTTCTAGAGCTATCTGGCCGGTTAAGATCTTTAATAATGTGCTTTTTCCACTTCCGTTTGCTCCCACAATGGCTGTTTTATCTCCTGCTTGGACGGTTAGTTTGACATCTTCAAATAAGTAATCTTGGCCTTGATATTTGAATGAAGCGCTATTGAGTTGTATTAAGGTTTTTCCAGGATTCATATACGATAGGTATTATAACAGGCAGATGGGTTTGTAGCGCGCTGGACAACTGTTATTTCAATTTACTCAAGATTTTAGTTGCATAAAATAGGCACATAGATATGCTGAGTGCTAATAGAGTACCTAGAGTAATACCCGTAATGTTTGTCTTTAGTTCTTCTGGGTGAAATATTGCTGTTAACGGTACTATAGCCACACCTGTTGCGAGAAAAACCCAAGCAAATCCTCTAGCCAATCTGTGCAGGTAAAATGTTGCTTCGTTTATTGGGTAATCATTTTTATTTAACATAAATTTGGTGGTCTATTGTGTATGAAGTTGCGAACTATTGCAGCTTTTTAAATTTTAGCCCTCAATACAGTCAGCGCTGATCTAGTTTCTAGAACTAAATCATAATCAAAAACATCATTTTCGTCGGTCCAGCAAAACTCTTCATGTTCCTCGGAAAGCTTTACTTTCCCGCCTAACGATTTTACTACGCCAACAAGAACAATATATGGCAAGCCTTTATATTTTCCTGATGAAATAATTTCACTATGCCAATAGGCAGTTTTATCTGTTGGAATTACTACCAACCCAGTCTCTTCTAGGACCTCTCTTTCTAATGCATTAGAAATATCTTGTCCGGGATCTAACTTGCCACCTGGTAGTTCCCATTTTCCTGGCATCCATGAATCACTTTCAGTTCTTTTTAGTAGTAATATCTCTCTATTTTCATTTAATACAATGGCACGATTTACTAATACAACCTTAGGGCGAGACTTTCGATCTGAATTCTTACGCATGTTATTAGTATAACTCTAAAAAGTTCAACTTCCCACTCACTATCAAATTGTAAACCATTGGATTATGTTGCTAGGACAGCGAGGATTTCATGGTGGTCTATAGTGAATGAAGTTGCGAACTATTTTATACAAAATAAGACTATAATTTATACATGAAACCCGAGGAGTTCGTAACTATAGTAACCAATGGTTATGAAAAGTATGAAGGAATATTTAGTAGTCACAAAAATGCAGAGGACTTAGCTCCTAGTGGAACCGACCTGTTTAGGGCATTATTTTTGTTTTATGTGACTCAACTAGACTATGCAACCAAATCACAACGTTTGTATGAAGGTGCTCGTAGTCTAGTTAAAGATATACCGGTTTTTTTCACTCCCAATAATATATTGAGCATTCCAGAACAAAGGTTATCTGAAATTCTAAAATCTCATTTGCATCCTCGTTACATTAATGAAGCAGTTCGTCGATACACAATAAATTCAAAAGTATTGTTAGATAAATACGAGGGTAATCCACTAAATATACTAATGAATACCGAACTTGTTAAGGATGTTGAGAGAAGAATAAAGGAGTTTAGGGGGTTTGGGCCAAAAATTGGAAACTTTTTCATTAGAACAATGATTAACACATTTAATTTTAAATACGTTGATGTTAATGAGATGTTGCCACCAGTTGATGTTCATGATGTACGTATAGCCTATTTAATGGGATTTGTTGATAGTGATACTATGTCACAAAAAAATATTATGACTACAAAGATTTTATGGAGTACTGCCTGTAAGAACACAAACACAAGTTGGTTAGAGTTTGATAAAGCCTTATGGTTATTGGGATCAGAGGGTAAACCCAAATCAAAAGAAGATATTTTAAAACTGCTATCTGTATAAAAAAGTTCAACTTCCCACTCACTATCAAATTGTAAACCATTGGATTATGTTGCTAGGACAGCGAGGATTTCATGGTGGTCTATCGTGAACGATGTTGCGAACTTTTTTATAGTTCCAGTTTTTTAGAGGTTTCTGGAATATATACGTGCTCCCTAGTGCCATCAGGATAGTTACACCACTCATAAGCATTGCTTGGGTCGGGTTCGAATACACCGTTTAGTTTTTCGCAAAGTTCTCTTGCTGTGATACACCCATACCCTTCGACAAAATCGACATAACCATGGTATTCTCTTTGTTCATTGCTAAAATCAGTATATCCACAAAAGCACCTACCTGGTTTTTCATTTTCTGACCATGTTGCATATTCACCAACACAATATTTTTTATTAGTCTTAGCGGAGTATAACTCATCACTTGGTATTTTTTCGCAATAGAGAAACTTTTTATAAGGTAGTTTATACTCTGTCGTACAAAACTCTCCTTTTGGGCATTTATTTTGATCTATATGTTCATACTTTGGTCTACAAACTTCTGTACCCAAACAGCTGGATTCATCTAGTCCGTAACAAAGAGAATTAAGAGTTTCCTCTGGTATTTTTATAAAGCTGGCTGATTTTCTATGAAAAATAAATCCTAGTAGTAAAATTCCCATAATAAATACAGCCATAAGCTTTTTCATAAATTCATTATATCAGTAGAACAATTTCTCACCTACTATAGCCAAAATCGAAATATTTGTAATAAAAGGGTAAAACGAGTGTTTGCTTCTATGGTGGGAAGAGTGAGAATAACAACCCCTCACTTCGTTCGAGAACGTTGCAATTCTCATTTCATTCGAATTGTCGACCCAGGTTCAATTCCTAACTCTCATTAAACAAAATCTGCTGGCCAAAATACCAGCATATTTTCTTTGGTGGTCTATCGTGAATGAAGTTGCGAACTTTTTTGTTAATGTAGAATATAAATATGTATAAACCTAATGTAACTTTTGTACTAAACGAAAGGTGTAAACAACTAGATATAATTTACACTGATTTCTTTTTTAGCAATCCGGATAAATCAGGAGGTTTTGAAAAAAGAGAAAGATTAATTGAGCAATACCCCGCACTAGATAAGTATGCCCAGTCAAAAGAAAAAGAATTATTGGTGAATACTATTAATAAGATTCACAGTGACTACACAAAAGAATTGTCAGAGGCTAAAAATAAGGCAGAAAGATTATGGAAAGAGAAAGAAGTTATATTTCTTGATTTGTGTGAGAGTGTGTTTGAGGGACATTCGTTTCCAGAAGGAGACTACAATTGTTATCTATCTGTAATCGATATAAATACTCTTATTAAGAAGGAAAAGAGTTTTCAGTTATTCTTTGGTGCGATTCAACAGGGCATTTCAACAACAATAATTGCTCACGAAATGCTTCATTTCATTTTTTATGACTATATGGATAAATATAAGAATTTAGATAAAAAGAAATTGTGGGAATTTGCAGAGATATTCAATAAATATATTCAAAATTCAATAGATTTCATTGATTTTATGTACCCTAAAGAAAAAGTTCTCGAAAAAGAGTATGAAATTAGATTGGAAAATATTAGAGAAAAATTTGAAAACAAAACGGTAAGTATTAGTGATTTTATTAATTTTTATAACCAGTACTATTCGTTGTTATAACAACAATTGGTGGGGAGGGTGGGAGTCGGACCCACATAGCCGGTTTTTCAGACCGGTGCCTTGACCACCTTGGCTACCGCCCCACATGGTCGAATTAACATAAAAATACTACCATAGCTTGTTTTAAATTGATAGAATTGGCGCAGAATGAATAGAGTTGTTTTTGCAGCAATGAGTAAAACAAACTTTTACCTGCGCGAACATATCGTCAAGTTCATAATAGAAAATAACTATACTCCTACGTGTGCTTTTATGATGTACTCATACTTTTTGCTCGATACTGTTGAACGTGCCAGGCTTATTGCAGCAAATAACGAACTTATTCGCAGAAGCGACGAATTATGGGTTTTTGGTGAGATTTCTGATGGTGTGGCTGCCGAAATAAAGCTGGCTGAGGAGTTGAGTATGCCGATTAAATACTTTTCGTTTGCTTACCCTGATTACGAGTTTTTGGAAATAACAGTTACTAGCTCTGTTTGATAATATTTTCTAGGTATTCTAGTCTTTGTGTAATAATTTCTTTATGTTGGTCATTTCGATGTCTTTCTGCAACGGTATGTGGATCCAAAAAAACTAAATTTGGAGCATTGTTCCCATTTGTAACGATACTTAAGTTTTTCTTGCCAATAATATCTACTTCGTTTTGTATAAAGAAAGCGTTATTCCTTGTGGTTATTTCAACAAATTTGTTTAATTGCTGTGCAAGCGTAGGATTTTCTGACAGCAGTGCTTTTAACTCTACTTGTGTATAATCTGTAAATATATCTTTTATATCTCCATCTACAAACCTTCTGATGGACATGACCAGCGGTTGTCTCTTTTTGTTTTCTCCCAAGAAGTAGTCTTCTGACGGAATAAGGTCTGGTAGTTCTGCATAGATTTCTTTTATTTGCGCATAATCGTTTTTTATAGTTTGTGCTTCTTCAAAGGCTTCTTTAGTAGAGTTACAATTATTTCTATTTACACAAAAAATATATGCTTCTGGCAGATTACTATTTCGAAATACAGTATTGGCGCCACCGCTACCTATTGCCTCAAGATTGCTGTTTTGAATCGCTAAAGGGAAGTTTTTTGTATACTCAGCAGTTATTAAATCTTTCTGTTTATCTGGTAGTAGTTGATATATTAAAGACAAACAGGCTTTGACAGCTGCGCCTTTGTGGATACCATCGTGTGCAAAAATATCACCCATTGCCGAGCCTACATCTTCATATCCCATTTTATAAAAAAAGACTTGGTCGATTGTGTCTTGGACTTTTTGTGCTGTTGTTTCAAATGCTTTGTGCATATATGGAGCGAGAGACGGGGATCGAACCCGCGACCTCTTCCTTGGCAAGGAAGCGTTCTACCACTGAACTACTCTCGCACGAGCGTTAGCGAGTGCGAGAGCAAGCTTTGCTTCCTCTCGCGAAAAGAACAACCTAGTTGTATCTCGCGAACTAACTAATTTTATCATGAGACCTGGTCTGACCAGGTCCTGTCTTTTGGTGGGCGAGAGAGGACTTGAACCTCCACCCCCTTTCGAGGACAACCACCTCAAGGTTGCGTGTATACCATTTCACCACTCGCCCATACGAAAGTATTTTAGCATAAAATTAGAGGGTTTAAGGTTACTAAGCTTACAAAAGGGTTGATCTTATATTGCACTATGGTGCCAGAGAAGGGACTTGAACCCTTACCCCCTTGCGGAGACTGCCACCTGAAGACAGCGTGTATACCATTTCACCACTCTGGCTGAGCATTGTGATTGTACCAAAAACTTCTATACAATTACTTCAAACCTATTTAAACTCTATAAATGTCAGGAAAGCTTGCTGTTATACTCGCATCGGTTTTATTAGCTTTAAATGTAGTTTTTCTCAAGTATAATCTGGCTTATTTTTCTATCTCACAATTGATGTTTTTACGATTCTTTTTCGCTACTTTAGTATTTTATATTTTATTTTATAAACGCCTTACATGGACAGGTATCAAGTCTTCTATATATGTTTCAGGTTTTTCTGCTTTATCATTTGTTTTTTTGATGCAAGGACTCAAGATTTCTCAAGCCTCGCATGTGCAATTACTTTTAACACTTACCCCAGTTTTTACTGCTTTTATTTCTAGCGGTTACCTAAAAGAAAAAATAAGTTTTATTCAAATAGTTGGTTTGGCTATGTCCTTTTCTGCAATTATTTATTTGGTATTTCAAAAAGATAAATCATTGATATTTGATGATCCTAGTGTATTAGGAATGGGTTTAATTGTTATAGCCTCATTACTCACCTCGTTCCAAATAATATATTCTCGCAAACAAAGATTTGTCTCTACAGCTTATGAGCTGGCGTTTGCGACTATGTTGGGTAATTTAATAGTCTTTTCAATTTATGCTCTCACTACTACACATACATTTGTATTTAGTACGCCTATTTTTGCATATTTAGCGTTGCTATATTTAGTATTGGGCGGCACTATCGCCGCTTTTGTACTTTATCAATATGGCATTTCAAATACCACAGCATTCTTTGCTGGACTTTCTCAATACATTCAATTTCCGATAGCTTTGATCTTTGATATTCTCATATTACGCGAAAGTATAAGCTTCATATTTATAGTATGCTGTTGCATAGTTGCAGTAGGTACTTATTTGGCATCAAAACCACAAGTTAATCCTTTGTAGTAGTTTGATTTTTCATATAAAATTAATATATGGAAAAAAGAATAAATATTAATATAGTGTGGTTTTGTAAAATTTCACTCTTTATTATTTACTTTTGGTTTGGACTTTTGAAAGTTTTAAATCTCAGCCCTGCCGAAGAACTGGTACATGCATTGTTTACAATGACTTTGGCTTGGCTTGTGCCTTTTAATGTGTTTTATTTGTTGTTTGCTTTATTCGAATGTTTTCTTGGTATATTATTTTTGGTTAAGAAAGCTGAAAAGTACGCTTTCTACTTAATGTTAATTCATATCTTTACTACTGCATTACCTCTTATTATTCTGCCAGAATATGCATGGTCAGGTTTTATGGTGTTGACTTTGGCAGGTCAGTACATTGTTAAAAATCTATTGATACTTGCTGCTGGTTTTGTAATAACTTTTTCAAGAGATTTATAGAAATTTTGATATTTTAAACTTTAGTACTTTTACCAAAGTATTTTCTGGTTTTTCAGTAATTTCCAATATTTTTGCAACTGCGAATGTTTTAAGGTCTGGTCGGCTTATGAGTTCAATTTCATCGTTTACTTTTAAATCTTTGTCGTCAAATAGTCTCCATGTTGTGGTTTTTTGCCCAGCCTTTATGCGGGGTACATGGAATAATTTGTTTAAATGGTGAGGGCGGTGGGGATCGAAGCTCTCTCGGGTAGAGGTGATTTCGACAGCCTAGACCTGCTATCAGAAATGATCCTTGAACTCATAATTTAGTGGTTGGATATTAGTACAAGTAAGTTATGTAATATCAGGCGCTGTTTGTTTGTTTTTCTTCAAAATGTTTTTATCGAAGAAATTTGTGTATTTAGACAAAGAACTATCAATCAGATTATATTGCTTCAGTTTTGCTGCAAAGTAGAGGTATAAACTGTAATTTGTGGCGAGTATCATATCTAATTTTTCCGGGTTTTTGTCCAGTGTAAGGTAACGACTACCATGTGTATCCTTTGTCCAAAAATGCTCCAAACCAGTTACAGATAAATGGGTATAGTCAGACAAATATCTATATACAAGCATATAAGTATGTTCTATACCTCCGGCTTTATCTTTCTGGCGTTTTTTCAAGCGGGTGTCAGACCAAACAGATCTTTTATACAAGTCGCCCCATACATCTTTAAACTCGTTCTTGTTTGCATAATCTATATTAATTTTTACTTTATAATTTTGCAGTTCTTGCATTGCGATAGCCTCCATTTTCATTAAGGCTTCATCCGTTAGAACAGCTGTTCTAAGTTTTGGATATTTCTCGTAAAACTCCCTAAATTGTTGTACTAGAGACTTCTTATTATACGATCCTTCCAGAGCATAATGATGTAGTGCCCGGTCATTTGTGGAACTTAAGATATACACTGAGTTAATCCAAGCTTCTGTTATGGACCTGAGTATTACAATGGCTGCTTCAGGGCGTCTTAACTTGCATAAGTCGTGTATAGCTTCGGTATAGCTATTTACTGCCGCATACATAGAAAGTATAAAAAATTGTTTGGGCTTAAGTGCATTTATGTAGATTGTTTTACTACATAAGTTGTTTTTGACATCATCGACAAACTCCGCAAGACTCTCTATCATTTTTTGATCTTCTGTACTTAAAGGGGTTAGCTTTCCCATAAATCTATTATATAACGTTGGTTTCTCCTTCTATAACTAACTATAGGGGGGCATGTGTGTACTTGTCCCTACAAGAAATACAACTGGCTAAAACCGCACTCCTAAATTTACAATATTTTTTAAAATCGCTCATTTTCGAGGCTATAGTGGTAAAATAGCTTTGTGAACATATTTTTGGCACCGAGATCCAACGAAACCTCCTATAAAAACTTTTTAAGTACAATCGATAACGGTGTCGATTACTCTATAATCGAGCCCCATCTGACTAGAGAGGGTAAGGATCTTCTTTCAAAAGAGGCTAAAATTTTTGCGTGGGGTACAAAAGACTCTAAAAAAAGCTCCTGGGAAAAGTTGGAACCTGGAGACTTAGTTCTATTTTATAAGGGAAGAGAAGGTAAAGAACGAGAAGGAAAACTTGTCTATGCGGGTAAATTGCTTTTTAAGCAACATAGTGCTGATTTGGGCGTGTCATTATGGCCCCCTAAGAAAGGTGAAGAGCCCTGGACTTGTATTTTCTTTTTAAACGACCTCAAGCCTGTTTATATACCAATCACAGATATTGCGGATTTTGCTGGATACAGCAGAAATATGATTGTCCAAGGTTTTATGCCTATAAACGAGCAAGGACTTGCGGCGATTTTGTCTAAATTTGGTGATTTAGACTCGTTTGCGCATCATTACTCGTCTGATACTTCTGCTGCAGAAAGCGACTTGGAAGAAGAAAATCATATCAGTGCCCATGCTGAAGCCCAATTGTTATTGTTAAAAATAGGTAAACTGCTTGGCTTTGATACATATTGTCCGGATAAAAGCGTAGAAGCTTTTGGAGAAAAATTACTAGACTACATCTCGTTACGGGAAGTGCCCAAAAGATTTCTAGGTGAGGATATATTAAAACTAGTAAATCAAATTGACGTCATTTGGTTAAGAGACGAAGTCCCTGTGGCAGCCTTTGAGGTTGAGCATAGCACTAAAATATTAAGCGGTATGCAGCGCTTGTGTCAACTAAGCCCGCTATCTACAAAACTCTTTATCATAGCTTCCAATAAGGACTTCCACCTATATGAGAAGTTTATAAATACAGATCCGTATTATAAAAATAAAGAAAACTTTCGGTTTAGGAGTTACATGCAATTAGAGAGCTACTTCAAAGCGGTTTCAGAGTTTACGGCTATACGGGATACTTTTATGGTTTAGTCCCTTTTAGTCTTTTGAAGTTATTACCACATCCTCATTTACAATCCTCGAAATAAATGCTCGTAGTAATGTATGTGGGCATGACCGTATAAAGCCTTCAATTAACCATGTATCCCTAGCCAGCAAATATGACTCCAAAACTGAAGGCCAGTATCTAACTAGATTTGATAAGAAAAATAATATTATATAGGTTGCCATGCTCTCATCCATATCCTTTTGATTGTTAGGTTGATAAGGTAATCTTGTGAAAAAGTCGAAGTTTCCCGAAAAATAGTTTACCTGATATAAATTTTTAAGAGCACCAAAGACTTGTGTATTTGTAGGTGCCGGTACATTATCGGATAACCATGGGAGAGTTTTATTGGACTGCAAGAAAGTAAAGTTTGCTAGTTCCCAAGCATTCATATCAAACATTTCTCTGAGTACATGTTGAGGGGGCGACACTATAGAGAAATTACTAGTTAGTGTTTTAGTAGTCTTTTTATACTTTTTTAGTTCATCAAAGTTAGACAAGCCCAACAATGCCCAAGAAGTTTTTAATTTTGAGTCTGAAACGCCTACATATAGTGCTGGATCTACTCTTCTATTTCCAAGTTTCGCCTTTTCATACTGGTATGCTATCTCGCTACAGTAGCCCAGTAAAGTAAGGATACTAAACGATTTCAACTCTAGTGGTTGTCCGAACCATAATTTATATAGTCTAGGAAAGACTTCATTGGCTGAGTCTGCGGAAATCACATTTTGTTTATTGATATCGCGCTTTCCGGGGTATTTATAAATGAGACCGTGTTTAATCTTTACTTCTTTATAGTGTATGTCGTTAACTAACAGAAATGCTTTTGCTAGATTAAGAAAGGAGTAATAGTACATCAAAGGGGCTGACCTGTACTGCAAGCTCTTCGCGGTAAGGTAATAATTTTTTGCTTGTCTTACGTAGGAGTTTAAAACTTTATAGTTCTGTTTAGCATCTTTGCGATTGTATCCTCTACTAATTAAGAAGTTAACTCCTGCCTCTTCTATTTCAGATATATACTCGATAACTCCCCAGTACTCTGCCTCAATATCGGTGTTAGTCGTAAGGCTTACAAGGTTACTATTTAATAACCTTAGCCTTAACCATTTGTCAGATTTTCTATAGTTATTTGTGTCCAACATAGGAACATATTACCTCTTTTGTGGCATTTTAGTAAAAAACTAGATTGTATAATATATAAATGCCTAGAGTAACTAGAAATATTAGCAATCCATTTGGTCTCAGTATAAAACAACAGCTTGTAATTAAAGATATTGCAAACAGGGTGAAAGATGGGAAACCTTTTGATCCTGTCAGTTCTACTGAACGTTTTTACAATGTGAAAAACCGTAAATCCGCAGCAGTTATTTCTTCACAAAACTTAAATAGGCTTAATTTCAGAAAAGCTTTATCTGAGGCATTGGTAGTATCAGATGTATTGGAAAAATACATGGAGGTGGTTACCGAGGGTTTATACGCGTACCAAATTATTGGTGGAGTTAAATTGCCTGACTATTTAACTAGACTTAAATATATCCAGGAGCTAAATAAAATAACTGGTGTGTATCAAAGTTAACGATGTCACGACATCCCCCAAACCCCCTTCGCCCCTATACGCACAACTCCGGGGGTCCTCCCTTCGCTTCCCTCACTCCCTCAGGATATCTCCTAGACGACTCGCAAGCTCGTCAAAAAATAACTTTTAAGAACTTTTGAGTATTTCGTCTGAGGTTTCTCATCTCTTAAGTGTAAAACCTAAGAGCATATAGTCAGATAAACTGACCCGTTTTCACCCGTCGGTCGTTTCGTTCGCTACGGTCGGCCTACACCCTTGGCTAAAGCCACCCTGTGTAGGTAGGGCCATCGAGCTCAAATTGAGCTGCCATATACTAGCATGTTAGGAAGTTTGAGTGTCAAGTCCCTTAGTTTATAATTGATTAAGTTGTAAGCAGTTAAGTCTAGGGTATTAAAATGGCCGCATTGGTTAACAGTGCCTTAGGTTCTGTTTACAACTACCAGTGCGGCTGTTTTTATGAAAAAAGCTATAGCTTATCTCCGAGTAAGCAGTGAAGAACAAGTAAATAATTTTTCGTTATCAAATCAGGAAGATTACTGTCGTAACTACAGTGCATTACAGGAGCTTGAAATTATTGAAATATTTCGAGATGAAGGAAAATCGGCAGCAACTGCGGAACGCCCAGAACTTATAAGACTACTGGAGTACTGCAGAAAATCTAAAGGTAAAATAACACACTTGATTGTGTACAGACTAGATCGGCTATCACGCAACACAATTGATTATTTAGACATAAAACGACGATTACAAGATTATGGCGTAGTTATTAAGTCAGCTACAGAGTTTACGGATAATACACCTATGGGGGAGTTTATTGAAACGTTAATTGCTGCCCAAGCCAAACTAGATAATGCAATTAGAGCTGAGCGGGCCCGTGACGGTATAAAAAAGCGCGTTCAAGCAGGTTATCCGGTAAGCGTGCCTCCAATTGGATATAGATTAGAGCATATAGGTCAAGATCATAGGGTGCCGATAAGAGATGAACCAAATTTTTCGATACTAAAGGATGCTGGCCATCTATATTTGACAGGCAGTTACTCTTTTCAAGAAATTGCTAAACATTTAAATGAAAGTGGCATAAAAACCAAAAGTGGGAAAAAAGTAGGCTCCAATTTTGTAGGTAAGTTTATTAGAAATCCCTTTTACAAGGGTGTAATTAAATTTAAGAAGACTGAAAACATCTACGAAGGAAAACATGATGCTATGTTTACTGACCATGAGTGGGATAAATTACAAAAACTTGCGGCATCGAAACCCCTTGGTAAACCCAAAAGTTATAGAAAAGATGACTTTCCATTAAGAGTTTTAGTTAAGTGTGCAATATCTAATACTAGCTTCACTGGTTCCTGGTGCAAGGGCAAGACAAAACATTATCCATACTATTACCCCATAACTAAAGGAAAAACTGTTCATAAAGATGTTCTTGAGTCTGAGTTTAAGTCACTACTAGATGAAATCAGACCGCTTAGGAGCTCCGTAAACGCGCTTTTGTTTCTCACGAAGGGTAAATATCTAAAATTAAATAAAAACGAAAATTTAAAGTTTGAAAATGCGAAATTTGAGTATGAGATTTCTCGGTTGTACCAAAATCCTAGAACTCTGTGGGAAAAGCTGTCGTTCGAAAGAAAAACAGAACTACAAAAGATTATTTTTCCTGAAAACCTCTATTATCAATATCCGGGATTTAAAACACCAACTTTAAGCACGCTGTTCCGCTTTAAGCAGGGTGGCGTGGACAACGCATCTCATCTATTGGTGAGGGTGGAGGGGATCGATCACCGGTTCTCGCTTGCTAGCTCGCCCGTCGATCCCGCCTCCCCCGCTAAGCGGGGTCCGGCATCCGATCCCTTACCTATAACTTAACATCTATAAAATTGTAACAACGGAATAATTTGTTTAAATGGTGAGGGTGGAGGGGATCGGACCCTCGACACGCGGCTTAAGAGGCCGCTGCTCTACCACTGAGCTACACCCCCCGAGTTACAGGCAAATTATACTATATATATTTAAGCCAGCATCACTTTACGCAAGATTTCTGCGCTTATGCGGCAGTCTTCAAGGGCGTCGTGTTGTGCACCACGTTCAACACCAAAGTAGCTATATATGTTTTTGGTTCTAATACCACCTGTATAACCTGACTTCACTAAATAAGTATATACAATTGGGAAAAGGTCCATCTTATGGTAATCAAGCTCATCAAAATTATAACCACCTTCGGTCAAAACCTTTTCCATATATCTATCGTCCAAATTCATTACCCATGCAGATAAAAGATAATCATTAAGCCCAAAAGTATCAACAAACATTTTTGCAGTTTCGGCCTTTGTTGGAGCTGCATCCAAGTCGGTTTGTGAAAACCCAGATATTATTTCTTTGACTTCATCATCAGTCGTTATAGATAAATCTGCTTTAATCTTGGTACTGAATGACTTTTTCTCTTGTAATGTTTCTTTATCCAAAAGAATAGCTGCCAATTGAATAGGTTGATCTATGCTAGGTTGTGCACCTGTGGCTTCAAAATCTATTATTAGTAAGTCTTTTAAAAATTTCATATGTTAGATCATACACGAGCCGATCTGGCCAGGTCTACTGGTGCTCCTGGAGGGACTTGAACCCCCGACACCTCGTTCCGAAGACGAGTGCTCTATCCGCTGAGCTACAGGAGCTTAACTCACAGTATTATACTACGGTTACTAGACCAAGTCTGACCTGTCTATAAATTATCTGCTAGAATTAGATAGTGGTGATTCCTAATATAAATAAGCAATTATATTTTCCAATCTATATAGGTTTGCTGATAATCGCAGCATTTATAGTAAATTTAACGTTGGCTACAGACGAAGTCAAAGTTATGGATGCCCCAGAAATAGAAAAAGCTCAAAAAATAGAAAAAGTTAAAGTAACTATCAAAGTAAATGATTCTATGTATGAAGTTGAGCAAAAAAGCAACGATAGCGTGATGGATGCTATCAATGAATTGCGTGAAGATGAAAACATAAAATTTGTTTTTGAAAAGACAGAATATACATATGGGACTGTAATCGACGATGTGAATAACATAAGCCTTCCAAAAGGTTATGTATGGAAAGTATTTTATAACGAGACAGATCTAACACAAGCTTTGAATAATACTTACCTCTCGAACAATGCGATCTATAACATCAAGCAAGTCAAACTATAACCGCTTTATTCGTATCTCAACGCCTCTATAGGATCTTTTTTGCTAGCTTGAATAGCTGGGTAAGTGCCAAAAATCATACCAACTAACACTGAAAATCCAAATGAGAGTGCTACGGCCCACCAAGGAACAGCCGTTTGTACATAAACCCGTGCTGCAAGCGATGCAAGCCACCCAAGTAGTAACCCTATACCTCCACCGCTAACACTTAAAACTACTGATTCCATTAAAAACTGCAACGCAATATTGTATGATGTAGCACCCAATGCTTTTCGTAATCCGATCTCTTTAATACGCTCTGTAACTGAAACTAGCATTATATTCATAATACCTATACCTCCAACGATCAAAGAAATCCCTGCGATTGCTCCTATACCTGTAGTTACAATTTTTAATACGTTTTGAATAGAAGAAAGTACATCTTCTTGCGACAAAACGCTAAATCTGTCATCACTAAGATCGTGTAACATAGCTGTTTTCACTTCGCGCATAGTTTCTTGTACATTGTTTTCATTTTTTGACTTGAGTGCAATGCTAGAAAAGTTTTTAATGTCAAAATCTTGCATCGCACTTGTGTAAGGTACGTATATATTGTCATCAAAGTCTGCACTTTTCTTTTCTAGTACTCCGATGACATCATATTTTATATTTTCTATATTTACCTTTTGACCTATTGGAGATCTATTTGGGAATAACTCTGCGACAACATTTGGTCCAAGAACGGCTACTCTGCTTTTGCTTTTGATCTCATTATTTGTAAAATACCTACCATCTGCTACTTTGATATTAAATATATATTGTGCATTTACATTACCAGCCGACAAAGTTCCATAATATTTTTTTGATTTAAATTCGACACTTTTTCCAACACGTATAGAAGGACTAAGCAAATATGATCCGTCTGTATCGCTTTGTTTCAAAAAATCGCCTGCATATTTTTCAATCAATTCCAGATGTTTTTCATCGAGCTTATTTCCAGTAAATGATTTTGCAGGATCATCGGCAAAGTTGGCTTTTCCTGGTATAACAAATATCAAATTAGAACCCAACGCATCAAATTGAGATTTTAAATAATTTTGAAATCCTATACCTATTGATACAAGTGTAACAACAGCAAAAACTCCAATTATTACGCCTAGCATTGTCAAAAATGACCTAGCTTTATTTGCTTTTAATGCTGTTAAGGATGTCGCAAATGTTTCTATAAATGTCATTGTTTAGCCCCACTATCTAATATTTCACCATCAGAAATTACTATTTGTCTGTTTGTTTGCATAGCTATATCGTTATCATGCGTTACGATGATTATTGTTTTACCCTGTTTGTGTAGGTCGGTAAAAAGTGCCATTATTTCTTTTCCAGTTTTTGAATCCAAGTTTCCTGTAGGTTCATCTGCCAAGATTATGGAGGGATCATTAACTAAAGCTCTTGCTATTGCTACCCTTTGTTTTTGTCCACCAGATAGCTCATTTGATTTATTAAGCTTTCTTTCAGACAATCCTACTAAATCTAGCAAAGCATTAGCTTTTTGTTCCCATAAATGTTTTGGGGTTGTACTATATTTTAATGGTAAAACTACATTGTCTAAAGCTGACGCTCTAGATAATAAATTAAAAGATTGAAAAACAAACCCAATTTCTTTGTTTCTGATTCGTGCCAACTCTTTTTCGTTCATAGTTGTTACATTTATTTTATTTATGAATAAATTGCCAGATGTTGGCGTATCTAATAAACCGATTATGTGCATCAGCGTTGATTTTCCAGACCCAGATTTGCCTACTATAGAAAGGAATTCTCCTTGATTAATTTCTATGTTTATATTTTTTAATGCATCTATCTTCACAGCGTTAGCATCGTCTTTTGAACCGACAAGATACGATTTATAAAGGCTTTCAGTTTTTAAAAGTGATGAATTACTCATTTATAAAAGTTGCAGTAAAATCTTCTTGGACTTTGGATTGTGCATTTGCAGGAATTACTATAGTTTGATTTACATCAGATTTTATTTCAGTAAATATATCTCCTTCCAATCCTGTTTCTATATATGTTTTAGAAATCTTTGCTTTATCATCAATTGTCCAGACATAGGCTTTATTTTCTTCGTCATAGTTTATTTCATCATAAGCCAATGCATTCACTTCTTTACCAGATGTATATAAAATTAACGCACCTTCACCGGTCATACCGTAAAGTGGCTTTTTCTCATTGGCGTTAAACTTTACCTTTATGTTTATATTTTCTGTATCATTTATGCTTATATATTGTGGTAAATCATAAATTTGACCATCAAATTCTGTGTTTGTGTAAGAGTCTAAAGAAACTTTTACTGCCATGTCGTTAATCAAACTCGCGAAATCTTCTTGATCTACAGACATTTCAAAATAAAGTTCGTTGATATCTGCAAGTTTTATAACTGTAGCTCCTGCTGTGACTAATTCACCTTCATTAAAGTTTTTTTCTACTACCACTCCATCAAATGGTGCATATACATATAAATCGCCAAGACTGGATAAACCCGATTGGTACCCTGCTTCTGCCTTGCTGATGATTTCGTCTAGACGTCTTAACTGTTCGTTATAAACATCATCTCCTCCGACACTACCTCTATCATCACCATAGTTCAAGATATAGATATCTTTGTCTCTAATGGCAATATCTCTTGTGTCTTTAAGAGCTTGAAGTTCTTGGTAAGTTTGGGTTGTATCTTTTATCGCCAAAAGCTCGCCTTGTTTTACAAATTGCCCTTCTTTTACTTTCAGAGTTTGCAAAGTTCCTAAAGATTTAAAAGCAAGTTTGGCTTCTTTTTCAGATGTTACGCGTCCATCTGCGCTAAGTGTTTTTTCGACAACCTTATTTTGAATTTCTACCTTTTTAACAGCCGAAGTGTATTTAGACTTATTGAAATTGAAAACAAATACAGCGACCAATAAAATAAATATTGTAATAACTATTCTTTTGAAGGTTAGATTTCGCTTTAGCATCGCGTATATCGTACCATACGTTGTCGAGGTCTGTCCTCATCTAGATATGTACCCGCATAGTTGAGGGAAAAAAGGCGTATCGGTGATTTTGATGTACCATTACTTTTTATTATCATATAGCGGGTACATATCTTAGAAAGGACAGATCCTGTATAATTTGTTTATGATCCGCAAACGTGTAAAAAGCTTTAAATATGCATTTGAAGGAGTTCTTCATACCTTAGTTCATGAGGTAAACTTTCGTATTCAGTTACTTTTCACAGTGTTTGCCGTATGGCTTGGGTTTTTTTTCGAGATTTCACATACTGATTGGGGGTTACTTATAATATCTAGCGGCTTACTTCTTTCTGCAGAGTTGTTGAATACAGTTGTAGAAAACTTTACAGACCATTTTTTTAAAGAAATTCATCCTACGGCAAAAATTTTGAAAGATGTATCTGCAGGGTTTGTACTGATAACCGCTATAACAGCATTAAGCATATTTTTGCTGATATTTTCTGCTTATTTTTAAAGTTTTACTAATAGCCTTGTGCTTTTATTATCTCTAAGCCGCCTTGCGGCATTTTGTATATCCTTACAATATCCATACTGTTTTTGCGGAAAGTAATGACTGGTGCATACCTTTTGATCCAGTATGCCGCTTTTTCGTGTGCAATGTCATTTTCAAAGCTTTGCGGATTTATTATATAGACATAATATCCCGCTATGTTTGTCTCTTTTGGTAAAAGTACGTGATACCTAGATATACTGGTGCGTTCATTAGTTCCATATGCTTCAAGTGACATGTCAGAATTTACTATATCTCCAACCTCATCCCAAAATCTGTAATAAGGAAATCCAAATAAGCTCAGATGGTAACTTGGTGTTGGTTTTGGAAATGTCCAAATCGCAAACTTTTCTTCTTCCCAAGGATATTCACTTTTATTATCTACATAAATTGCATATGACTGTGCATAAACAAAGATTGCAAGCGTTAATACGCCTGTAATACTTAATAAGCTTTTGACCTTTCCTGTCCATATAGGTTTTAATTCGATACTGAATAGAGTATTTAGACCATATGCCATTATTACGATAGAAGGAATTAAATATGTATAAATATGTGTACCTGGTACTGAAATCAAAACTTCCATAACAATTAAAGGTATTATTGCCCAAAAAAGAGTCGCCAATAAATATTGGTTATCTACAAGAAATCCTCTGACCGATGCGCTTTTTTTATAAAAAAATGAAACCAGGCCTGTGATGCCTAGTAAAGTATATATGTGTAATACATATATTGGTTGATATACGCTAAACAAATATCTAGAACTGGAATTTTTTGTGGAGACACCACCTGTAATACGTCCGAACCAATAATCTTTTGTAGCCTGAGTTATGTTTAGTACGAATGGGAGATAAAAAGCTGATACTATCAACAAAAATATACCGGCTGATCCAAATAAATGCTTTAATTCTCCTAAGCCTATACCAGTGCTTGTTTTTACTTGAGACAACTTCTTTCCAAGAATAAATAAAACAAAAGGAAAAATAAATAAGCCATCGTAATGAGACAAAAATGATAACGCCCAACAAATGAAACCCAAGTAAAGTCCGCTTATACTCCACTTTTCTCTATATAGACTCAATGAAAAAAAGTATAGCGCCATAATCATGAACAAAATAACAAATGATTGATATTGCACTATACGTGAAAATGCTACCAAAAAGCCATTTGTAGAAAAGAAAAATGCAGAGATCAACGCAATTTGATCTCCAAAATAGATCTCAATAAATTTATAAAAGAAGTAAACTGCCGCAATTCCAGCTAATGCAAAAGGCAGTCTTACCAAAAACCTATTTTGATAATCAGCGTCAACCAACTTGACCAGTGCAGTTACAAAAAATTGTGTCGGACCTTTTCGTTGATCTAATAGATAATTTGAAAAATTTGTGCCATTGTCAGGTATATACAAAGCTTTTATTTCATCACCTTGAAAATCAGAGTACCCTAGGTTGATAATACGCAAAAGTATAGTTAACCCCATTAAAATAGCTAAGGAATATTTTTTCATGATGCTTAATAGTATACAGAAAGTTGACTCATGGCTCTAGTAACTGCGACAAAAGCACTTTTTGCTTCTTTTCTCGTCTTTATTGCATCTACATTTAATCCCAAAACATAGACTTTAGAAAATTCTAAGCCTTTACAATCATCAAAGTCTGTTAGGTAAATTGCTTTTGGATGGTAAATAATTCGTGTTTTAGCATTTAATTTGATAAGCAAGTCTTTTTGGATATCAAGCTTATTTACTATTGTATTGACGTCTTCCATCAGCGACGTGTCGTAAACAATGATACCAATACTCTTGTTAAGGTCTTGGGCATCGGCGCTTATGGCTTGTTCAAATTTTGTTAACAGCTCTGCCGATGAATTGGTTCGTATAATTTCTGGGTCGGCACCGTTACGGTTTATTGGCTTTGGTAGGTAGGTTTGTGTGTATTTTCCCAAAATACTATTTGCGAAATCTATAATAGGTTTGGTGCTTCTATAGTTGGTATCCAATTCAAATACGTCAGCTTCTTTCGCAGCTTTTATAACTTTTTGTATGTCATCCCAAGATGCAATCCCCTCTTCTTTATAACCCTGATTCAAATCTCCTAGTATCGAGAATCTTCCATTAACAATTAGATTTCCAAGAACTTGATATTCTAATAAACTAAAATCTTGACCCTCGTCGACAACGCAGTATTCATACTTCATAAAATCTTTAAAGCCGATGATGCCGATATGTAGAGAAATATAAAGCAATATATCTTTATAACCTAGTTTTTCTTTTGTATTAATTTTCAGCTGTTTTACCAAACTGGTCATATAATCTTCTTCTATAGAAGTCTGAAGTTTCTTTAGTTTGGTAATAAGCTTACGAAGTACTTTAATATTGTCTTTAAAAAGCCAGGCGCGAAGAGATTCAGGGTTTTCTTTGAGATTTTCTTTTTGCATATCCAGCTCTTCTTCTATGTCTGAGATTATGTCTGATATATTTTCATAAGGTGTTTGGTTATAACTGTACTTGGCTCCCGAAAACGCTGCATATTCTGGATCTGAGAATAAATCTTTAATTTCGTTGTCTATTTTGATTGCGACACTATCGACTAGTTTTTGTAAATTATCTAAATAGGTCATATCTATTTGAGATGTGTCTTGATCCAAGTCTAAATCTACGCTGACACGTATTTTTTCTCTAAAGATTATGTTTATTATCAAATCGCGAAGAGTCTTATAGCTAATATTGAAAATGCCTAGCTTTGGAAAAAGTGTAGATAAATACCCAATTAAAATTTGGTTTTTAGCAACTAAAAGTGCTCTTTCTGGTTTGATCAATTGCGGGAAATTAAAAAAGATATGAGAAAGTTTATGAATAGCTACAGTACTTTTACCACTACCTACACAACCCTGGACAATACAGACACGGCGTGGATCAGATTCAATAATATCTAATTGTTTTTCTTGAATAGTTTCGACGATATCCTCAAGTACACCTCCCGTACGAGTAGAAATCTTTTCAGAGATTACTGCAGATTCATCAAATTGAATGTCGTTATTATAATACTTAACCAATTCACTGTTATCTATTTCGTATGTTCTTTTGAGCTTTAAGTCTTTAGTTACTTCACCGTCTGGAGTATCGTATTTAACATTCTTTTGAGGGTATCTGTATCTATAGTAAATTGATGCAACTTTTGCTCTCCAGTCTAGTATTGTAGGCTGTGTATTATAAGAAAAACCAAATTTACCAATATAATGAGATGTAATAGCAGAAAGCGAAGTTGAGTTTTCGTTAGATACATCGGTTACATCTATTCTAGCGAAATATGGTTGTTGGATCATGCTTTCAAACTCGCTTAATTGAGTATACTTATCATAAATATTGTAAGCTGAATGTTCTGCAGACATACGCGCCATAAAGTCTTCTAGATCGCCCGATTGGGAGCTTTCTTTTAATTCTTTTAAAGTTTCTAAAGTATTACTCCCCAAAGCATCTATAGATTTTTCAAGATATGTTTTTGACTCTATTATTTTTGTAAGCGTATTTGCTAAATGTTGTTTTTCTTCGTTTAGTGTTTGTGTATCCATTAAAATCCTTTCTTTGCTATCAATACAGTATACTCGCCTTTTTCTTTTAGTTTTTGTTGTGTTATTTCTGATAACTGTCCATAAATAGCAGTTTCAAAAGATTTAGTTATATCTTTTATTATAAAGGCTTTGCGATCACCCAGTATTTTGTAGACTTCTGCGAGCAAGGCATTAATTCTATACGGTGATTCATAGAAAATCAATGTACTTTCGCTATTACCGCCATTTTCAATTATACTACGTCTTTTGCTCGCTGTTTTGGGTAGAAATCCACAAAATAAAACATTGTCAGTAGGTAATCCGCTAACACTTAGCGCAGCTACAAACGCAGATGGGCCTGGTATTGTTATAGGGCTTATCATTGTCTGCGCAGGCAGGTCGGTTAAACCTTGTCTTATTTCGTGTATAAGCCTAAAACCTGGATCTGAAATAGTTGGTGTTCCATTATCAGATACTAGTGCGATGTTTAATCCATTTTTTAAGTCTTCAATTATTTTTGAATAAATACGGTCGTGGTTTTGATCTCGATATGAAATCAGCGTTTGTTTAATATTGTGATGTGTAAGCAAAGTGTTAGTTGTCCGCGTATCTTCGCATAAGACATAATCAACGGTTTTGAGTGTTTGCAGTGCGCGCAATGTAATATCGTCAAAATTACCTATTGGTACAGCTACTACATATAATGTTCCTGGAGATAAATTGTCAGTTTGTGACATGACCCTTGGATTCTAGCATGGATATCAGGGTTTCACTACAAGGACCAGGTCTAGTATTTTGCTAACATACATGCTATGGGGTATAATGCTGGAACTAGCAGGTTGAGAAAACAAAGGAGGCTTATATGGAAAAAATGCCAGATGAGCTCCGCGAGAACAGTGACTTTTGGTACAAGATTGGTCAATTAAAGGGCACCGCTTTCCCATACGGATTCCTTGGACCAATTACACGTCAGCGGTTGATAAGTGAGGTTACCACCTTACTAGAAAACGCTGGTGTGGAAAACCCAGAAACTGTTTTAGCGGAACTTACGCGTTACCGATAACAACTGATAAGTGTTTCTGCATCCCAAATAAGAACACTTAACCAGTTGCCAAACGGCAACTATAACCCACCATAAGAGCTCTCAACCTGCTCTTTCTTTAGAGACCTGGTCAGACCAGGTCCTATGATCTATAGGTTAGTTCTCAAATATATAATTTGTAAATTTCCAAAATGCTGTATCTCCACCAAGTTTTGCTACGCACTCTGCCGCTTCAGCAGCTGGACGTGCTTTTGGATGTATAGACTCGAGTGGGAAATGTCTATATACCAAGGCGAATTCATTTTTAAATTCATCTAGAGCTTGTTTTGAAGTTGGATGAAATCTTCTGCAGAATGGACATTCATAATCAGAATATTCAAATAATATAACAGTTGGATTTTTTGCACCAGTAATATGATCTTCTTTTGCTAATGTTGGCAATGTTCCAGTATACAAGCTTGCAGTGTCTGTAGTTCCTGCGATTAAACCTTTGATATCAGCTTGCAAAGTTGCATAATCTACAGCGCCACGTAATTGAACAGCTTTGTTAGTTTTGACATTTACCAACCAACCGCCTGGAGTGCCTTTTATACCCAAAGTAGTTCCTGCAGCCATTTGTGCGTCAACGGTTGCTTTACCTTCTTTGTTAGCTACGCAGGTTTCAAATTTTTTAGTATCAACACCAGCTTTTTTTGCTGCATCTGTTAAATTGTCGAGTGCTGTAGCTGTTGCAGGTTTTGCTGCAGGGGTACCTGCGGCTGCAGTATTTGTGTATTTATCTAAAAATGGAATAGATGGGTTGAATCCTTTTACCCAAACTACACCCAAAGAAAAACTAGCTAGTGTCATAAGAACCATTGCTGCAACTCCACCTATAGGTGAGCAAGAAATTAAAGGTCTTTTTTGTATATCTGTTTGATTGTTTGTGTCAGTCATAATAATCTTTCTAAAAATTTATAAAATGTTTAACTTTTAATTCTATTTATAGCAGAATGTGCAATTTCTCTACCGTTTGCATCTTGATATGGATAAACTACAATGGTTGATCCTTGTTCTTTGCTAATTTCAGCCAAAAGTTGTAACTCTCTTAGTTTAATACCTGCTGGGGAGTTTGCCAATATACTTCCTGCCTGAGCAATTTTTTCTGCAACTAAAATTTCTGCATTTGCCTGAATTTGTTTGGCTTCTGCTCCTCGGCGCGCTCTTGCGATTACTGCTAATTCTTCAATCAATGATGCTGGTGTGTCAATGTCGGTAATACGTACGGCTCGAACGTCAATGCCATAAACTGCAGCACCTTCATCTATTTGTGTTTGTAAAGATTTTGCAATTTGATCTCTTTCGCTTAATAAATCTTTTAGATCCAAGCTACCTATTGTATTTTTGAGCGCTTCAGTAGAAAGCCATATTACTGATTGGCGGTAATTTTGAACATCAACAATAGCTTTTCGTGGATCTTCTAATTTAAATTCAACAGCGGCTGTAACTTTTGTTGGGACGTTATCTTTTGTCAAAGTTGCAGTAGCCTCTACCTGGTGAGTTTCTATACGTGTGTCTACTATAGCTGCTACAGAATAAACAAATGGAGGTATTACAAAATAGCCTGGTCCTTTGACTCCATCAAATTTTCCCAAACGTAAAATAACTATACGTTCCCATTCTGGAAGTATAAAAAACATTTTAGAAACTATTGACGCAACCCAAACACTAAAGACAAAAACAGGTATTAAAAAGGTTGAGGATGTTCCTGTAGCTGCTTGCGAAAGTGAAGCTGCAGGCACACCAAAAAATAGCATTAGCAATGCCAATGTTAAAAACCATGCTAAACCACGAATAAAGCTTTGTACGGTGTTTGTGTTTGAATAATTCATGCATAAATATTAGCATATAAAAATTCAAACTAGTAAAATCTTTGGTAGTACTGATGAAAAAGGAGCTAATTATTTAAGCTTTGTGACTTCTTTATAAAGGACATGGCGTCTAAGTTTTGGATTAAACTTCTTGAGTGTAAGTTTATCTTGGGTATTCATACGATTTTTTCTAGTCAAATAGGTCACTACACCTGTTTCGGTGCATTTCATTCCTATTAAGATGCGATTACCTTTTTTCTTAGCCACGCTCCGTACTATACGATATTACAGCCTATGAGGTCAAGGGGACAGTTTAGGACAGACCTTAAAGTACAACTTTTTATGTTCAAACCTTGTACGTGGAGGGTCCGTTTAGGACAGTCCCTTGTATGCTAAAATATGTTCATTCTATGGGAGATTACAATCATAAAAACATCGAAGATAAATGGCGCGACAATTGGTATAAAGACAATATCTATGAAGCAGTAGATTTTTCTGAAAAACCCAAGAAGTACATTTTGGCTGAACTCCCCTACCCTTCTGGTAAATATCTGCACGCTGGCCATATGATGAGATATACGGTCCCAGAGATTTACTCGAGGTTTTTGAGAATGCAAGGTTACAATGTATTATTTCCTATGGGGTGGGATTGCTTTGGTTTGCCCGCAGAAACTTTTGCCATAAAAGAGCACATTACTCCTCAAGAAGCTATTGCCAAAGCCACTGTAGATTATAAATCTGCAATGCAAAAAATGGGTTATGCAATAGATTGGAGTCGTGAAGTAAATACATGTGACCCTTCTTATTACAAATGGACTCAGTGGATGTTTATAAAACTTTGGGAAAAAGGCTTGGCTTATCAAAAAGAAATGCCTGTATGGTGGTGCGAAGCTTTGGGTGTTTTGGCTGATGAAGAGGTTTTGACAAAAGAAGACGGATCAAAAGTTTCTGAAAGAGATAGCCATCCTGTAGTCAAAAAAATGTTTAAACAATGGGTTTTGAATATACCGGCCTATGCTGAAAAGCTTTTGGAAGGTTTATCTCAAGTTGATTACATGGATTCGGTTAAATTGGGCCAAATCAATTGGATAGGTAAATCTGTAGGTGTAGTAATCAAATACCCAGTATTAAATGAAGATGGTTCTGAAACTTCTGAAATAATTGAATGTTTTACAACTAGGCCAGATACTAGCTTTGGCGCTACTTTTGTAGTTTTGGCACCCGAGCACTCATTTGCTCAAAAATCAGAATTGCCCGAAGTCCAAGCGTACATTAAACAAGCAGCAAATAAATCTGAATTAGAAAGACTCTCCGAAGGTAAAGTTAAAACAGGTGTGTTTACAGGTTTTTATGTTTTGAATAGATTAAACAATGAAAAGTTGCCAATTTGGATTTCTGATTTTGTATTAAATCAATTTGGCACAGGTGCAGTTATGGGAGTACCCGGCCACGATAAACGAGACTTTGCTTTTGCAAAAGCTTTTGATTTACCTATTAAGCGTGTTGCGGTTGCTAGCGATGGTGATACTTCAGAGATAATTAATGCAGATCAAGTCCAAGAAGCTGAAGGCACCATGGTAAATTCAGATTTTTTGAATGGAATGGATATTCACGTAGCGACAACAAAAATTGCAGACTATTTTGAAGAAAAAGGCTGGGGCTATCGCAAGACTAATTATAAAATAAGAGACCAAATATTTTCACGCCAAAGATATTGGGGTGAACCTATTCCATTGGTACATAAACAAAATGGTGAAATAGAAGCTCTTCCAGAAGATAAATTACCTTTAGAACTTCCAGTTATGCAAGACTTTTTGCCAGACGATAAAGGCGTGAGCCCTTTGGCGAGAAATACACAATGGAATACAACAGTAGATTCTCAAGGCAATCCCGCAAAATTAGAAACTGAAACGATGCCAACTTGGGCTGGGTCAAATTGGTATTACATAAGGTATATCGACCCCAAAAATGATAACGCTTTTGCAGATAAAGAAAAATTGAAATATTGGTTACCTGTTGATAAATATTTTGGAGACGCTGGGCACACAACTGCTCATTTAATTTATACTAGATTTTGGGTGAAAGCTTTGCACGATATGGGGCATATTCCTGTATCAGAGCCTATTAATTGGAGAATGAGCGGAGGTATGCTTTTGGGTGCTGACCATAAAAAAATGTCCAAATCTCGCCCTGAGTATACAGTTAATCCAGAATATGTAATTGAAAATTATGGTGCAGATGCAATACGTATTTGTTTTGCATTTTTAGGCCCATACGAAGAAACTTATCCTTGGAATGAACGCAGTTTGCACGCGTGTTTCAAACTAGCAAGATCTTTGTATGAGTTAAAAGACAAAGTCAAAGACCAACAAGTGCAACATTTATCTGTCGCTTTTAATAAAACAGTTCAAGCAATAACTCCAATGCTTGAAGGGTTAAAAATGAACACCGCTGTAAGCGAAGTTATGAAATTTACAAATATTTTGAAAAAAGAAGCTGTTATTCCTTTAGAAGTTTGGAAATCATTTATAAAAATCTTTGCGCCATTTATGCCTTTCTTAGCCGAAGACTTGTGGCAAGATGCAAATAAATTTGGTGAATGGAAAAAAGAAAACAGCGTACATTTACAATCTTGGCCAAAAGTAGACGCGTCTTTGTTTTCTGTAGAAAAATTAATTATCCCAATTCAAATCAATGGTAAACGTCGCGACCAAATAGAAGTAGATGCAAACATAAACGAAGCTGATATAAAAGAGCTTGCTTTAAATTCTGTAAATGTACAAAAGCATTTGGATGGTAAATCTATCGTAAACTTTATCTATGTCAAAGGTAAGATTATAAATATTGTTGCATAACTTCATAAGCGACGCTAAGCATTTTTTTTCGGCAAGGACGGCTGCATATCATCCTTACCTCAAAAAAACACTTAGCATCGCTCTAACATGCGCTGCAAAAATTAAGATCTCTGCAAAGCTAACTAATTATATCTTGGACCATTTGAATCATTTGATTCGTAGGCACTTTTTGAGCTTTTGCAGTATTTAATAATCCCAATAAACTTTCAAGCCCAATTACTTCGTTATACGCTTCTGCAGGAGTTGTTATTACTTCAGGATTTATAGTTTCTATCATAATTTATACTCCTCGGCTTTTTGTAGCCATTTATCAAATTTTTGTACATGACCAGGAATTGCTTTACCATAAGGATTTCCTGAATTATATGCAATTGCCAAGCTTTCATCTGATAAATCGTGTCCATAAGTATCCAAAGTTCTTTTGTGGTATTTACCAATAAGATCAATGTTAGTTTGAGGGTCATAGAGCTGATCTGTACTGCCTTGAAACCCGATATATTTGGCAGTTGAATAAAGTATTTGCCCTAATCCATAGCTTGCATCATTGATTTGTGGTTCATAGCGTATCGCTTTGGGATTTCCCATCGACTCGACCATGATAGTAGCAAATATAACTTTGGGGTCTAGTTCATATTTTTGTGCAGTGGCATTTATATAGTCGCCATAGTTTTCGATTACATTTATAGCTTTAAGATCCTCAGCACTAGTATATTCGGCTTTGAGATTATCGATATGTTCTTCTTTCAGTTTCTTATCGTTATAAACTGTCGCTTGAGCTTTGCGTAATTCACCAAACTCTTTTACTTGATAAGTAGAAGTTACACCAGCTGCTATAACAAATGCAGCCGCCAATGACATAGTGTGCTTTTTGAAATCATTGAGATCGTACTTATTATCTACCAACCACGCGCATACTTCTGGGTAGTTTGTTTGAAGTGTGTGTATAAGCTGTTCTTTTTGTTTTTTGAGTTCATCGACAGACAGTTGCATTAGCAAAATTATACAGGTTTAGATAGGGACTGTCCTTTGTTTTTATTTAGTTGACTGCAAATAGCGTACTTTTACATAGGTTAAAAGGGACAGACCTAAACGAACCTAGCAGGTTAAAGATTAATACTAAAAAGTCTAAATGTATAAGAACAGTCATATAAAGGCTATAGGAATTAGTTTAGATAGAATTCAAACTTCTGTACCCGCAAGTTATTATTGTAATATCGTGAAAGTTTTCTTAGGAGTCTTGCCTCTTCATAAAAGCTATTTTCAAAAGCATAAAAACCAAAGTGTGGGAAAGGGGGAAAAAAATCTACTATGTAGTATGAATCCCTAAAAACACAGATATTTCCAGGGTGAGTTTCAATCGGCATATTCTCCGGCAATTGCATAATCAGTTTTTTTATATTTTCAGTTTTTTCTTGATATTTCAGCTGGTTTTGCTTATACAGAGTTCTTATGTTGGTACCACAGTAATCTTCTATAAGTGATAGTGTTGTAGCAACAGGGTTTGACTTAATACAGAAATTATAAGTTTGCGGTATCTGAAAAGCACTGCTGTTAAGTCGATTAAATAAATTTTTTGCCAAAAGGTAGTCTTCAAGTAATTTCATAGTGCTATTCACATCTATGTTTAAGCTATATTCTTTTAAGATGTACGTAAGTGTACTGTTTACAAAAACATTAGCATACGTACCAGTACTAACCTTGGTTAATTGAGATTTATCAATCATTTCAACTAAATGTTACTATATATCTAAATGACCTCACTAATCAAAACACCTACCGAAATCGCAGAAATGCGCTTGGGGGGCAAAATACTAGCACAAATATATCAGATCTTAAGCCAAAAGGCTGAAGTTGGACTAACCACTTGGGATTTAGAGGTGATGTTTTTGAATTTGTGCAAAGACTTTGGAGTAAAGCCCGCATGTAAAGGTTATGCTCCTTATGGTTATCCTCCATACCCTGCTGGATTATGTGTAGGCGTCAATAATCAAGCATTACACAATTTCCCCACAAAAAAAATAAAACTGAAATCTGGAGATATCTTGAAATTGGATACAGTTATAAATTACAAAGGTTTTTATTTAGATAGCGCAATTGTGGTTCCTATTGGTGAGATTTCTGCAAAACGGAAGAAATTGATACAAGTTGCTGAGCAAGCTCTAATGTCGACTATTTCTGAAATCAAAGATGGTGTCAAAGTTGGATTACTTTCAAATACTATGCAAACTATCGCAGAGTCAGCGGGTTATGGAGTCTTACGCGATTATGCAGGGCATGGTATTGGCAAAGAAATGCATGAGGACCCTACTATTCCTTGTTATGGCAATATAAAGCAAGGTCCAACACTTCACACAGGTATGACTGTATGTATAGAACCCTTGATTACTGAAGGTAGTTATAGGCTCAAGCACAAGGGTTATTGGGAAACAGAAACTTTAGATAAATCTGATTTTGTTCAAGTTGAACATACTGTTTTGGTGACTAAAGAAGGTTATGAAATATTAACTAAATTATAGATTCATGTTGTGTTCTGCATTATCTAAGTTTTCTCGCTTGGACGGCTGCATATCATCCTGCGCTGCGAGAACTAAGCTAATGCATTCAAATGTAAAAAAGGATTACTCTTCTTCTAGAGTTCTGAAGTCTTTATAAACTTTGTCTTTGGCCATGGCTTCTTCGATGAGTTGTCTTATTGTAGCGTTAAAAGATTTACGTGCACCAATACCTTGACGATATTGCACGTATTCGACTTGTCCTTGAGTGAATTCGATTGGAAGTCTTTTTACAAAAATACCTTTTTCTGCTTTTCGCAAAAATGCTTTGATTTTGCTTTCTAGATTTTTTTCATTGTACATAGAAAGAGTCACCAGTTTTGATGGATTACCTCTGAAAGCTGGTGCTGTGTGATGAGATGCAGTATCGTGTCTCAAGAGCAAAACTGGTTTTGCGTGTGCTACTGCATAGCCTACTTCATAACCCACATGAGAACTTGAGCTGCTAACTTCTGCAATAAATATGTCATTATCTTTGATATACCTTTGACTATCTAGTAAATGCGATTTGAACTGCTCATCATTCATTTTTTCGATATCTTTTTGGGTAAGTTCGAGCATTGTAGTGCTCACATCACACTTTAGTTTGGCTAGAATATTTGCAATTAATTGATACTGGGAATCCCAATTTTCTTTTCCTTGTACTGATGCCACGAAATATGCGGTTTTAATATATGTTTCTGTCTGTTTCATTGTTTCCACTGCCTCTGTAGATAACACGAATAGTATACTATAATATTTGGAGGAAAGAAATATGGAACTTACAGAAAATATTATGTATAAAGGTGCTTATGCTTGTTAGAAAAATAGTTGATCAAGATAAAGAAGGCATCATAAAATTGTTTCAAGACGTTGGCAATTATTTTGTCCCTCCATTAGACTCGCGTACCTCATTGGAAGGTTATTACAACTACGCTACCGGTAACAACCCAGATTATATACAGAAAAAGTATGGTAAAGCTTTTGAACCCAAATTGCCATTTGCTTTTGTAGCGGTTGATCCAGACGATAACTCAATTATTGGTTTCGCGGCTGGTTTTGGCTATTTCGAACCTTTTGACGGAGCTTACTTTGTTTGCATAATGGTATCTCCAAATACATGGCGTAAAGGTGTAGGTACAAGATTAGTAAATGAAGTTTTGACAGAATTGGTTGAACAAAACTCTGAAAAAGTAAGTCTTACGACATGGTCGACTAATGCAGCGTCTTTGAGACTTTGGCAAAAGTTTGATTTTACTCTTTATAAAACTATCGAAGACGAACGAGAACCAGGCGTCCACGGAATGTATTTTTGCAAAGACTTAGTAGCTTATGCTCGTACGTTACCAAATGCGATAGTATCTTTGGCGTGATCTTTGGTATGTACCATTCTCGCAGGTACAAGTGTAAAATCTCCCCAAGTATTATTTATACTATCCATAGCTTTTGTAATATTTTCTTGCTTTGGTTTATTTTGAAACAACTCCAATTGTAATGTGCTCGCCGGTGTTAGATAAAAACATGCCTCAGAAATCTGTTTGACTGGTTTTGTATGTATATCAGGGCATGCGTACATTAATCTAAAAAACACTTTATACAGAGCACTAGTGTCAGATAAATCGGATGTCAAAATAGTACCTTTATGCCAATAAGACTTATCTCCAAACAAAATTCCCAAATGGATACCTTTTGCTCTAAATTTATGAGCGCGCAGTCGTTGAGTTGTGTTGAAAACTAACTTCATCAATATTGCAGATATCTCAGTAATATCTTTAGTTGATTTTGGTAAAACATAAGAATTACTAAAACTTTTTCTAGAATAATCTGATTCGTCGGTTTCCCATCCGCGTAAGCGCAAATACCATTGATAAGAATTTATAGACCTGAAAGCTGAGTTCAAAGCTTGTGGACTTGCCAACAAAAAGTCGTATGCATTAAATATACCTATTCCAGCCAAACGTGAAGCAAATCCTTTGTTTATCCCGTGTAAATCAATAAGTGACAGTTTTTGATATACACTTGTAGCATTTGTATGGTCGATAAATTCTAATCCATCAGGCTTTTTAAGATTTGACGCTGTCTTTGCCAAGAACCTATTTGTCCCAATACCGATAGATACACTAATATATTCGCCTACTTTTGCCCGTATATCAGCTTTTACTTGCTTACCAATTTCAAAAAGATCAAGCTTATCAAATGATTTATGAGAAAAGTCTAAAACAAATTCGTCAATAGACTTTGGAATTACTTTATCAGTATACCTACCTAATAAAGCTTTGATTTTTATATGTACATCACGGTATTTAGCAGGATCTGGTTCGACTATTACTATTTTAGGGCAAAGCTTTTTGGCTTCGTTAACTTTTGTACCTACTTTAATACCAAGTTTTTTAGCTTCATAAGAAGAAGCTACAATTGTACCGTAAGAGTAATTTCTTGCAGCTACTGCTATAGGCCGATCTCGTAAAAGAGGATTTGCTTGTTGCTCGATCGTAGCAAAACACGAATTTATATCGATATGCATTTTTCTTGGAATTGCCTGATTAAAGTTCTTCATAAGTACTTTCCAACGTCCAGATAAGTGTTTTGCTATTAAATACTAATTTGAAAAATATTTTGTTAGAAACAACAGAAAATGTGTGATACAAGGTGTTTCCATTTGTAAATGTATGGTGATAACCTATTTTTGTGATTTTGTACTTTTGAGTTTTCCAAATTATTCCAATCGGGGTTAACTTTGCACCTGAGCATATTACATCTACTGCATCATTCAGATTGGTGTACATGTGCTCATTATACACCGAAGAAAACACGAAGGTATAAAGGGACAGTCCTAAACGGACCCTCTAGGTACAATGGTTATCCATGAAAATGTTGGAATTTGAGGACTGTCCTTCGAAAAAAGCTTTTAGAATAAACTAAACCAAGTGCAAACAAGTGTCCTCAGGTACATAGTTTGGTAATACAACAAAACGAAGTCCTTCTACTAAAGGAAAAGCGTTGGGTTAGGGACTCTTTAGGACTGTCCCTGTTAATTCGATGACATCTCCGGGTTTCATTTCGTTGCGTAGCAGTTTATCTGCTATATATGTTTCGACAGTGTCCTCGATAACTCTAGCTAAAGGTCTTGCACCCCATTGAGGATTGTAGCCGCGCTTTATAATTTCATCTAACAAGTCATTTGAAAAAGTTAAAGTTATGTTTTTTGCATCTGCCAACTTCTTAACCTTGTTTAGCATCAAAAGAGCAATCTTTTTAACATTTTCTATACTTAATGGGTTGAATACAATAATGCTTGTGAACCGATTTAAAAACTCTGGAGCAAAATGTTCTCTCACACTAGACATGGCCGCATTTTGCATTTCATCAAAAGTTCCGTTTTTATCAAAGACAGTTTGGATTTCTCTAGTACCAGTGTTGCTGGTTGCAATTATTATGCTATTTGTAAAATCAATGACTCTGCCAGTTGAGTCTGTTATACGACCATCATCTAAAACTTGTAAAAACGTAAGAAGTATTTCGGAATGGGCTTTTTCTATTTCATCTAATAATATTAACGAAAAGGGTTTGGACCTTACTTGATCGGTCAAAATGCCTGTAGTGCTACCATCAGAATTTCCTATTAGTTTATTAATACTATCTGGCGTTTGATATTCGCTCATATCAAAGCGAATCATCGCATTAGCTCCACCAAAGAAAGTCTCACTAAGAGTTTTTGCTGTTTCAGTTTTACCTACGCCAGTTGTACCTACAAATAAAAAGCTTGCAATTGGCTTATTCGCGTCACGTATCCCCAAACGGGCTCTTTTAAGAGCTGCCACTATCTGTGTAATTGCATGGTCTTGACCAATTACTCTTTTTTTCATTTCATCTTCAAGAGCTAAAAGCTTTTTTGATTCGTCTTCGTCTAATGCATCTACAGGGATGTGCGTAAAATCGGCTATAACACTTTCTACAGTTTTCGAATCTAGATACTTTGTAGTTTTACTAACCTCAACACAACTTCTATTCAAAATATCCAAGGCCTTATCTGGTAAAACACGCTCATGAATGAGGCGTTCGCTCAACGAAACAATCTTTTCTAGAGCAAGGTATGTAATATGTATATTGAATTCAGCTGCATATTCGTGTGCGCTTACTTTGAGAATATCTATTGTGTCTTGATAACTTGATTGTGGTATTTCAACAGTTTCAAAAAGACGTGCAAAAGCACCATTTGGCTCTATAAACTTTCGATAATTTGAAACATTGGTAGCTCCAATAAACTGAATATCTCCTGCAGAAAGATAAGGTTCAAGCATAGCAAACACACTAGAAGCACCGGAACCGTCATTTGAAACGCCAGCCGCTAAAGTATGAATTTCGTCTATAAACACAATAATATCTTTTGATTTGCGGATATCATCAAAAGCAAGACGCAATTTTTCTGCAATATCACCAGATGTTTTTGCACCGGATAATAAACCGCTAAATTCTACACTTACTATGCGCTTATTTTTCAAAGTATCATAATCAAGACCGTATACTATTTTATGCGCTATTCCTTTCACTATAGTAGTTTTGCCGCTGCCAGGTTCGCCCATAAGCAGTATATTAATATTTTTGCCTCCCATAAGATCGGCTACTTTTTTAATTTCATCTTCTCTACCAACAATTCGTTTAAACATGCCGGCTTTGGCCATTTGGGTAAAATCTTCAGATATATCATCAAGGTGATGTGTAACTCTACCGGTCATTCCATGGCCAAAGCCGGCAGATCTAGGCATTTCAAAATCAGACTGCCATATATAAACTTTTGCCAATTGTTCACGTTGGTCGACCAACCACGAAGCAGCATTTTCCAAAGTTTCTAGCTTTATTCCAAAGACAGACAAAAAAACATTTGTATTTGGAATACAAGATATCAATGAAACAAAAACATGTTCTAACTCGATAAAGCGTGACTTATTATTTGTTGCGTATGCATAAGCTTTTGATCGTATATCTACAACATCAATATGCATATCTCTCAGTTTTGAAAAGATATCTTCTATACTCAATTCGGCCAATAACAACAATTCTTTAATTTGAGAACTTTTATGCATCATTTCGAGAGCATTTAGATAATTGGCTTGTATACCATTTGATATGTCCAAAGCCGCTGGTCGAAAAGCTTGCGCACAACTTAGATTAGTAACTTTAGAAATTCTTTTAGCTGGAAGATTTTTAAAACTTAAGTACTTTATAAGGAAAATAACTGCGTAAAGACAAAATGTCAGCAAAAACCCTAATACTTTTATTAAAATTAGCGGTAAAACATACCAAACTATAGGTAATAATAAAGCTACTACAGAAACAACACCAACAAAGATCAAACCAAAAATTATAAATACAATTCTTGTAAAAAAACCTATTAATCTGCCTATAAAAGTATAATCACCAAATAAAGGAGTAAAAAGCAGTCTTAAATTGAGCGTAAAATCAAATTGACCATTTAAGACTTTGACTAACCTAAACATCAATGTAGATAGCTCTACAGCGCAACCCACTGATATCCAGTAAATAAGATGTTTCAATTGTCTAGTATTGTCCATTGTATAAATGGTAGCAGATTGCCGAATTAAATAGAATGAATACATGTTGACTATATAAAGCAAAGACCATAAAATCAGTACATATGGCACAACTAGCCACTAGAACTAGCACAAATATGTCCCAAACACTTATTATTAACTTTGCAAGAAGGCGTATATAGAATTTGGGGTATTAAATTTAATAAAAACTGATTACCCCGCAAAGACGGGGTTTTTTTATGCCAAAAAATATAGATTTATACAAAAAATACGCACACAAACACTTAGCACATAAGCCTCGTGCATATGGTGACTCTTATTACGACCACTCTTTGCGGTTATACGATACATTAGTAAATTTCAAAATCACATCAGACGATATTTTAAATGCAGCCTTAATACACGACGTGGAACATTGCACGTCAGATCATGCTAAAAATTTAAACTTTTCACCTACAGTTATCGAGCTCAATAAGGCCTATAACAAATTTAAAAAGATACATATACAATCTAATAAGCTCAGCAACGAAGCTTACGCCATTCAGACCTATATAAACGCCTCGGATGATATGCGAGCGCTTACTTTAAGATTGTTCGAACGGTTGGATAATATAAAGACTGCAGTTGCTTTGGAGCCGGATAAAAGGATTGATACAGCAGCTAGAGCTGTTTCTTTTTATAGCCCATTGGCAAAAATGCTAGGATTAGGAAAGCTTTCTACACTTTTGGAAGATAACGGCTTTAAAATTCTCGATCCCTTTCAATATCACAAGATCAATACCGAAATAAATACGGAAAAAGACTATCTGAGAATAACAATGGACGATGTTATACAGTTTGTAAAAGCGATTTTAGAAGAAAATAACATTAAATGCGATATGTATTATAGGTTAAAGGGTATATACAGCATTTATAAGAAAATAAGTTATCGAAACGCCAAACCAGATGATTTAGTAGCCGCTAGAATACTTGTTAATACAACAGAAGAATGCTATATCGTCGAAGATATTTTAAAGTCTATATGGCAGAATTACCCAGAATTGAGAGACGATTATATTAGTACTCCAAGGAAATCTGGATATCAGTCGTTGCATAATATCTTTAGAATAAGTCACAATTTAAATATCGAGATACAAATACGCACGCATAAAATGCACGAGTACAATGAATACGGCCCAGCATCTCATCTGTTATATAAGCTAGGTGATAAAGGCACAACGTCTGCTGCATACGACAAGTTTATAAAATATACAAAACAAGACAACTTTTGGTTTAAAGATTTAAATATTGGTGAGTTAGCATTGGATACTAAGACAGTAAAAGTAATTACACCTTTCTCGAAGTATATTTATGTATTTACTCCCAAAGGCGATATTGTCCAATTGCCTTTTGGAGCTTGTATTGTCGATTTTGCTTATGAACTTCATACCGATATGGGAAATCATTGTTGTGGTGGATATGTTAATAATCACTATGTTTCTTTGTCGCATAAACTCAAAACTGGTGATTATGTCAGGATTGAGCGTCAAAAGAAAATCAATGCTAATATAGATTGGTTAGGCTTTGTTAAAACAAGAAAGGCAAAATCTGAAATTCGGAAACTTTTGCCATAAACCTTCTACAGATCTGCATGAATAAATAGTTGACAAATAACTAAGAGTTTTGTATATTAACTATGTGAGTGATACTTGTATCGCTCACACTAATGAGGCCTTAACTTGTTAAGGCCTCTTTTGTTTATTTTGAACTGGTTTAATCCAGCGAAAAAGAAACTTCATTATCGATAGATTTTAATTCCTCTTGCGAATTTAGGTTCTAAACATCATTATTTCATTATGAAACCTTTAAATCGTCCAAAGATTAAGAAATTCTTTAATAAAAATGTACAAATGCACGATGTAGATCTTGTATTTGTACTACTAAGCTTTGAAAGCCCTTTTAACGTAGGCCATATCTTTAGACTGGCCGATGCTACTGGGGCTAAAAAAGTCATTTTAACCGGCAGAACCCCTACTCCACCAAATTCAGATATTGCAGTAACTTCTATGGGTCAAGAAGCACGCGTAGACTGGAAACATTATGGTACTGCAGAAGAAGCTTTGAAAGAGCTAAAAGCTGATGGCTATAAAATTGTGTCTTTGGAAGTAACTGATAAATCTATTGAATATGGTACTGCTGATTATGGCAAAAAAGTTTGTTTAGTCTTGGGTAACGAAGTACAAGGCGTTTATGATTCGGTTTTAGCCCATTCTGATGAAGTTGTTTATATACCTATGTATGGCAAAAATTATTCCCTCAATGTCCACGTCGCTGCATCGATCGTTGCTTATAAAGTAATTGAACAAGACTAAATTCAATTTACATTTACAGTTATAGGAGGAACCATACCCATAGAGCATGAAACCTTATAACTACCTTTTTCTATAGGTGTAAATTCGACAATATTCATCCCAGGTTTTAATGGTATAACATCAGGATATAGCCCGCGCGCGTACACAGCATTGGCACATCCTGCAGCACCACTGTTATAAATCTCCCATCTAGTAGGAATACCTGCTTTTATATTTATTACAGAAGGAGAGTACTCAAAAGTTGTAGCTTCCATTTGCATAATTTGTACATTATCAGAGGTAAGAGCAGTTGACTCTGTTGTTTGAGCTGAAAATTTAATGTCACTAAGACTTGGATAACCCAAAACATTTAATTGTGCATTAAGTGTATACAGTGCAAAAAAAGTTATAAGTAGACCTGCAAATAGGTTAAAATTTTTTGCAAACTTTGGATTTGTATAAAACTTGAAACTCGAAAAACTAATTAAAGCAAGCATTGGAAGTGTTCCCAACGAAAATGCAAAAAGGATTAGCCCTCCTTGAGTAAATGACCCAGATGCAAGAGCGTTTGTTTGAGCAATTAATGTGAACCCACATGGCAAAAAGAATGTTAATGCACCTATCATCATAGGCATGTACTTTCCTGTAAAGTTGGATTCTGTATTAATGTATTTACTTACTTTCTTTGGCAAAGCTAATTTGAATTTTTTGAAAAAAATGATATTGAGCATTTGTAAACCTATACTCAGCATTATTAATGTCGTAATTATTGTAAGAGCTGTGGAAAATAAGATTGTAGTTTTGAATGCTGTACCTACTAGCCCTAACACACCTCCCAAAACACCAAAAGCTACAATTCTAGACACATTGAAATATATAAAAGGTTTTTTACTTTCTTTTGTATTCCCGTTGTATAAGGTGTTCCATTGTTTAGACATTGATAAGAGCAACCCCCCTACCAAGGCTGCACAGCTAGAAACGCCTGCTAATAATCCAAAGACAAAGTAATTAAAAACTGACGAGTTGGCATTTACAGAAAATGTCGAAAACATACTTGTTTTTTCAAATGTTAAAAACACAAAAACAAAAAGTCCAAAGATTAACATCACTTGTTTCACGTCTTTCTGCGTTGTGTTTATAAGCGGCTTATCATTGTAAAACGAATAACCCGCATCAGAAAATTTATCGGTTAAAAACTGTGCATCATATTGTTTTGCAGCTGTTATTTCTACAGTATTATTTTTTAATGAAACTTGAGCATCAGAAACCTCATCCAACTTCATCAAGCCTTTTTCTATAAGTATTTCGCAGCTTGCGCAATGCATGCCTTTTACATAATATTTTGTTTTCATTGTATTTATATCTACTTAAACGGTCTAAATGTATAAGTATGAATGTCTGTATTGATTTTTGCTGAACTCATTACTTCATCGTATAAACCTTCTGTAGTGACAACACTTGGGATTAGTTCTAATTTATTGCGAATATATCTTGTGTCCGCGACAGCCCATTTATCTTGGCCAATATGTATTGCACCTAAAACATGCCCGGTTGTTGAGTCTTGTGAATTTCTGGATGTGTATGCTACCCACATACTTTCAGTTGGTTGAACAATTGCTTGAAAATTAGTTAAATATAAACTTTCGTAGAGTGTAGCCTTGTAATCTGGGGATTGTGCAAATTTGTTGGCTGTATTAAATTGCACGTTTCTAATATCAGCCGGAGATATCGGCCACTTACCAAGTAATGTCGATGCTAAAGATGTATCAAGTATATCTATTCTATTTTTACCTTGATGTGTAAAAGCTACTGCTGCAATCGCACAACCTGCTGCTTTATCTTCGTGTCCGAACTTTTTTAAAAGTTTCAGATGCTTACCTAGCCAATACTCAGCAGTGCGGTAACGGTGTTCGAGATAACTTCCTAATTCATCTGATGGGTAAGAATCTATATTCATATTGTTAATTATATAATGGATTATTACTAGAAAAAATGACAATGACTATTATGCTAAACTCAGTTTATGTTTAAGCGCACTGATTTCAGTGACATATTAGAACACTACAAAACAAACGATCCCAAGATTTATGCTATTTTGCAAAATATAGACTTGAATGAATGGTTTAAACCTTGGCAAGAGTTTAGGGGTAATGATTACTTTACCGCTTTGTGTAGAGCAATAATAGGACAGCAATTATCTGTGAAAGCGGCTAGTTCGATATATAACAGATTTACTGATTTATATAAGCCCAGTATTGCTACGGCCAAAGCAATCTTGGACACTGAAGATATTAAATTGCGTGAAATCGGTTTATCTTGGTCAAAAGTAAAATATATAAAAGATTTAGCTCAAAAGGTTTTTGATAAACAAATAGATTTATCAAATCTAGAAAACCTTAGCGACGAAGATGTAATTTCCGAGTTAATAACTGTAAAAGGCATTGGAAAATGGACTGCAGAAATGTTTTTAATGTTTAATTTGCACAGAGAAAATATATTCTCATTTGGTGATCTTGGGTTAAAACGCGGGATTGAAAAAGTATATAACTTAACAGATCCTACACCAGATCAAATAGAAGATATTATAAAAGGTTGGTCCCCCTACAAAACTTACGCAAGCATAGCCCTTTGGCACAGTCTTATTTAGTAAAATTTACAAAACAAAATTCCGAGACTATAATTTGAACATGCAATTTAAACATTTTATTTATAAATTGAATGCTTTTTTTATTTTTTTGTTTATTTTCACACTATTTGGTAATGCACCTATTAATGCTGCTACCAATTACTGGATACAATTTGGTACACCAGGAAAACCCTCAAGCGACTGGGATACAGCAGAAGAATTATTGGAAAAACTCAGTAACAACGGTATACAAGCAACAGAATTAAATAGATGGAAAAATAGCGGATGGGATGGCCATATAAAAGATTTTCCATTTAATAACTTTGATATTAAAGCTGAGGAAGGTTATTTCCTGAAAATAACTACTAACGAACTTGATATCGAAAATATTCTAAATGATTATGAGACCTATATACCTAGTGAATATGAATTAAGTATTGGTTGGAACCTAATCAACTTTCCAAAAGGATTTAAAGAAGAATATGAAATTTTTCAGGCAGAAGACATTTGCAAAAATATAGGCAGTACACTAAGTGAAGTTGCATATACAGAACCTATGGAAGAACAACTGAAACCTATCGATGAATCACCTGGCTACAAGTCACATCAATGTGGATCATCTGATAATAACTTTGAGATAAAAGAAGCGCATTCTTATTTTTTAAAAGGAACAGATTACAGTACATGGAAACCAGAAAAAAAACAAAAAGCATACTTTGTATTTTGGGGACCAAAAGGTATACCTGGAGATAGTTGGAATAAAGCAAAAGAACTTTTGGATAAATTAAATGCAGAAGGTGTCTTTGCAACTGAGATTGATAGATGGAAGAATAGCGGGTGGGACGGTCATGTTAAAGGTTTTCCTTTTAATGATTTTGAGATAAATGCTGGAGAAGGTTATATTATTTCTGTCGATAATCCGCAAGCAAATATACACGACATACTAGATTCATGGACAGACATAAACTCAATGACATACGAATTAAAAGCCTCATGGAATTTGATATCTTTTCCAAAAACATTAATAGAAGGCAACTCACAGTTTACTAATGCCAGTGACCTTTGCGAATATGATGGAGTTACAGAAATTCAATACACTCGCTATTATGAAAAGAATACTGAAGCAAACTATACTAATTATGAATGTGGTGATAACAACGATAACTTTTCATTAGAGTCAGGATTAAGCTATTTTGTTAAGTCATCAAAAAATACAACTTTTACGTTGTCAAAAGAGGCTGCGCTTACTACAGAAAATAAACCTGAACCATCAAAAAGCAACGATGACGACAATGACAAAGACCAGACAACACAAATCAGCAAAAAGGATGCTGTGCCAAGCTTGCCTAAAAGTATACAAGAAACTACACCAAATGCACTTCAAGCAATAACAGTCCCATTAGGTCAAATCCTTGGCAAAGACTTTACCAATTTTAGTTTTTACGATTCGTTGATGATTTTATTGATAAGCCTGATTGTATTATTACTAATAGTACTCACGTTAGTCTTTGTAGTATATATCGCTAGAAAAAAAGGAGCGTTGCCTAGTATTAGAGGGTATATAAAAACTAAATCTGCTACATTATTTAAAATACCTAAGCACAAAGTATAAAGTACATACATAACACCAGTGAAAAATCTATACTTAGTCTTTTAAATATTCTCTTCGAAATTCGTAAAAAAAGATTGTAGGTGCATAAAAAGTAATATCTGCACTAATTTTGCCAAGGAACAAACCTAAACTAATGTTTCCTGCCCATTGAGTAAAAAAGTACATTGTTAATGGCCTTATCAAAAAGCTATCAAAATATTCGGCTAAGCCAAATTCGATAAAGCTATTTCGCAGAACTTTGACTAAGCCTGTAAGTGTAATTGTTTCATCTACTTTTATTCTAGCTCTAATGTCTACATGCAACATTTTGCCGTAATAACCTATATTTTCTCCCCACGTTCCTCCGAGAGCAGTTAAAATTGGATTATCAAAAATATAGTGTGTAATTAATCCACCTGCCATAGCACCGATAATTGCTGTAATTTCTGCAGGAAAGTAGCGTCTAAGCCATTCTTTTATTTTAATATATGTAATCTTTGTGCTTTTTGTTTTTGACATAAAAGTATAATTATTAACTGAAGTCCCAATTATAACTAAATTAATGATTTTGATGAAATGAAATGGGTAAGTTACTTATTTCAACTTTTAGATACAACTTTGATAAAAAATAAGAAATGTGCGTTTATCAACGCTATCTAGACGACATATATACAGTTAATGCAAGAAGTACAGCGAGTATAATAATAAATAATCTGGACGCGCCTATATGTTCTTCATGTATAAGTTTTCCGTCAACAAATGCCTTCATACTAGAACCTCTAAATGCGAAACCAAGTGGGTTATTTAGTAAAATTCTAACATCATGCTTTTCTTCGTTTCCGATTTGAAACTGAAAGGGTGTTTCTCCAACTACCATTTTTCTGGTTTTCGTAAGTTCTTTGCCATCGACTGAGATAGTTAACCCTCCCCACATTATGTCGTAATCAAAGTTAATACTATGTTTTTCGCTATTTCCTACTTCAAATGTAATCATAAAGATATAGTAGCATAACTTTATTATGGGGTGGTTGATGGGAATTGAACCCACGACCTCCGCTTCCACAGAGCGGCGCTCTAACCAATTGAGCTACAACCACCATAAAAGAGGGGTAAGCCCTCACTCACCCCAATGCATTATACTAAGGATTTTGCTTGTATACCAATTAATTAATCTTTTTTCTTTGCCAGTTATAAAAGTCTAAGAATCTATCACCAGGAGCAAAAGTATACTTATCCCCTATTCCACTTATATATTTTGAAACATAGTATCTATCATAAGGGTGGTACAAAAAGATAACTGGCACTTGCTCATCTATGACTTTTTGAAGCTCATTATAATGCGTAACACGTTTTGAATCGTCGAGTTCGTTTCTTCCTTCCTCCAATGCACGATCAGATCTTACATGATTAAATTGACTAATATTAGCACCCGGGTAAGGAGCTTGAGCCGAATGAAATGTATTGTATCTGTCAGGATCACGTCCTACTTCTTGCCCGTATAGCAGTACTTCAAAATTTCTGGGTTTTAAGACGCGTTCGTCGATTTCACTAGGAGATATTTTGCGAATAGTCACATCTATATTCAGTTTGTCTTCCCAAATATTTTTAATTTCTTCCGCCAAATTTATGTGACCTTCTATATCTGGTACCGTCAAAACCAGCTGTTTGCCGAGTAAATCGGCCGATAATAACGGATCGTAATGATTAAAATTTAGCGCGCGATCTGTAAAAGTACTTCTACTTATTGGCCCTTGTACCAAGATGCCTCGAGTTTCTATCATTCTTTCAACATTTAGCGTATTTCGTAATTGCTTTCTAAAAAGCTCTTCTTTGACGTTGTCATTAGACATATTGAAGAACAAGCCATAAAAAATACCTTGCATTGGATACTTGTATTCGTTAAATCTATCGAGATTTATGTTGTCTTTGAAAAGAAAGCCATCAATCTCGCCCAATTTGGCAGCAGCTAGTATTTCATCATCGTTACTATAATATTTAAAGTTTAATCTTTTTATATGAGTATTTGGATTGTATAAAACAACTTCATTTATAAGTGAACCAGTTTTATCTATACGCACCACGCTAAAATCTCCACTCGAAGTTGGCTTTATCGGGTTATCTTTTTCTAAAGATCCATTTGGGATAACTCCTATTGTCAATAAACTTACAAAAGGGGCATATTTATTTGGTAACGTGTATCTAACAGTAAGCGGATCAACTCTATCAGTAGCAACTCCTGTAAGATTTGGAGAATTAAAAGCTGTATAAATTAAATCATCTGCAGATATTGGTTTACCATCATTCCATGTTTGATTAGACTTAAGTTTAATTGTATAAGTCAATCCATCTTCGGAGACTGCCCAGGTATCAGCTAAATCTGGTATTAACGAACCATAAATATCGTATTTAAATAAACCTCTGTAAATCAATCTTGATACAGCAATTTCGTGCTGAGTTTTTGCTTTTACAGGGTTAAATGATATAGGTTGACCGACAACACCTTCGGTGTATGTCGCTGCTGGAGAAAATGCTACTAATGTAGAGGTAATAAAAAGAAATAATTGTTGCAATGTAAACATATGCCATTTTATTTTAACACGTAAATATTTATATAGTCTTAACCTATGATATATAAGATATCAATCAATCACACAAGTGATATAGATGACGATCTATGAAAATTGCTTTTATTACAATAAAAATACATGTTTTGCGTCTTGTGCTTGGTTGTATTTTAAAGATATAATTTATGTAAAGGCTTGAATATATACATTAAGATGTAAACGATGAATTATGATACAAAAGCTGCCATTAATCTTTTATAAGTTTTTCAATACAAAGAAAAAAATTACTTACGTTGTAATATCTTTGGTTTTAATATGTTTTACTGTTGTATTAACTCAAACCTATTTAAAAGCATTAGCTGCTGGATATGTAAGCCAAGCTTGGACATTTGCTAGCTCTGGTGATTACACATTATCTGACTCTGCAGCAATAGAAGTAAGTAGCAATACTGCGAGACTTAAAGTACAAAATTATACAACTGACGCTAATACAATGGGTCTGTGGCACTTAGATGAGTCTAGCGGAACAACTGTAGACGATGCATCTGCAAATAATAACGACGGTACTGCATCAATTGCTTCTTGGACTACAGGTAATCTAAACAACGCATTTTCATTGGATGGACTTACAAAAAAAATATCTATACCAGATAGCTCATCTTTATCACTTAGCCAATCAAATACTTTGGAAGCTTGGACAAAGTTTGGAACAGCATTTTCTGCAGGAAGTACCGAATATGAACAAGGTATTATCGATAAAGGTGATTACAAACTTTATTACGACAATGAAACAGGTAAAGTGACGTATGAGTTAGTTAATACCACAGAAACAGATTGGACTCAAAGAGCTGGCCTTGATATAAACGAAAGTTGGGATTTAAACGGAAAACTGGATGTAAATTCATCTATTGTTGTTGGGAGCAACATTTATGTTGGCTTAGGAAATGCTGCAGGTGATGCAGAAGTCTGGAAATGGGATGGGACTATTTGGGAACAAGTGGGTGGCGATGCCATTAATTCAAGCTGGGCAGCTCAAACGTTTGAGACTGTTTCTGCTATGGCAACAGATGGTACAAACTTATATATAGGTATTGGTATAACCGCAGGAGATGCTGAAGTTTGGTATTGCAATACAAGTACTGGTTGTAACAGTTGGACTAAAATTGGTGGCGATGCCATCAATTCAAGCTGGGCAGTAGGAACTTATGAATATATTGCTACTCTTACATATATGGGTTCAACTTTGTACGCTGGTACTGGTAGTAGTGCTAATGATGCGGAGGTTTGGAGCTGGAATGGATCTGCTTGGACCAAAATAGGTGGAGATAGTATAAACTCAGGATGGACTACAAATTTTGAGACAGTAATGAAACTGGTTAATGACGGATCTACAGTATATGCAGCCTTAGGAAGCAGTACGACAGACGCAGAGATTTGGAGCTGGAATGGATCTGCTTGGACCAAAATTGGCGGAGATGGGACAAACTCTAGCTGGAATACTGATTATGAACAAGTCCTTACAATGGAATATGCTGGTACTAGTTTGTATGCAGGCCTAGGAAATTCGGCAAATGATGCAGAAGTTTGGCAGTATACAGGTGGCAGCTGGACCAAAATAGGAGGCGACAGCACAAATTCTGGGTGGACTACAAATTATGAAGGTGTTTACGCATTAGAGAGTGATGGTACTAATATTTACGCAGGGCTTGGTACAACAGCAGGTGACAATGAAGTATGGCGTTGGAATGGTTCTGCTTGGACCAAAATTGGTGGAGATGCTATAAATTCTGGATTTACAAATACACATACAATAATAAATACGCTTCTTTATACTGGCGGGACTTTATATACAGGAACTACAGCAGCATCAGCTTCAGGAGAATTCTGGACTTGGAATGGATCTGCTTGGACCAGAATAGGCGGAAATTATATTAACAAAAGTTGGGGCTTTTATAATTTGCAAAGTGTAGAAGTTATGAAAACTCACAACGGTAAACTGTATGCTGGTACCGGGTATACCGTTGCAGGCAATGCATTAGTATGGGAATACGACGGTAGTTCTTGGGCAATTGTTGGTGGGCAAGGAGTAAATAGTAGCTGGTCAGCTGCTACATATGAAGGCGTATTCTCTATGCGAAGCTATAATGGAGATTTATATGTGGGTATTGGATCAACCGCCAACGACGCGGAAGTTTGGAGCTACAACGGTACAACTTGGACACAAGTTGGAGGTGACAATTTAAACTCGGGTTGGAATACCGGTTTTGAAACAGTGCAAAGCATGACAGTTTCAGGAGGATATTTATACGCAGGTTTGGGGTTGTCTGCAAATGATGCAGAAGTGTGGCGATGGAATGGGACAGTGTGGGAAAAAGTTGGAGGAGACAGTCTTAACTCTGGTTGGACAACAAATTTTGAAGCTGTGTATAGTATGACCTCTTATAATGGGGTTGTTTACGCAGGCATTGGTAACACTGCTGGGGATGCTGAGGTTTGGAGTTTTAATGGCACTGCATGGACTAAAATAGGAGGCGACAGCACAAATTCTGGATGGGCATCTTTACATGAAATAGTAGAAACACTGATTGTACATAACAGTGAAATATATGCAGGATTAGGTACAACAGCAGGTGATGCTGATTTATGGAAATGGGATGGCGCTGCTTGGACACAAATAGGTGGCGACGATATTGGAGGAAGTTGGACAGCAGGAACTTATGAAAGACTCAGAGCACTAGCTTCTTATAATGGGGACATTTATGCTGGCCTTGGTACTACAGCAGGAGAATCAGAAGTATGGAAATACGATGGTTCAACATGGGCACAAGTCGGAGGCGATGCCTTAAATTCTAGCTGGGATATTAATGCATCTGAAAGCGTACACTCTTTAAGTGTTTACAAAGGCAAACTTTATGCTGGATTAGGTGAAAGTGCAAATGTAGATGCTGCTATTTGGTCTTATGGAAACAATGGGTATTTGCAATCGGCAACTACGTCACAAAATACTAGCTGGCATCATATAGCTGCTACATACGATGGTTCTACTATGAAAATTTATATTGACGGAACTTTGGATAACTCTGGAAGTGCCTCGTTATCAATACCAAATACCGCAAAAGCAGTTTTACTAGGAACAACTTATGGAAGCACTAGTCAGGGTAGTCCTCAAGGATTTTTTAATGGCAATATAGACGAAGTGAGAATAAGCAATACTGCACTACCATCATTTAATACAACAGCTTATTCTACATCGGCACAAACTATACAAAATGCGACAGCCGTGTTTACTGAAGATATATATACATATACCGGATTTGTAGTTTCAGAAACTGCAAATGGCGGAGCAATAACTTATCGGTTGTCTAACGATGGCGGCACTACTTGGAAATATTGGGATGGCGGAGCTTGGGCTACATCTGCGTCTACCGCACAAGCCAACGCTAGTTCAACGATTGATACCAATATAGACACTTTTTCTATAAGCTCTAGCGGTATTAAATGGCAAGCTATCTTGGATGGAGATGGTACACAAGCTGTAACACTAAATTCTATAACAGTTGAAGCTGAAGCAGATACAACAAATCCTAACCCACCAAGTAGTTTGACAGCTCTAAATGTTTCTGGCGGAGGAACATCTTTGACAACAAACACTTGGTATACGTATACAACACCGTATTTCTCTTGGAGCGGCGCATCAGACACAGAAGCTGGAGTTGCTGGTTATTATGTTTATTTTGGAACAGATAATACTGCAACACCATCTACAGCAGGAGTATTTCAAGTGGGTACATCATACTCAGCTTCAGGGTTGTCGAGCGGATCGACGTATTATTTGCGAATTCAAGCCAAAGATAATGCACAAAACTTAAGCACAGTGTACGCACCTTTTATATATAAGTTTGATAATACAAATCCAAGCAACCCAAGTACAGTTACTGTTACACCTTCTGGTTATGCATCTACAAATTCGTTTACATTTTCATGGCCCTCGTCTGGGGATGGAATTGCATCAGATACCGGATCAGGTTTAGCAGGATATCAATATAAAACTGGTGCACCAAGTGGAGATCTAAGCGATTGGTCGTCGACTACTGCTTCTACTAGTATTGATATCCCTTCTGCTGCATATCAAACAGGCGCAAATACATTTTATTTAAGAGTAATTGATACAGCGGGTAATGTATCGGCAACACCATTACAAGCTACATACTATTATGGAGGAGATGGACCATCGGCACCACAATTTTTGACTGCTACACCTAGCACAAATACAACTAACTCTTTTGCGTTTTCTTGGCAAATTCCTGCAACGTATAGCGGTGACTCATCTGACCTGACATATTGTTATACAGTAAATACACTACCTTCTGTAGATACATGTACTTATACAAGCGCTGGAGCTACATCTGTTTCGGCGAGCTCATTTGCTACACAAGTAGGTTTGAATACTTTTTATTTAGTTGCAAAAAACGGAGATGATGTAGGAGGAACTATAAATTATGGATCTTACACTAGTGTAAGTTTCACAGCCAATACATCTGCACCAGGCATTCCGTTAAATCTAGAAATTTCAGACGTTTCTATCAAAAGTACATCAGCATGGAGGTTGGCATTATCATGGACAGCTCCTACTGATGTAGGTTCTGGCGTAGAAGAATATGAAATATATAGATCTTCTGACGATAGTACATATACATTATTAGCATCTACAACAGGATCAGCGTATATCGATACATCACTAGAACAAGAAACATACTATTATAAAGTGAAAGCTTGCGATAGCGTAAGCAACTGCGGCGCATCTACTGCAGCTGTTTCCTTATTGCCTACAGGTAAATTTACAGAAGCTGCAGCGCTAGAAAGTGAACCAGAAGTAACTGGCATAACAACAAAGCAAGCTACAATAACATGGTCCACAGATCGAGCCAGCGATTCAAAAATACAATTTGGTACGAGTGAGGGTGATTATTTTGACGAAGAGCCTTCAAACTCAACTCAAGTAACTGCACACGAAATAACGCTTACAAATCTTTCACCAGGAACAAATTATTATGCAGTAGCAAAGTGGACTGATGAAGATGGAAATACTGGACTAACAGATGAATTTACTTTTGAGACTGCACCAGCGCCGACTGTAACTGATCCAACAGCCAAAACAGTTGGCATTAACAGTGTAATTCTGCAATATACCGTAAATAGTTCTTCAAAAGTTAAAATTTATTATGGCAAAACTTCTGCATTTGGAGGTTCTGTTGAACTTTCAACTTCTACAAGCGAAACAACTTATAATACAACAATAGATAGCTTGGAAGATGGTACAAAATACTATTATAAAATAAACACTTTTGATACAGAAGGCGAAGAGTATGAAGGAAGTATTTTGTCGTTTGAAACTTTACCACGACCAAAAATAGATAATGTCAAAATCCAACAAGTCAAAGGTAGTGCACAACCAGCAGTTTTAGTATCATGGTCAACTAATACAGAAGTTTCATCAATAATTACGTATTACCCAAGCAGCGATGCATCACAAGCAAGAGACGAAGTTAATGTTAAGCTCGTTAAAGGTGTACATAGGTTATTAATAAAAGGATTATTCCCAGAAACACCTTATACAATGGTAGTAAAAGGTATAGACAAAGCAGGGAATCAGGCCTCGAGCGATCCACAACAATTAACAACTGCAACAGATACGAGACCTCCTTTGATTTCAAACTTACGAGTCGAAGGAAATATCGTTAATACAAGTGAACAAGTAGCTACAGCGCAATTGGTAGTAAGTTGGGATACAGACGAACCCGGAACATCTCAAGTGGAATTTGGCGAAGGTACAGGAACAACCTATTCTCAAAAGACGCAAGAAGACTCAAACCTAACTTACAACCACGTCGTGGTAATTTCAGGTTTAAATACTTCAAAAGTTTATCATTTACGAGCTCTTTCTAAAGACAAAGCAACCAATGAAGCAAAATCTATAGACACTGTAAGCATTACGCCAAAATCTTCTGACAGCGCATTGAACTTGGTAATTACAAATTTGGGTGAAGTGTTTGGATTCTTGGGAGGTCTTAAAAAATGAGTGATATTCCAGCACAAACTGCTGAGGCAGCAGCACCAGCGGCACCCGCAATTGTTTTAAAAGCAACAGAGATAACCAAGTCTTTTATCGTAGGTACACAAACTATCGAAGTACTAAAAGGCATTTCGTTTGAAGTGCCTCGCGGTGATTTTGCAATTATTCTTGGTCCATCTGGATCTGGTAAATCAACTTTATTACACGTCTTACTAGGTTTGGAAATACCAACATCTGGGAAGGTTTTTTGTTTGGATACAGATTTGTACGCATTAGCAACTGACGATGATAGATCTGGATTTAGAAAAAAACATATAGGTATGGTTTATCAACAAGCCAACTGGGTCAAATCGCTTTCAGTAATTGAGAATATTGCATTTCCTTTATCTTTATTAGGAGTAGACCGCGTAACTGCTTTGCAAAAAGCTTGGAAATCCCTAGAAAGTATGGGTATGCAAAACTGGGCGAGCTACCGTCCTACAGAGCTATCCGGAGGTCAACAGCAAAAGGTTGCACTCGCACGAGCTTTGGTTACCGACCCAGAATTAATTATCGCCGATGAACCTACAGGAAACCTTGATTACGAGTCTGGTCAAAACTTATTACAAATACTAGTAGATTTAAATAATACAGGACGTACAATATTAATGGTTACGCACGACCTAGAATATCTTAGATATGGAAAATCAGCAGTCAGAATACAAGACGGAAAAGTTTTGGACATAACAAGAGGTAAAGAGAAAGAAGAAATTCAAAAAGGCGTCAAATTAAAACGCGGGGTAGATATAAATGGATAAAATAAAAGCAGCATTACCAAAAATCAAAGAAAAAATTAAATCCTTGGCCCAAAGTCTCAAGCAGTTACCAGGCTTTTTAAATTACATCTTCAAAGATTTTATATCTTTTAATGTCTTGGTTTTATTTTATGTAATAGATACTTTATTAATCAAAAGACTTACAAAAATACTCCCCTACTCTGTTACGTCTACAGTGTTGGCGCAATTTTATAGACTATTCGGTAAATTAGAAAAAAAACTAGACGCATCTGATGATGCGACGATTCCAAAAATTGATCTTATCAAACTTGCTATTCGAAATATGCAAGTAAAAAAAACAAGAACACTTATTACTATCGGTGGTGTTGCGATAGGTATAGGAGCAATTGTTTTTTTGGTCTCGCTCGGATACGGTTTGCAAGAATTGGTAATATCGCGTGTAGCTAGGCTTGACGAGCTTAAGCAAGCAGATGTTGCAACGCAACCAGGCTCTAAAGTACGTATAGACGACAAAACATTGTCTGACGTCAAACAATTTCCAAATGTTTTTGAAGTTTATCCATTAATCGCAGTAGTAGGTAGAGTAAATTTTCAAAATTCTATAACTGATATGGCTGTGTACGGAGTGACTTCTGGTTATTTGGAAAGATCTGCAATCAAACCAACCGAAGGTAAAATATTTGATAGCAATGAAACTTCATTTTTGTCTGAAGAAAAACCTTTATCTTACACTACCAAAGATTACGGAAGTGTAGCTGGTATATCTGTATCAAACACTGTAGATAAAGGTGATAAAGTTGGTACACTCGAGTACGATATTTTACCCGACACGTGGATAAGAGTTCGAGGTGGGCCTGGTGCCGAAAATGAAATCTTAGGTTATACAAAGCATACAGAATATAAACAAACTGGAGATATATACTTGGGAACTGAGTATGAAGGGAGTGACAAAGGTAGCTCTCAAACAACGTCTAGCGGAGAAAATCTTGGTGAATGGATAAGATCGGACGTTTTGTTGTGGCAAGAAACTGAGAATGGATATGAGCCAATTATTGACGAAGTAACAAATGAACAATCTAAAAGAAGTGGGTATTTTTCGATGTTAAATATAATTGTAAACACTGCAAATTATGCAATTGATACAGACGTATTAGCTGAAACAGATACACGTGATACTGAAACTTCGACAACAGAAGCTACAACAACAACTTTACAACCTGACGCCGAAGTAGATCCATTGAGTGCATTAGAAATTGACCCCAACTCTGAATGGGTTGCGTTATCTGATGAAACTGAAACCGAGGCAAATGAACTTACCAAAGTTATGCTGTCAGACAAAGCGATTCGCCAAGCAGTAGTAAACCGAGCCATGATAAAAATCTTGGGACTTGATGAAAAAAATGCTGTAGGCAAAACTTTTATGGCTTCATTTGTATTACCAAGCTATTTGATAGAAGGCTCTTCTAAAAGAGTCGAATCTGAACCAAGCGAGTACACTATCGTAGGAGTAACTCCAGACGACACTTCACCTGTTTTTTATGTACCTTTCATAGATTTGAGGTCTCTCGGCATAGTTAATTTTTCGCAATTCAAAGTAATGTCACAAACACCAGAATCTTTGGCAGACATTCGTAAAAAGATTGAGTCTATTGGTTATAATACAACTTCGGTAGTTGATACTGTCACACAAATAAACAGCTTGTTTGGAACTATAAGATTGGTATTAGGAGTTATGGGTATGATCGCTTTGGCGGTTGCTTCGTTGGGAATGTTTAATACATTGACCGTATCGCTTTTGGAAAGATCGCGTGAAGTAGGCCTGATGAAAGCAATGGGAATGAAAACTTCTGAAGTACAAGAACTTTTCTTAACTGAGTCTATGATTATGGGTTTTTGTGCAGGCCTTAGTGGACTACTATTAGGCTGGTTGGGTGGCAAAGGCGTAGGCTTACTGCTTTCATCATTCTCAATGTTCAAAGGTCAAGGATACATCGATGTATCAAAAATCCCGGGATCATTTATATTCGTCATTCTTTTACTTTCACTTTTTGTAGGTGTATTTACTGGTATTTACCCTGCAAAAAGGTCAAAAAAGATCTCTGCGCTAGATGCTCTTAGATACGAATAAGCACTAGATTACTTAATCATTGATACTTAGGGGTATTCTTTGCTAAAATAGTGACGTTTCTGATATATATCTAGTATAAGGCCCTATCGTCTAATGGTCAGGACATCAGGTTTTCATCCTGATAACCGGGGTTCGATTCCCCGTAGGGTCACCATTAAATCCTTTGATACTTCTTGATTTCTAGATAACTCGAAAATAGGCGTTAATTTTGGGGTTCCCTTAACTAAATCTTCGTATGTGGGAGGCTCACTAAAGAACCTACTAAACATATTACCTATACCAACTGTTTCAGCGCCTTGTGACAACAATTTCCTCGGGTTTTCCATTAGCTTTATAAGTTGATTTTCGAAATAGTAAAGATCTAGCTCTTTTGCTTCAGATTTATTTCTGGAATCTATGGCTAGCGCAATATCTAGTTCAAGCTCTTCGTACTTCTTCTCCAACTCAGCTCGTACTAAAGCGGACTTGGTCACGACAAGGTTATCCATTAGAAGATCCTGCTGCGATTTTAGCTCAACTAAAAGGTTTGATGCCTCTACGGTGTTTTCTAGAAGCCTTTTCTTTTCCTGTTGATACAAATCCCTGACCACAAGTCTAAAATCGTTGGCAAAGCTTTCCTTAAACTTTAGGCTAGCGACAAAGTTTTCAATTGTTTTGTCCATATCGCTTGTTTTAACACTAAATCTTTTGTGGTTGCGTTCACAATGATAGTAGGGATACTTCCCACCTAGCTTCCCCGTAGAAGCACTACCCATGAGAGTGCGCTTACATATAGGACATAAAACATAGTTTTTATATGGAAACAAAGCGTTATTTTTACTACGAGTGCGCCTTTTATCTTTAACGTTGTACATGATATGCGCTGTTCTATCATCCCGAACTTCAATGTAAACCTTTCCTTTGTTAGCTTTATTAAATGTCTCGATTGTAACTAGTCCCTCCCACAAATTTGATTTTACAGTTAAAAGTGTTGTTCCTCCCCAAGTTTCCTGTACAACTCCGGCATAAACTGTTTTGTGAATGTACTTTTTCAAGGTTTTCGCAGTTAACTTCTTGCCACCGGACTTACCTACAATCTTTTTAGTTTCCTTATCCCTTCTATTAAATGTCCTCGTAACAAAACCCCTATTATTTAGGTCTTGTGCAATTTCTTCATCACTTAATATACCTTCTGCTCGTAATCTAAACATTTCCCTTACCCAATGAGCTTCTGCTTCATCAGGTGCTCTAATAGTTCGTTTTTTCCCATCAACGTCTGTTTTAATGTTCTTATAGCCAAACTCAGGTTGACGAACAGAGTAGCTAGCGGGATCTTGTACATATTGGATTTCCGCGCCAATAGTCCTGCTTAATATATTTTTTACTTCATTACGAGCTTCCTCAGCTTCCATTATCTCCGTTCTTTCGGACGGTGAACGAAGACTCCAATCAAAAACAACATTTAAGTGAGCGAGAATGTTTTCTTCTTCTTGTATTATCCCCATAGTATCTACTAACCGTATATTGGCACGAGATAACTGTTGCTTCAGATTTGTATAGGTATTGCTTCCTTGCCTGGTAAATCTGGATATGTCTTTAAAAACAACTGCTTGAACCCTGTTTTTAGGATTTAAACAGTAGTTTAATATACCCGTGAAAAACTCCCTTTCCTCATTTCTACCTGACTCAACTAACGTAAACGCTTTAATTAGGTGCATACCCATTTTCTTAATATATATTTCACATTGATTTATTTGGTGATCCAGAGTATCTCCAGCATCAAATTGTTTTGTGGTTGATGCTCTAGCTATTATTACTGCGTTTTTACCTTCAAGTGTGTTTTTCATACAAAAAAGACCGCCCTAGTGTGCTCATCCATATTTTTATAGATGACTAAGACGGTCATTTCTGCTTACAAACATATAGATGAGCACAAGGTAATTATAGCTTATTTTGGATAAACACCGGTTATTTTATTTATTTCTTGGATATATTTTAGCCGTGTTTTATAGTCCGGTACTTTTTCGCCATTTATAATTTGATAAGCGTTTAAACCCGAAATGAGAACATGTGGTGCATTTCCCGATACTCCTAATACACCTTCATACTCCAAAGCCTCAAAAAGAGCTGCTTTAAAGTTAGGTCTATTTAAGTTTTCATGAGTTATAACTGATAAACTCAACTTATTTTTGGCATTGTAGTATTTTTTATGTGATGTTACGGGGTTAAACGGTCTGTTATGTTTGATATCAGATACTATATCCTCTATCACCATACGCTGCTTTATACTTAAGCCATACTTGTTTTTGGGTGTGCGAAGTATCTTGGGCATAATCAAGTGTTTATGGCCTATGATTTTCCAAATCAATAAATACAGATAAGGGTACTTTTGTCTTAAACTCTTTTCTTTTATCATTTGCTTGAAGCAGCTGGTTAACACCATCTAGGCAGAACCCAAGCATTGGAGCTATCAAATTAATGTTTCCTGTAAGAATTTGACTTGCTCCTGCAACAGCGCCAGAGTTGAGTATGCTTTTTTTCAGTAACCAATCTCTCAATGTAATGTCTATTTTCTTCCAATCCTCTTTTGCAATAGCGTATTGCTCTTTAAGTTCATCCTTAAACTCGCGCACAGTACCCTCTGACGCTTGAGTGGGACTATTAATGCTTTCCCACACACGACGCAAGTAGTTTCTAAAACTTTCAAGCCGTTGTTCTTCCTGCAATCTATCTATAAAAGCATAATTTACATTGTCTAAAAACTGGAAATCTAGCGATTGAAACGCATTGGTAAGTGGTGACCAAATATCTTGTTCATCATTGCTATTGACCTGCACCGATAAGATTTCGTTCCATTGGGATTTACGATTTGTATACATATAGGACCCTGTTAACTGACTAAGATACAAACCTAGTTCTAAATTGCCACCTAACCTCATAGCCTTAAGTTCTGGCGTGTTTGCCGGCATATCTTGATCTAACCATAATACATTAGCTTTACGTTGTCTCTTTATAAAGTCGATTTGAGCGTTCATTTCAGTATCTGAAATCGAAGGTAGATGTCGTTTTATAAACTCCTTTTGGGCATCTACTGGCATACGAGATATTGTGTTCAAAATCATATCCTTACCTTCTTCTTCAAGTTCCTTTTTTTCCTCTTCACTTAATATGCTTTCCATATCTTCGGGAGTGATATCTTTCCACCGTGCTTCAGCAGAAGAAAAGAACGAATCACGCAATTTATAATTGAAATCCATAGGGTTAGGGACTAAATGAACAATACCTTTACCTACCCAATTGTATAAGGACATTACAAAAAAAATCATCTGCAATGTATCTTGTTTATATTGACCGGGGTTTAAAATCGGATTGTAATCTGGGGACATTGCTCTTGGATGTGGAAATGGATTAACAACAACAATTTCATCAGTGTATAAACTGTAGCGCAGTATATTTGTACTAATTTTGTCTGGCTTAATATCACCAATGTATAAGCCGCGAAGCTTATCTGACGGTTTAGGTAAGAGTGCTTCCACATTAGTTTCAAGCGGCCACAGCCAATCCATAAAACTATAAAACTCTCTTACTTGTTCATCATTGATATTTTTTCGAAAATCATCCCATGTAGTTTTTTTATCAAACTTGAAAATATCATCAACTGCATGCATCATCATCAAATTTCTATCTCTTATGGGTCTATTAACATTTGTTGGGAGTTTTGGTGCACCATCAATGCCGCAACAGTATTTATATTTCTTCCCAGAACCACATCGACATTTGTCATTTCTACCTACTTTAGACATATGTTCATATCCAATGTAATTTACTCCATAAATACGTCACGTATGGCCGTGAACTCAGATACTGACTTAAAATAGCTTTCTAGTTGTTTGTAGCTTCTAAATCTAAAAGAGCCTTTATTTTTATAATATGGGTCTGTATTAATAAATTTTTCGTACAAATGATAATCCTTAGTCGAGGCTACTATGTATAGCCTAGTCGATAGTGGACTAAGCTGGCACAGCCGCTGCATGCCACTTAAAATCTTTGTGCTGTGTTCTACTTCAAATGCTGCGACTGGAACCTCGTCTTTAAACCAAATTACATCTATTTGAGTGACTAGTTTTAAAATATCCTCACCAAGAAACCTCTTAGGGACTTCTCGTAAAGAAATATAGTCGATTAACTTTTCCCCGTATGCCTCCGCACCTTTATCAGGACAAAAAGTATCAAACCCAAGTAATGTACCTATTTTCAGTAATAGAAGTTGTGCTTCAGAATGAGCACTAATGTGGTTTTCTTCTTCTTCCAAATCGTTCGCACTTACTGGGGCATCCGCTGAGTAATGTTTAATAAATTTATCAACATCTCCAAACTTTGCCAAAATAGCATTTACACCATCCTCATTAATAGGCATAAAACCTTGAACAATAAGATTTCTACTGTAACCTGCAAAATCCGCTATGTCGGTTATTGGTATATAAACTGGTTTAAGATCGTTTAAAAAGAAAATACATGTCCAAGGCTCTTCTCCGGTTTTAGGTGGCCATAAAGAGGTGCCCAACGCCTTACTGTTTTGTTTGTATAGTAATCTGCCTGCATAAACAAGCTTGCCTTCGCGTTCTTCGCCTTCTCTCCCCTTGTAAAATAACACTACATCACCTGGTAATAGCTTCTCCCATGAACTTTTTTTAGAGTCTTTAGTACCCCATGCAAAGATTTTATCTTCGGAGGCCAATAGTTGTTTTCCTTGTTCGTCTAGATGAGGTTCAATTATTGAGTAGTCAACACCACTTTCAATAGTGCTCAAAAAGTTTTTATATGATGTTTCGTTTGAACGAGGCGCCAAAAATATGTTCATGAGGTCATTTTACCACTATTTGTTTTATAGACGAGGTATAGCTAATTTATTGTTTCCGGGTGGGGGAAGTGCTACGATCAGAAACATGAGTAAGAGTAAAGCGGTCACAATACTTTTCACAATGTTAGTTGTTGGTCTTGGTATAAATGCGTTTCAAAAAGAAAAACTTATAAGAGAGCTACAAACGCAAAACGATAAACTTTACGAAATAGGTACTGATATGGGTACTATGGGCTCTGACTTCAACCAAATGTACAACTTATGCCGCGAAGAAAACAAAGCTTTGTTAGAAAAAGACTATGCTGCCGTAGCTAACTTGTTCAAAGAACAGGCAGTTATACAAACTAAAATTGAGGCTCTTTACTCAAAATATGAAGAGGTACCTCAGGAAATAATTGATCTGTATAAATACAGCCGGGAGTAGTAATATCAAAAAATTTGATACAAAATTGTACAAGGTCTGTTTGCCATAACTATTTACAAACAGGACAACTGCAAAGGTACCCCCCTCCTATCTTAATTTTCAGTAGCATTGTCTATAGGTAATCTTGGATTTCTTGCACTAAAAATTTCCGCTATTTTGTTTACAGTCTCCCGTGTAACGCTCCCATCTGAGTTAAGCTTAATCGCAATACCAAATCTCTGGTTCAAGTTCCGTACAGCTCGTTCTTTTTCTGCACCGGATAAGGTGCATATATAGTCACAGGACATTTCAACCACACGCCGGATACCAACCTCTTCTGTGAGCCGCGCAGTCATAAATCCATCTGCCTTAAATAGATCTGCATAGCCTTCCCTTAGTTCAAAATACTTCTTGGCTAAGTAGACTGTAAATATAATCAAAAGTATATACATATTAGAAATTACCCATAATTAATACCATAAAAAAGGGACTACCTTTCGTAGTCCTTAGCCGGTCAGCCTTGAACCCAATAAAAAGGTAGCCCCTTCTTGGGTTCAAGACACATTTAGTGTCGTTCAAAACATAGTGACCGGCTAAGTTATGCTTCGATTATATAACAATAGTAATAAAAGCTATAATCCTTGTATGAATGAGTTGCCAAAATTAAGTGAAGAAAATCAAAAAATCTTAAATACGCTAGCAGAGCTTATAAATTACACAAAAGAAGAACTTGTCAAAAAAACAATTGTTAAAAGCGAACTATCGCCAAAACAATATTATGTACTGTCGGCGTTCGCCGCAATTAACTCCTATACAGAGGCTATATTTGAACTTTGTAAACAGAGTAGACCGGATGCTGCCATCGTAATACTAAGGAGCATATCAGAAACATGGATCAACTCACATTACATTTTAGGGTCACCTAACAATAATCCACTATATCATTATGTAATTGAGGGCAGTTACTATAAGGTAACCGTAGTGAACGAGCTACAAAGTGTCTACAGTAAATATCCCCACCTAAGACCTTCTACGTTTCCTGATAGTATCCTGGATAAAATGAGAGAACTCCCATTAAAAGAGCTTGAAAAGTACAAAGACTCCCTAAATATTTCATATGAAAACAAAGATGAGTTTAGAAAGGTTTGGGGTAGTCTATACGATCGCGCATCACGCGTAGACAAGAGATTAAAAAAACGCCAGAAAACTAAAAACGGTGGTGTGGAGCATATGTACACACTTGTATATAGATATTTGTCAGAATATACCCATTTGCCCATTACTGGTTTGCAGCATTTTTGGGTAAAGGATACCGCTGGGGAAGAGTCATTATTGCTTGATAAAAACCCTGATAGGATCGATTTAGTTCTAGCTACCGCGTTTACATTTTATCTGTACTTTGCCACCAGACTTAAGCAATACAAGATATTGAACTGCAGTTTTAAAACGTATAACAAGTTTTTTGTCGAGGATATTGCAAAGGAGCGAAAGTCAAAGAAGAAATAGGACTTGAAAGTAGTACTGAGGGTTTCTAGTACATATTGGGTAGTAATAGATGAGCTATAAGTGCTTAGTTGAAAGCTAAAGTTATAGACGGACTTGGACTCTTAAGCACACCTACCAAATCAATAATAGATGAAAGTAGGGGGTTCCAGTTTAATCTCAGTTGGGTCACCAAAGATAAATATGGAATCAATTCGAAGAGTAGCTAATATAGTACTTTATAACGAAAGTAACCAAGCCTTAATACAACAACGGACAGATGATGCTCCTATTTACCCGTCTCTCTATAGCTTATTTGGTGGCAAAATATAATCCTGATCAAAAATTAAACTTGAATGAAGGGCAAAGCATGCTATGGGTAGATGCGAAAGATTTAGATGCTTTGAACATGATCCCACAAGACAAACATTACTTAAAATTGCTTTTTGAAACCAACTTTAAACCAAGAACAACATAGATCTATAGCGATTTTCTATATAAATCAACACAAGTATCTACAATTAACCCCAAACGGCGTACAATTTTGATATGCATAAAAATAAACAACTAATAGCATCTGGTATAACAATAATTTTATTGGTACTTTTTGGAAGCAGTATGGCACTTCTTCAAACTGCACGTAACTATAAGCAAACTAATAACGGTCAGCCAGCCATACAAAAGAAAATGCCAATAGGTAACATAGGAACACCTATTTTAAGGGTAGATACATTTAAACTCAGCGCTTCAACTTATGGAAAGCCAGACACAATCATATATCAACAAGTTTTATCCAGCCTAAGACAATATGAAGGAATATACAAAGAGATAACAGACATAACTAGTGCCTTAAATAAGCATGTTAGAAAAGTAGAAAACACTTATTATGTCATATTGGCAGATGGATTATATATACAAGACAATAACTCATTAGAAAAAGTAGAGCTTCCTTCAGTAAACACCGAAACACTTGGCTGGAAAAATCGTACTAACACGACAGAAGTTGCTAAAGATAATCTATCACCAGATAAAATATTAGTTACTACAGATAAAGAAATAATAGTCTATAACTCAGATGCGTACACCAACTATTATCTTGTAAATCAGAAGCAATCAGGTGATATAGGTATTTGGTATAGCGTCATAAGTTGGAAATACCTGCCAAGTACAAAAACATTTGAGCTTCAACAAAACGAAGAAGGTAATTTCAATCTTTCACAACATTTTAATGAGGATACGTCTTATCTGGTAGACAATGAGGCATTGGGACATTTATTACGTTCATACAGCCAACAGTATGTTACAGATCTAAACCAGCTAAGCATAAAAACACAAGATAAAATATACAGTACACTTACAGCTTCGTATAAAGTGAATGATAACTATATTCTCAATGATTTCGCTTTTCTTGATGCTATGACTATAAAATGGCTTATACACAAGTCGGAGAATAAACAAGTACAGGCAATCATAAAAGATTTATATTTCTCAGATTATTCAAAAGGCTTACAACCAGAGATAATGATAATAGATAGTGAAACACTCAAATTCAAGCTTTACCCAACTTCATCTGGTAAAGATAGATACAATAAGTCTGAGTACAACTTAGAATATTCAATAAAAACTGGAAATGTGTATTTGACTGAATAATACTCAATTGGTAATACTAAAATATACTGGGCTATCGTAAAGTGTAACTCTGTTCCATACACCCGGAACTGGGTTACAGAAGTCTACCCGAGGAGTCATTATAATACCAAACACATCATAAACTGTAACACTATTTGCAACCGGTATATCGAAACACGACATTACTGTACTTGAATTATTATAAACTGCCCAAAATTGAATGTTTGGCTGATATTCATCTCTTAATTTAACAACCTCTGTATTATTGCCTGCACCAAAAACGTAAGAGTCTAACTTCCATGAGTAATTATAAAGTTTTTCAGACAAGAAGTCATAAACTTCAAACGGTTCAGTTTCATTATTATACTTGAGTCCTACGCATTGCCAGCTATCTTCATAATCAAAATATGCTATCGATGGAGTATTTCCTACCAAGTTGACTAACGCTCTAAAATACAACTTTGGTAAAAATTTAATTTTAGCTAGCTTATACTCTGCATAATGTGGCTGATCACAACTCGCGTCATTTTTTATTAAAGCAGTTTCATTAATTTTAATTGGAAATTTATTAACACAATCCTCTGTACTGCAGTTATCAGAAATTATTTGTTTATTAAACATGATTTTTCCTTTTATCATGCCTTCATTGCCAAGTTGCATTAACTGACCGCGCGCAACATCCCAGTCTAGACCAGTACAAGTAGCGTCAAGACACTTCCAATAAGGATACATATGCATCAGCATTCCGTCTGCGCACAAATCATAATTACTGCCAATTACATTTATACACGCAGATCTATTTTTTATAGTTTGCATGACACCAGAAAAAAACTGCATACTTGGGTGAGTGACTACATTAGTTTGAGCTAAACCACCTATATATATAAATCTATTTGGACCGAACGCAGCTTTGATAGTGGGATAAATGTCAGCTAAAAACTCTCCATACCAAACTCCTCCATAAGTGGGATCTCCTGGATTTGCCCATCCACCATAGTAAGTCTCAAATGCTGGAGCATCAGGCTCATTCCAAACTTCAAGTCCAAAAATTAATGGATGTCGTTCGTATAACGCTATAGCAAATCGTTCAAAATTATCCCAAGCTGACTGTTTGGGCCTACAAGTAGGTGCACCAGCTGTAATACATAGTGGGTCTCTTGCCCACTCAGGAGTGGTTTTTATTGTAATAAAGACTTTCTTCCCTGCGGCTATGTATTGGTCAATTGCATCCTCAACCTCTACCATAGCAGGGTCATTCCAGTTGTATGGGCAATTACGCTTAGCAGAATCACAAGGTTCTGCAATATGCCAGGGAACTGCTACATAAACCCAAAGCATCTGCTCATCTAACTGTTCGGGTAAGTGATCATAGCTTGTTTCTAGCAAACGATAATTAACAGGAGATGTTGCAAAATCACTATTTGCGAATACAGGGTTGATTATAAATATGGATATAAAAAAAGATGAAATAAATAATAAGGTTATTAGTTTTGTATTATTTATAAGCTTCATACTTTAAAGCTACTCCAAATATAAATTACTTGCAAGTAGAATTTCATACAAATAAAATATGCCCCGGTACTTTGTAGTACCGGGGCATATCATTGAATTTCTATTTAGTTTTTAGTAACCGTTGCCAATCAAACCATCTGTCTGGAAACAGTAGATGGGATACATTGTTGGGTTATTTGGAGGCGTGTTGTTGTAACTACATGGCAAGGTACTAGAATAATTTGTCCATGCACCTGTAGTACTTTGAGTATCTCCAACGTTTGCGTTGTGCGCTTGGTTACTTGATGTCCAATTGTAGCAAGTATTAGAAGCATTTTGCCCATTGGCAAGTGTACCTGTGTACACAAATCTTTCTGATGAAGTAGCGCCAAGCTCAGTTTTATTTATAACTGAAGTAAGTGGATCACTATCAATCAAATCTGACTTGCTATCAGCTACTTGAACGCCAGTGACAAGTCTATACTTAGAGTTACTTATACGAGTAACTGCATCACCACCAGCAGCATCAGTTGACAACCAAGCTTTAAATGTACCATCTAAAGTAGCTGTATCAGCCATGGCTTGGCATTCAAGATCAGCAGCAACAAGACCTGTGTTATTACCATTTGTAATGGCACCTGTGTACTTTTTAGATGAAACAAATGTTGTACAAGTAGGGTCAACTTTTACAGAAACTGGATTTGACCAGATACCATACACGTTCTCATTAGAGTTATGTCCACGTACTCTATATCTGTAATAAGTATCATCAACTAATCCTTGATGTATAAATCTAGTAGGTTGTGTGGCAGGAACTGTAGCAACATTTGCAAAATTTGTACAAGAAGCGCCAGCACATGCATCAACTTGATAATCAGTTGCATTTACAATAGGTTCCCAAGAAATAGCATTCTTAGCATTTGTTGTGGCATCAGAACACATTTGTTTTGGTGTTACTACTGTACCCAAAACTTGTACAGGTGGCCAGGTTGCAAGTTCACACCCTGTACCGCCTACATCTGGATTACAGACATCAAGTTTTGAGATATTCCAAAAATAATTAGTACCGAGCTTTATCGGTGCAGCTCTAAAAAACAATTCATATATCGGTTCATTATTAAAGCCACCATTTGGCAAGCCGGATACAGTCTTAAACCAGTTCGTACCGTCTCCATTTGGTCCGCAAACCCATTGATCAGTATTTGGGAAAACAACGCCATGGTTATAATACTGAATATTATCTCTCACAGGCCAAATTTCCATACGCATATCCTGATACACACCACAAGGTGCAGTAGTATAACCATACATTCTAGCTTTTGTATCTTGATCACCAGAGTCTTGTTGGTTTTTCCAAATAAATGGAGTATCTGTAAACCTAGACCAATAATAACCAACACTTCCTGTGTGATTCATGTTTTGTAAAACTACTATGTTGTTATTTTCTACTGGAAGTTGCTCATGATCGGCAACTGGATAATTTATAGGAGAGAAATTATTAGGCCAAAAAACCATTGAGACCGCACTTGGTTTTCTGCCAATAGTCGGTAACGCTGATTTTGCTGCAGCTACTTCGCCTCTCATTCTGTCTACAATTTTAAAACTAAAAGAAAAAGCAAGCACTAACAGCGCTATAGACAATACCGCTAGGCCTGCATGTATAATTCCGGGCAAATTTTTATTATTCATGTGTATATGGTGAAGAAAATTAAGTGGTATGTCAATACTAATTTTGAACAATAATGTTTATTGTATGATTAGTGACATTACCAACAGTATCGAGTGCAACAACAGATAACGTATGAGCTCCATTTGTAACCTGAGTTGAGTCAAAGTCAACTGTATAAGGAGATTCAATCAAAAGAGCTCCTAACTCTGAATCGTCGAGTTTAAACTGTACCGTGGAGATTCCAATATTATCTATGGCATTTGCAGAAATTGTAACTAAACCAAATAGAGTTTCATCTGGTAGCGGACTTGTAATCTGTGCCTCCGGCAGTTCATTATCAAAAGTCAAAGAAATTTGATCTGTACTTGTGTTTCCCGATGTATCGTATGCCACTGCACTTATTGTATGAGTGCTATTACTATATAAAGTAGTATCTAAATCTACAGTATAGGGTGCTTCAGTATCTAATACGCCTAAGTCTATATCATCAAGCTTAAACTGGACGCCCGACAATGCTACATCGTCTGATGCGTTAGCAGTTAAAGTTACATTACCAGCAACTACAGTATTATCTGCTGGCTGCGTTATATCAACTGTTGGGTTTGTAGTATCAGGTAAAACATTATCAACAGTTATATTAATAGAATAGAACGCTGTATTGTTCGACGCATCAGTAGCAATTGCAGTGAGTGTGTAGTCACCGTTTGTAAACTGCGTAGTGTCAAGATCATACTCGTAAGGTGCTGATGTATCAGTGAATAACAAGTCTGCGTCTTTGTAAAAAGAAACATTACTCAACCACCCATTATCTTGTGCGGCAGCTGTAACAGATACTACATTAGTCAATATAGAATTATTACTTGGTGAAGTGATTGTTACTACTGGAGCAGTATCATCGGGTGCATTTAGAACTGCAACTAAATTTTGTATGTAGAATAAATCTCCAACAGGAGTAACTGGCATACTAATATATTTACTTAGTTCAGTTTGAGTGCTTTTTGAAATTAAAGCTTTTGCTTGGAAAATACCAAAAGTTTGATAGTAAGGTGTAATACCATTTTCACCTTGTACTTCTTTATTCTCAGGAATAAACCAATAAGGGGCTCGTGGTCCGTTATTAGTTCCTGGTACAGGATAAGGAACTTTATCTGTATACATATTAATAGTAGTATTCACAGCAGAAAGAATATTTGCACTCAAATAATCTGCCAACTCAGGTACCATATACATAAAATTCCAACCAGTAATTAAAGTATGAAAATAAAGTTTGGGTGCTGCATTATTTATACCTGCAGTAGGAGGTGTAGTAGCCCAATTATTTTTACGAAGAGTCAACAAACGATCTCTTTCAGTAATATAAGCATTATAATTATCAGTAGTTTGAGCTAATTGAGCCAATTTTACATAACCAATATACCCAGCAATATAACTATTTAAGACATGTGTATATGTTTTTAAATAAGTGTCTGTTGCAAAAGAAGGAACTTGAGGCGGTAAAATATTTTTAGCGTTTTGATAAACAGCAACAGGATCACCAAGACCAACTTCGGCATATTTATACATACTATATACATTGAACGGAGTTATCCCACTGTAAAAACTTGAAACACCAACTTTTTGCAAAGTATTGTTGATCATTGCTTCTGGCCAAACAAAATTTTGTCTAAATGAACCTTCTACCCAACCAACATGCGTGTACTGATATGGAGGATAAGTTGCATATATATGTTGTATATAAGAACGGGTTTGTGTTTTTAAAGGTTCATCTAAATAAGGAAGTGTCGAAATAAGAGCAGTTATAGTTTCTGCAGGATTACTCCAATAATCCAAAATATTATCTCCAAGCGAAGCATACGCATGAGAATCAAAATTACCTACATTTGTATAACCAGGTTTAAAGGTCACAAAATTACCATTTGAATCTGGTGTAACAATTTTGGTGATTTCATTAATTAATCTTTCTCGTAAAATTGTATTTGAAACAGTGGTAGCAGCAGAAGGCGTATTGGTCGGGCTTAAAGCTACAGGTTTTAATGAAGCACTTCCAGTAGGAGCAAAAACTACCAAAGAATTACTGACAGTAGAAACAACATTGGTGCCGTATACAACAGGTCCAGTCTGATAATTGTGGCCGAAGTATAACTGGCTATCTGGTTGAACTTGTGATGGATACCAAAAGAATTTGTGTGTTTGTGTATTGAATCCAACAGGAAATAAACCACTATTTGTACCTGGCTGACTTCGATTTATATATCTAAATTGGCGAGTCTTATCAAATCCAGGAAATGCGGCATTTGGTTTGGACAAATCTACACCACCAATATTTCTTCCCAAAATCACGCTCCAATGTAAATATTTGCCGCCTGCTGATAATCCTACATATTCATCCATTGGCCAATCTGGACTAGTACCACTTTGGCTCGATAAAGCTATACTTACCAAAGGTGTACCATAATTCCAACCTTGCGCCATAGATCCAGAAAGAACTCCGCTTTGATAGATTGGGTTTCTTGTATAGATAAGACCATTATAACCACTAACTACTGGTGGATACCCAGTATTATTATCTCCAGAATATGTAAGAAATGGAGCTGCATCTGGAGTATCACTTGAATTTATTAAGCCATCATTGTTATCGTCGTCAAGTTGAAAAAAGTTTTCGACGCCATCACTTTGATTGAGGATAAAAAGATTTCTGCTTTGTATATTTGCTTCCAAATAATTCACAACACTGTTTCCAGGTATTATTGGATTTACGCTTAAGTCTGCATATTTTGAATTGACTGGTAACCAACTATTTGGTTGTGTTTGTGTATAAACTTGACCAGCTATACTTCCAGAGTCATTTGGATTTGGTCCAAACAAATAATCTCTTTCTTTTACCATAGAAGATTCACCAGAAAAATCATTGGGATAATTACTGTTTCGTGCAAAATCTGTACGTGTCCATATTATTTTGTCTTGATAAACCACTGGCCAAAAAGTTCTCCAACCCATGACTGGCAATGGAGTACTCCAAGATAATGTACCGTCAATATTTAAAGCATATGCTTTGCTATTCATTGCACCAAAAAAGATTTTATTGTTATTGTATGTCGCAGATTGGAATATTTGAGCACCTACGTTGTAATTCCATAGCTTTTGTCCGGTAGTAGCATCAATAGCATACATATTTCCATCATGGTTTCCGGCATAAACAACTCCATCAACTACCAAAGGATTTACTTCAAAAGGACCATCAGCAATAAATTCCCAAAGTTTTGTACCATTAGTTGCATCTAGTGCATAAAGTTTGCGATCTGTACCACTTACATACAATTTCCCGTTTGAATAAGTTGGCGAGTTACCTAAAGGTAGCTCTGTAGCAAAAGGGTTTGCCCATGCTTGGGTACAATCAGCAATATTGAATGCATACAAACCTTTGGCAGTAGATACAAAAACTTTATTATTCGCAACAATAGGTTGAGCTTCAAATTGAACGTATGGTTCTATAGGAACTACACAAGATATTTTTTTACCACCGGGAGCTTCATCGGGTGTCCAACTATTACGCTGAGGATTTCCTCCAGCCATAGACCAATCTGTCGCTGCGTAAGATATATTTGAAACTAAAAATGAAGATGTTAGAAGCGTTAGAAAAATTGTTGAGGAAAAAAATAATTTTCGATTAATAATATTGTGAACGAATACAAAAATACTCATTCAATGTAAGATAAATCCTATATACCTGTTTTGTCAAGAAGATATATCTCAACATATATACACAAACCTGATACAATATTTCTTATGACTACAGATATTATAAAAAAACGATTAAAAATAATTTCAGACCTGCAAGCAGAAATGAATAAAGTTAAAGAAATTTTTAACGAGTACCTTGAAGAAGATAATTCTTACCAAGATGTGCTCGAAGAAGTTAATAAAGTCAAAAGTCAACTCAATGAAAAAAAAGCAAAAACACTTTTGGCACCAAAATTTAAAGAAATTGAAGAAAAACTAAAAGATATCAGACAAACAATGAAAGAAAACAAAGAATTACTATCGCAAGAGATTGTTGAGTATTACCGAGAATCTGGCGAAATGGAAATCGAAGATAACAATGGAGACAAAAAACGCGCAGTATTTTCTGTAAAATTGATTAATAGTTAACAAAATTAAGTTGAATAAAGTATAATCTATATATGCCCCTAGGATCCAATTTTGAAAAAGTAGCCAATGACCTGCCAGATGATTACTTGCCTCTTTTTTTAGATATCGCTGGTCAAGAAGCAAAACTAAACGGCAAGGCGCCATTTAAAGTTGATAAGCAGAGAACACAGCATACTAATAAGCGTAATGCACCAAGTCTTACCGTCAAGGCACTACCAGCTTATGCAAGTACAAAAGAAAGTACCGACATAACACAACAAGAGTTAGATGATGCAAGAACTGCGTTCGAACTCTTCAAGCAGATCAAGGTTAACCCAGCACCAAAGTTTGTGCTTCAAGCTGATCCCGATGTTGACAAAATGCGTACACTCTATAGTACGAATACGTATGATATGAGCCCTAATATGCCCCCAACCACCGCCAGCGAAGCATACGCAGTAGCAATGGCTGACACATACATCAATCACTTAGAAGATCAAAACTACAGCGCATTAGAAGAAGATTTAAAGGTATATTGGAAAAAATACGCAGTAGACATATCTCAAGATACATCAGGAGAAAATGAAAGAATAAGACTTAATATCGCAGCCATTTGGATAGGTAGAGCTATAAATACTATACATAAATACTCCGCAAACAAACTTACAGCTACTAATACATCTTCATATAACCAAGTACAAGCAGAATTAAAAACTACCTATAATAGATATAAAGCTATGGCAGTAGAGACTTTTAAGCTACCTGAAATTGAAGCATTTGTTGCCAACCCAGACGATGAGGCTGACCGCCCTTTAAATATAAAAAGAAACAAAGCTGCAAAACGAATAGGCATTATCAAAGCGTTACATGACCCAGAAGTAAACCCGCACACTGTAAAATTAGATACACCAAATAGTATCGCTAAGCTGGCCGATTTACTTGCAAATGAATTGCGACTCTACGCTATAGAAACCTCACTAACTGAGGCAGAGCAAAAAAAATTGAAAATTGAGATAACCGCATTGATACAAACCAAATTACTTTTCTCTTCTCTAGCAGAGGCTGCAGCTGCAATAAAAACCCGACGAGTACTCGAAAGATTAGGCGTTGAAAAAGCTCCGATTACAGTACAACCAACTTTACCAATAACAGCTATAAGAGAGTCAGAAGATAACGTAAGATTACCAAAACCGAAAGATTTCAACGAACTAACTCCTAGAAGTTTAGGTCCAGAACAAGGCATCAAAACCAACAGATGGTATTCAAGAAAGATTGCACCGACTAACGCTAATTCAAAGGATTAATTTCTCTTACGCGTGTTTCATTATTGTGCTTATTTATCGCAAACTCAGCATTTAATGCTTTCAAATCTTCTAATATAACAGTTCTAAAATACTCTCTCACAGCTTTTGCATCTGTTCTTGTCTGCTCCAACAACTTACGCGCATCTTCTACGAGGCTTTTGAAAACAGTTCTATCTTCATCGCAAGCATGACCTTTAGCATCATTTAATTTTGCAACATATGAGCTATTGCTGTTTAATGCGGTTTCGAACTTCTCATTTAAAACAAGTAAATGTTCTTCCAATTTTGACGTATCGAGATCTTTTTCTTTCAAACGCTCGATAAGGTTGGTTAATCTTGTAGACAATCTATTATAAGCCTCTTTTCGATTACCAAGAATTCTTTCATTTACTTCTATGCGTTTTTCAATTCGATTTACTAGGACTTCGCATGAAACTGCTTCTTTCATAGGTCTTTCAGTGCCGTCTTTACGTAGCAAACCGACACCATTCTTGTCATGGTCATCAACAACCCCAGTGTGATTTGCATACACGGTAGGCACTACAACCAAAGTAATTACCAAAAGAAAAGCTATATATTTAGTTAAATAAGAATATTTCATATTATTAAATTACCATACTAACTTAAGAAGAACTTAAGAGGTCAAAACTGACAACAAATTTTGACCCTTTGACATAAGTATCATCTAATATCAATTTACCTTTATTATCTTTGACAATTTTTTGGGCTATCGATAAGCCTAGACCAAAACCCAAAGACTTATCGCCCTTATAAAATCTTTTGAATATATTACGCTGCTCAGATTTTTTTATACCCACGCCAGTATCAGTTATTTCTATAATGCCACTGTCTGGGGTTGCATATATGTTGATCGCAACGCTGCCGCGTGAACTTGTGTATTTAATTGCATTTTCCAAAAGAATCACAACCAATTGATATACTTGATCTGAAATTCCTGTAACTAAAATAGGTTTTTTTGAATATTTAAAATGAAGTGTAATATTTTTTTCTTCTGCTAAACGCTTGAATGTATCAAATGCCTTTATGCTTATATCTACAAGATCGACAGGTTTGAAAATCGATTTGTCATAAGGGTTTTGCATATGTACCAAGGACAAAAGCCCATTTATCAATCTTTGCATCCGTGTTACTTCGCTCGTAATACTAGATAAAGACTTTTTTGTTTCAACATCCAAACTTTGACGGTTCAAAACTTCTAACTCTAGAGAAATATTTGTAAGTGGTGTTCTAAGTTCATGCGAAACGTCTTGAGAAAATTCTTCGTGCCTTGTCAACATTTCAGCTATTGGACGCAATGTCTGGCCGCTCATATAATACCCAAACCACATAGCAACTATTAACGACGCCAGATCAAAAATAAGTAAAGTTTTTATAAAATCGCTATCAAACTCATTCAAACTTGTAGACAAAACTTTTGTCAAAACTGGTCTTTCGGTAGGATTACTCAGTGCATCAGTAATTTTCTTGAAGGCAGTACGCTCTGCTCCTATAGCCATAATGCTAAAAAAAGTTAACAACACGAAACTAAGTAAAAAATAATATAAGGTTAGCTTTGCACGAGCTTTTTCAAATTCTGTCATAACGATAGTTTATAACCTAATCCCTTTATTGTATGTACCAATGGGTTGGCGTCTGGAAATGCCTTATCTATTTTATTGCGTACATAACCAATATATACGTCGACAACATTAGAAAATGGATCCAAACCGTCATCCCATACATGATCGATCAACTGGCTTTTTGAGATTACTTTGTCTTTATTTCGTATCAAATACTCTAGCAATGCGTATTCTTTTGCACTCAACGCAACGTCACGACCTTCGCGAACACACAATTTTTTATCTGGATATATCTCTAAAGAATCAATACTATATATAGTATCTAGTACTGCCGTATTTCTACGAAGCAAAGCACGTAAGCGTGCGGTAAGTTCATTAAATTCAAAAGGCTTCACCAAATAGTCATCTGCCCCAGAATCCAATGCTTTTACTTTAGAAAAAACATCATCTCTCGCAGTAAGTATAAGTATAGGCGAAGTTATTAACTGCTCTCTAAACTTTTTACAAACCTCCAAGCCAGACATATCTAGCAAACCAAGGTCTAGAATGATTACGTCATAATTTGTCGTATTAGCTAGTTCAAGTGCATAAGCCCCTGTATCAGAGACATCAATACTATAGGACTCCCCTTTTAATAGCTTTTTAAGGTTGCTAGACAATTTAACTTCGTCTTCTACAAGTAATAGTCTCATATAAGCACCATAATTAAATACTTTACTATATACTGGCAACATATACCATAAAAGTTGAAATAGCCAGATAATCGGGTATAATCATCTTTACTATCCGGCCAGGGCACTGCAGTTGGGTTTATATGAAATATGAGAGACTTAGACATAATAGTACCAGTCAAAAACGAAGAAAAGAATATTGCCAAAATGGTGGCTGGTATAAAAAGTGCACTTGACCCACTAAATATCGACTATAAGATACTTTTTGGCGTCGATAAATCTACCGACAACACACTCAAAGAAATACACAAAATTAAAGATCAGAATCAAATATTATTACACGAAAAGCAAGGTAAACCTGGCAAAGGGTATACGCTACTTGAATGTATATCTGTATCTGATGCCAAATTGATAGCTTTTATAGACGGTGATTTGCAGTACTCACCCAAATACCTACCAGAGATGTATGCCAAGATGCAAGACGAAACAATAGGAGTAGTTGTAGCAAACAGAAAAGTCTTTAAAGCACCTCTTCTACGCAGAATATTGTCTAGATTGGGGGTATTTGTTTTTGGTAGATTGCTGGCTGGTATAAATACAGACATTCAATCGGGTCTCAAGATTTTTAGAAAAAGTATAGGAATAGAAATAGACAAGTCTCTCGTAACACCATGGACATTTGATATCCCACTTTTATTCGCGGCACAAGAATTGGGATACAAAATCGACAAAGTTGACATAGAGTTTGAAGCTCGAGAAGAAGGCGCATCAAAGGTTGGTATCCTAAAAACAGGTTTTGATATAGCTAAGTGCGCTTTTAAAACTAGGTTTAAGAATAGAAGAGTCTATAACATTGAATCTGGCGTTATTTATAGGAAAAAGAAATATGTAACTCACACAAATAGACATCATTCAAAATCGGCTATATACACATTTCAAAGATGGCAAAAAATTATAATAGTATCTGGAATACTTGCATTAGGTTATGGACTCTATACAAATTACATGTACACACTTATTGGCCTTATTGCTTTTTTAACTGCTATTTATTTTGCAGATGTCATTTTCAGCGTATTCGTTATATCAAAAAGCCTCTATTTTCCGCCAGAACTGGCTTTTTCAGACGCACAATTAGCCAGTATAAACGACAAAACATTACCGGTTTATACGATCTTGTGTCCTTTATATAAAGAATCCGAAGTTTTGCCTCATTTCATCGAAGCTATCAACAATATTGATTGGCCAAAAAATAAACTTGATGTCATTTTGTTACTTGAAGAAGACGATGCTAAAACTATACATGTGGCACAAAGTATGAGTTTACCCGATTACTTTAGAATAGTAGTTACTCCTCATTCAGCACCAAAAACAAAACCAAAAGCGTGCAACTACGGGTTGTTACAAGCAAAAGGTGAATATATAGTAATATATGACGCTGAAGATAAAACTGAGCCTATGCAGTTAAAAAAAGCATACCTTGCGTTCACACAGCTTGGTGAAAAAACAGTCTGCGTCCAGGCAAAACTCAATTATTACAACCCACACCACAATTTATTAACACGCTTATTTACTGCGGAATATTCTTTGTGGTTTGATGTAGTTTTACCAGGTTTACAAAGCATCGACACTTATATACCTTTAGGTGGCACAAGCAATCATTTCAAAACTCAGAAATTACGAGAGCTTGAAGGTTGGGATCCATTTAATGTAACAGAAGATTGTGATTTGGGAGTAAGGCTATTTAAAGAAGGATACAAAACTGCAATTATTGATTCTGTAACACTAGAAGAAGCAAACAGCAATACAAAGAACTGGATCCGCCAAAGATCACGCTGGCTCAAAGGCTACATGCAAACATATCAGGTACACATGCGCGACCCAATAAACTTCTTTAGAACAAACGGCGCACATGCATTACTATTCCAGTTGATAATTGGTTTGAGAATTATATTCATTTTGATTAATCCTATCTGGTGGGCGATGACTATTTCATATTTTGTTTTATATAAATATGTAGGACCAACTATTGAATCTTTTTATCCAACAACTGTGTTTTATATGGGGGCTATTTCACTGGTATTCGGCAACTTTTTATACTTGTACAACTATATGATAGGCCTTGCAAAAAGAGGCCACTGGGAACTCATGAAATACGTCTTTTTAGTACCCTTTTATTGGTTTTTGATGAGTATTGCTGCAGTAATGGCATTTTATCAATTGTTATTTAAACCACATCACTGGGAAAAAACACAACACGGTCTCCATCTTAAAAAGGCTGCTAACCAAGTTCCTGCCAAGATCGGCGGCTGATATGGTGCTAAACAAAATTTATGCACTAATCAACAAAGCTTTTTCCTCGGTAAAAGCTTATGCAACATCTGGAATGGTTCTTGTAGCCTCTGGTGTAGTTGCAAATTTTCTCAACTACGCCTATAACGCTTTTTTAACGCGAGCTGTGTCAATCGAAGATTTTGGATTGATTAGTTTGATCGGTAGCTTCTTATTTTTATTATCGATACCGCTAAATGCTTTGAACCGTACAGTTATACACGAGTCTGCTTTTTATTTTGGAAAATATAAAAAACCATTTACAACGTTTTGGTATGAAACTCGCAAAAATATCTTTTTGATTTCTGGATTGTTCAGTGTTGTATGGATCGTTGCCTCCCCTTTCTTGATGAACTATTTTAAAACCGACTCACTACTACCTATACTTTTGTTTACACCTTGTATTTTCATAGCAAGCTTAGCTTCTATAGATACTGGCTTTATAAACGGTAATTTGAAGTTTACTGCTGTTGGAATTTTGATAACTGTAGAAGCTATTTGTAAGCTTCTCGTTGCATATATCTTAGTCGTAACTGGCTATGGCGAATTTGCTTATTTGGCTATACCTACATCACTGTTTGTAGCTTTGTCGATAGCATATCTCTCTGTAAAATTCATGGTTAGAAAACAAACAGCACAAGCTAAATCGGACAACATCAAATTCCCAACAAAATTCTATACGTCTTCATTTGTGTATAATTTCTCGATTATAGCTTTTTTAAGCTTTGATGTGCTTTTAGCAAAACACTATTTATCTCCAATTGAAGCAGGTGAATACGCATTAGTAGCTTTGGTCGGCAAAATGATATTTTCGATAGGAGGCCTTTTTAGTCAATTTATCTTACCGTTAGTTAGTAAAGATGAAGGCTCAAAGGTAGATAGTTCTAACAAGTTTTATACTTTGTTCTTCATTTCTGCGTTATGTAGCTTTTGTGTATATATAGCAGTAGGACTCTTTGGCAATCACACTGCAGCGTTTTTATTTGGAGATAAGATCTCAAATGTAACTGAGCTTTTACCTATTTATGGCTTTGCAGTACTTTTGTTTTCGTTGGCCTCTACAATCTTTGGTTACTATCAAATTAAAGACAAATCTTTGTTCCCAATTACTAGCTTTTTACTAGCTTTAGTACAAATATATGTGCTTGGACATTTTAATACCGATTTAGAAAGCTTCGTCATACTTATGGCTGTACTAGGATTTGTAAATTTGAGTACGGCACTACTTTTGCATTTGTTTAATACTCATATAGAAATAGCGTTAAATAACCTAGTAGCTTTTTATGGGTTGTTCTCGCCTCTTCCCAAACCACGTAAACTAAACCCTGATAAGCTCCGTATATTAATATATAACTGGTACGATACAAAACACGTATGGGGTGGCGGTGCAGAAATATATATACATCAAGTTGCTAAAAATTTTGTGAAACAAGGGCATGATGTAACATTCTTTTGCGGAAATGATCAACAAAGCGAGCATTATGAAGAAGTAGATGGCGTTAAAGTTTTTAGACGCGGCGGGATTTATACTGTAGCAATCTGGGGATTTATATATTACGTAATCAAGTTTAGAAAAAACTTTGATGTAGTCATCGATATTCCCAAAGGTGTACCTTTCTTTACTCCTCTATTTGTAACAAAACCAAAGATATGTCTTGTTCATCAAGTACATCAAGAAATGTTTAAAAAAGAATTACCATTCCCTACCAAGCAACTTTCTATGTTTTTAGAAGGTATATTGATGCCGTTCTTATACAGAAAAATCAAAATGTTAGCTGTATCAGATTCTACAAGAGAAGAAATGCTCAAAATAGGTCTTGGGAAAAATCAAAACATAGAAATTATGTACCCTGGCGTCGAAATCAAACCAGCAAAAGTGAAAAAGACGTCAACGCCAACCGTTTTATATCTTGGACGTCTGCGCGAGTATAAAGGCGTAGATACAGCAATTCACGCTATTCATAAATTAAAAGAGAAATATACTAATATCAAGCTGATAATAGCCGGAAGCGGAGAACACGAAAAAACACTAAAAGCACAAGTCAACCAATTAGGACTTCAAAAACATGTGGTTTTCAAAGGTAATGTTACTGAAAAAACAAAGGCACAACTGTTTACCAAATCGTGGATAGCAGTACAATTATCAATGGTAGAAGGTTGGGGAATTACTGTTATAGAAGCAAATATGTGTGAAACTCCAGTAGTTGCAACAAATGTTCCCGGACTCAAAGAATCGGTAAATCATGAAAAAACTGGATTGCTGGTCGAATGGGCAAATGTAGACCAAACAGCAGAAGCCCTTGATAAATTGATATCTGATCATGAATTAAGAACTACATTTGGTAAGACTGGTAAATTGTGGGCAAATAATTTTAGCTGGGAAATGACAGCAAATAAATTTTTACACGAAATACGAAAAACACTCAGTATTCAAACGTCTAATATAGAAGATTCTGTATGGAAACTAAATTTGACAGATAAAGTTGGTAACTCAAACAAATAATATGGATAAACCAAAAGTACTTATCGGAATACCAGCTTACAACGAAGGATCAAATATAAAAAATCTTTTAACAGACCTAGTTGCACAAGACATATCAACATTTGAATTAATAAACATAGTTGTTCTTTCTGATGGTTCTACCGATAATACGGTAGCGCAAGCGCAAAGTGTCAGTAATGACAAAATCATCGTTGTAGACAATAAAGAAAACAAAGGCTTAGCCGCAAGATCAAATGAATTGATGCACTATAAAAATGCTGACATAGTATTGTTGTTAAATGGTGACATTAGAATTACAGATAACAAATGCTTACAAAAAATGATCAAGCCAATAAGTGAAGATCATGCCGATCTAGTATCTTGTCGCCTTTTAGAAAGCAAGCCACGCACATTTATAGAAAAAGTTCTCGCTATTGGGAACGAAATAAAAAGAGAAACGTTTGAAGATCTAAATGACGGTGATAATTGGTACAATTGCCACGGCACTATTAGAGCCTTATCCAAAGCATTTGTACTTAAATTTGAATTCAAAAAGAGCTTTGCAGAAGATATGTATTCGTATATTTTTTGTCACGCTAATGGGTTTAAGTTTAGTTTTGTAAAAGATACAGAATGCTGGTATGCATTACCTGCAACGTTATACGATCATTTAAAACAAGAAATACGCTTTTATAATTCTAACAAGATATTTTATGACGATTTACCTAAGCAATTGATACATAGACTTACTAAATGGCCATGGGTAAAACTAGCAATATCTGGAATAAAGGTATTTCTAAAAAGTCCTATTTACAGCACTATATATCCTTTCTTAGTCTTATATTGTTATCTGTATAGTGCAATCAAACCTGAAAAAATCAATAAAGACACATGGACATTGGCAAATTCGTCAAAGACAGTAAACATATGAAAAACTTCTTTATACTAATTAGAAAAATAATTTATTTTACGTTATTTAGTATCGACAACATACTGCAGACAAAGAATAGCGCAGTTGTTTTGTGTTACCACAGTATTTCAAATGATGCATGGAGATTTAGTACAAAACCAGAACTATTCATATTACACATAAATAAACTTTTAATGCACGGATATAACTTCATAACTGTAAACGAACTGCTAGAAAATCTCCAAACAAATAAGCCGATGACAAAATCTGTAGTTCTAACGTTTGACGACGGATATAAAAACATATTGCGAACGGAGCAATTTTTGGAACAATTGAAAATAAAACCATGCATATTTGTAATAGCTGATACTGAAAATTATAATTTTGGCGAACTAGCTTTGAATACAAAAAAAGACTTTTTATCTATCGATGACATTAAAATGCTATATAGAAATGGCTGGTCTGTAGGGGCTCATAGTTTGACTCATATCAACTTTTCTGGTATTTCAAAAGCACAGATAAAAGAAGAGGTAATCACAGCAAAAGAAAAGCTTCAGGCGGACCTAGGTATAAACATAGACTATTTTGCTTATCCAAAGGGAAATTATACAAGCGACGTGTTGAAATATATTAGATCAGCTGGGTATACAGCGGCATTTAGTATGGATGACGCGGCGCTAACATCCAACACTGACTTACTAACTATTCCAAGAGTGGGAATAGATAGTTCGCACGGGATAAATGAAGTCTTATGGACAATATCTCCATCTGTAATAAAGTTTAGAAAGTTTATTAAGAAATTTGTAAAAAAACAAATAATAGAAAGATCAATATTATGATAAAAAAAGATCCTAATTCAATAGTTTATAAAATAGTACGAAAAGTGCAAAATGTTGTAGTGAAAACACTAAGACCATTGAGTAATTATTACATCGCACCATTACCAAAAAGAGTAGAAGACACTAAAAACGTAGAACCGCTAAGCACTGTCTACGGATACGATAGAGGCACACCAATAGATCGATATTATATAGAACAATTTATGGAAAAAAATGCTGATGTAGTAAAGGGAGCTTGCTTGGAAATTACAGACACAGCTTATATACAAAAATACGGCAAAGAAAAAGTTTCTAGGGCAGATGCTTTGGATATAAACACAAATAATAAAGTTGCCAATCTTTATGGAGACTTAAGAGACTTAAAAGACATTGCTGATGAAACATATGATTGTTTGATAATCACTCAAACTTTTGTAATGATCGATGACTACCCTGCAGCTATTAAAGAATGTCATAGAATCTTGAAGAAAGGTGGATATATACTTGTTACAATGCCATGCTTGGGACCAGTCTGGAATATCGACCACCATCATTGGAGATGGACACGTGCTTCTGGTGAATATATTTTTAACAAATACTTCGTACATGATGAACTCGAAGTTAAAACATATGGAAATGCATTGGCAGGCCAATGTTTCTGGGTTGGAATGGCGTTAGAAGAAATGGATAAAAAAGAACTTGATTACAATGATCAATACTTCCCAGTTATAGTTTCTATAAAAGCGAGGAAAGCATAATGTCAGAAAAAAAGATTGTACATGTTATAGAAAAATACTTTATTCCTGTAACAGCTGGAATTGAGGTAAATACACATGAAACTTACAAAGTGCTTGTAAAAGGCGGCTGGGACATAATCATGCATACGACTACAGATACGTTGACCGAAAAAAACGTGCTGAAGTCTGAAGAAATCATAAGTGGTATTAATGTTAATAGATATAATTATGGGCCTATGGGTTATTGGCCTAAAATAGATTGGCAAAAGGCAGACTTTGTATGTTTGCACAATTTCAACATATTACCTCATTTCGCCATAATGGCTTTTGCATTGATACTAAAAATATTTGGTAAAAAGAAATTTAAGCTCTTTCTAACACCACACGGTGGGTTTAATCCTGAATGGTCTATATATGATCTTCCAACACGACTAGTGAAATCCACATATCATTATACTTTAGGTACATTGATGATAAACCTTGTTGTTGATGGCGTGAGGGCTGTATCAGAATGGGAAAAAGAACAAATTGTTGCAAAAGGAGTAAACAAAGAAAAAGTAGTAGTTATCGACAATGGGCTCGAAAACGAAGCTTTTGAAGATGTAGATGCCAAAGCAAGTGCATTGGTAAAGACTCACGTAAACCAATTTGGAAGATACATTATTCAGATTGGCCGTATCTACAAAATTAAAAATAATGAAACAACTATAAAGGCTCTTACAAAATTACCAAAAGACGTAAAATACTTATTGGTAGGTCCGGTAGGAGAAGAAAGTTATAAAACAATGTTAATCAACTTGGCAAAAAGCTTGGGCGTAGAAGATAGAGTCATATTTTATGGTATCTCAAAAGGCATCGATAAATACTATTTGATCAAACACTCTCAAATGATGGTGCATATGGCTTTGTGGGAAAGCTTTTGTAATGTGGTTCACGAAGGTTTAAGTCAAGGAAAAGTCTGCATCGTAGCAAACAATACCGCACTCCCCTATTTAATCAAAGATAATGAAACTGGCTATCTTATAGAAACAAAAGATAGTGATGCATTAGCAAAAAAGATTAACTATGTATTAGAGCATTCTAACTCTGATGAAATTAAGCAAATTGAAAATAATAGTCGAGAATTTGGCTTAAGAAACACATGGGAAGAAGTAGCAAAAAGAATGCACGATTTTTATATGAGTAAAATTTAATATGACAATTTTAAAGGATATAAAACGTACAATTCATCTGCTTGTCAAACAAAAACTGCTAGAGGTTCCGACGAGTAACAAATTGTCAGAAAAAATCATCGTGATTACTGGTACAAGTACGGGGTTGGGTAAGTGTCTTGTAGAGTATATGCATAATTCTGGTGCTAATGTTATCGCATTATCAAGATCTGCGGCTACTAATCAAGACAAGTTGCATACACTGGTTTGCGATATAACAAATGAAAGCGAAGTGGCCGCAATTTTTGATCAAATACACAAAGAATACGGCAAAATAGATGTTTTGATAAATAATGCCGCGGTAACATACGACAAACAACTAAGCGAGATTACCTCAGATATCATAGACGAATATCTTGCGGTTAATATCAAATCAAACTTTTTGACATCAAAGTATGCAGCAGAATACATGAAAGAGCAAAAACAAGGAACTATAATAAACATTGGTTCTAAAATCTCCCGCAATAGTATGATCTCACCTTACAAATCTTTGTATGCTAGTACAAAATATGCAGTCGAAGGCATGACTAATGTTCTTAAAAATGAGTTAAAACCCTTTGGCATAAGAGTAATTGCCGTCTTACCATCTGCTATGACAAATTTTGTATCTAGTAAAGCAGGCAATCACTTGTCCCCATATCGGGTTGCAGAAATAATTGGAGACATTATTAGATACGATGAAGTCGATTTCGAAAATTTTGTTATTAAAAATAAATATCAGAATATCTAAAATGCTTAACGTAAAGTATATATACAACAAAATATCTAACCTCGATATAAATGCCAAAATAGCTGCACCTTTACTTAAGCAATTGGTTCAAAAAGTAATAAGCATAAAAGAAAAAACACTATATATAGCCTTTATCTTAGTAATTGCAATACTTGCACTAAGCATAAAAGGCATGGTGGGAAATCCTTCTATAACCGAACTCAACACTAGTAACTGGAAAGAAGATGGCCCGCTCGAGCTATCCCCAGACAGAGGACGCTATGCGCTTATGTATTCGGTCGTCGAAGATCACACACTGTATTTTTCAAAAGATGTCGCGCGTTTGGCTGCACCCGACTTGGGATTTTTTAATGGGAACTTTGTTTCGTTATTTGCACCAGGCGTTTCTTTTTTAATAATTCCAGGATATGTTATAGGTAAAGCTTTGGGTGCAGCACAATTGGGAACTTATGCTGTAATTACTTTTATTGCTTTTATAAATGTTTTACTGATTATAGAGATTTCAAAAAAATTAGGAGCAAATAAATATGCAGCTGTATTGGCTGCACTGGCTTTTTTATTCGGCACCAATGCTTTTGCATATGGAGTAAGCCTTTATCAACACCACGTTACATTACTATTAATTTTGATAAGTCTGTACGCGATTGTGAAGTGGGATAACTATAAAACATTGTTGGTTATTTCTTTTACCTACTTTCTTGCAATTTCAGTAGACTACCCAAATGCGATAATTTTACTACCTTTTGCTATATATGCAGTTACACAAGTACTAAAAATATCTAAAGAGACCAATAAATTAAAAATGGTTTTTAGACCTCTATATACTCTGTGTGTAGTCACTGCAATTCCTGCTATTGCGTTCTTCTTTTGGTTTAATAAAACATCTTACGGAAATCCTTTGCAGTTGGCTGGTACGGTTGTACAAGTACAGGAATTTGACAAACAAGGTAACCCAATAGTATTCAAAGACGAAAACAAGGCTGTTATAAAAGAAAATCTTGACGTTGAACAAGAGACCGAAAGTAGAAATACTTTGCATTACTTTGAAACGCGAGAAATGTTAAATGGGCTGTATATCTTATTTTTGAGTCCAGATCGCGGATTTATATTTTTTGCACCTGTAATGATCTTGGCTTTTTATGGAATGGCCTTCTTACAAAAATCTAATAAAGTTATGCACACGCTACTCCTAGGAGTTTCTGGCCTCTTGGTATGTCTTTATGCCATGTGGGGTGATGTTTGGGGTGGATGGGCGTTTGGCCCAAGGTACTTAGTTCCTGTATTTGGTATATTGGCTATTTATTTAGCGATAGCGCTTTCAAACTATAAAAAAAGCTTTTTATTTGTAATTGCTTTTGTGATTTTGTTTGATGTATCTGCATATATTAATACTGCAGGAGCGTTAACATCTAATGCTATGCCTCCAAAAGTGGAAATTCTCGCTTTAGAAAAGACTACAAATAAAGTACAAAGGTATACAGTGCAAAGAAATTTGGATACACTTAGTAGTAACATTTCAAAATCTGCTGGGTTTGTAAGCTTTGCACACAAACATATAACCGCTTGGCAATATTTCTGGATAATATACGGTTTGATATCATCCACTTTTGTTTTGATACTATTAAAATTTGTAAAGCCTGATCATGAGAAATGAACACGAGAAATACATTATTAGCCTCAATATCCCCACAAACTGGTTTGACCGGCTAGTATATTTTTTGCAAAAACACATTTCTATATTTTTGTTTATCGCACTCTCTACGATATCCATTTCTCAATTTATATATTATTACAACAACCATTTAGGTCTCGCTTATAATGATGCTCGCTCACACTTGGATATTGGTAGGCGCGTAGTAGAAGGTTTGAAACCAGGACTTGCGCAGTTGGGGTCTGTCTGGCTACCGTTACCACATTTACTAATGGTACCTACAATCTGGAATGATTTTATGTGGCACTCTGGGTTGGCAGGAGCAATCATCTCGATGATTTCTTTTGTTGTCACAGGCATGATTATCTACAAATATCTAGATGCTTTGAATATAAGCATGGTCGGAAAGCTTGCAGGCGTAATCGTATGGGTGACGAATTTAAATGTACTTTATCTGCAATCAACCGCTATGACCGAATTGTTATTAATTGCGACTATGACAATAGCAGCATACGAGTTGATGCTTTGGCATAAAAATGACAAGATCTTGCATTTAATTAAGTCTGCTATGTGGATAATGTTTTCTACATTAGCTAGATATGATGGTTGGTTTTTGCTTGCGTGGGGTTGTGCTTTGGTAGCAATACATACTCTTTTCAAATATGCCGACATAGAACATGCACCACTTAAACAAAGATTACAAAGGGTTTTTCACCAATTAAAAAACAATTATTTCCAAACTGAAGGAACTTTGGTTTTGTTCGGTACGCTCGCTTCTTTTGGCATAATGCTATGGTTATTGTGGAACGCTTTGATATTTAAAGACCCGCTATATTTTGCTTTTGGACCATTTTCAGCCAAAGCACAACAAGACCAACTACAAAACGCAGGAGTATTGCAAACCAAGCATAACTTATGGTTATCTGTAAAGTTCTATATATACGCGTTAGTCTACAACTCTGGGGCTATGCACGTAATCTTGGGAGTATTAGGATTGGTATACTCATGGTTTGATAAAAGAATAACCAAGTATGTTAAGTATGCTTCAACAGCACTTATAGCTCCATTCTTTTTTAATATATTAGCTTTATACATGGGGCACTCTGTTTTGTTTATACAAGGCTTATCTGGTGATACTTGGTTTAATGTAAGATACGGAATAATGCTTATGCCAGCTATTGCTATTTTCATTGGATACTTATTTGATAAAGCAGTAAACATGCGAATAGCAATAGCTGGCTTGCTCTTTTTAGTTACGTTTTTTCAATTTGTAAGTTTTGACGCGGTAACGATAGACGATGCACGAGTTGGATCTAGCCAAAAAAATGTCTCTGAAGTAAGTGGTTGGTTGTATGACCATGCATTAAACGAAAAAGGCTTTGTTTTAATATCAGCAGCTTCGCACGACGCAATTATATTTTCATCTGGTTTGCCTATGAAACGGTTTATACATGAAGGTACTGGCTTATACTGGCAAAGCGCTACAGCCTTACCAGATAGGTGGGCACGTTGGATTATCATGAGGACATATGACGATAACGACCTGACATGGAAAGCAGTAAAAGAAACAACAGGTCTAGAAAAATATAATTTGGTTGGTAAATTCCCTTTTGCAGATATTTATGAAATAAAACCAGAATATATTGGTCAACTAAATACAGATGCTACATTTAACAATCAAAAATGAAAAACACTAAAAAATTATTTTCTGTATTAATATTTGTGTGTATTAGTTTGATACCACATCATATATCCGCAAAATCACTTTGGGACTTTCAATCAATTGATACTATGAAATATTCTCGAGATAAAGCGCGCGAAAAACTAGACAATCCAACTTTTGACGCAATAATAGATCAACAAGTAAATGAAATAGCAAAAACTGGCGCTACGCATATTGGTATTGCGACACCTTATGACGAAGAGTTTCTACCATTCTTAAAAAGATGGGTTGCTACAGCCAGAAAGTATAACTTGCATGTTTGGTTTCGTGGTAACTGGAGCGGCTGGGAAGGATGGTTCAAATACCCACGTATAACGCGCGAAACGCATTTGGAAATGACTGAACAATTTATTTTGTCACATCAAGATCTTTTTGAAGATGGAGATGTCTTTTCGGCATGTCCAGAATGTGAGAATGGCGGGCCTGGAGATCCAAGGCATACAGGTGATATACAAGGTCATCGAGATTTTTTGATACAAGAATATAAGATTACAAAAGCAGCGTTCAAAAAAATAAACAAAAATGTCGCGTCTAATTATTTATCTATGAATGGCGATGTTGCTTTAGCTACAATGGATAAACCAACAACAAAAGCACTAGATGGAATAGTAGCAGTCGATCATTACGTTGAAACTCCAGAAAAGCTTTCGGCCGATTTAACACAATTGGCGATATCAAGTGGAGGAAAAATTATATTGGGAGAATTTGGCGCGCCAATTCCAGACATACACGGAGAATTTACACAGCAGGAACAACAAGACTGGTTAGAAAAAGCACTAAGTTTATTGATGAACAACAACAACGTTATTGGAATGAATTATTGGTCAAACATAGATAGTTCTACGGCATTATGGGAACCAGATAGCACACCGCGAAAAGCTGTGACGACGCTAACAAAATTTTACACGCCAAAAGTATTAACAGGTCAGATAATAAATAGTTTGGGCAAAAGTGTACCGTTTGCCAAATTGTATGTTGGAAATAAATTATTTATTGCAAACGATACAGGTAAGTTTGAAATAACATACATAGAGAACACAACAAAAGTAGATATAAAGGCAGATGGTTATTTCGACAAAAGTATAAATATTCCAACAACAGAACAAGCAGACATAACAATCGAATTAATAAAGCAAAAAAAGAACCTATTATACAAACTTCACGAAAAGTTAATCTCACTTATCGATTACTTCACAAATAACTAACTATATCAAACCAAGTATGTGCTGCCTTCCTTATAGTTGATCTTTATAGGTCATTGTGGTACTATCTGCCCCAACCTGCCAATGTTTTATATGAAAAAAGGCAGGCTCTTTGTAGCAACATTTATTTTAATAGCTTCTCTTGCTGTAACTCAAATAACCAACGCTTCTGAGATATCAGAACCTACTTTTGCAGATTGCGAAAATCCACAAGGACAACTTAAAGTCTCATATGCTTCTGGTATACACGGCATTGTTGGAGTTTATTCAGAACAAACTGGAAGCGATGCAGTCTATACGCTTACACAAGACACCTTGGTACAATGCTTTTGTCCTAATGAAGGTAACGGAACGCAAACCAATTGGTGGAAAGTGTCTGAAATGTCTCTAGAAGAGGTTGCAGAGCTTCAAAAGCAAGGTTGGACATATATCCCAAATGGAGCACTTTGGGGACTTGAGGAAGAGCCTTACCTAGCAAAGAACTTGTCTTACGATTGCCACGATAACAACAACGACGACGATGAAGATGAAGATGACGATAATGATGGTGGTCGCGGTGGACTTGGCGGGGACATACTGGCTACAGGTTACTCAACAACGCGCTTGGGCATTGGTGGCCAAGTACTAGGACTCGCAAATACTGGTGACACTCCAGCAATTATTGGATTTGGTATAACAGCTGCTACCACATTCGGTACTAGTGTTTATATAAACAGACCTTCTAAAAATAAAAAGAAAGACTAAAATGAAAAAAGCTATTACTATAGCCCTTTTACTGGTTTGTTCGTATTCAATATATACTATTGGCAACATTTACTATGTGAGAAATAGACCTATAATCGCAGAAACAGCAAACACACCTTTACAAAAAAATGTTTTACCAAAAAGAATAAAAATACCTGCAGTAAATATCGACCTAAACATTTTCCCAAGTACATACAAAGGACATACGTGGGAATATACAGATGATGGCGTTTCATACTTGTCGAATACGCCTATCCCAGGTGCACAAGGAAATAGTGTGTTCTATGGTCACAATCGACCAAACCTTTTGGGAAGCTTAAACAAAGTAAATAAAGGCGATTATATTGAAATCGATTATTCTGATGGATCAACTCAAAAGTTTGAAATTTCTAGCACTTTTATGGTGTCCCCAGATCAAACACACATACTAAACGAGACCGATGACTCAAGAATTACTCTTTATACGTGTGTAGGCTTTCTAGACCTCAAAAGATGGGTTGTCGTAGCATCAAAAGTGTAATCTTCATCAAAATCAGCCCCTAGGTATTTCAGTAATAATAAATGATTAGTTATGGCCAATTTAGCCTGCAACAAGCGATCGTCAGGTTTTTTACTTATTACTCTACCAGTTTCATTGGACTTTGTTGGTCTTTCTACAATCTCATCTGCATCAAACATATCTTTTATTCCTTGATAATCTTGGTTACGTATCAAATTTGCTATTTCGTGTGCAAAACCGTGCATAGGCGTATTTATTATTTCGTGAAGAGGGTCTTCATCGTACAAAACTAGTCTAGGATTTTGCTTATCTTTTGTAACCCCGACATTTTTGGGTACAGGCATAATATCTGTTATTTCGCCAGTCAAAACTCCTAAGAGTGTTTCGATATTCGTAGTATCTACAGGGTCACTGCCATCTTTAAAAACCAACCTCACACCATTTGAATCTGATATATCTAGCATCTGACCACCTTGTAAAATAGAATGTAATGCGCCTGTAGAAAATTGCTTAAGTTGAGGCTTAATCGATGGGCGCTCGTAAGCGACTTGCAACCCTTCAAATGGTAAATCGGAAAAACTAAATCTAATCTTCTCAACTATCTCCAAAACGCTTATTTCGTGATCAGGCACACGCTTATCAATATACGCGCCTTCAGGAAATGATTGTAAGATTTTATCCAAAGCTTTCCTTGGAGAGTCAACAATCGTCATAAGGTCACGGTCTAGTAAAAACCCATGCACGTAATGCTCTAGATATTCATGAATATCTTGCTTGTGATTGGCTACCTCTAGCATCTTCACCCAAGCTTTGCGCCTTGCTAAATCAGCTGCAGACTTATCAGAAGACTCTGAAACTTCTTGCAAACGGTCTCCCAATTCTGGACCATCTATTTCTATAGATCCACCAGCCATATCTGTAACCCCCAAATGGCTCAATTTGGCTACTCTGTTATCGTCCAATGGGTAGACAACGCTGTATAGACCTTGTTTCATCGTGCCTTTTTCTTGAGCTGCTGTTATTTCTATAGATCCCCCACTAGGAATTGGTAGTATGTAAGTCTTTTTGCCTGTCTCTTGCTGATCTTCAAAGTTTGAGTAATGTTCTGGATAAATGCTTAGTGACATATGTACTATTGTACTGGCAGTGCTAAACCTTTGTAAACCACGGGTAAATTATGTATAATTCCATGGAGTTTGGGGCATCGCCCCATTAGTGAGGGGGTGTCTGTCTCGCATGTAAATCATGCTCGCCAGCGTCCCGCTAAGCGTGACTAATGCTCAGTGGTAGAGCATCGGCCTTTTGCTTTTGACATTTGAATATATTCAGTTTGGGGGCGTAGCTCAGTGGTAGAGCAGCGGCCTTTTAAGCCGCGTGTCGTGGGTCCGATCCCCACCGCCCTCACCAAATATTTTCCCGTCACAACAACATTATAGTCAGCCAACATCTCATACTATTTTTAAAACAACTTTTATATCTATAATTTAATTTATGACATACCTAAAAAACAACGATATACAATCAGAAGACACGCTTCTAGAACTTGCTAGAAAACAAGGGGAACAAACATTAGTAACAGAAAAAGTTAAAGCAGTAGCAAAAGAAATAGATCCTAAACACGAAGTCCAAGGAGAAAAACTTACTTTGGAAGTATGCGACTTTGTTATGACTATGATTCCTTCAAGAGAAGACTTACTACAACTATACCAACAACAACCGAATCTAAAAATTGATAAAAGACTAAGAACCGCCGATGAACTGTTAGATGAAAGTAATCTATTGCCGGATAGAATGAGAACTAGAAATATAAGCGGGTGTATTGAAACTGGTCATGTTGTCAGAGCATTATTACTAGCCAAAGGCATACCTTGCGTATATACGGAAACCTTGCAGAAGGAATGGTGCGAACACGAGGCGGCTTCTTTTGAAATAGGCAATCCAGAAACACCGCCAATGCAAGGACATATATTTATTGATGTTTATTTAGAAAATGAGGGTAGGTGGATTACTGTTGACCCCTCAGGTGGAAAATTCAAAATTCACAAATATAAAGATTATTCAAAAAATGGTAAAGACTACATATACGCTAGAAGTGCAAAGGATTCGTGGGACTTAGGATACAAATCAATGCGGGCTTTTCAGGAAGAAGTAGTTAGCTATTTCAAATCGCAACATACTAGTAACCCTTAACATCCCTATCTATATCCGCACACACCAAAACCAGGTTATAACTACACCATAGTTCTTGGTGTGAAACCATACCTGACCCATTATAAGGAATCCACACAAAATACTAATGCATACTAGCCAGATAGCTAGCCACGTCGGATTTAGTTTTTAAAACAATCACTTTATCACCATAACCTTGTAATACTTTATCCAACTTCTTCACGCGTGAATATTTAGGATCATCCATTTTTGTAGCATCAGGCTCTTCTATATATTGCATAATCAAATACTTTGACAGCAGTAAATTATTCTTAAAACCATGCTCTCTTCTTTGCTTTGGGTCAGTAAAATATCTTTTCCACTGTCTATACAAAGCGAAAATAACTGATGGTCTTAAATAAACAATACTATCTGCAGCATCAAAAACTTCTTTTATAGGGTTTACACCTTCAATTATCCATGAACTTTGTGAAATAATAGTAGCCAAATTTGCTTTCCACTCAACTTCTGGAATTGCTTCACGCTTTTTAGCTACAACGTGCTTATAAAAAACATAGTCCAAGTTTATGTGTGAAATTCCCAATTTTTCGGATAATTTAGTAGCTAAATAAGTTTTTCCGCCGCCAGAAGGACCTATAACACAAGTTTTCATAACACCACTATACGATAAAAGCTACACATACAAAAGTTAAGATGTAACCTATTTACATCAAATCTGATAACCTATAAACTAAAATTTAAAAAAGGAGACACATGGAAACTTGGGAACAAGAAATCCTTGAGGAGATAGAACGCGAGCTCCAAAAAGAAAATCCCTTGGTAAAGCAAGGGGTTGTGCTGACAGAGTTCGTCAGTAAGTCGCGGGGGCATAACAGAGCGCCGCGCAAACAGTGGCGAGAAGTAATTCTCGTCACATATCGAGGTAAAACTTTGGCAGTAGGTAATCGACTCACCAAGAAAATGGAATTTCTACTCCAAGCAGTATACCCGGAAAAAACCGCCATAGGGGATGATTGGTTAATAGAGTTCTTAACAGAACTTAGAACAATTAACAATCACCTCACAAAATGATACCCAACTATTAAATACAGTTGGGTATTTTTAATCTCTGGAATAAAAACCACGAATAATTTATAATCACTGCAGATTTCAAGGATTAATATAAATTCTATGACAGACGCATTTGATCAAATATTCAAAGACAAAAGTAATATTCTCGTAGTCACAGCACATCCTGACGATAATGAAATCATTTGCGGTGGCATTGTGGCAAGGCTTATTGACGAAGGTAAAAAAGTAAGATTAGTAGTTATGACAACTGGTGGTAAAGGTTATCAAGATCGTACAGATGTAACAGAAGAAGAATTTGCAGAAATAAGATTTAAAGAGCAAATCGCAGCAGGACTCGAACTAGGGATACCAGAAACCGAAAACTTCAATCTTGGTATACCTGACGGAGAAAACGAAAATAGTTTGGAAAACATAAAAAAGCTTGTTTTTCATATAAGACAATTCAAACCCGATATTATAATAACGCACAACCCATTCGATCCAATAAACTCTTTCTCAGAAGGTACAAGTTGGGTTAATCATAGAGATCACAGAGCAACAGCGCTAAATGTACTAGATGCAGCTTACCCATATTCACGCGACCGTGGATTTTTCCCAGAGCAATTTACTGAAAATAACTTAACGCCACATACAGTGCACGAACTTATGTTCTCAGATTCTTATACATATCCTGATGTTTTGTATTTTGAAATAACTAAATACATGGATAAAAAGAAAAAGGCACTTTTGAAACATGAAAGCGCCCTAACTCCAGAGGCTATTGAAGAAGAGTTTTTGCAAGAAACAAATCTTGAACCAGGCAAAAACTACGAACGTTTAAAATATGTTACGATTTAATAAATGAAAAAATATATAATCATCTCAATATGGTTATTAGGCGTAGTAGCCATTTTTACTGTCGGAAAAGCATTTATTTCAGGTCTTAAACTAGCTGATGAACGAATGCAAAGAGCAAACGAAATGCTTAACAAAACAAGCATTAAGGTAACACCAAATGACACAGAACCTATAACAAAAATGGGAGAACCTGCTAAACCAGCTACATACCCTTGCGCACCACTTGAAAATGTAAATAGCAATATACAAGTCTGCAACTATCCTGAGAAATTTGGCTTTGATAAACAAGAAATCCGATTTAAAAGCAGTGTTGTAGTGGCGCATATTACTAAATACGCGGTTGCACCAAACGGCCATCTGATATTTGCCGTAACTTACTCAGATGATTATATAAAAACAGGCGGAGCACCAGCAGAAAATGCACTGTATATGATAAATACTTCTACTGGAAAAGCTACGCAACTATTTTCAAAAATTTTATTTGTAGAGTATGTAGATAAACTAAGTTGGTCACCTACACGTGATGGCATTGTATTTACGGCTGGACCAGAAGCTGCGCCTTATGATTTAACAAGTAGCGATCCATTTTCAGTCATATATTGTTCAGAAACCTCGTGCAAAGTATTAGCTACAGATGCTGGCCCAATCGGCATCCCAGGAGACCCAGCCTATTTTGAGAATGGAAAAGTTAAATATACAAATAAAATTGGCACTCTAGTAACCTTAGACACAAATCTCTAAATATTAAACTTATCGGTAATCGAGTTATTAAGTTCTTCATCTGAGGAATTCTTGAGTTTTAGAAAACTAAATGGCTTGCCTTTTGCTGTCAAAACTGGCTCTTTTGATTCAATAGCATAAGGTTGAATATATAGATCTGGCCTACAAACAAATCCATTTTTTTGTGTATATTTCACATTTACAAGCAATTGAGTATCTGCAGGTATAAATGCATCATCGACCATGTATCCCCATCTGACAGACAAGCGTGCTGGTGAAGACTTCTCCCATGTATCTGCGACAGTTGTTAATTCAGATAAAGCCTGTTTATTAGAATCAAATTGCTTGTCTGCGCCTTTATGGCCTCTATCTTGATTATCACGCTTTTGCAAGCGGTTAGCTATCTCGTCAAGAGGTAAACCATACCAATCAGGTTCAAGGCGATATAACCTTTGCAAATCTACTGGCTTATACATAATTTCAAGAGCATTTGCATATAAACTTTGTTGAGCAGGTGCCATATCAGCTGGAGGAATAAATCGAAAAACACCAGGCATTTGTTTCCTATGTTGTTTATAAGGTCCATTTTGCATTAACACTCCTAGGCCGTTGATACCAGTAGCAACGCCTGTAATACGCCTATACATAAAATCTTCTGGGCTTATACGACCTTCTCCCGATTCAATAGCTTCTAGATCAGGTGCATCATTAAGCATTTGTGCTTCAATTTCTTTTAACATATCAGGCACTTGTTTAACTGCATTCAACATTAATACTGAAAGAACAGTGTCTGGAGAACTGCACTTTTCAAATCTTGCAATCGACTTGCGCAAATGTCTGTTAGAATCAGTTATTGTTTCGTGATTACCAGAAGACTCAAATAAAGCAGCTAATTTACTAGTATCACGCAATGGTGTCATTCTTATTTTCCTTTTGAATAGTTTTCCAATGATACAAATATAAAGGTAACCCTACTGTAATCATCGAAACTGCTTCTACTAGCTGGCGTTGTCTTTGGCGTGAAATTTCTCTTTTTTGCGAAGCTAACTGCTCTTCTACACTTGGCTCTATAGGCTGACCTTCGACTTCGGTTATTTTTACAGGATAAACTTCATAGCTATCAATATCAGGAAATACTAAAGTCTTTAAACCCAAATTCACTAAATTCACACTTCCAAAAACAATTATTAAGAGGCCTACAAAAGAAAATAAATAAAGATATAAAAGTCGAATATTAATCTTCATAAAATTATGATATCACAGTGAGTATAACACTCTACTGACTTCGGATTATATATATCAAGTCATCTTGGACAAATGTAAACCCGTTATTTTTTAAAAAAGCTTCAAACTCTTGTTTACTGTGAGTTTCCAAAAAGAAATGATATTCAGTAATTATCAATTTGGCAGCTTTTAGAATGTCGAGGTTTTCTTGAGTAAACAAACTTATTTCACCACCCTCAATGTCTATTTTCAAAAGCGTATTTGGCGTAATCATAGGTAATAAATCTCGAAAATAATAATTATCAACGACATGAAACTCTTCAGAAGTCTCGGTCGTCGAATTAGAACCAAAGTCTGCACCAGAATAAAGTTTTATTTTCGCCTCTTTCGACATTGTAACTGCTTTGTTATACAAAGTTATATTCGTTGACTTATTTAGCTCTATGTTCTTTTTGAGCATCAAATAATTTTCATTGCTTGGTTCAAACGTCACGACTTTAGCAGATGGGAACATGTATGAAAGAGGTATAGTAAATGCCCCAATATTTCCTCCTATATCTATGATCTGATCAAAAGATTCGGTTTTTAATGCATTTAAATGATACGAATCTAGCACAACGTTTTCTGTAACTATCCATTTATCTACGCTATTTGGTCTTACATAAAACTGAAACTTATTTACATGAAAAATCCAATCTTGATGAAAGATACCAAAGTAATCAAAAAAGTATTTCAAAAAATCAGGAGACTTTTTGAGTAGTTCTAGTGCTATTCGCGGTTTTTGTTTTAGTTTATAAAATTCCATATTTTTATTTGTTATAGTATATCCATGAGTATATACCAAGAATCAGGTGAAGGTACTTTTACACATAATGGGCAAAAATACAACTTAAATAAGATTTTTGAAATTATACATGATAAAGAAATAACACAAGTCAAAGTATCTGATTTGAAATGGATACTGAAGTATACACAAACTGTTGACGGCAATGGAAATATGCAGTGCACTAGCTGTAAGCATGGCCTACCAAATTGGCATGCACAGCGTGTGAATGACTGTGATGTTAATACACCAATAATTATTATTAAAGATAATGGAAAGCTTGTGACTTTAGATGGTGTACATAGGCTTGAGAAAGCTATAAACATGCATTTAGATACATTGCCAAGTAAATACGTAACAAATGAAGAATTAGAGATTGCAAAGATATGAATAATTACATTAGTAAGATAAAAGCAATACACCAAGCATTTCAAGACGGAAGAATAAAACGACTAGAAAACCATGAAGTGCATCCCGATCTTCCCAAAGGCTCACGTGAAAGATATTTGTATTTTTTTATGTCGTGCACTATCAATTTTCAACGCAGCTCCCCTGCTTTATGGCAAGCTTCTTATGCTACATGGCATGACAGTGAAACTAATTTTTTATTTTTCCCTGAACAAGTAGTAACAAAAAGCTTTGAAGAGATACAAGCGGCAATGACAAAACATAAACTAGCATTACAAAAAAATAAACATCCAACAATTTGGATAAAAATATCAGAAACATTAAATAAATATTATGAAAATGATCCACGTAAGATTATGGAAGAATGCGCATATGAGATTGCTAAGATTATTCCAATGTTACAAAAAGAAAAAAAAGATATATTTCCATATCTTGGTGGAATCAAACTTTCAAATTACACAATGATGGTTTTGAATGCATACACAGATATAAAGTTTAAAGATATGTACAATTTATCAATAGTACCTGACACACACATTATAAACGCATCTGCTAAGCTAGGAGTTGTAAATGAGAATGCAAAACCAAATGAAGTTGAAATTGCCTGGAAACCTATTTTAAAAGAAGTAAACATTCCTCCACATGAAATGCATTCAGCGCTTTGGCATTGGTCAAGAGAAGGTTACCCAGAGATATGATATTATCTTAGGCATGAATAAAGATTATATACCAACTATACTCGTAACTACTTTAGTATTATTAATTTTAGCTGCAGGAATAGTCTTTTCACAAAAGAACTCAGCCCAAAAATCAAATATTATTGATGAAACTACTATACCTACACAGCAAGAAAGTGAACAAGTTATGCAACCAGAGACAAATAACGCTCCCGCTCCACTAAATAAAGATGTAGCAGTAACAATGAAAACATCAGAAGGAAATATCACACTACTTTTGACAGGAACAAAGACACCTATTACAGTCGGTAATTTTGTCAACCTCGCCAAAGAAGGATTTTACGACAACACAATTTTTCATAGAACTATTAAAGATTTTATGATTCAAGGCGGAGATCCAAAAGGTGATGGTACTGGTGGACCAGGATACAGATTCAACGACGAAGTATTCGAGGGTGAATACACAAAAGGTACCATTGCCATGGCGAATGCAGGACCAAATACAAATGGCAGTCAATTCTTCATTATGCATGCCGATTACAATTTGCCAAAAAATTACGTTATCTTTGGAAAAGTTACACAAGGCCTTGATGTAGTCGATAAAATTGCTACATCACCCGTAACGGCAAATGTAATGTCAGGAGAAAATTCAAAACCTGTAAACCCTGTAAAAATTCTTTCAATTGAAGTTAAAGAGTAATTTAATAGTGAAAATTTGACTTAGCAGAGCGACCCCCGCCTAGGCGGGGGTCGCTGTAGCTAATTTAAGTTGTTATTAATATCTACTTCTTCTGTCGTGTCCACCACCATTTCTATTACCGAAATCTCGGCTAGATCTTTGTGGTCTTTCTGCCATTGGTCTTGCTTCGGAAACTACCAAAGCTCTGCCATCTTGTTCTTTTCCATGAAGTTCTGCGATAGCTCTATCAGCTTCTGCATCATTAAGTTCTACGAAACCGAAACCTTTGCTTCTGTTTGTAGCTCTATCCATGATGATTGCTGCTGAGAAAACTTCACCATAATCAGCGAAAAGATCTCTTAATGAATTCTCGTCATAAGAATAAGGTAAATTACCTACGTATAGTTTTTTCATATTAGCGTTTTAAAATTACGTCACCGCCTTCTTTTTTTTAATCTCAATTACGATGATTCTAAAACTTGGGAAAGCATTAAGGGTGATCCGGCTACGCCAAGGCTATGACGGACAAAAGTGCCTCTATCTTCTTGCATCCTAGAAACACAGACATTATAACACATTTTGTAGTATTTTGAGTTATGATCAGTAACCCGTCATTTTGACCCATTCTTCGAACCCTTGAGGTGACCACGCGCCAACCAAGATAGCTTGCTCAAATTTTGCTAGGTCTGTGGGCTTTTTCTCTGCTAGTAGCTTACCTACTGCATCTACACTATATCTGAGCTCGGCCGCAATTCTAGGCATAATTAGACCAGTCGCTTTATTCCAATCATTTCTATAACCAGCCAAAAAATATGGTGGCCACTGTGGTTCTATAGAATAAATATTAAGCTCTTTCACTTGTTTATCAAAGTCCTCCATTTTAGTCTTACAAAGAACCCAATAACCAACCATCCTAAGCTTCCAATTATAATCTTCTAAAATACGTGTATCATGATAACGAGATACTACGTCTGTTAATAGACCTTCAAAGTTTGATTTACTTCTAAATTCATCTAAGCCTGTAAGAAAATCAAATATTCTACTTTCAAAGTAATTAGTAACAGATTCTCTTGATGACGTTGAATTCTGAAAATAATTTTCTTTTATAAATAAAGGCATATCAGAAACAGCAGTAGCATAAAAATTTGCGGTGTGACCTAAAACTTCGTGTCCAAACTTACTAATAACTTCTTCTTCGAGTAAATAAATTGTACCTTTATTCATGTATACACATGGATCAATACCCAAAATAGCGTATTTGGCAATCCTGTTTGCTGCAGACCTACCATTGACACGATCAAAGGTTATTATATAGTCTTTTAAAACTTCACCAATCGACAGATGCGAAACGTTCTTAAGGAGGGTAGTTTTAATAGCTTCTACATAGTCTCTTAACAAATTCTCCGCAGTAGTAACTAGTTCTAATGACCCCATACGTATGCTGCTGCGCTCTACACTAGAATAATACTCGTATTGACGGTTGTTAGCTGCTAATATTTCTTGTTTATTTGACAACAACCAGTCTTTTAGCGCAGTAATATCTTCGTCTTTAACGTGGTACCTTTCAATAATTGCTTCTGGTGTTGTAATTTCACTTGTAAACTCTTCGGCTAATAAACTAACATGAAATTTACACATGCGTTTAAGCTCCCTAACATACAGGCTTTTTTCATCACTAATATTGATATCTGGTATTGCTTTATAAAGCTCATCAAATTTATTTATTAAGCCTTCTACCCTCGACAAATCGGTAATTGAGTTTAACTGGGTACGATGTCTATCGTATTGCAAAAATTCTGCGAAAACTTTATTACCCTGGTCTATTAAGTTGTCTAAATCAATACTTTTATGTGACATATTTGACGATACTACGCTATCTATTAAATAAAAGAAATATCTTGCCAAAGTTGTAAATAGATATTATGCTGTGCAATTAAAATTTGCAATTATTCTGTTATTGGAGACTCTTCAGTTGTTTGAGTTAAAACCTCAGATTCTTGTATAACCTCTGGTTCTGGGGCTATTATCTCATCGCTATTTTTAATAGCTTGTTTTTTAGAGGATGGGCTTTCTTTGATTCTATAAGCGGCGCTTCCTTTTTTATCTCTTAAATAATAAAGTTTTGCTCTACGAACACGGCCAGATTTGACTAATTCTATCTTTTCTATGTTTGGAGAATGCAGTTGGAATATTCTTTCTACGCCTACACCATCAGCACCAAGGCGTCTGACTGTAAAGCTTTTGGACATATCGTGGCCTTTTCTAGAAATAACAATACCTTGATAAGGCTGTATTCTAGTCTTTTCGCCTTCTATAATCTTATAGTAGACATTTACTGTATCCCCAGACTTAAAGTTTGGCTTTACAGCAGCTTGTTTATTGACTTGTTTTACTGATTCATCGGCCATAGACTGCCAGAAAGAATACCAAATTAACCTTAAAATATCAACAAGTTATACGTTAACGGGCTGTTTTACTTTGAGTTTGACAGCGTCTTTTGACAAAGTTGCCTCTATTTGAGCTCCGTCTTTAACTTCTTCTGAGATGATCATAGTAGATATAACATTATCTAGTTCGCGCTGTATAAGCCTTCTGAGCGGTCTGGCACCGTATTCATCGCTATAACCGACCTGGGCTAAATGCTTTATTACTTTATGATCTACTTCCAACTGAATACCCTTTTCTGACAACAGTTTTATAGTCTTATTTACAATTCTCTTTGAAATCTCTTCGATATCTTCTATTGTCAATGAAGAAAAGACGATTATTTCATCTATTCTATTCAAAAATTCAGGCTTAAACGAATCTTTAAGCGCCACATCAATCTTTTGTTCAAATGAACGCTTGGCATGCTCTTTGGTCTTTTCCTCAGCATCAAAGCCTATTTGTGACCTACGAAGATATTCTGACCCTACATTTGAAGTCATGATTAAAGTAGTATTCTTGAAATCAACCGTTCTCCCCTGCCCATCTGTTAATCGCCCATCTTCCATTATCTGCAATAGTGCATTAAATGTATCTGGATGTGCTTTTTCTATTTCGTCAAAAAGGATAACTGAAAACGGTTTTCTTCTAACTATTTCAGTCAGCTGACCACCTTTATCGTAACCAACGTATCCCGGTGGTGCACCTATCATTTTACTAACTGCATGCTTTTCCATATATTCACTCATATCCAGGCGTACAAGCATATCTTCATCGCCGTACAAAACCTCAGCCAAAGTCTTTGCAAGTTCAGTTTTACCTACACCTGTTGGACCTAAGAATAAGAAAGAACCAATAGGTCTCTTTGGATCTTTCAAACCAGAGCGCGCGCGACGAATAGCTTCTGCCAACAAATGAATTGCTTCTTCTTGACCTACTATTCGATCTTTCAACCTATCTTCCATATGCAAAAGCTTTTCTTTCTCTGCTTCACTAAGTCTTTCTAGCGGTATACTTGTAGCACGAGAGATTACTTTGAGAACATCGTGTTCTGTGACATAAGCTGTTTCTTCCAATTTGGTTTTTGTCCAAATTTCAACCAATTCTTTTTTTATCTTTTCTAAATCTGCTATCTGAGCTTTTAGCTTTTTAAGTTCTACTTCTGGTAAATCATCTCGGGACTTTGACTTGAGTGTTGTTAATTCTTGTATCACGCCTTTTAAATTTTCTGGTTCTTGAACTAAAGATAATCTAACCAAGGCACAAGCTTCATCTATCATATCCAAAGCTTTGTCTGGCAAAAATCTATCACTAATATATCTATCACTCATCTTAGCTGCAGAAATCAAAGCTTCGTCTTTTATCGTTACGTGGTGATATTCTTCGTATCTTTCACGCAAACCTCTCAATATTTCGATTGTTTCTTCTAAGCTAGGCTCCTCTACAACTATTGGTTGAAATCTTCTTTCCAAAGCTGCATCTTTTTCTACATACCTACGATACTCGTCTATTGTTGTAGCACCTACCATTTGCAATTGACCACGAGACAATGCCGGCTTTAAAATATTTGCTGCATCCATAGCACCTTCTGCACCACCCATACCTACAACTGTATGCAATTCGTCTATAAATAAAATAATTTGTCCTTGAGATTTGATGACTTCGTCTATAATATCTTTGAGCCTTTGCTCAAACATACCTCTGTGATGAGTGCCTGCTACAACCGAAGCTAAATCTAACATGAAAACTCTTTTACCTCGCAAAGGCTCAGGAACAGCTCCGTCTATAATTTTTTGAGCAAGCCCTTCAACAATTGCAGTTTTACCTACACCTGGATCTCCTATTAAAACAGGGTTATTTTTTGTGCGCCTAGATAAAATGTGGATTACTCTTTGAATTTCGTCTTTGCGGCCAACTACAGGGTCGAGCTTACCTTCTTCTGCAAGCTTTGTAAGATCGCGACCAAACTTTTCTACTTTCGAAGAAACATTATTAGCTTTTTGCATGTATTCGTTGTAACACTCTTCACAAAAAGCCATATACACTTGCTTACCGTCTATTATTTGATTGACTGGATATTGTGCTGGGCGTTGCCCGCATCTGTGACATAAAACCATAAATTTAGTTTACAATCCTTCTAGCAACTAGTCAATACGAGTGCTAGTCTTTAGTGTTCCCAAACATCGCCGACAAAAGGCTCTGAAACTATTTTAACTTTTTTCAAAAATAAATTCGCTGCCCTTACCATCTCGTCTGATAACACTTTTGAAAAGTCTTGAGCTTGATCTTCTCGAACTTCACAAACAATTTCGTCGTGCACCGTAGAAACTACAAAACCATCGACGTTATCTTTGGTCAAACGCTCTTGCAAAAATACCAAAGCAAATTTTATCGCATCAGCATTTGTGCCTTGAATTGGATGGTTTTTGGCTTCTCGTGCAATCGAAGACATCTTTTTTCTATAGTCAGGGTCATCTTTTGCAGGAATATTATAAAAGCGCTTTCTTCCCAAAGGTGTGGCGCTAAACCCTTTGCGCTGTGCGTCTTTACCCATAGCTTCCAAGAATACTTGTACGGCCGGATACGATTTAAAGAATCTTTTTATCAGATCTTCGCTTTCTTCAAGTGAAATTTCTTTTTTTGTTTCTTGATAAATACGACCAATCAAACCTTGTGCACCCATACCATACATCAAACCAAAACCTATCGGCTTTGCCATCTGGCGTAATTCTGGATAAAGCTTTTTGAAGTCTGACGAATAAGGTTTATCAAACATCAGAGATGCAGTATAAGAATGTGGATCGAGACCTTCATTTAACATCTTCAACATGTTTTCGTCGTTGGCAAGATCTGCCAAAATACGTATTTCAAAATTTGAGTAGTCTGCCACAACCAATTTGTAACCGGGCGCAGGATTAAAACACGACCTAAAAGGCACTTCTTCTGAATTCTTCGGAATATTTTGTAGGTTTGGATTGTTACAAGCAAATCGGCCTGTAGCTGCTCTTATTTGTAAAAACTCAGGATGAATACGGCCCGTTACAGGATTGGTCTTTTCTAATAATTTTTCGCCATACGTAGAAACAAGCTTTGAGTACCCTCTATAGTTGCGTAAAATATCTACGATTGGGTTCATGACTCGTTGTAAAAATGCATCATTTGTCGAAGGCACGTCGAGACCTAATTTATTATTTAATAAATCCATGAGTTGTACATTACTATTGATATTTATCGTATCTGCCATACCACCAAACAAATTCATTTGTGTAGATGGATAATAAGGCTTTATTGCTTCTTGAAATTCAATTGCAAACTTATCTCGTTTTTCTTCTAAAGACTTGATAATTTCGCGCCACTTTGTAGCATTTACATATACTCCGCGTAATTCCATTTCTGCTACCACAACAGTTGCAGCAAACTCTAGCTTGGCAACTTTAAACAAATTTAAGTCTTGCAACTCTTTTATTTGCATATCAAATATTGGAAACAGAATCAATGTATCTGTTCCAGCATAAACCAGCTGCTCTTCTGAAATATTTTGATTTGGCGTCATATAAGCAAAAGACGACTGAAGTTTTTTGTCGATGACACCGGGATAAAAATAATGCCCAGCGATATCACCCAAACCCAAGTCAGGGTTGTGTCCAGCGCGTAAGACACCTTCGGCCAACATCGTGTCATACATGTTATTAATTACTACGCCAGTTTGTAATTTTAAAAATTTATAATCGAATTTTCCATTTTGAAAAAGTTTTACAATATTTGGGTTCTCTAACAAGTCTTTATATAATGGTATTTCTTTGAGATTAAGTGCACGCGCATCAAAAATATAGCTTATCGTTCGTGTTCCTATCTGCACGCAAATAAGTTTACTTGTATAAGCATCAAGACCATTTGATTCTACATCGACGGCAATTACTTTCTCGTTCATGAGCTCACGCAATACTTCTTCGGCACGCGAAAGCTCGGTTATATATTCATAAGGTGCATGATATGGATCAAAGGTAAGTTCTGCTGGCACGAGTATATATTAGCAAGTAAATACAGATACAAAAAACAAACTGTATAAGGATGTTTTAAGTTATTGTTTTAGTGCTTCGATAATCTTTTGTATATCTTCTTTGGCGGGACCTGTAGTTGCAGTAGGCTTTTTCTTCATTGATTGAAGTAGTGTTTCCGCTGCATCTGCTATAGCATCTTGTAGGCCAGTCTTTTCAATTCTTGGCTGTTGTGTGTACTCTTCACCAGAAGATTTACCTAAAGTGGTCATGGGCAAATCATTTTCTATTGCAGGAGCATGTGGATTTGTTACAACTTCGTCGGGATTTTCTATTGATGGTGCAAATGAATTAATCATAAATGAATTATAAATAAATACAGCAAACTACACAACAAGTAGCTTTTACAAATTCTTTTTCAAAAGTTCGCTTACCAGTGTTGCATCGGCTTTGCCTTTGGTTTCACGCATGACCATACCGATCAAAAATTGAAGAGAATTTTCATTACCAGATTTGAAGTCAACGACAGCCTTTTCATTTGTAGAAATAACTTTTTGGATTATTGGTAAAAGTGTATCCTCATCAGAAACTTTTGATTCACTATCATTGAGCTTTGAAATAAATTCATCGACAGATAAATGCGAGAATTCTTTTTTATTTAATAATGTATTAAGAGCTTTTGTAGCGTCAACTCCTTTTGAAACAATAACTTCATACTTTTCGACCATTTCTTTTCCAAAAGCTTCTACCAGCATTTCGGCACTGTTTTTTGCAATTGAATATTGTGCAACCAAACGGTCAATCATTTGTGAAGGTAACTCGCGCAATTGAGATTTTAAATCTGCAAAATAAGCATCGTCAAAAGTCATAGGCGGAATATCAGGCTCTGGGAAATATCTGTAATCATGAGCTTCTTCTTTGCTGCGCTGAGAAATAGTCTTACCAGTTGCTTCTACATAGCCACGATTTTCTTGTAATGGCGTTTCACCTCGAGCCAACATTTCTGATTGTCTTTCGATTTCAGCCTTTACGGCCTTTTCCATAAATCTAAACGAATTTATATTTTTGATTTCTACTTTGTATTTGGGCAACTCATTTGCAGACGCCATTTCTGTAGTGCGCATCGAAATATTTGGTTCCAAACGCATTTGAGCTTTTTCCATATCGGCTTCGCTAATTTCCAAAAATCTAACAATATTTTGTATTTGCTTACAAAATTCGACAGCGTCTTCGACATTATCGAAACAAGGCTCGGTAACAATCTCCATCAGAGGAGAACCCGACATGTTGTAATCTATCAACGTCTTTCCATTTTCATGAAAAGATTTTGCAGTATCTTCTTCTATATGAATACGGTTGAGCAAAACGCGTTTTCCATTTTTCAAATCTAAATACCCGCCTACACACAAAGGTTGTTCATACTGACTTATCTGATAGCCTTTGGGTAAATCTGGATAAAAATAATGCTTACGTTCAAATTTACTATTCTTATTCAAAGTACTTTGTAAAGCCATTCCTAATTTCTGAGTTGCTTTAACCGCATCAAGATTTGGTATTGGTAAAGCACCTGGCAAACCTAAACAAACCGGGCATACATGTGTATTTGGTTCTGCACCAAATATATCGGCATCACATCTGCAAAACATGCCAGTTTTAGTTTTCACATGTATGTGTATTTCCAATCCTAATACCAGTTTATAGTCTGACATTTAATGCTGATAATCCTTTCTTCAAATCTTCTACAGATTTTCGCAATACATGATGAGGCACTTCTATACCACTTTCATGTACTAGTGTATTTCGCAGTCTATGTGCATTCCACACTATATCTCCTGTTGACTTATCAAATGAATATTTTGCTGCTTTTAGGCGTTCTGCCATTGTTTCACCAGCAACCATATCTCGCAACACATTATCCAAAGTCTTGTCTGCTGCAATAAGAGCTTGCTTCAATTGACTTGGTTGTCCACCAGCCAACAATGTATTTATACTTCTCCATTCGGCTTGGACTGCTTGCATAGTAGCTGGCGACACCTTGCCTACAGGTTTGGATGAACCATATTTTTTTGAAGATTTTGGTTTTAAAAATAATTTAAATAAATTAAGCATTTTCAGATCTCTCAAAATATTTCTCTATAGCCACAAAGGTTTCATGAAAATCTGTTGCTTGTTGGTATGCATATGCGGCTCCCAAAATTTGTTCTTCTTTAAACATTGGTGCCATTAGTTGTATACCTATCGGCAAAAAGTTTTCTGCAAAACCACAAGGAATAGATATGCCACAAATACCAGATACAGAGCTTTGTTCAGATAACACATCCATAAGCTCTCCAAACATTGGATATTTTGCAGACTCACCTATTTTCATTGCTACGCAAGGCATCGTAGGCGAAAGTAATAAATCTACTTTTTCAAAAGCTTTATTCAAGTCTTCAATTAATAATGTGCGGACTTTTTGTGCTTTGGCATAATATGCATCGTAATAACCAGAACTCAAAACATAAGCTCCAAGTATCATGCGCTTTTTTGCTTCAAAGCCAAACGTTGATCTGTCATTTCCATATCTAATACCATCTAGTCTAGCCAAATTTGATGACACTTCTGATCTTTGCAAAACTGTGTAAACAGCGATCGAATATTTTGGATCTATTAAATCCATTTCTACAATTTCTGCACCAAGTTCTTTAAATTTTTCAACAGCTGCCAAAACTTGTGATTTTACTTCTGGCTGTAAATCGATTTCAAAATATGATTTGGGTAAACCTATTTTTTTACCTTTTAAATCATAAGATTCTAGAGCTTTTAAATAATCAATTGTTTCTGTAGGAGAAGTTGTAGCGTCATTTATATCTTTGCCAGCAATAATATTTAAAATATAAGCAGCGTCTTCAACTGTTTTGGTCAAAGGTCCTGGACTGTCTGTAGAAGACGCCATAGCTACAACACCGTATCGACTGACACGACCGTAAGAAGGTTTTAGACCTGTGACCCCGCACCAACTGGCAGGACCTCTTATACTTCCAGCAGTTTCGCTTCCGATTGCAAAAATACACATATTAGCTGCAAGTGCCGATGCACTGCCACCGCTGGAACCACCTGGAACACATTCAAGATTCCATGGATTTTTAGTTACAAAAAAGTCTGAAGTTTCATTTGACGACCCATGTGCAAAAGCATCCATATTTGTTTTACCCAAAAGAATTGCGCCAGCTTTTTCTAGTCGCTCGACAACTGTTGAGTTAAATGGCGGAACATAATTATCCAAAACTTTTGATGAAGCTGTAGTGCGCACTCCATTAGTTGAAAAATTATCTTTACACGCATAAGGAATACCGCACAGTGGCATCTTTTCAAAAATATGTGGGTCAGATGCAATCAGTTTATCGGCTTCAGCCGCTTGAGCAAGAGCCGACTCTTTTGTAAGCGTTAAAAACGCGTTCAATTTGGTATCGTACATTGTTATCTGATAAAAACACGACTTTACCAAATCAACAGACGTGAAGTCTTTGTTTTTAAGACCTGCAACTGCTTCTTTTATTGTAAACGCATTAAGTCTTTTCATATTAGCTTCTATCAAAAACTCCTTTTGTAGCAAACATACCTTTGATAACTTCTTTTGCGTTCGAAAGCGCTGCTTCTTTTGTCAAAGTCGTTGCTGGGTCATTTGGATTTTGAAAAACATTAGTAAGTCCTGTTACCTGAAAAGTCTCTGAAACACTCGAAGTGTCTAATTCGTCTAGAACATTTACATAATCTAGTGTTTCGGTAAGCATTTTTGAAAGTCGAGTAATTTCATCTTCGGTCAGGGTGAGATTACACAATTGTGCCAAATGCAAAACTTGTTCTTTTGTAATAATCGTTTCTGCCATTAAATGGGATTATACAGCGTTTTTTACATGCTTTCTAGACGTTTTATTCTCTCTTCGATAGGTGGGTGTGTTTGAAACATTTGAGAAACTGCACCAGAAACATTTTTCAAAGGGTTTGCTATATAAAGATGCGCGGTAGCACCATTTGCTGCTTCCAAAATCTCATGGTCATTTGCTAGTTTTCGTAATGCATCCGCCAATCCTTTTGGGTAACGCGTGATAAGCGCAGCCGAAGCATCGGCCAAATACTCTCGATTACGACTCACAGCAAGCTTTATCAAAGTAGCAATAATCGGGCTAACAATAATAAATAAAATCCCCAAAATCAAAATGACACCATTTAACTCGCTATCTCTACGACTAGATCGTTTATAAAACATACCTCGTGTAAAAAAGTCTGCCAATAAAGTTACAGTGCCTACTAAAATGCTTACAATAGACAATAATCGAATATCAAAATTACCAATATGCGAAAGTTCATGCGCAATAACGCCTTCGAGTTCACGTTTTTCAAGCCCTGCAATAATACCTGTTGTAAAACAAATTGCGCTATGTTCTGGATCACGACCAGTTGCAAAAGCATTCATAGCAGTATCTTCTATCGTGTAAATTTTTGGTTTTGGCAAACCTGCAGCAATACAAATATTTTCGACTAAATGATGGACTTCGGAATTTTCTTCTGGCAAAAGTTCTTTTGCACCAGAGATGCTTAAAACTATTTTGTCTGAATTATAATAAGAAACATATGACGAAACACCAGAAAATATCAGCGCAATACCAACTAGCGCAAACCCGTCTTGATAATAAATTTCTCCAATAAACCAACTTACAAAAGTAATAAAAGCTATGAATAAGCTAATCACAAGCCAAGTTTGCTTTTTGTTTGAATCGATTTGAGTGTAAATTGTAGACATAGGGCTTAGCCCTTAAAAACTTACTTTTACAGGTTCTCTTTCGGTTGATGTAGCTTCGAAGAATTCTTCTGATTTGTAACCAAACATATTAGCTACTATGCTGCTAGGAAACACTACAATCTTTTCATTAAAATCTCTTACAACACTGTTATAAAATTGGCGTGAATAAGCAACTTTGTCTTCTGTATGAGTTAGCTCATCTTGCAATTTGGTAAAGCTTTCTGAAGCTTTGAGTTCTGGATAATTTTCTGCAACTGCAAACAAACTTTTCAAAGCACCTGTAAGCATGTTGTCTGCTTGACCGGCTTGAGCTGGAGTTGTAGCTCCCATAAGTGCGCTGCGTGCTTTTGTTACATTTTCAAAAACTTCTTTTTCATGAGCCATATAGCCTTTTACGCTTTCGACAAGATTTGGGATAAGGTCGACTCTACGTTTGAGTTGAACGTCTATTTGACTCCATGCTTCTTTGATTTTCACTTTGAGTGAAGCAAGAGCGTTATAAATTGAAATTGAATAAAATACTAAACCTGCAAGAACTATTATTAAAATTAATGATGTAGACATGGATTTATTATAGCACTAGATGAAAGAGCCCTGGTGAGCTCGCGAGCTCACCAGGGCAGAAACTTAGTTAAGAGAATTGGTATCTTCTCTAACCTCAGTTTCTCTATCATAGCCACCGTCACTTTTGCGACGATGGAGAACCACTTTGATGAATATGTACACCCCACCCCCTCCGATGATTGTGACCGCCCCACCACCAAGTATGGTGAGTAGGGTGATCATATTCTGGATATGTGGATCCACTTGGACCTCCTTTTAATTTTTGATGGCTGCACGAAATTCAGCCACCTTGTAGAGTATTTCAAGTTTACTCTGGCCATCATCAACAACGGCCAGAATAACGACAAACACCGCAAGGGCGAGGATCATGAGCGTATTGAATAAATTTGGTGGCGGGTGCGCCACGGCAAACCTCCTTGGGTTGATTAATCAGAATTTGGAATCGGTAAGATATAACTTATAGCATAACTGTCAATTTTGCAAGTTGATTGAATTTAATTGGTACTTACACAAGCACATTTATTACCGTTGCATACCGGCTCATTATTATAGCTGCAAAAATTATTTGTAACTACGCCCCAATCGCACGAACAAGAATTAACAGGCGTAGGATGTATAGTTACGGAATAATTCTGCGACTCGACAACATTGCCAAAAACATCATACGCTTTGAGTTGTAAGTTATGTACCCCACTAGAAATGAGACTGTCTGTAAGCAAAATTTTATAAGGCGATAAATTATCAGTAGTAATTAAAACTCCGTCGACATATAACTCTACGCCAGCAACAAATGTATTATCAGCAACATTCGCCGATACAGTAAACGGCAAAGAATAGCTTGAATTGTTTGAAAGATTAATTGTCGAAAATATTGGGGAAATTACATCTGATGATAAATCGTTGGCAAAACTTACACCATCAACATATAAAGTGGTTGCTGGTGTATCACTATCAAAAGCTAGTTGAATATGGTCTATATTAGCTAACGACGGATTACCTGTAGAAGTTCTAACCCAGCCGGCACTACCTTCTAAAGGTAAAACGATTTGATGCCAATTGTTATTACTATGATCACCATAGTTAGAAGCTGGTGAATATGTAAAGAATTCATTTTGATCATTTGTCAAATACACCACCGGCGTATAAACACTACCATTTGCAACATACATCCAAAAAGTTAAGTACTTTTTTGACCTCAAATCATAATTTGCGTTGTCTGCAGCAGGATACAGTAAATATGCAGAGTACGGGGTGGAAGTCATCAGCTTTATAGAACTATTCCCGACTTTTACTAAAGTAGAAGAATTAGAACACGTAGCAGGATCACCTTCATCTGCCCAGCAATTCCATTGGTTAATATTGTTTTCAGCATAATCAGAGTATGTTTGGACACTCATATACCCTTGAGTAAACTGTGCTACATCAGCTATATATTTCCACCAATTATTTAATTTACTCTCATGGAAACCAGCAATATGAGGCATATGACTGTACCACCAATTGAAATAACCAATATTATTGCAACCCCAAGTTTGACAGTTTTTGATACTAGTTTGACCTGTTAAATTGGGGAAATTGACCCAATCGTCTGCAGTTGTAGCAACACGAAGTCGGGAATCCCAATCATAATCAATACCAGGGCGCGCATTAAACGCAGCATGTGCGGTACCAATACCACCTTTTCCAGGTAAATCACGATCATGCAATGTAAATTTGTTCCAAAAATGTGTATCTTCAGCTTCTTGCGATGAGTATACAAGTCGAATAGTGTCTTCTACTCTATGGCCAAAAGATTCAAGAGCTTCTGGTATCTCTCTTTCATAACTTAACCCCATAAAAGCAGTAGGTTTTAGAGTATAAATACTCATAGGAGGACTATTAATAAAATACGCACCACGACCTATCATTCTGCTTTCAAACCAATTAAACCCAGGAGCACCATATAACCAAACTTCATCAATATACCCAGCGTTAATTTTTTCAAATAAATTGTTACTCGAAATTATTGCAGCATAGTCACCATCACCCAAAGTCCAATTTCCAGCATTAGTCTCAGTTATATAAAGGTCATCTGTGTATCTTTGACCATTAATATGTAATGGCCATTCATCACGTTCTATGGTTTCAACTATTTCGTACTGTACGTTGCCATGAGACATATTAGAAAATTCGACCACCAATTGATTTGCTAGCTGACGCGGGTCACTCCATAAGAAGTATTCATGGAGTTTGATATTTCCATAATTTTCTAAAATAGGGTCATAAATAATGAGCGCCACTTTTGAGCGTATAACTGTAGGATCAAATGAAGAAGACTTAGTAAGACCTACAGCGTGTTTCTTATAGGTAAAAAGAAACAAAACACTTAGTACTATTACTAATAACAAAACTTTATATTTCACAATAAAAATTATATGACACTTATAATTAAATATAAATCACATACCCAAGACTGTCGCGAGTTTAGAAAAGCTTAGAGTATTCACCACATTCTCTTTTTCCAAAAAACCTCTGCGAGCGCCGTAGATGCCATACTTCATTAATTGCATTTGAGTCATTTCGTGCGCATCGGTGCTTATTATGAACTTCACGCCTTTTTCCAAAGCTAATCTCACCAAATCTCCTGGTAGATCCATACGATTTGGCTGCGAGTTTATTTCAAAAATTTTGTCATTCGCTACAGCAGCATCAAAAACTTTGTCCCAATCGGCTTCATAAGCAGGTCGCTCATTTATTAGCCTCCCAGTGGGATGCGCAATGATGTTTACTTCAGAGTGCTCTATCGCAGCAATAAGCCGTTTTGTAATACCTTCTTTATCTTGATTATAAGACGTATGAATCGACGCTATACAATAATCTAACTCTTTCATAAATTCCAGCGGCAATGCCAAAGTTGCATCTTTCAAAATATTTATTTCGTAGCCGTACAAAACATGAATCTTGCCACGTTTGTTTATTTCAGCCATTTTTTCTTTTGTATCAGCAAATATTCTTTCTAATTCTTTGTGCCCTCGCGCATCAACGCTAGGTGCATGGTCAGAAATACCAATGTAATCATATTTCAAAACTTCTTGTGCATATTCGACCATTTCGTCCAAAGTATTAACGCCATCGCTAAAATTGGTATGTGTATGTAAATCGCCTTTTATATCTTGAAGTGCGATCAATTTTGGTAGTCTGTGATTTTTTGCAAGTTCTATTTCGTTTTTACCTTGACGCAATTCTGGAGAAATATAATCGATACCAATATGTTTATAAAAATCTTCTTCGCTAGCAAATTCTTTTAATTCACCTTTTTCTTTAATACCGTATTCAGACAAAGACATACCTTTTTCCAAAGCATATGTTCGCAACAAAACATTGTGATATTTATTGCCGGTAAAATATTGCACCATTGCGCCAACGGCTTGAGGCTTTATCACACGGATATCTACTTGCATGTCGTCTTTGAGTACTGCAGCTGCACGAGAATCACCCTTCGCCAAAATGTCTTCAATTTCTGGATACGCCAAGAAATAATCTATAATTTCGGAATAATATTCTGGATTTGTAGTTATCGAAATATCCAAATCACCTACTGACTCTTCGCGTCTGCGATACGATCCCAAAAGTTCTACCGCCTGAACGTGCTCATTTGAAAGCAAATAATTTTTGAGCTGTTCTCCTGTCATTTCGGCCTTATAAAGCAATGTTCTAGGCTTTTCACGTTTATGAGTTTTTGATTGGTTTATAGCTTCTAATAAATCTTTTGCAGACTTTTCTCCAAAACCAGGAAGTTCGGCAACTTCGCCTTTTTCAGCATGTTGCTGAAGCTTTTCGATTGCGGTTTCACGATTGACCAATTTAAAAGCTAACGCCAGCTTATGAGCTCTTTTTGCACCAATACTGCGCAAACCGATTAATGCAAACATACCATCTGGCAAACCAAATTTGAGATCTTCGAATTCTTTGACTTTACCAGTAGTAAAAAGTTCGTTTAAATGTGATTTGATACCTACTCCTATGCCCATTATTTCGTCTAGCCGATTTTGCTCCCAAAGCGAATAAACGCTTGTAGTAAGGCCTTCTATCGACGAAATGACATTTTGATAAGCTCGTATTTTAAATATAGCCGCCGCTTTTACTTCCATAGCAGCCAAGGCTTCTTTTAATATCGCCAAAAGCTGGGTATTTGTGAATTTATGCATATAGTGATTATACAGATCTTAAAAAGGTCAGTCCTGCATAAGATCTGTACCCGCAGAGTAAAGCCTTAAACAATGAATAATGCAATTTAGCAAAAGTCACTTTTAACTTGTAGTACCAAGGGTACAGATCTAGTGAAGGACTGATCCTATCGACATATGGTAAAATCTTCGTGTCTATGGAGCCGTAGCTCAGTTTGGTTAGAGCGCTTCCCTGTCACGGAAGAGGTCGCGGGTTCGAGCCCCGTCGGTTCCGCCATATAACATGATTGAAGAAAAACAATTAGCCATTTCTTTTAACATTGTACTTTCAGAAGATGTTCAAAATAAACTTAAGGAAGTACAAAAAATGTTGGCAGAACATATAACTGAACGTAGACACTACGACTCTTCACCACACCTAGCTATTTGCACCAAATTCATGCCACAAAGCAAAGTAGAAGAATATACAGAAGTCATTAACAGAACCTTTAATAATTTACAAACCTTTACCATTAAATTTACCAAGCTTGAACCTACAACCTCTGGAAAATACATATTTTTAAATCTCGAAACTAAGTCTCGAGAATACATATTAGAACTTAATACCAAAACTAGAGCAGCGACAAAAGGTATTGGCAATGAAACTATAGATGGACTACCAACCAGGTATCCTTTTGATCCACATATATCGATAATTAAACTAGAACCTCACGAAACTCAAAAAGCGCTTGACCTACTCGATCAAATCGAATTGGCACCAATGTTAATACAGCAACTTGAAGTAAGTGTAGAAAGCAGAGATGAAAATGGATATGCAACATTTCCCATAAAGTTAGTATTAAACTTAAATTCCGCCATTTAATATGCTTTCCAAAGAACAACAAGATAAATTATTAATTGAAGCCAACAAAGTTCTCGGAGTGGTTTATAAAATCAACGCCGACCCTACCAAAGCTCCAACCGAATTTGATTGTTCGACACTTACTCAATATTTATATAAACAAATTGGCATAGATATACCACGTAGTAGCATGCTGCAAGGTGGGTCAAAAGACAGTATAGAAATTCCTTATGAACAAAACAAACTGGAGGTTGGTGATTTATTATTTATGCGAAGTAAAAAAGGGTTTTATAACGACTATTTATTTCCCGATCGAGAAATGTTTATCGGACATGTCGTAATGTATGTAGGTGATAATAAAGTTGTACACGCAAAAAGATCTGTAGGAAATGTTTTGATACAAGATATAAATGAATTAACACAAGACCCCCTTTATAAAATGGCGTTAGTAAAACGATATTGATACTATTAACGCATGAACAAAACAATTATCAATAGTGACGAATATAAAGATATTGCAACTAAGCTATTTGCATTAATACAAACTGAGATCGAAGACTGCGAAAGTAAAGACAGTGAAGCACTTGAACCATTGTATCCAAAGCTCATTGTAATGTATGAATTTTTTAGACTGTTACGAGGCGAAGCATTTCTCGCTCATAGAGAACCAGCACCAGGATTTTCAGCAGATATGTATAAGATGGAAGATGATATTGCAAATAGACTTAAAATAATAAAAACAAAAATAGATCCAAATAGTAAACGATTGAAATTCTACTACGATCAACTGGTTTCTATGTTTTTAAAGATTTAATTATTCACTTTTCACCTTTCATTGCGCAGCAAAATATGTATAATGAAAAATAGAAATCTTTATACCCTGCCTAAAATAATTTCCGTATAAGGTACAACTTAGTATTTATTTCCAAATTTGATTGGAGGTGTAAATAAATTGGCTGACACACAAAAAAAGATAGCATTACCAAAAGATGGGATGGCGTTAGTACTTGGTGGGTTATTTATTTTAACTCTCGTATTTATCGCTTATCGTTATTTTAACAAACCAGCAAGTCCAGAAATGGATGACGCTGAAATTTCAGATTTGTTTAATGATACTGAAGAAAACGATTCAACCGAAAAATCACTCAACGGCAAAGGAGCTACAGATGAAAGACCTTTAGGCACTGGAGGGAGCTTAAATGGAGAAGACAGAAATATGGAAAGTGACAAAGATACTTCATGGGTAGCAAACGATTACAAAGAAGGCGACATAAAAGGATCAACTTATACTGTGCAAAGCGGAGACACCTTGTGGGAAATAGCTGAAGCAGTATATGGGAATGGAGCTGAATGGACACAAATTTTGAATGCGAACAGCGCAAATGTTGGATATTTAGCAAGTGGACAACAAGCGCTTATTGTTCCTGGACAAGTTTTAGTGATTCCTAGTTAATTAATTTGTTAATCCTGGCGGAATAGCAAAATTTACTACGATGTGCCCCCGCCTGCAGGCGGGGGCACATTTAGTTTATGCAGTAGTTGCTTGTCTTAAAGTTGTATTATAATGGCTAAGGTATGCGGGTGTGGCCCAGTGGTAAGGCGTCTCCTTCCCAAGGAGAAGATCGCGAGTTCGAGCCTCGTCACCCGCTCCAAAATACATAATATGAAAATCAAAACATCAACAGCATTAATTATAAACACAAATAAAGTATTGCTACTTCTACGCGATGATATACTTACAATACCCAACCCAAACACATGGCAAACGATCGGCGGCCATGTAGAAGAAGGAGAAACTTTTGACGAAGCGATTAAAAGAGAAATTTACGAAGAAACCAATCTAAAACCTGCAAACATTCATCATTATGGGTATTTAGAAAGAAACGATGCAATAATGTCTTTTTATGTAGCATATCTTTCTGATGATGAAATCAAAGATCTGAAAATTGGTAATGAGGGTCAAGATTTGAAATTCTTTACAATAGACGAAATAAAAGAATTGGAACTGGCATTTACCATAAGAGTCTATTTTGAAAAGTACCTTCCACAATTACAAAGACTCGTTGCTGGCGAAATACTAAAACCAAAAGAATTAGGACTAGTGCAAAGTATTTATAAAGTTGAATAATAGAAATATTGTTATAAAACGATTCAACTAGTAAACTGAAATTAGTACAAATTTCTTGGAGAATTAATAATGTCAAAATATGTAGATGGATTCGTCCTTGTAGTTCCTACAAATAAAACAGAAGAGTACAAAAAAATGGCCGAAATGGGTCGAGATGCTTGGATAAAGCATGGCGCGCTTGCATACATGGAATGCCGAGGCGACGATCTTAAACAACAAGAAATGGGTGACATGAAATCACGTGCGTTTACAGAAATGGCTGGAGCACAAAGCGATGAAACAGTGTGGTTCTCTTTTATTACATTTGAATCTAAAGAACACAGAGACGAAGTCAACTCAAAAGTAATGGCTGAAATGAATGAACAAGCGCAAGCCAATGAAGATATGCAAATGCCGTTTGAGATGAAAAAAATGGCCTACGGTGGATTTCAAGTCGAGGTTGAGGGTTAAATCACAAAGCCTTCATTTGAAAAATCCCTATAGCAATGAACAAAAGTCCACAGCCAACTGTTGTATAAACAAATGGCATATCAGTGCTAGACAATGTTGAAGCAATAGCAATGCAACCCAATAAAATGAAAAATACACCAAAAGTACGTTTATCTTTTATAGTCTTTTTTGTATAACCTTCAATATCTAACCAATATTTACCACCAGAAGTAACTTTTATCATATAACTCAATCTCTTCAACTGTGCATTTACATCATTTGCTGGCGGAAACCCCATCTCCAGAACATCCAAACTGGTTATTTCTATAGCTGTCTCTGCAGAAAGTGCGCCATGGCTTCTAAAAAATCTGACTATATTTGCATACAAGGAAAAGGTTGGTGCATATGATAAATTCATATCTACATTATACTTTCTTGGTAACAAGTTGCAACGCAGTATAGACAGCGTAAAATTGTAATATGAACCAAGAACAAAATAATAATATATCGACACTTGTTACCGTACTATTATTAATTTTTGTGTTTCCACTAGGACTTATCGTTATGTGGATTTGGCCTAAGTGGGCACGTAAAACAAAACTACTCGTAACCTTGTTACCGCTTTTAGTTTTTGGCGGATTAACACTTATTGCCTTGATGCTTACTGCTGCAATAAACCCACAAGAACGTATGCAAGAAGCTAATTGTAGACAACAATGTTCAGAACAAAACAATTTAACTAATGCTTGTGTTGAAGCCTGTGTACTCAAAGGCGAGTAAGTCACTTATGCTCAAGGTTTAAGTATAAAGGGACAAATTTTTTCTTTGCTTTTTCCAAGGTATGTTCTACCGTACGTAATGACAAATGCATTTCCTCTGCAATTTGTTTGTATGAATATTGATTATAGTATCGCAAAAGTAAAATTTGTTGATACTTTTCGGGCAGTAACATCAAACATTTTTTAACTTTGTCACGCATATCCACAAGAGTTGCATACTCTTCTGGGGTAATATCTGGACTAATGAGATTATTTACATCATCAAGTGTTGGGGCTATGAATCCAGAATTTTTATTAATATATTTTCTATAATAATCGGCTGATTTAAAAATTGCTATTTTGCACAACCAAGTAAAAAACGTACTTTTATTATTGAATGTCTTATAACTTTTGAATGCTGCTAACCATGCTTCTTGAGCTAACTCCGCAGCTGTGTCTTCATCCAAATTATATCTCTTAATTAAAAATCTCAAAAGTGGCTTTGCAAACTTTTGATATAAAAGCGTCATGTGGGAATTTTATCACTTTGAACGACTAATTATTTAACAATACTCTTACAGGAGGTATGCCATGCAAGCAGTCGTATTTTTAGCTGTATTGGCTGTGATTTGCGCGATGTTCGTCCTAATGGGCGAGCTTCGCCGTAAAATGCATTGAAAAGGTCCGAGAATATTAACATGTTATACATGATAGTATTCTCGGATCAACCAAGGCTACTTAACAGCTGTCTTAAACTTCGCGACAGAAGATATCTTCTCTTCCTGAGCATCGGCGCTTAAAGCGTGAACACGATAATAATATCTTTTATTCTTCATCAACCCTTTTAATGAAGTAACATGCGTGTTGGTTGGATCAGTTTGAATAGCAGTAACATTGTCGTACACTCCATATGTAGCACCGTATTCCACAAAGCCTGCGGTCGGAACATTTGTCGTCCAGACTATATCAACTGATGTAGTTTTGGTGTTCGCTATTTTTATAGATGTAAATGAAATTGGGTCAGAAGTCGGCGCAGGATCAATACCGCCACCACCAGAAGGCGGAGGAGTTATTGTACCCGGCATACCACTCAAAACAATTGCAGTAGAAGTATAAGCAGGAAAAGTATATGTAAACGAATTACCATTTACAGCTAAGGGTATTGGCTGAATAGTATTGAATGTGCTTGATGCGTTCATCGCATCTACCTTTACACCATTGATTTTGGTAGTAGCACCATATGTGTTACTTACAGCATCTGTACTCGTAGGATTATCACTCTTCATTGTATAAACCATACCCGAGGCAGATGTATAATTATCAGTCACTACAGGAACAGTTATAGCAGATGCTGTCATATTTGTTACGCGTAAAAAGAGTTTGTCGTTATCTGTAGAACTCTTTGAAGCCCATATAGAAATGTCATCATTTTTGTAAGAAGTGCTTTGCACAATTTGATCACCAAAATATTTTGCATACATCAAGAATGCATAATAAGAAGGACGTGCAAATATTTTGGTAGGGGCATTATCATTGTCAGGATAAAACAAAGAGTACCCTTGTGTACCATACCCTGTATACACAGTAGAAAAGTCTAGGCCATTATAAGCCAAACGACCAATCACATCTGACAACCACAATGCATTTATATGATTTCCATTAAAAACAGAATCGTAATTGCATGCATTAAAGTTTAACTCTGTGATGCCGGTCACAGTATTTGGATACTTGCTTACTACTTGCGACTTGATAGCTGCTGGTATTACATCTGCCCAGGATCTACTATAAGCATTATTCCATAAAGTTGGTGGATTCAAAGGTGAACCGTCTGCATTGTAATATCGATATCTTAAAATATCTGCCAATGTATTTGATCCACACTGCATATACCAATGATAAGTAGCACCATCCATAGTATGACCAGCGGATTTAGTCGCCTCAAAGGGAGCAATGAAATAAGACGATAATAAACTGTTAGTTCCGATTTGTTGGACAGCACTAGCCTGACCAGCACCCAGAAACTTTATAGAAGGATCTATTGCCAACATAGCTTTTTGATAAGCTACAGCACGATTAGAATAATCTGTAGGATTCACACAAACCTTTGAATCACCACCATTACATGCGATATCTAGTTCATTACCTAACTCCCAATATTTTATCGGATATTTTGGTTGCCCTGTAACAGGGTCATTTCCAAAATTTGTAAACTGCACCATAGAAGCCCACATATCTGGATCGTTATTTGAAATATTAACTTGCACAATTACATCGGCATTTAACGCTTGTGCAGCTCTTTGCACACTTGCAATTTCTTCTGTTCCATAATTAAAACTATAAGTCATGTCCTTATGCAACCAGTCTGTATATGCTTGTGGAGCTTTTTTTGTTGGATCAAACCCGACATAATTCGCCCAATTACCGCCAGCATATCTTATAATCCCAACTTTTGCTTCTTTCATAGCTGCTACAAGACCAGGCACTTCATTAACATATGGTTTATTCCAGGCGTGTTCCCAATTTACAAAGGCAACTCCGAGCATTTTGCCACTAAAAGTGCCAACAGGTGCCGCAGCATTTACATATAAACTTTGAGATGTAGATGAAACAGACAATACACGATTATTGTCTGTGCTTTGCAAATATTTAACGAAAAAAGTCGCCGCTCCCAATAGCAATGCAAGTACTAGAAGTAACGCAAAAAGATGTGCAAAGCCTTTTTGGGCTGTTTTATACATGTATGCATATTGTGACCAATAGACATTCTGCCGTCAACGCTTAGTTTGTATTTTTTAGTAAAGCAAAAGAATAATTTCCAGATTTCTTTTCAATATGATCTAAACCATTTGTTCTTTTACCAACTGCAAAATATGTAAATCCTTGAGCTTCGACAGCATTTTTATCAAGCATATTTCTTCCGTCAAAAATAACAGCTTCTTTCAATAAGCCTTTAACTTTTGGCAGATCCAAATTTGAGAATTGCACCCAATCGGTCAATACAAACAACGCTTCTGCACCTTCCATAGTTTCATATTCATTTGCACAATACACTATATTTTCTTCTCCCAAACGCATCTGAGCATTCTTTGTGGCTTCTGGATCATATACTCTCAGCTTTGCACCCATACCACGCAATCTTTCGACTACTTTTAATGCAACCGACTCACGAGTATCATCTGTATTACCTTTGAAAGCTAACCCAAGCACACCAAAAGTTTTACCCGACAAATTGTGCCCAAAATATTGGATAACATTTGAAATAAAGAATTTGTGCATATTTACATTTACTTCCATAACAGCTCGAAGGAGTTTGAAGTCATATGCCCAATGCGAAGACACTCTATATAATGCCGCAACATCTTTTGGGAAACACGAACCGCCATAACCTATACCAGCATTCAAAAATGCTTGACCTATACGTTTATCCAAACCCATGCCTTGTGCAACAGTCGATACATCTGCACCGCCTTTTTCACACATTTGCGCAATTTCATTGATAAATGAGATTTTAGTGGCCAAAAAAGCGTTTGCAGCATATTTAATCATTTCTGCCGATCTCAAATCACAAGCTAAAATTGGTGATTGTAAATGAGAATAAAGCTGTTTCATAATATCCAAAGCCTTTGGAGAATCAGAACCGATAACGGTACGATCTGGCGCCATCATATCGCCTACCGATGACCCTTGACGCAAAAATTCTGGATTAGATGCTACATCAAACTCACAAGCCGCTTTTAGATTTTCTTGAACAATAGATTTTACTTTTTCATTTGTACCTACAGGAACTGTTGATTTTGTAACTATAACTTTATAAGAAGTAAGATTGCGACCTATCTCTTTTGCTACTTCCCAAACTGCAGATAAATCTGCAGCACCCGTTTCAGATTGTGGTGTACCGACGCAGATAAAAATAATCTCTGCATCTTTCATACCTTCTTCTATAGAAGTTACAAATGATAAATTTCCAGAAGAAGTGTTTTTGGATACCAACTCGGGTAAACCCGGTTCGAATATAGGCATTTCGCCAGATAAGATTTTTTGTATCTTGGCAGCGTCTTTATCGACACCTACAACTTGATTACCCCAATCTGCAAAAATTGCAGCACCTACTAATCCGACATAACCTGTTCCTATTACACACAATTTCATAAAGCATCCTTTCAAAAAATCATGTACCAGGAGATAAATATACTCCTACCTTGTATAATAGTGCAAATTGCCGGTGTAGCTCAGTTGGTAGAGCACTCCCTTCGTAAGGGATAGGTCGAGGGTTCAATTCCCCCCACCGGCTCCAGATTTATACAAAAAGAACTAAATTGATATACTTGCCTTAATGATAAAAGACACATTTAGTTGCATTATTCCTTTTTACAACGAAGGTACACAACTGTTAACAATCATAAATACTATTCTAAATATCAAGCTAATTGATCAAATTATTATTATTGATGACGGATCTACAAACGATATTTTTTCACAAACAACAAGCCTAGATAAAACTATAGAATTAATTCGGCTGGATAAAAATCAAGGCAAATCTAACGCGGTTAAAGTCGGACTAGCAAGAGTAAGAAATACAAACATTGTTATGCTTGATGCAGACTATCAAAATCTACAAGTCCAAGAGGTTGAGAGAATACTATACAAATATACACATACTAGAGTGGATATGCTACTTGTAAAAGTAAAAGGTGGCAATAATTGGATGGATAGAGTTTTAAGAAAAGAAGTCTTATTTACAGGATTTAGAGTTTTAAAAGAAAGCGACCTAAGTAAAGTATTTCATTCAAATCCAAAAGGGTATCAGCTTGAGGTTGCAATAAACGAGTTTATGATTGAAAACACAAAAAAGGTTGCTTATATAGAGTCAGCTGTAATGAATGTACATAAAGCCCAAAAGTGGGGACTGTTTTATGGTCTCAATAAAAGCATCAGAATGGAATTAGCAATACTAAACTATCTTGGATTAACAAAGTTCTTAGGTCAAGTTTTTTCTTTTGCATTACTAGAAATAGACAGTATTGGCAAAACATATAATTAAGACTGATATAATAAACTAATATGTTCAATCTTTTCAAAAAACCAAAAGTCAAACCATATGCAGGAACTAGTAGATACACTGGGCCTTCAGATACACAACTTGCAAATGAATTAAAGCGAACAGTCAGAAATATAATATTGATCGTCATTACAATGGTTTTGCTATTTACTTTTTTTGCTCCAGCTGTTGGAGGCTTTTTTGGCATAATTTCAAATTATCGTAAACACAATACAAAAGAAAAAATAGTAATTCCGCAAACACCATTTTTTGTAAACATACCAGCAGCGGTTAATAAAGAAACTATTACTCTCGAAGGTTTTGCCGCATCAGGAAACACAGTAAAATTATTTGTTAACGGACCAGAAGCAGGATCAACTGTTGCAGACGCAACTGGTAGCTTTAGACTTGAAAACATTCAACTTATAAAAGGCCGCAACACTATCTTTGCAAAAGCAATAGGAGAAAATAACGTAGAAAGCGATAAATCACAAACTGCAACTATACAATACGACACAGATCAACCAAAAATCGATATCAACTCGCCCAAAGACAAAGACACAATAAAAAACTTGGACAAACGAGTCTTAATCTTGGGTAAGATAAATGAACAAGCCACAGTAACTGTGAACGATAGTACTGTAATCTTGAAACCAGATTTAACTTTTGATTATCTTTTGGGTGTAAGCGAAGGTGAAGTTGAAATCAAGGTAAAAGCAATAGACTTGGCCGGAAATGAGAACACAGAGACAATAAAAATCATTTATCAAAAAAAGAGTAACTAAAACATATCATCAAAAATACCCACAAAATCTGTGGATAAAACAATGAGTTTACAAATTGTGACTCTATAAAAAGAGGCAACACAATAGATCTCAAAAATAAAGATTTGGAAACACCGCTCAGCATTCCAAAGCAAAAGAACACTACGCCAAATACACCGGTAGTTGCAAAAACTGTAAGAATGCTCGAATCACTTCCAGATCCAGAATGACCACCCAAACTTCCTGCACTAAAAATTGCATATTCTTTCTGTACAAAGCGAAACCGATTAAATCCAACACCCAGTAACCAATTGTTTTGAGCAATCTGATATGTATTTTTCCATGAAATCAATCTGAAATGCGCTGAGTCGTTTGGGTCTGTAATACCCATAAGCCTACTTTGAATTCTAGGAACTACCGCATAGGCTATCAAAGCAACAAAACAAGAAATAAATACTAACTTCAAATTTTTTGAACACCCATATACAAAAATAAATACAGCAAACATCAACCAACCACTTCGAGAAAAAGTAAGAATAAGCGCAAGTATATGAATTAGTAAAAGAAAACCGGCTAATCTTTTGTTAAATGTCTCCCAGCACAATATCAAACAACTCAATCCCAAAACTATATAAGCCGCCGTAAAGTTTGGGTCCAAAAATAATGACACCAATCTATTTTTGTGAGGATCCCAACCCAAAGCAGCATCCAAATTACCCAAGTCTGGAAAAATTAGTAGTTGAATAAAACCACTAATACAAACAAATGTTGTAGATAACAAAATAGCTTTTAATACATCAGACTTATTTAGTGCGCCAAATTTCAATAAATTAAACGTCACGAATGCACTCCCAAAATATATCAGCCAACGACACAAATAACCAAAAGCTACAAGCAGCTCTACCTCGGGTATTCGCAAGACATAACGAGAAATTGAAAAAAAGGCAATTAATGAGAATATAGAGAAATAAACACCGTTGGCTGGTAAAACCATTTGCTTATTTTTCAAAATATTAGCTAGCCCCATCACAAAAAACACAGCTAACACTACATCATATAAATAAAAACCATAAGTTTGTGATTTACCCAGTGTTGCAAATTGGCCCAAAGCAAAAACAAAACCGCACACAAAGAGCAGATTCTTTAACCAAGAGTGTCTAGAACTACTTAGCATAGTAACGTTTCCACGAAGCAAGTGAAACTCCTAAAAGTAATATTAAAATCACAAATTCTGAGAAATGCGTAATCACTGTAGAAGCATAGAACGAATACTTGGGAATAAACACAACATTGCAAACAAAATTGAATATAGATGCGATAAAGTAAATAAAAGGCAAATACAGCTGCTTATCAATAACAACCAAAAACCACGAAAGTGGAGCTGTCATATAATACAAAAACATACCTCCCAAAAGCATTTGCAATACGAAGACAGATTTATCAAATTGAGCTCCACCCAGTATTTTTATAATTAATGGAGCAAATAATATTCCCAAAAACGAAAATGCCAGGCCTATAGCTGTCATAGCAATAGCCGATTTTTTAAATAGTTTAATAAACTCAGACTTACTTTGGCTTTTGCGCTGAACCATCACAGGATAAAGTGAATTCATAATAAAAGTGGGTATCACAAGCGCAACCTCAAATATTTTGTAAGGTAAATTGTAAATTCCAGCGGCCTCAGTATTAGACATTAAATGCATTGCAGGTAGCTTTAAAACTGACAGCAAAAATGAATCGACTTTGAAGTTGATCTGGCTAAAAATAAACATTATACCCAAAGGTAACGTTTGAATAAACAAATATTTCCACAATTTAAAATCTAGTTTAGGTTCCCAACTAATGCCAAAGCTCTTAACAAAATGTAAAACCAACAAAAATGTAACAAACCCACCTATCACATATCCAAAATTTACCCAAGCTATACTCGCACCCAAGTATGCGCCACCCAAAATCCAAAACAAAATATAAACATACCCACCAACCAATGCAATAGTCGACAAGTCATAACGCATCTTTGTTTGAAATAAAATATTACCTGTAGCAAACATCGCTTGGGTAAAAATCAATAGCAAGCTCAATTTAATCCCAAAGATTAAATTCGCAGAATAAGTAGGAAATAAACTATTGAATGACAATACAATTAGTAAGCATGTAACTAAAACAAATGAAAACAACAACCTTATAACTAAAATATTGTAAAAATACTTACCTGCTTGTGACCAATCTTTTGTAAGATCCTTTGCTGCTATAGCATTCATACCAAAATCAACGATTACAAAGAATATGGCAGGCCATACTTGCATCAAGCTAAACTCACCATAACCTTCGACACCATACACTCGGGCAATAATAAAAGTTGCAACTATGGTCACAGACATGCTCAAAACTTTGCCGACAATCTGATACAAAGTATTTTTTGCGATACTAGCCTTGGTCCCATAAAAATTATTTAGTTGAAAAAAGTTTTTTATTGATTTGAACATACAGGTACGGTAATTTCTTGCAAAATTGGTGGCGTTCCAGCAGGCTTCTTTAAAGATTTTACTACATCATAATGCATATAGGGGACGTAATCATCATTTACATACGAAAAGTGATCAAATGGCGGGTCATATTTGACTGTAAATAAAATTACTGCCCTTACTTTATCATCTTTTAGCCACACGTCGTTAAATGCCTGCTTTAAATGTTTTGATATTTGTTCTACAGGTAAATATTTATTATTATAACTTTCGCCTTCTGCATGGGCCCATCCAGTTTCAGTAATGAAAACTTGTAAGTCTTTATTTACTCCTAATTCACGCAAGTAATCTAGCTCGTCATCATAAGCAACTATACTCCATCGACCTCTTGCATTGGGACTTCCAGAAAACTCGGGCTGTGGATATGGATGTGATGCCCAACCATCAAGTTTATTGAAAATATTTGGAATCGCATCATTCATTTGTTTCATGTACGCAAATGAATCAAGATGAGTTGCATCGGTTGCAGCGCTAACATTAAAAGCCCCATTCATCATAAAGAAATCTGGGTTTGCTGCTTTAAAAGTATCTATCGTATAGTTAAGTACTTCTGCATATTGTGCTGGATTAATATCAATGTCTGACAAGTTTTCGACATCTGGTCTGATAGGCGGCCAAAATCCAACGTCATTTGGCTCATTATATACACTTATATATCTGTGTCTTATTGGCCATAAAAAACTGTTTAAGAACTCTGCTGCGTGATCAGTTTCTGCCTTATAGTTTTTTACATCTAATCCCCAAAGCTGAATTATTGGAATCAAATGTTTTTTTGATAAGCGGTCAAACACGCTTTGCCATTTATCTTTGTCATTATCGTGAACATTATATGGAACAAGAACATAACCCCAATCGCCACCATTTGAATTAACAAGGTTTTGAGCCAACTCAAAATACTCATCATTCTCTGCATAAATATATAAACCAAACTTGTTATTAATCTCCCAAGGCGCTTCTCGATATTTGTAATAAGTTATATTGTCTGGATTGAGACATTCTTTGACTAAAGGTTGTGTAGCAGAAGTACTTGGAGAGTCTATGTGTTTATCAAACATTAAATCCTTCCCAAATACTACCAATGCCAAAACAATCATAAATCCCACAGAGATAATTACCTTTTTTTGCATATTATTGATTCTACTCTAGTATAATAATCTATGTGAAAAAAGAGCTGAGAATTTCGATATTTATAATTGTAATAACGCTGGTCATTGGCTCGATCGGCTATATGTTAAAAACAAATATCAGTCCACAAATCTTGTTACCTACTGCAGAATCGTACAGCGTTTTTGAATTTTTGATGCACAAAAAGCATCCAAACAAATACGTTTATGGATTTTTACCAAACTGGTCGTTGGATAAGCTTTCAAAGATACGCGTCAATTATCTTACAGATGTAGCCTATTTTGGAATTAGAATAAAAGCCGATGGGAATTTGCAAAAATATACAGAAAACGGTGAAACCGAGCCTGGATTTAACCAATGGCAATCAAACGAGAATTTAGCAAAATTTATTTCAAAAGCACAAAAAGAAGGCACACGCGTTGCATTGACAATTATTTCACACGACGACACAACGTCAGATAGCTTTTTGAATTGTGAATCATGCTGGAATACCTTACTTCAAAATACAATCGAGCAACTTGATCACCACCATATAAAAGATGTAAATCTCAACTTTGAGTATGCATCATATACCGACAAAGAAACGGCAATAAAATATACTAGGTTTGTAAATTTTATGAACGAAAACCTCGATAAGAAATATGGCGAGTCATTTGTTGTTGTATCTGTTTTTGCTGATTCTGTTGTAAAACCCAGAGTTACAGATATTTCTGGATTATCTAAAGTAGCTGATGGACTTTTTATAATGGCTTATGACTTTCATAGGCCAGATTCCGACACAGCCGGACCAGTAGCTCCGATAGGGGGTAAAGGTGTATATGCAGAATATGATATACAAACTATGCTAGAAGACTTTGTAAAGCAAATCCCTGCCGACAAGCTAATCTTGGGTGTACCATATTATGGCTACAATTGGGTCACAGAAACACAAGACCCTTATGCAACTCGTATCCCTGGAAACGATTTTATCGGGTATTCACAATCGCAAACTTATGAAACTATCATGGAAACAATTGAAGAAAATAACATACAAATACAATGGGATGGTTTAGCAGAAAGTCCGTACTTTTCATATGTAAGTAGCGCTACTGGTTCAAATAGAACTGTATATTTTGATAACAAAGAATCTCTACAACACAAATATTTTTTAGCCAAGAAAAATAATCTTGGAGGTATAGGCATATGGGCATTGGGGTACGATGGTGCACGCCCTGAATTGTGGAATTTGATACGTGAAGAATTTATGATTACTCAATAAGATGCAAAAGAATTCACCAGCTATTTTAGAAATATTCATTACACTAGGCTTATCTCTTGTGTTGATATTTTTCTTGATGGGGGAGACATTTGAAGTTTCAGGCGACTCAATGGCGCCAATGCTTACAAATGGACAAGACGTCTTTGCAGAAAATATAACGTCGAAATTCTGGCCTATCAAAAAAGGCGACATCATAGTCTTTACTCTAAAAACCGGAGAAGAGCATATCCTTATAAAAAGAGTTTATGGACTACCAGGAGACGAACTGGAAGTTGACCGACGTTCGTACAAAGTCCCAGCCGATAGCTATTTCGTTTTGGGAGACAATAAAGATAAAAGTACTGATTCACGCAGTTTTGGATATATAAAGTCAGAAAATGTTTTGGGGAGAGCGTTATTTGTCTTGAGACCGTTATCTGAGTTTAAGCTAATACTTTGATGCTTACCTTTTTCTTTGTTTTTGTTGCCCAAGTGAATTCTACTATGCCATCGGTCATTGCGAATAAAGTGTAATCTTTGCCCATATTGACATTTTTACCAGGAATAACTGTACGGCCTCGTTGGCGCATAATAATTTGACCGGTTCTAATAGCAGAACCGCCAGAGATCTTGACGCCCAAGCGTTTACCGCGAACATTTCCTCTTTGTATAGCTTTTGTTGATCCAGCCTTCTTATGTGCCATGTTTTATGCTTTCTTAACTTTCTTGATTACTTTTGTCGAAGTTGTTTTCTTAACTTCTTTTTTCACTTCTGCTTTTGGTTCTGTAACTTTCTTTGGCTCTTTAGCCTCTACTTTTTTAACGACTCCTTTTACATCTATTGAATCTACTTTGATTTTGGAAAAAGGTTGTCTATGACCTTTTGTTCTAGTGTAACGAGATTTTGACTTAAAACGACCAACTCTAATCTTTGGACCTTTGTAATCTTCAAGATTTGTCAGAGTAACAGTCACATCTGTAAGAACAGGCGAGCCAAGGAGGGTACCACTTTCATCTGAAAAGACTAAAACTTCTGGTAAAAGCTCTGACTGCCTTTCTATCTCAAAAGTCATGCCCTCTGTAATTTTAAATTGTCTGCCACCTAGGCGAATAACTGCGTATGCCATAAGACAAAGAGAATAATACTATAACCACCGTTTTAGTGCAACAAATGCAGCTAAATGTAGCCTAAATATGCTCTAAAACTGGTAATTTTGCAACAAGATCCCAATCATCATCGCCAGCAATTCTATTTTTACGAATAAACCCACATATAGAACATTGATGAATTAAGACTTCCTCGCCATCGGGTTTATATACTTTACCCAGAGGTGCCATACTGCCACCACAAGCGTTTGAACGATCTCCAGGGGTTATATCCACATGTTTAGAATATAAACAATTTGGGCAATGATTGCGGTTTTTAGTCCCAGGGGCTGTCGAGGCTACTTGGTGATTACAGTTGATACAAATAAAAGAACTCACAGGCTAGCTTGTGTACCAACAATTACTAAAACATCATATTCAAGAGTCTCATCGAGTGTATCCGACACTTCTAAGTCAAACTTCGAAGAGAGGTCGTTAATCAACAAGTCTTTGTATGCAACTTTTGATTTTTTATATATTAATCTTGTCTTTTCTATTTCAGTTTGCTCAGAATTACCTATCGAAGCTACCTTATAACCCATACTTTCTAATAAAGTTTGCGTTTTTCCTGCAATACCTGCAATACCCGCACCATTCTCTACTCTAAGCGTAATGTCCTTTTTTTCAACATTTGGCATAACTGGCTCTTTTATAGGCTCGACAACAGGCGCTATAGGAGCTGGCTCCATTGTCGATTCACTCAAAACAACAGCTTTCTCACCTTCAGAATATCGGTTTAAGTAAATAAAACCTCCACCTGCGATAAATAAAAGCATGACCATAGCCGCTCCGACATAAACTAATGGACGCGATTTAACAACTACGGGTAACGGAACAATATTTAGCAAGTTAATATAAGACGCCATAGTATCAGGTTGAGTATTTATCATATATCTAACAAATAAGTGTGTTTCATACTCTTGCATTTCTTGTTCTTCAACACCAGGTACGCTTATAGACTCTACAGAAAACTCTTTTGATACATCACTAAATTCTGGATAATTGAAGGTATATACCCTATTAATTGGATTACGTGGGCGTTTATAAAATGACAGATCTTTTACAATAGATTGAATTTCGTCTAGTGATTTTTGCTTATTATAAACAGATGTAAAAAATACGCCGCTCAACTCTGATAATGCAACTACATATAGTCCATCATTTTTTGTTATATAAATGACAGGCGCAGATGTTTGATTGTATTTTGGCAAAAGCAAAACCCATGGAACTATAGAAGTCAAAGATAATTGACAATAAGTTGCAGCCTGCATAATTTGTTCTACAAAATCACGGTCAATCCCTATATATTGATATATAAACGGAGCAATCTTTTGATAAACCAAATAAAATTTGTCTGTATCATCGCCCAATCTTTGTTTTACTTGAGAAATTACTTGAGTGTCATTATCACCGTCTGTTTTACTTACTACTACAAATCCCAAAAAGATATTCTGCGGTTCTACTATATAAGTCAAAGAACAATTCGAACGTGTAGTTACCAGTTCATTCAAATGGTCGTTAAGTAATTTATTGAACCCATCTTGATCTAGTATCTTGCTCCCCTCACATATATCCGATGGAACATGCGCAGAAATCTTTTTATAAGCACCTTTATGTAAAACTGTAAGCTTTAAAACATTGTTATTAAGTGATAATGATATTTCTTGCATAATTATTTCTCAATAAAGAAAATTTAGATACTAAATTCTAAATTAAATATACTATATTATTAATTTTTTGTCTGGTAGATCCAGACGCTATGAAGCATACCCAATAATATAAATGACACAACCATAGAACTACCTCCGTATGACATAAAAGGTAAAGGAATACCTGTCACTGGCATCACTCCCAAGTTCATCCCTACATTTATTACAAATTGAGCAAAAAAAACACAAAACACACCTATACTAATCATCAATGCAAATGTCGTATCGACTTTATACGCTACAAACAATATTGATAATAGCAAAATCACGTATAAAGCTAGGAAAACAATAATTCCAATAAGCCCCCATTCTTCTGCAAATGCAGCAAACATAAAATCTGTCCAATAAATCGGTAAATAGTTGAGCATTGCTTGAGTCCCATTCCCCAAACCTTTACCAAATACACCACCCGACCCCACTGCAATAATTGATTGTAAAACATTGTAACCTGCGCCTAAACTATCAATTGTAGGATCAATAAATACCAAGATACGTTGCTGCTGATAAGTATATAGTGACGTCCATACAGGATAAGACAAAATACCCAAAGATAAAACAAAAAACAATATATAGTTACGATTAACACCTGCTATAACCCCTATACCTAATGAAGCAAATAATACAATCAACGCTGTACCAAGGTCAGGTTGAAATATTACAAAAGCCGCAATAAAGATAACCAACAAAATAAATTTTAAAAAGGTTTTATAGTTTGAAATACCTTCTTTACTAAAAGATAAAAATGAAGCCAAAGATAAAATTGTAACAGCTTTTGCAAACTCTGAAGGCTGAACAGTAAATAATCCTAAATTAATCCATCTTGCGGCACCAAGCTTAATAGTTCCTAGTATGTGGGTTACACCCAAAGTTGCAACGATAAAGATGTATAAATACTGCCAATAGTATCGTAAAACCTCAATATCAACGAGTGAAATAGCAAAAAACAAAATATACCCAATACAAAACACGAGTATATGCTGTTTCAACAAAGTATTCCCCACTGAATACATTGTCAAAGCACTCATGGCAAAGATCAATATAGGAACAATACAAAATACAAAATTAATTTTTTTGAGCATTAAATCTTTAGTACATCGAGAGAAGTACTTGGCACAAAATTACGTGCAGTCACCTTAGACTTGATAAATGGACCAAACATGTCCATAAGTTTTTTGTACTCTTCAGTATCAGGATATGTAACATCGATATTGTCGCTTATATTGTAACCTTTTGTTTTACGCAAATCTTGGATAGCCCTTATAAAATCACGTGCCATACCTTCTAGACGCAAGTCTTCGGTGATTTCTTTGTTTAAATAGACAACGCTATTTGCATCTAGTTGCATAGAAGCAAACACATTTGTATCAACGCTGACAGGCACTTTATCTAGTATACTTACTTCTTTAATATTTACTTCGTCTTGAACTATATCTACAAAAAGACCGTACTCATTTGCTTTTACTGTCTCGTCAAATACTACAAATGCATTTTGTAATGGTTGACGTACCTTTAGATTTACATTTGCAGATGACCTCATAGCCAGAATTATTGAAACCACATCCCTGGTATTTTTCATTTTTACTAAAATATTAGATTCGTCAGTTAATAAATCTGCATCGTACTGCGGATAATCTTCTAAATGCACCGATTCTTTAGCAGAAGGTACGTACGATTTTAAAGATTGATATATTCTTTCTGATAAAAACGGTATTGTAGGAGCAGAAGCAAGTGAAAACTTGTATAAAACTGTAAACAAAGTATTTAGAGCATCATTATCACCCGAAGTTATACGTTCTCGTGATCGGCGTACATACCATCGAGATAAATCATCTACAAAGTCTTCTATGTATTGAACGGCATCAGCAATCAAATAATTTTCCATATTATCGGAAAAGCCTTTTATTGTTTCGTTTAGCCGTATCATTATCCATTTGTCTAAAACATTTTCTGATAATTTTTCAAGGTCTGGTTGCCAATTGTCTTTTGGCGTATACATCATAAAAAATTTCAAAGAATTTAACAAAGGATTTATAACATTTCTAGATTTTACTTTCATCGCGTCAAAATCAAAATTGGTGCCGCCTCCTGTAAGTAGAGGAGAATTCATAAAGTATAGTCTCACTGCGTCTCCGCCTACGGTTTGTAAAACTTCTTTTGGATCTGTGTAATTACCATAGGTTTTACTCATTTTACGACCGTCATTACCAGCTAAAACACCTGTACAAACTACATTCTTAAAAGCGTGAGTATCAAAAACACCTACAGAAATAACATGTAACACTCTAAACCACGCACGAGTTTGAGCTATATACTCTACGATGTAATCGCCTGGAAAGTTTTGTTCAAACTTTTCTTTATTTTCAAAAGGATAATGCCATTGTGCAAACGGCATTGAACCTGCTTCAAACCAAGAGTCTAGTACTTCTACTCTGCGTTTATATTCTTTGCCATCTTTATGTATAACTATTTCATCTATATAAGGTCTGTGCAGATCTTTTACTTTTTGACCAGACAACTCTTCGATTTCTTTTATACTTCCCAATACTAACCGATCTCCATCTGCGCTTTCCCATACGGGCATTGGAGTCGCCCAGTAACGGTTGCGTGAAATACACCAATCTGGTGCCGATTCGATAACATATTTAAATAATCCATTTTTCAAATGATCTGGAACCCACTTTATGGGTTCTGCATTGTCTAACAAAGCTTTAGTCATTTCTGTTTCTCGTAAAAACCAAGAGTGCTGCGCTCTTTGAATCAAAAGCGTATTGCATCTATCGTGATATGGAAATCTGTGAAGTATTTTGGAATTTTCAAATAACAATCCCCTTTTCTCTAGATCATATGTTATTAATGGATTTGCTTTACTGTAATAAAGTCCAAAATATGGATTAGCTTCATTATTACCTTGCGTAAACTTACCTTCGTCGTCTATAGATGTCATCAAAGTGAGTCCGCTTTCAAATCCCATTTGTGTATCTATAGCACCAAATCCTGGAGCACTATGTACAACTCCAGTACCTTCATCGGCGCTTACCATATTGTCAAAATGGTAAATTTTGAAATCATTGTCATTGTTTGCATAAATCTTATACAAAGGTTCATAAGCAAGACCAACTAAATCGGCACCTTTTACTTTATCAATTACATTATATTGTTTATCTTTGAAGATTTCTGCTACTCGAGAAACAGCTAGAATATAAGTCGCCATGTCATATTCAACCAAAGCATAATCAGCAGATTTGTCTAAAACCAAAGCTCTATTTGAAGGCAACGTCCATGGCGTAGTAGTCCATGCTAGTACAAACATATTTTCAAACCTACCTTGTGTACTTATTTTGAATTTGATTGTAACTGCGGGATCCTCAACTTCTTTATAAGTATCATCCATGGCAACTTCAAAATTCGAAACAGGCGTGCCGCATGTAGTGCAATATAAAGATGTACGCATACCTTCATAAATTAATTTCTTATCATAAAGCTGCTTAAATGCCCACATAACAGACTCCATATATGAGGTGTCTATAGTCTTATATGCGTGCTCCATGTCGACCCAGCGACCAATACGTTCTATATACCATGGCCATTCTGCTGATGTTGCAGATGTATATTTGTAACAAGCTTCAGTAAATTTACTCAACCCAAAGTTTTCTATTTCACGACGATCTTTGATACCCAGTTCTTTTTGAACTTTATTTTCAACGGTTAAACCATGGGCATCCCACCCCCATACTCTTTCTACGCGCTTACCTCGCATAGTCCAATACCTGGGAACTATATCTTTTGCGATTGAAGCTAAGAAATGACCATAATGTGGTAAACCGGAAATAAATGGAGGTCCATCATAAAAAACATATGAGTTATCAGAAGGGCGCTGAGAAACAGACTTCTCGAAAATAGTATTCTCTTTCCAATAAGCCAGCATTTCCTCTTCTAATTGAGGAATAGTTTTCTCAGTATGTGTATCAGACATGTGGGAATAGTATCAAAAAAGTTACAAATTTGAAACACATCTCACTCTGAAATACTTTCAGCAGACAAAACAGACACCTGCGCAGTTTGCGCCACGAAAAAGTTATCTGTTTGCACAGCTCTATAAACCAAATATGTAACCAAACTAACACCTACTGATACTACCAAAACAAAAAGTAAAAGATATTTTGTTAAGCGCGACATTGTGAAATGTTACCACGCAACAAATGTATCATCTACACTTAGAACTCAGCATTTGCTAAAGCCACATGTATAACATTTTTCACAACCTTCTTCCATGATCAAAGATGTATTTCCACAGTCTGGGCACATATCGACATGAGAAAAAACAGAAACTTGAGGTTTGTCTTTTTCTACTACATTGCTTCCATTCATTTTTACCTCGATCATAAATTCTTCGGCTAATAGTTTTGCAACAGCGTCTGGTACCGAACTTACCCGACTTTTACCAAAGCCAACGCTACTTGCACCACCAATACCTATAAGTTGGACAATAATGTCTTTGACAGTATGTGTTTTATCAGTCGAAGAACGCAACCAGCCAGATAATAATCTACCCAATGCCTCAGACAAAGCTGCTACGTCTGTACCAGCTTTTCCGACATTCACAAAAATTTCAACTGGCTCACCGTTATCTGTCTTATTTATTGTAACAAAGGCTTTTCCTTGTGGTGTTTTTACTTTATAAGTTGCACCAACCAACTTTCGACCGCGATCAAATTCAACAATGCTGTTTTCTGATACGACTACAGTACCTGTATCGCCAGACTTAGCTAGTTTCGTTTCTTTTGTTTCCAAGACAACTTCTTGGCGAGAACCTGTAACATATACAGTTAACCCTTTGCAACCTAACTCCCAACCCAACATGTAAGCTTTTGCGACATCTTCTTTTGTTGCTTCAGCGGGAAAATTGCAAGTCTTTGATATAGAGTTATCAACAAAGGCCTGTATCGATGCTTGCGTCATAATATGTTCTTCTGGAGATATATCAGCAGAAACAACAAACACGTCTTTGATTGATTGAGGTAGCCCTATAATTTGTTGGCATGTGCCTTTTTCTAAGACTTCGTCAATTATTCTTTTTCTTACGTCTCCGATTATATTAGCTTTATCCAAAGCCTCAATAAATAAAGGGCTTACATAAGTCAAAGTCATTTTCCCAGTGTCCCCTGCGGCTTGATAAACATTTCTGTAGTAAGCCAATGCAAAAGCTGGCTCACACCCATAACCCTCTACACCTGCTACGGTTGATATCGTTCCTGTAGGTGCAACTGTTGTCTGAGCAGCATTTCGAATACCATGTGTGCGCAAACCAGACATGACAGTATTCCAATCAATTAAAGGTCTGCCAAAATCAGAAGTAAAAGACTTTATAGGGGTTGGTGGTCTCCAAGTCACATTTTGAGGATCATATATACTACCCTTTATTTTTAAGAATGGGCCACGTTCTTTAGCCAAATCTATAGAAACTAACATAGAGTGGTATCTGACAAACTCCATAACTTGAGCAGAAAACTCTTGGCCTGCATCACTTCCATATTTAATCCCCAGTGCATACATTGCATCGGCCAATCCCATAATTCCAAGCCCGATACGGCGCGCATTATCTGCAGCTTCTTTCAATTGAGGAACCGCAGGAACGTATTTATTTGCGCTTACGACATTATCCAAAAATCTTGTAGATAATATTGTAGTTTCTTTCAAAGCCTCCCAATCCATTTTATGATCTGAGATATGCTCGGCTAGATTTATAGATCCCAAACAACAATTTTCATATGGCCCAAGCCATTGCTCACCACAAGGATTTGTTGCCATAAGTTCATATAAATGTGGTACAGGATTTGTTCGATTAGCAGCATCGATGAATAAAACACCAGGTTCGCCATTTTTATAAGCATACTCGACGATCATATCGAAAATCTCGCGCGCTCTGGGAGTTTCTACAACTTTGCTCGAATGCGGATCTATCAAATCATAAGTAGTATCGTCTTTTACGGCTTTCATAAATTTGTCTGTAATTGCTACAGATATATTAAAGTTTGAAATTTGGCCTTCAGAAGATTTGCATTTTATAAAATCACGAACATCCGGGTGGTCAACGCGTAAAACACCCATATTAGCACCACGTCGAACACCACCTTGAGCTACTTCACCAAAAGCTTTGTCGTAAACAGACATAAACCCTACCGGACCAGTTGCTTTTCCACTACTACTAGAAATGTAAGAACCTTTCGGGCGAATTTTTGTAAAAGAAAAACCATTTCCCCCACCAGACTGCTGAATAAGTGACGCATTTCTCAGAGTTGTAAAAATACCGTCAGATTGTTTTCCCAAATCGTCGGCAATAGGTAAAACAAAACACGCAGCCAACTGTCCCAATGGAGTACCCGCACCAGTAAATGTTGGTGAGTTTGGAAAAAATTTTTTGGAAGTCAGTAAATTATAAAATTCGATGAACGTTGTATTTACATCTCTGTATGTAATGTCGGGTTCAGCCACTGCTCTCGAAATACGTTCAAACATTTGCTCGATTGTTTCGGCAGGGGTACCATCTGGATTTTTACGCAAATATCTTTTTTCTAAAATTACACGAGAATTTTCACTTAAGTCTATATGTTCGTTTTTTCTTAAGTTTGCTACGGCAACAGAATTCTTATCAGAAGAATTTTCATCTACGTTCATAGAGCAGTCGACTTTAAACGGCAGCAACCATCCACTGCTAGAAGTTTGTTGCAGCTCAAAGATTTTTTAACTTAATATTATTTTTTTAGAGAATCGATATATGAATGTTTACATATTTGTAACGTGTATACAATGTAATGCAAATTGTAGCTTCGCCGGTTTTTGTTGTCACTGCAATTGTGGATAACTCAGTTTTGGCTTAGTGATAAGAAATTTAAAAAGGAGTTAAATCGAGATCTATTCACGAAGAAAAGTTGGAATATCGTATTTACCTTCGTATTTATCATCGTTATTTTCGTCTGTTGGAATATAAGGATTACTGTCTTGCGCAGCATCGTTTTGAGGCAAAGTATCAAACGATCGTCTTTCTTGAGTACTTACTTTCATACCAAGTTGAGAACGAATATCATCGGTATCAAAACCAGTTGCAATCACAGTAACTTTTATTTGATCTTTTAAGTTTGGATCGATCGATGTACCAGCAATTATATTTGCATCCGGGCTGGCAGATTGTGAAATAATGCTAGATGCTTGATCAAACTCTTGCAAAGTCATGTCAGCACCACCAACAACATTAAACAATATTCCTGTTGCTCCTTCGATAGATTGTTCTAGCAATGGAGATGATATAGCGGCTTTTGCTGCGATTTCAGCACGATTTTCACCTGTACCTATTCCTATACCCATGAGCGCAGAACCTGCGTCTTTCATAATAGTACGAACATCGGCAAAATCTACATTCATAAGACCTGGCATAACTATAAGATCTGATATACCTTGTACACCCTGAGTTAAGATACTATCTGACAATTTAAAAGCGTCTACGACTGGCAAGCTTTTATCAGCAACTTCTAATAATTTTTGATTTGGAATAACAATAAGCGCATCAACCTCTTTGCGAAGTGATTCGATGCCACGCTCAGCGTTTGCCAATCTTTGTGCGCCTTCAAAGTTAAATGGTTTTGTTACAACGCCAACAGTTAATGCACCGAGTTCTTTTGCAATGCTTGCTACCAATGGTGCTGCACCAGTACCGGTGCCACCACCCATACCCGCAGCAATAAAAATCATGTCTGCACCTTCTAAGTTGGCTTTAATTAATTCTTTTGACTCTTCGGCAGCTCTACGCCCAACTTCTGGATTCGCTCCTGCACCAAGTCCACCAGTTATCTCATGTCCAATAGGAACTTTTATATAAGCTTTATTTATTGAGAGATCTTGTGCGTCTGTATTAATTGCAATAAATTCGACACCTTGGATTTGTTGAGCATCAATCATGGTATTAATTGCATTACCACCAGCTCCACCAACTCCAACGACTCTTATTTTTGCAAATCTTTCGATTTCAGGTTTTACTTGCATCTTTTATTGCGGATTTGTCTAGGGCAGAAAAGACTTTACGCGTTCAAAAAAGTTCTTAAAATTTACAGACATCTTACCTTTCTTATCTTCAAATGACAATAGGCTACTCTGATGTGTATGTGTACCATAAAGTAATGCACCTACACATGCAGACGATGATGGCCCTTGTATTTCATCAATTAGTCCAGTAACTCCTCTTGGATATCCTATGCGCACTGGCGTTTTTAAAATATCTTTTGCAACTTTATCAACACCAGCAGTTAAAGCACCACCACCTGTAATTACTAAACCGGCTGGTAATCTGCGCTCTAATTTGGCTTTATTAATATCTAATGCAATCAATCTAAAAATTTCTTCGACTCGTGCATCAATAATTTTATATAAAAGCTTTTTTGGAACACTTACAGTTTCTAAACCAAACTCAGATATATCAAATTCTTCATCGTGTCGGTTTGTCTCATTTGTTTTGGCTGAATGAATATATTCCATGCTGAGTTTTAATTTGATTTTCTCTGCTTCGGGCAAACGTGCGCGCAAACCAATAGCAAGATCACTCGTAATTAGTTTACCGCCCAAAGGAAACACGGCAGAATAAATAGGACTTCCATCTAGATAAGCAATTATTGATGTAGTACCACCGCCGATATCAACCAAAAGCGTTCCCAATTCTTTTTCTGTGTCTGTGAGAACTGCTTCGGCGTTTGCAATGCCTACATATACTAAATCTGCAACTTCTACGTTTAGTTGATTCACACATTTAATAATATTGCGCATTGTTGTAGAAGATCCATGAATGATGTTTGTTTCTACTTCCAAACGATTTCCAGCCATACCAACAGGATCTTTAATACCAGCTTGAGAATCTACTTCAAAATCGCGCGGGATAACATGAACTAGCTCTCTATTTGATGCCAAAGATATAGCCTGTGCGGCTTCAGTAACTCGTTGTACATCAACACTTGTGATCTCTGAACTTTTGCCAGGAGTTACAGCTACAACACCGTGAGAATTCTGAGTTTCTATATGACTTCCGTTTAAAGTAACAAAAGCGCTTGAAACAGATACACCGGCCATACGTTCGGCGCGCTCTAAGCTTGCTGATATAGATTCAACAGCACTATCAATATCTACAACGATACCTCGGTTTATACCTTTGGACGGTACATCACCAGAAACACCTATTACAGATACCTTTTTTTCATCTACAGTAGCAATTGTTGTGCTGATTTTGGTTGACCCTATATCAATTCCTGTAATTATTTTTTCTTTGGGCATAATGTATGATTATAGCTTTTCTGTATTAAATAATACTATTACTTTTTCGTATCGTAAATCAATCTTCTGTAAAACTTTTCCTAGCTCTAAAGCTTTGGATATCACAGCTTTTATCGAAAATATATACTTTTTATTTACCTTTTCGCTTGGCAACAACACTTGAACTCCGTTTTCTGTATAGAACTCGGTGTAGTCATTATACATGCTTATGCTACTTATTTTTACTTCTGCAGCTTTTAGCTCTGCTAAAAGCTGCATATATTTTGGCACAACACTTTTGTTTATAAAAACACCTACATTTAAATCTTCAAAATACGTCAGTCTAGGAAGATCGCTATAGTCTTTATCGGTAATCTCACCCAAAACATAACCCTCATCATCTACAAGAAAATGCTTTGTCAGATCAGGAGTATCCAAAACAGCTATCGGAACTCTTTGAGTTATATGAATCACCAAAGTATTGGGTAAAACTTTGGTAACCGCAAAATCTTTTGCACCAAGGAATGATGACTTTAAAGTCGTCGCTAAGCTCTGAGATGAATACAAAAATATATTTTTACCGAAAGCATTATTTGCAGCTACAGCTTTGACGTCTGTCGAATTTACAAATTCACCGGTACCGACAAACTTTACATCGCTGATAGTAAATGTCTTTGTCATAATAAATAAATAAGCGACACTACTTACAGCACTAAATGCAATTAATATTTTTAAGGTTTTGATTACCAGCTTTTTAAGTCTGCGATCTTTGAAAAAAGATTTTGAAAAAAAGTTTTTACCTTTTGACAAAAAACTTTCTTTATTGCTTGGATATTTTGATTGTCTCTTGGGCAATCTTTTTTGCTGGACTATCATAATTAATAACTTTCTGATTATTAGAAACAGTTTGCAGTTGCTTCAAGATTGTTTGTAAAAGTAGATCAGAGTTTGACAATTGCGTTTCTGGGTAAATAATTCCTAAACCATGAGACACCAACAATTGAGCATTTAAATTTTGTTCATTGTGTGAAACCCATGGGATTGGCACAAGAATCGACGATTTACCAAGCGTAAGCAATTCACTTACAATATGAGCTCCTGCTCTACTTACGACCAAACTACTTTTTGAAAAAACTTCTCCAATTTCATTTTCCAAAACAAATTTTCGTATTATATATTTACCAGGCAAGTTATTTGGCAAATTTTTCGTGACTAAAGTGTTATATATACTTGTCATTTCTTCAAAGTCACGCGTCTCTGAGTAATCCCCCACTTGATGTATAACATTAGCTATTTTCAATAATTCAGGAAGTATCAAACCAACCGCAACGTTTAGCTTGTGTGAACCAGACTTACCACCTGTCACATAAATTGTAGGTAAATTTGTGTTAAGTTCTAAATTATTTGTACCAGGTTCAAAAATTGCCTTTCGCAAAGGTAAACCTGTAACTATAACTTTGGGCGACTTTTTATAAAACTGTAGAGAAGATTCAAACGATAATAAAATCTTACTAGCAAAAAAAGCAATTAATCTGTTTGCATAGCCACTTACCATGGTTTGTTCGTGTGTAACTATAGGTATACGCAATAACCATCCTGCACACGCAACTGGTACAGCGATGTATCCACCGAATGACAAGATTACATCGGGAGCTATTTTTTTTAATAAAATAAAAGCCTTAATGCAAGATACCAACTGTTTATATAACGCTACTAACTTAGCTTTTCCATAAACTTTACCCACTGCCAAATCATAAAAAGGAATATTTAGTTGAGAAATTTCGATATACTCTAATGTTGGATTTTTATCGTGTAACAAAGAATATTTGTGACCAATCCAAAAAAATTCACATACTTTTAATGTATTTTTAAGCTCTTCAATTACAGGTAACGCAGAACTATGATGACCCCCAGTTATTACTATTTTCATTAAAATAGATTATACCTGGCTTTTCTTCCCGACAGAAGCAAGCAACCCAGCACCCGCCATAATAAAAACTGTAGAACTACCGCCATATGAAATAAATGGTATAGGAACACCAGTTAATGGAATTATTTCGAGCATCGCAGAAACATTTATAAACAACTGCAATGTAATCCACGACAAGATTCCAACGCTTATCAACTTACCTTCATAGTCGATAGAACTCTTTGCTATGAGGACACCAAAATACAAAAGCAACAGAAACCCAAATAAAACACTACACGTACCAATAAGACCAAGTTCCTCACCAATGATTGCAAATATAGAATCTGAAGCTATCTCTGGAACATATTGATACTTCTGACGAGATTGTCCAAAGCCAACCCCAAATAATCCACCTGATCCCAAAGCTATTTTAATTTGCTTAATATGATAACCACTATCAACTGATGCATCATTGTTAGTATAAGTGAGTAAGCGCTGCCTACGATAAGAAGAGCCAAATACTAAAAGTATAAAAACTAACGTCAAAACTGGTATTAATATAAACAATTTTTGTAGCGGGGCTTGTGACACAATATAAATAGCTGTTCCTATACCAAATAATAGTATTGCCGACGACATATTTGGTTGTAGATAAACCAAAGCGCTTGTTAAACCTGTCAATATTAGATACACAAAAAATGGATCTTTGTCTTGTTGTTTTGAATGTATAGCTTTTTTTAATCTAAATGTAAGACACAAAACCAAAGCTAATTTCGCCAACTCTACTGGTTGAAAACCCAAAACACCTACAAATGGTATTTTTGGCAAAGGCGAAGGATTTATATAAAACCATCGATAAGCCCCATTTATACATGGGACAAAAGGAATAAAAGCATCACAGGAATTGCGTAAATTACCAATCATACTCACAAAAGCCGTTATACACAAAAACACTATACTCAACATATAAAGAAAAGTAGAAAACGACGATAATTTTGAATAGTCAAACTTATAAAAAATCATAAAAGCACCCAAACCTAGAATCGTCCACAACAATTGTAAGATTACAAATCTATAAGGGACTCCATATATTTGCTGTGAAGATACAATCGTCGAATTGTAAATAAAGATCAAACCAAAAATAACTAAACTGCTAAGTGTTAATAAGAATTTGCGAGTGTAATGGGCAGAATTATGCATCATGATTTATAAATCAGATTACTTCCTAACATTATAAGTTTTTCGTATAAATTTTTGTAATAAGTTTCTAAAAGTTTGGGATTTCCAAATTCAAATTTAGCTGTAGAAGCCAAACCATACAATAACAACGCCAAACAATCAGGCACGCCTTCTGCATAAAATTTACCAGACTTAAAGGCACTATGCCCAGACAAGGTAAGAGTATTAACACCATTTGATTCTTCTACGTCAACATTTATCCCCAAATGGTCCAAATTACCTATAACGTGTAAATTTTCTTTTGCATCAATACGGATAGTGCTTGGTTCAGCAATAGTCGATAAATAAACTAACAGCATTGGTAACCAGTCTTTAATTAAGTTAGGATAATTACCTATATAAATGTCTGCGCCAGTCAAAACTTTCGTGCCCGCCCAAACTTTCAAATTATTTCCTGACAAATCAAATAATGAACCAGTTTTGGTCAAGAAACTCAAAAAAGATGTTAGATAACTGCGCGCTACATTTCGTATCAAAATGTTTCCTTCAGACATTAATGCTGCTAAAGAAAAAAACACAATTAAATTGATATCACTAGCCAACTTATATTTTTGCAGTAAAGTATCATCAAAACCATTTATATGCAGGTTAGCTGTAGATTGCATATCTATCTTGTAACCGCAAGAAGTCAAGAATTGTATCAAGTCCTCAATTTCAGGATCATTTACAGAAAAATTTAGTTCGATGTCTGTTTGTTTATTAAGACAAGAAAATAATGCTGCCAAAACTGTGCCCAAGTAATCTTCTTCTTTTATTACAAAAAGTGACTCGGTCAGTGGCGTATAGCTGACTTCATACGAATTGTCATCTTTAGTTATTAAAACATTAAATTTATCAAGAGTATTCTTAATGCCTTCATACTTACCAATATAGTCAACCAAAGCCTCGCTTTGCAAAACAACTTTACCAAATTTTGATAAAAGTACAGGCAACAGCAAAATAACTACACGTGGGTCACCAGAAGGACAATTTGCATTTATATTTGAACCGTTTATCAACAAGCTTTTGTCGTCTATCCAGGCAACTTTTGCACCCAAAGCTATAATCACATCTAAAGCATGCTGAACAATGGACACATTTGGTATGTTCGATAAGATAATTTCTCTATCCAAGAAAAGTGAAGCAGCGATAATATTTATAGCCGAGATTCCCGAAGCCTCAATTTCAACCTCACCAAGCAGTGGTTGTTTATCTTCAAATACAACTACGTCAGACATATTTATGAAAAATACAAAATCAAAAGGGAATTAATCGCGAAAAGAAATACCAAAACATTCGTAAGTATAAATATAAACTTTTCTACACCTCGTTTTGCCGAATAAAATGAAAAGGCATTGCCAACATATTTATTCAAGCCAGTTTCTTTTGATTGTATAAGCACAAGTACTATCAAAAGAAGTGCTATAACTATTTGTAATATCTTCAAAAAACCTATCATTTGCCTGAAGTATGGCACATCCAGTCAAAAAAGCCAAATAGCGATGTGCTCAATAATGACATTGCTACAGTAGCCCAAATATTAGTCATATATAAATCTGGGACTATATAACCAAAAAACACAATGCCTGATATCGTCGATGCTTTTATGAAAAAATTGGGAACAAAAGATACAAACAACATAAGTAAAACAAATACTAAAACTACTTTTATAATAAACAGACTAATTCCTGCCGAGGGCAAACCTACAAGGTTCAAAACAGATTTAACTGACAAATGGAACAAAGATAAACCTAAGATAAAAATGATGTATTCTCTAATATCCAAAGTCAAGACATTCAAAATACCATTCACCACATAAAACGACACGTAAGTGAAAAAAACAGATCTTAAGAACGACTTGAGCATATGTAAATTATACATTTAACTTCGTTTATGTGCTTTTGAATTTTTTGTTAGTAATATTTCTTAAGCGTAGTTTATGGTGGTAAGCTTGCCCAAACCTATGTGCTTCATCACGCAACCTGATAAGCAAAGATAAACCATAGTTTGCTTCTGCTACCTTTATCTCGACAAATTCATTCGTTACAAGATCTTTATATACCAGTGTCTCAAACTTTTTGGCCAATCCTACAACAGGTACAAAATAATTTAACGTTGCTAGTACCTCTAAGGCGGCAGAAACTTGACCTTTTCCACCATCTATTACTAACAAATCCGGTCTGCCCCATGCAATTAATTTGGAGTCTGTTAATTCGTGCTTAAGTCTACGCGTTATTACCTCACGCATCATAGCAAAATCATCTGGAGTGTTTTTTAGTTTTATTCTAAATCTCTTATACTCACGTTTATCAACTACTCCATTTATTGCTGTTACCATTGCCCCAACCGCCTCTTTACCAGAAATATTCGCTATGTCATAACATTCTATACGCTGTGGTAATTTATCTAAATTTGGTAAAACTCTAACAAGTTCTGACAAAGCTTTATCTGCAATATCTTCTGTCAAATGTGGATTTTCAATATATCTATCAGGTGTTTTAAAATCAACAATAATACTTTCTAGCTTTTTTAACGTATCTCGAATTTGTGCTGCCTCTTCATAATCATGGTTTTTTGAGCTAGCCAACATAGCAGATCTCAAAGAATTGATTATAGGCTTTGCACCGGACGAAAGTAGTTTTTTTACCTTTGAGATTGATGTTGTATATGTTTGCAAAGATGCGTTGTCATTTTTTGTACATGGTGCAAGACACATCCCAATATAACCATATAAACATGGTCGCTTTAGTCTTTTGTACCTATTAAACTTGAGTGTATTACAATCACGGAAACCAAAGATTTTGCGTGTCGACTTGTATATGAGTCTGGCAGTATCAGAATTTGTATATGGGCCAAACACAATGTCTGTTGGCAAAATCAAAGTTTTACGTACCAATAACACTTTTGGAACATTAACCTTTTTTCCACTTATATCAAAACTTTCTTTCCTAATTACAAGATATAAATTCGTTTTGTCGTCTTTGAGAGTTATATTGTATTTTGGCATGATATCTCGAATAAGTTGAGCTTCTAAGATAATGGCTTCAAACTCAGAAGCTGTGATAATGAAGTCCATGCTAGCGATATTCGATACCAAAGCTTGCGTTTTACTACCAGACATAAGCTTAGTAGAAAAGTAGCTTCCTACTCTATGACGTAAATTCTTGGCTTTACCAATATAAATTATTTGATCAGAAGCATCATAATATCTATATACGCCAGGGTTATGCGGAATTTGGTCTTTTATATTTTCGAATCCTATAGCAAGCTTTAGCTTCATAATGTTATATAATACACTTACGTGTTTGGAAGACTTATAAAATTATTGCAATTCGCCTTACTCCCCACAGCTTTGATGATAAGCCTTATAGCTTTGGTTGTAAAAGCAGATAATCAGTTTATTGTAGAATACGATCTCACTTATAACATAACATCGATCGGTGAAACACAAGTAGATCAAACCGTCACACTCACAAATTTACAAAAAGATGTTGTCGCAACGAGTTACTCACTACTGATAAAAAAATTGAGCGTGTATGATGTCTACGGCCACGACTTGGAAGGTCAAATGAAAACAAATGTAGAAAAAACAGACGACAACACAAGCATAAGCGCGCAACTCAACAAACAAATAATTGGCGAAGGTAAACAAAATAGATTTACGGTAACGTATAAAACTAAAGACATTGCAAAAAAAGTTGGGAATATTTGGAATATAAATATACCAAAAGCCGAGATAACTACCGCTGCCAGCAGGTACAATATAACAATCGCTGTACCAAAAGAAATAGGCCCAAACATTTTTATTTCACCAATTCCTGATACGACTAAAGATGACGGTAATGTATACATATATACATTTTCAAAAGAAAAAGTGCAAAATACAGGCATCACGGCCGCATTTGGTTTACATCAAGATTTAAATTTCAACCTTACATACGAATTACAAAATCAGGCTAAAATACCTCAAACATTTGAGATTGCTCTACCTTTTGACAAAAAAAATGTACAGCAAGTAAGCTATGCGTCTATTACTCCAGAACCTTACTTTGTATATTTTGACGAAGATAACAATTATATCGCTCGTTATATTCTAAAGCCGAGCCAAGCTATAGAAGTAAAAGCACTTGGATCTGCTAGGCTATTTAGCAAGCAAATAGATTTGAATGCTAGCAAAAATTTTGCGGATTTACCTGATGAATTAGTAAAAAAATATACAAACGCCCAACCCTTTTGGGAAAGTGATTCACAACAAATTCAAGAAATAGCTGCGCAACTTAAAGACGAAAATGTGTCGGTTGCACAAAATGCAAAAAAAGCTTATGACTATGTTGTACATACGCTAGATTATGACTTTGAAATAAATTCGAGAGAAACTGTAGAACGCCATGGAGCAAAAACTGCGCTTACACAAGATTCACCAAATGTATGCATGGAATTTACCGACGCCTTTATAGCAATAACTAGAGCTATGGGTATACCTTCTCGAGAATTAAACGGATATGCATTTACAACAGACATAGAAAATAAACCTTTATCAATTAACCTTTCTGGAATCGATTTGTTACACGCGTGGCCCGAGTTTTACGATCCAACTTACGGGTGGGTTTCTGTTGATCCTACGTGGGGAAAAACCGCTGGGATAGACTATTTTACAAAACTAGATACAAATCATTTTGCTTTTGTAACAAAAGGTATTGATTCTCAATGGCCTATTCCTGCTGGTGGGTACAGAAATACTAATATAAACTCACCAGAAAAAGATGCACCTATCGCCAAAAAGCTAGTAGAAGTCGAATTTGCACAAAATAATATAGAAGATAAGTTTGATAATAAACTGAAAATATACAACACACCAAACTTGAATTTGTATCAGATATTTAAAGGTCGTAAAGCATACATACTCACAAATGAAGGCGGTACATTTTTATACAATATACAAACTGCAAACAGCACAGTCTCGATTTTGAAACCAAATAGAAAGATTAAAGTGTATTTCGATCGAGATACCACAAAAATCGAATTTAAAGATGCAAATGATACACCACTAGAAATTCCTTTTATAATCACTCAACAAAAAATACCAAAAATCATCGACAATGAATCAAATACGCTATTTATTGCGTCAAAGGTTTTTGTTGTATTTCTCGTAGGGCTGTTGCTGTATGTGAGTATTTACAACTTAGCAATGCTTTTAAGTCACCTGAAAAAACTAGTTCACCACCTTTATCTCCGCCTTCGGGACCGAGATCGATAATCCAATCGCTATTGGCGATTATATCCAAATTATGTTCTATAACTAACACAGTATTACCGCGACGAGTCAATATTTTCATAATAGTTATCAAATTTTCGAGATCAGCAAAATGTAGACCGGTAGTAGGTTCATCCAAAATGTACAAAGTCGAACCAAAAGATCTTTTTGCCAACTCTAAAGCTAACTTAACTCTTTGAGCTTCTCCTCCAGATAACGTTGGAGCTGGTTGACCAAGTCTTATATAACTCAAACCTACATCGTATAACACTTGTATTTTTCTTCTAATATTTTCATGATTTGCAAAAAACTCTAATGCCTCTTCAATAGTCATATCCAAAACATCTGCGATATTTTTGCCTCTAAAATGTATTTCCAAAGCTTCTTTGTTATATCTTTTGCCTTCACATACTTCGCAATTAATATAAACATCTGGCATAAATTGCATTTCAATTTTGACTTGGCCTTCACCACTGCAAGCTTCACACCTACCACCTTTTACATTAAAACTAAATCGTCCTGCTTTGTAACCACGGATTTTAGAGTCTTGAGTTTGTGCAAATAACTCGCGTATCAAATCAAATACTTTTGTATAAGTTGCTGGATTAGATTTTGGTGTACGACCAATTGGCGTTTGATCAATTGCGATTACTTTATCGATATGTTCCAACCCTGTCATATCTCTAAATGGCTCTGGTCGCTCTTCATTTTTTAAAGCAAATCTTTGGCGCAAAGCTCTATGTAATGTATCCATAATCAATGTAGACTTACCGCTTCCAGATACACCTGTTACACAAACGAGCTTTCCTAATGGAATCTCTACATCAATATTTTTTAAGTTACGACCTGAAGCCCCAATGATAGATAGTGATCTTCCTTTTACATCTTTTACAGAAATTTCTGCGTCTATAAAACCATCATCAAATTCAAATTTCTTTTTACTTTTTTTCTTTGATATTACATCAGTTTGACCCACGACCAAGCGCCTTGATAAATACTTTCCAGTCAGTGAATTTGCATCTTTCATCAGTTGTGCTGGCGTACCCTCGGCAATAACTTTTCCACCATGTTCACCCGCGCCTGGACCAAAATCAAAAATATAATCACTTTGTAACATTGTTTCTTCATCGTGTTCTACTACCAAAACAGTATTTCCCAAATCTCTTAAATGGTGCAAAGTTTTGATCAGCTTGCCCTGATCTCTTTGATGTAGTCCAATAGATGGCTCGTCTAAAACATATAAAACACCAGATAAACCAGAACCAATTTGCGAAGCTAACCGTATGCGTTGAGCTTCTCCACCAGATAAATGGCTAGAAGCTCTACTCAAAGTTAAATATCCCAGACCAACGTCTAGCAAAAACTTCATACGGTAATTAATTTCTTTCATTATGGGCTCGGCTATAGTTTGCTCGCGTAAATTAAACTTTGTGGTAATTTCATTAAACCAAGTGACGGCGTGTTCTATTGATAAATTCGAGATCTGCGCAATATTTTGTGAATCTATAACTACAGAAAGCGCATGCTTATTTAGTCTGTCACCGTTACACACACTGCACGGATACAAAACCATATACTTTTCAATTTCGTTTCGTACATAGTCAGATTGAGTTTCTTTGTGTCTGCGTAATAAATTTGGAATAACTCCTTCATATCTAGCATTAAAATTGTGCATGTCACCTTCTTTGTTTGTGTAATTGATCTTATGCTTCACATCACCAGTACCATACAAAACAATATCCATATGTTCTTTTGTCATTTTGGAAACTTCGATATTCAAAGGTATATTGTGCTCTTTTGCGACTGCGTCAATAACAAGTTGCGTCCACGAATTGTGCTCAAACAATTTATTCCAAGGTAATATTGCGCCTTCTTTAATTGTTAAAGATTTATTTAAAACTGTGGATTCATCTATAACCAACTTTGTGCCCAAACCATCGCACTCGGCGCATGCACCATGAGGAGAATTAAAAGAAAAACTTCGTGGTTCTATATCTGGCAAAGATATATTGCAAAATGGACAAGCAAAGTTTTCTGAAAATAAGTGATCTTCGACTTCTTTGGGATTTTCAGAAAAATCAAAGTCTTTATCTTTGATAAACGAAACCAACGCCAGGCCGTTACTCATGCGTAAAGCAGTTTCGATACTTTGAAAGATAGTAGAACGTATATTCTTTTCATCGTCTGCCAGTCTTTTTTTGCTTATAATATGTCTTGATAAAAATGCGTCTATAGTATGTTTATTTGTTTTAATTAAAGTAAGTTGCTCAGAGAGTTCATAAACTTTGCCATCAATGCGCGCACGCACTACGCCTTGCTTTTTTAAATTATCAAAAAGCGAAGAAAACTCACCTTTTCGATCTCTAACTATAGGTGAATAAATAATAAAACGCGAACCACGCTCAGATTTAAAATTTGTATCACTTTCAGCTAATGAAAATATTTGATTTACAATTTCTTCAGACGACTGTCGTTGGACTTCGCGTCCGCAATTTGGACAATGCGGATGCCCCACTCTTGCATAAAGTAAACGCATGAAATCATAAACTTCTGTAATAGTGCCTACTGTAGAGCGAGGGTTTTTTGAAGTAGTTTTTTGATCGATCGCAATTGCTGGGGATAAACCTTCGATACTATCGACGTCGGGCTTATCCATAACTCCCAAGAATTGGCGTGCGTATGAACTCAAACTTTCTACATAACGTCTTTGACCTTCTGCATAAATAGTATCCATTGCCATAGATGACTTACCACTACCAGAAACTCCTGTGAATATGACCATTTTATTTTTTGGAATTTCTAGGTCGATATTTTTCAAATTGTGCTGGCGAGCACCTTTGACGATTATATGTGTTAAGGCTGAATTGTTTGGTTTGTTCATATTAGTTAAATTTATTAGCGGCAACATTATTGAGGAACCATTCCGCAGCAAAGCGAGGACTTAGTGACGAAAAGAATGCTGCCGCAATAAATGTGACCAAAACAGTATACGGTATATGTTCGGGTTTGTGAAGTCAGTTTCACTCATAGAAGAAGTCACCAAAATAGAATATCATATTTACATATATTAAATTGAAAGGAAAATATATGCCATTAGAAAGACTTTCGGAAGTTACAGGTACAAATGAAACACCAAATGAAAAACAACCAGAAACGATAATTACCTCAAAAACGATGAACAGAATAGCAGCTATGATGCGTCAAGGAACACCAGAAGTCCAAGCCGAAACAGCAGAAGCAGCTGACATAAAACTTGAAGGTTTAACAGAAGAGCCCACTAAAGATGAAAAACAAGCAACCCCAACGGCTGCTCCATCAAAAACTGACTGGAGAAAACTAGTACAAGGAGAAGCATAAACCTTACATGCTTGATGATATAACCAGTGAAAAAGAAGTTCATATTGAAAACACTGCTGATGAGGTTCAAACAAGCCAAGAAAATTTAAAGTTGGAACTATTAGAAACATACACCAAAAAAATTGCTAGGTATGCGAATTTTACACAAGTAATAGAAGATGAAACTGCACACGCAGACACTTTGGTTAAAGCGTGTAAAGTATATATCGATACACTAGGAGCAGGACCTAGTATAAGAATGGAAACTCCTGATAATGAACTCATGTCTATTTCTTTTAAAACAAATGCAAGCGATCACTCCATACTATTTGCCAAATTAAATACTGATATCGAAATATTAAAAAAAAGATTACCAGATGAATATAGCCTGGTTAAGTCTGAGAGTGGTGTACAAATACAGGTTAAAGGCGTAAACATCGCTGATGTTGATTGTGATGAGGCTAAAAACGAACTTTTCTTAGAAAACTTTTCTGCGCCTAATCAAACCGTTATTCAGTTTATACATCTAGTTGAGAATATACAAGAAGAACCACTATTTACAGAAAAAAACATAACTACTGCTATTAATAAGCAAACAAGTGAAAATGCGGCTATAGCAGTTATTGAAAAAGTTGGCAAGTTTTTAACACGCGAAAAAATACAAAACAAAATAAAACTCGAAATAGAAAAAGCGGTAGAAACAATATACAACAATATTGCTGATTCCAACGAACAGAGGGAAGCAATTGAATTATTAAAACACACTCTTGGCGATTCACCTATTGAGATAGTGGACTCTCAAGCAGCGGAATTAATAGACACAATGCAAGTAGACGAACTAGAACAACAGATACTAGAAATATACGACACTATTATTTTTTCGAATGCAACCGCACCAGCCCAATTAGAAGCAACCGTTAATAACGAACCTTACTCTGTATTGTACGGGGCACTTATTTCAAAAAAAACTGGCGAGCGCTACGAATGGGGCAAAAAAAGACCTATCTTTGTTCATTTCAACGAAGCACTAGCCTTAAGAGTTGAATATACATATGGTGATCGAGGAGAACCAATAGGACGACATGAATTTGCAGATGGAACTTTAATCAAAATGCTTTCACTTGTTGATGCAAGAATGGTACATGCATTCCGAGAAGTATTTGAAATAGAAAAACACATGAGCTATACATATTTACCAGGAACGCCTGAAGCAGGCGCAATGAAGGGCAATGGTGTATACGTAGAAGGCGTGTTGCATCCAAGTAAAGGTTATACGAAACAACCAAGAAATATGCATGTTTCTAGTAAAGATATAAAAGCTGTGATATTCAGAGATGATACGTTAGATCTGCAGTTACAAAAAGACTTGCTAACACAAAACCCAGATATGAAGATAGTGCCATATAGTCAATTAAACGATTACTATAAATAAGAAAAGAAAAAGCGGTAGATCGCGAGCGCATCAATCATTGATTAATGTACTCAGCAAACCTACCGCCTTTTTCTTTCTACCCTATAATAATCAGATAACAAGAAAACCCTAGCATCACAAGTCCTGCAACGGCATAGACTAATGACAAAAAGAGCGCGTCACCCTTTTCACGAGTAATCAATGCATACATTAATATGTATGCATTAACCCCCGACAGAGCTAGCGGTAGATCTATCTCACGGCCCCCTCCATTTGCTAACCACCAAAATGGTGTTAGTAAAACAAGAAGTACGAGCCAGGTTATCAACGGGTTTTTCATAAAGCGTTTCATCAGATTCTCCTTATTTGTAGTTTGGTCTTTATGCCAAACTGTTGGGTATTGAAGGTAACTACCATGAAATAATAAGCATGTCGTGTAGCTGCACAACAAAAATTGATCGATTCCGATAACAAACATTTACAATTCTTGGATTGGAATCTGGGACATACAAAACATCCAGTTCGGATGCAGCTGAAAAATCCAAACTGTTATTTACAAACGTAATTTTTATACCAAACAAGGTAAGTTCGGTATTCTTAGTTAGTACTAACATGGCATCTCCTTTAATCAGATTAATAGCGGCATACTAGCACTATGAGGTATGAGGGCATGAGTGAAACTGAGTTAAGCAGAACTAGTATCATTTGATGAGTCATTAGTATAAAACTGAAAAAGCGGTAGATCGCGTAGAGATTGCGTCCTGATTTGGACTATCTACAGCGATCTACCGCTCAATTTATCCTCTGGTAGGCAGTGGCTTTTGCAGGCAGGTTGTGCCTATTTCAATCACCACTGGATCCTGCCCTGTAGGTAAGATGGACAATATTTGTCCATCGTCACTGAGGAGCAGAATACCCTGAGGAATTTCCAGATGTACACCAGGCTGTGGATCTTTGACGATCCAGCCATAAAAGTTCACCCCCATAATGCGTGGATTCGGACCACTATTGGTCCACTCTACGTAAATGTCGCCATTCACATATTCAGCGCTGACAAAGTCAGTACTATCCACAACGGACCAGCCGAAGAAATCAGTACATAATGCACTAACTTCATTGGCGGGTGTTTCTGTCTCTGGTAAAACCGGAGCGGGATCTCCTACTCCCATAGCCATAGCGATTAACATAATCACCATTGCCACAGGCAAGATCCACCAAAACTTACGCAATATCGCTACAAAAAACATTACTGCCTCCTTGTGGTTTACCTTCTTAGCAGAAGGCTTCTACCAATCTTTGCTTTCAGAGATCCAAAGGCTGATAGAAACTTTCTTCTTGGTTTAGTGGGCGGATGCCGTGATATCTGATCATGCGATCTTCTTCACGAGCATCTCGCCCACCTTGATTTCCTTAGTTTTACTCCTTAGGTTAAGGAGGAGTCACAAGGACACATAATGCGTCCTCATAACCACGAATGATGTGGAATCGGTAATCGCCAATTATGGCTTCTTCTCCATAACCAATACTTACGTCTCCACTGACGTAAAACTCTCCGACCACCTCAATGGAAAAACCACTTGTATTTTTTTCGATAACCACAGTGGTATCACCATCAAGAGAAGAGTAATGGGGATTCCCAGCTTCGATTTCAACATAGTTGAATTCGCCTTGGGGACAGGAATAAGCTGGAGTTGGGGTTAGCGCCAGACCAATTTCCCCAACCGGGGTTGGCGTTGGCGTCACTGTTGGAGGAATGTAATTCACGTTCCATTCCTCAAAGCATATTCTGCTTTTCCCCTCTACAGTGGTACCTATGTTTGTGATTTTCCAGTCAGATCCGGCCAACGAGACTTTTTCATCATCTAAATGAATTGAATCTGACGGAACTTTATCTGGACCAGCAGCGAGCTGGTTCCAGTCTGTGTCAAGAAATTGATAATTTGCGAATCCTTGATCCGCAAATAAAACTTCTTGACCGTTTAGGATAAACTGGTCTCGATTTTGGAGATCCAAGACATCGCCTTTGCAATCATATGCAGTTACTACTACACTAGACTGCGGTTCTCCACCTCCGCTGCAAGCGGCCATAAAGGCCACGAACAGGGCGAGACCAAAAGACAAGATTTTCTGAGACATTACTAACTCCTTACTCAACGCAACATAATACCTTTCATCTAGATTTTTCCAGAAGAAAGCTCATACTAACTTTCATTTTTTGAAATCTAGTACAAACTTTTTTCTAGTAATTGATTTAGTGAGCGAGGTGCCATGGTGTGAGATCTTAAGATCTTTATCCATGAGCACCTCGCCCACCTAGGTACAGCCTAATAAGCTGCTTTAATGAAAGCAGTGATGGGAATTGCAATGGAAATGAGCCCAAAGATCAAGAAGGTGTAAAACCAACCGGGCTCCCCACGACTTTTCGCCTCCATAGACACTGTAAAAAAGAATGCAGTTACGGCGCCGCCAAAGACAGCTCCGAACAAGAGATCTCCAAGACTGCTACCCATACCAAGGGCCACAACCCCAAAGAACCAGAGTACCCCGGTCGGGATTAAAAACCACAAAAAGGTTACAACTGGATTTGTGAAAAGTTCATTGATTCGAGACATATCAAGCTCCTTGACTTGGCCACAACTGCGGCGATTATTAGCATTTCCCCACATTGGGGAACCTTCTCATAAAAGAAGGCTTTATAAGCTCGACAGCGCAGTTAAGCCTAAAAAGCCTCCTTCTAGAGTTCTAGTGAAAAGTATTTGGATGTCAAAGTTCTATTCAATTGTATGAAGATATGATACGAGCTATAGGTTATATCGGCTTGAGTAAAACTGAGTAGAAAAATGCTTACTAACACAACTAAAAAAGCGGGTCGGACCGTAAACAAAAACTAGCCAAAGCTAATCTGTATCTACGAGTCCAAACCCGCTCTTTTCCTAGGGAGCCCAAGAAATCTTTGTTACAGATTCGCTGTACACAACATCAAAGTCGATGTTGTTACACGTAAATCCATAATGATCTTTCTGGTCACCATAAAGCTTCAGAGATCCCAAGCATGAAGCCGAAGCAGAAAAACCAGTTTCTTCATCCATGAAAAAATCCACATTATTTAATTTGACGTGAGACCCCGGATAAAGATCCAGGGTTTGCAGATATGGCTGTTGATAAGCTAGATGTGTCGCTATGATTAAAGCCACTACTGCGAAGATTATTGCAAAAAACCAGCCGGTTTTCATTTGCTAACTCCTTTTGAACATAAGATTATTAGAAAAGATGTTATCCTATAGCAAGGCGTGGCGGCTGAGCGAAAATGAGTAAATAGCTTGAAGCCAATAAACATTTTAGCGACTTTATTATAAAAACCTGCTTGATAGATGCAGGTGTATTTCTTTTCTTACTAGGATTTTTTAGCTAACCAAGTTCAAACTAACATAATACCTTTGTTTCTCACTGCTTTTATTGTCTTTTCATAATTATTGTCTACAAGTTTTTTGCGTAGTGTAGAGACAAGCTTATCAATTGCCCAGTCACTATACACATCTTGCCAAGTATCTCCCCAAATAGTTTGAGCGATTTCGTCTTTGGTAGCAAATTTGCCATGTTTAACTTGTAACAGATTAAAGAGTTGCTGCTCTTGACCAGTTAATGCACGCGTTAGCTTATCAACGCTTGATTCATAAATGTCTGCTGAGTGAAAGTCTACAGACTTTAAATAGTGATCAAAAAGAGGGTTCATTGCCTTATAGCTATCATGACTCCTAACAAGTAAATTTGTTTTTAACAAGTAAATCGTCGGTAAATGCGCAGAATTGTCAGATTCAAGATAATACTGCAAACTTTGCCTTGATTCTTTTTTTAGGCTGCTCAAAATCTGGCGATAACGTGAATCAAGCTTATCTTTACCTATCACTTCATATAGGTCAGCAATGCTACCAGCAGACAAAAGTTGCCTCTCAAAGTCTGCGTCAATTAATAGATTTTTTCCTATGATTTGCACTACAGAAGGATCATTATATGCGTATTCAAATACTTTTGATATTAATAAATCGTTCTCTTCATACTCTCGCTTACCTGTTTCATTACATAAAATATTAGCTACACTTTCCTTATCAATAACAAAGTCTTGCTGCCAACGCATGTTTTGTAAGAAGCTAGACATCAATCCAGGGATTTGTTGTATATCGGTAGGATAAATTTCTACAGTATTAACAAAGATAAAGCTCACATTTTTAGGATTTATTTTTTTCAACTCTCTTAAAGCGATTGCTGCACTGAAATGTGTGTTGTTAGTTTGTAAAAGAGTACCAAACCCGTTAGCCAATATCGTAACTTTGTAATCAGCGCCATGCGTAAGTGCATAAATTAAACTCTCTAAGTCAGTGTGAGTTGATATAGTCAAATTTTTATAGAATTCTTTGTAATAATTATATGTATTACCAAACGTTGCATTCTTATCTGTATATAAGCTTTTAACACTGATAGGCAAAATTACCTGTGCATTCTTAAGATACGTATGTCGGCGCTCTCTGGCTAAATACATCAAAATAGAGGTTACCCAACTACCACGAAAAGTTGTGATACTGGTATCCAAATCTCTAGCCTGATCGATAAGCATAGTAGAAAAACGCTCGAGTAAAGCATTAGATACTACAGGCTTCATAATTATAACTTTTTAAAAGCTACCATAGCTTTTTCAATTTCAGTTTTATCTATATTCATTTTAAATCCTTCAATCGATGCCCAATAAGCTAAAAGCTCATCAACAGAATCACCTGCATTTAACCCAACCAATAAAAATGCCAGTGCCTGTTCTACACTTTGCGGTAAGTGTACATACTTTTCAGTTTGAAGATGATGCGAGGAGCTAAATTCAGGAACTCTCGCCCAAACTTTCTTTTTAGGAAAGGCCTTTTCCGCCAAACTCAACATGCTTACACGTGTAGTCCTTCTATGATCACCTTCACCTAATGCTACACTAGGCATAAGTGCTGGTGCAACAATATCCCCTTCAGTAAATAAAAACTCTATAGCCTTTTCTGGGTTATAAATAAAAGCTTGCACAAAATGGCGACATATATTTGCACGTACAAAACTCTCTAAAGATGAAAAACCTCGAGTTTGCAATTTATCTAAAAGATCCTTAGAAACTTTAAATGGTGCGTCACCTTTTAAAACAAGATCTATAATAGTAGTATAGTCGATATACGCCGACTGACTGTAAGGAAGAGATGCATCATTTTTTGCACATTTACTCATGCTTCTACCATAATTCTCTAGGTACCACATAATCATATCTGAGGTGAACATTAGTGGGTGTTCAGAACCAGCTGTAGCAGTAATTAATTGTGTGAATGTATTACGCGTTGAATACGTATTTACGGTGTATCTAGGAGCATGCGGCAACGTGCCAGCTTTATAAGCATGATCCAAGCTGTGTATCTCATTTGGATCCTGAAGGATGTGCCCTGCATCAAATACAGAAATAGCCCCTGCATTATCAACTCCATACCCCAATAACTCGATATTGAAAAAACAATTCGCACGCATTTGATATTCGAGCACATTGGATAGCAACAGCTTTTCTGAACGTACAATTTGCTCAAGTGCTTTAGACATTACATCCCCTGGCAGTGATAATTGAAGTAACTGGGATTTTAAGCTAGTTAACTCATGTATACTAGCATCAGCTACACGTTTAGCACTTAATATATCTATTGTTACATTCCCCTTTTTGTATCGCTGAGCATAATCACCAGAAACATACGCATAACCTAATGATGCTAATGTGGAGTTGGCAGTTAAAGGTAAATCAGCAACTGTAATATCGTAATCTCTTTTATGAATATTTCCGCCATAGGTAGCATATAAGCCAGTACCTCCAGCTAAAACTGCAGAGCCATCACCAGCTAACTTCTGCGTAATATCTAGAACTTCTGGAGTAACCAACAGCTCAGCCTCCCAACGCTCTACCGGCTGACCATGCGCAAAATAATATCTGGCAGGTCTATGCGCCTCTGCCGGCATACTATCTCCAAAAAGATCACCATACTTTGTGTGGTTAGGCATATGATTATTATACTAATAATACTATTGCTTGGATAAATAGCCTTTAATTTCTCTTATTTTATCTCGCAAAGCAGCTGCGCGTTCAAAGTTTAAATTCTCGGCTTCAAGTTTCATTTCGGCTTCCATGCGTTTTACCTCTTTATTTACTTCTTTTGGTGGCATAGATTTATAATCTACATCGGTCTCAAATTTCTTAGCTTTATTAACAATTTCCTCGACATATTCATCGATTAACTTTTGGCGTATTGGTTTGAAGATTTGAGTTGGAGATATATGGTGTTTTTCGTTGTATGCTCTTTGGATTTCACGGCGGCGCGCCACTTCGTCGAGCGCACGCTGCATACTGCCAGTTACACTATCAGCATACATCACGACTTCGCCTTGCAAGTGGCGCGCCGCACGTCCCATAGTTTGAATCAAGGAAGTATCAGATCTCAAGAAGCCTTCTTTATCAGCATCCAAAATTGCTACCAAAGAAACTTCTGGTAAATCCAAACCTTCGCGCAAAAGGTTTATGCCTACCAAAACGTCATACTCACCTTTTCGCAAATCATCCAAAATATTTGTCCGTTCCAAAGTTTCTACATCAGAATGCAAATAAGTAACCTTAATACCTTTTTCAGTCAAAAAAGATGCCAACTCTTCAGACATTTTTTTAGTCAAAGTAGTCACCAAAACTCTTTGATTATTTGCAACTTTTGCTTTAATGCGATCTAACAAATCGTGTATCTGATTTTGAGTTGGCAAAATAGTAACTTCCGGGTCAACTATACCTGTTGGCCTAATCAATTGCTCAGCTACATGTCCTGCAGACATACTCAACTCCCATTCTGAAGGAGTCGCGCTTATATATATAGCTTGATTGAGCTTTGACATAAATTCTGTGAAGTTTAGTGGCCTGTTATCCAAAGCCGATGGCAGTCTAAACCCATAATCTATAAGTGTTTGCTTACGCGAACGATCACCGTTATACATACCTCTTACTTGAGGTACAGTTATATGTGACTCATCTATTACTAACAAATAATCTTTTGGAAAGAACTCCAACAAAGAATAAGGTGTATCACCAGGGTTTCGTCCGTCGAAATATCTAGAATAGTTTTCAATGCCTTTGCAGTAACCTATTTCTTCCATCATTTCCAAATCATAATTTGTTCTTTGCTCAAGGCGATAAGCTTCGATGCTTCTTCCTTGCTGCTTCAAGTCTTGTAAGCGTAAAGCTAAATCAGATTTAATTTGTTCAATTGCCGATTCTCGCCTATCTTCTGCAGCAATATAGTGTTTGGCTGGATATATTAAAATAAGCCCACTTTCATTCAAACGATGCAGAGCATAATCTTTTTCATCCTGAGTAACAGACCGAGTATGGCTGCCTTGTCTTGTACTTGGAGCACCTACAGTATTTAACGCGTCACCAGTCAAAGGATCAAAGAATGAAGCATTTACCAAAATATCATCAAATATTTCCAACCGCACTGCATACTCTACATATGCTGGAAATATATCTATGACATCACCGCGCACACGATATGTACCGCGCTTAAACTCAAACTCATTACGTTCGTAATATATTTGTGAAAGTCTTTTGAGTAAATCGACAGCACGTATCTTCATACCTTTACGTACTTCGATAGCCATTTTTGAATATTCTGCAGGTGAACCAAGATTATAAATGCAAGAAACTGAAGAAATTACAATAACGTCTTTGCGCGTCATCAACGATGTAGTCGCAGACAGCCTAAGTCGATCAATCATGTCGTTTATATCTGCGTCTTTTTCTATATAAGTATCTGTAGATGGGATATAACTTTCTGGCTGATAATAGTCATAATAGCTTACAAAGTATTCAACTGCATTATTCGGAAAAAATTCTCTGAACTCTTGATAAAGCTGTGCAGCCAAAGTTTTATTGTGTGAAAGTATAAGTGTAGGTTTTGAAACATTTTTTATAACGTTTGCTATTGTAAATGTTTTACCGCTACCGGTTACTCCTAATAATGTTTGGTTTTTAACACCACCAAGTACTCCTTTAGTAAGCTGGTCTATTGCCGTTGGCTGATCTCCTGTTGGTGAATAAGATGAAAAAATATCGAACATATCCCGAACATTCTAACATATGACCTAAGGGCTAGGCCAGGCTAAGCCTGTCGCACAACTACCTATGTTTACTTCTAATAGCATACGCTAGTAGCAATGATTAGCATAAATTGGATAATAAGATTAAAAGGTTAAACCTGGTTAAACCCTATTAGTACGAAGGGGGATGCGGAGGCATCCTTGTGATTTGAAACTTAATTAAAAGTACACCCGACTGAGGTCGCAGTGTACTTTATACCACCGTCCAAGTTTTGGACGGTGACCGTAAGTTCAATTCCCCCTTCGAAAATCAGCTTTCCTCTTTCGCCCCGTACTCCAGGGGCGAAAAGTGTATTGTCTGAAAAAAAAGTAAGCTGCACTTTTCCGCAGCTCACAGTTTTTTCAGTGATCTCACCAGCGACACCGCTGGCGAGTGTGATTTGCACGCTATCGCGTGCAGGCTGGGCAGCGGCTTGCACCGCCATCCCAGCTATGAGAATTAAAAAGAGTGCAAAAACTGCACCCTTAATGAATTTCATATCAAACCTCCTTTTCCTTGACGCCTCCGCATCCCAGAAGATTGCTAAAGCAATTATAAGCCAAAACAGCCAAATAGTACAATTATAGTACAATTTGTATCAGACTAATATAGGGTTTAACCAGGCTTAGCCCTATATAAAATTCCCCCTTGACATATTCGGGTTACTTTCGGTACTCTAATAACATATGAGTCCTATAACTTTATATAAAAAACAAAAACAAATAATAGAATACATTTCTCAGTATATACAAGTTAACAACAGCTCCCCTACTCTTCGAGAAATCGCAGATGCTATGAGCCTTTCTTCCTTAGCTACAGTCCACGAACACCTACAAACCTTAGAAAAGAAAGGCGTTATCAAACGCTATGATGGCGCTGTAAGAGGTATAGAAATTACAGACATGTCTTACAACGCGTCGCTTAACTCGATAGAGCTTCCACTAATGGGATTCATTGCAGCTGGAGAACCTATTGAAGCAAACGAAAACCAATATGAAACAGTTTTGGTCTCTAGCGACATGGTTTCAAAAAATCGAAGAAGTTATGTGTTACAAGTCAGAGGTGACTCCATGATTGATATGGGTATCTTTGATGGAGATCATGTTGTTATACAACAACAAGAAACCGCCAACGATGGCGATATAGTAGTAGCTTTGATCGATAACAACTTTGCTACGCTCAAAACTTTTTATAGAGAAAAAAATGGTCAAATTAGGTTGCAACCCGCAAACAAAAATATGGCACCTATATATGTAGACGCTGAAAATTTACAAGTACAAGGTAAAGTAACTGGAGTTGTTAGAAGATATTCTTAATTACTTCTTCACAAGTTATTTTTTCTTTACAAACTTGTTGAAAAAATCTTGAATAGGATCACTGGTCTTATTTCTCTTCCAATACACATAACCTACAAAACCTACTAAAATCAAACCGATTATAATTTGCACTAACGATTCTATATTGCTTAAACCATTGAGTAAATCTTTGTAAGCTTCTCCTCCGACATAACCGATGTACAAAAACATCATATTTCTTATAAAATTACCTGCAAAGCTAGCTAATAAATACTTCTTCATATCAAGCTTAATTATGCCCGCGACAACAGAGACAGGTGTTGTAGGCATAAGTGGAATTGCACGCGTTAACAGTAGTATCAAAAAATCATTTTCGCTGTTTTTAAAATGTTTACCAATTGATTCTACTTCTTTATGGCTAAAGCCTATATATTTACCAAACCTAGAAAGTATAAAATCTTCACCTTTATCTGCTAAAACGTACCAAAACCAGCAACCAATAGTTTTGGCTACACTACCAACTAGACCGGCGAGTAAAAGAAAGAGTACACCCTTTTGCTGTGTATTTATTAAAGTTCCCGTAGCCGACATGACCAAAGGAGAAGGAATTGGAGCGACGATTTCTTCGAGTAAACCACCTATAAATACAAAAATTAAAACAGGTACTTTTAGAGATAAAATTTCCAAAAAGCTTATTACTTGACCAATAATGCTCATAATATAAAAGAAATGATACCATATATGCATGGATCTAATGCCATTTTACGAGAAATATGGAAAAGAAACAGTCGATAAAGCCATAGATTATTTGAGCTATAGACATGTAGAACCGCTTCCAAAATTTGAGTCTTCTAATCGTCCAATTCTTTATATATTTAGACACGGCCAAACCGAAGACAACGCAAACTTTATTTTTAGCGGTTGGCGTGAACCAGGATTGACTAAAAAAGGTATAGACCAAGCTTTAGTACTAGCTCCAAAATTATCTAATAAAAAAATAGATATGCTAATCTCTTCACCTCAATCGCGGGCTATAGATACTATGAAACATGCAATATCTCAAAATGAACATGCCTGGACGCTCGAAATTAATACAGATAAAAGAATAAGAGAAAGAAGCTATGGTGAATTGCAAGGTAAAAGTAAACTAGAATTTTATTTAGAAGACCCAGATAAATTAGAAATGATCAGACGCTCTTTTACATATGCTGTAAAAGATGGCGAGAGTATCGAAGCCGTATGCCAACGTGTAGCAGAATTTTGCGATGAAATCGTTCCACTTATGAAAAATACAAAAGTCAATGTAGCTGTTTCATGCCATGGAAATTCTATAAGAGGCTTCAGACGTTATTTCGAGCATTTGTCTGACGATGAAACCGCAACAGTAGAGACCCCATTAGGACAAGACTATTTAGCATATGAAATTTGATAAATTAATAGACACAGAACCATATCAGATAGAACAGGTAAAAGCTGGAAACAACAAGACTGCAAAAGTAGAAACTCTTCAATGAAAATCGTTGTAAATATCTAACAGCCTGTTGTATTTGACCACGCGCTCACCGCGCACAGGGGCACCTGACTTCATAAATTGAGCACCCACGGCTACTGCAAGATCTGCAATAAAAGTATCTTCACCAGTATCTCCACTGCGATGAGATACAACAATACTCATATTTGCAGCTTGTGCATTCTTTATAAATTCAAAGGTCTCTGACAAAGTGCCAACTTGATTCGGTTTGACGATGACACAATTCGCAAGCTTGCGCTGAATAATTTTTTGTAAAAAGACTGGATTAGTCACAACAAGGTCATCACCGCACACAAATAATTTGTGATCAAGCGCATGCATCGCTTTTTTCCACATATCCAAGTCATTTTCATAAAACGGGTCTTCTAGATAAATGATTTCATACTTATTCAAAAGCTCTATATATTTTGCCAAAAGCAAATCGCCGGGCAAATGGGCACTTTCTTCTTTTAAGACATAATGCTTTGTATCTTTATCATAAAAAGATTCAGCAGCGATATCCATCCCAAAAAAAACGTCTTTACCTGGCGTATATTTTTGCATCGCAGCCAATTTGATGTAATCGAGCGCAGTAGTAACATTTAAACCATTTGGAGCAAAACCCCCTTCATCACCGACATCAGTATCTAAGTTATACTTAATCAACAATTTTTGTAACAAATGGTAGACGTCGACACCAATTTGCAATGCTTTATCATAAGAATACTTCATCGCTGGAATCACCATAAATTCTTGAAATGACAGATTATTATGCGCGTGTTTACCGCCATTGAGAATATTAAAAATCGGAGTTGGAAAAGTTACATTGTCGTTATCCAAAAGCTTATTGTCAAAAACTTTGGCCAAATACATATAAAGCTCTTGTTCTTCAGACATTGCGCACGCCCTAGCTGTTGCCAATGAAACAGACAAAATACTGTTTCCGCCTAAATGAGACTTGTTTTTGGTTCCATCTAATCGAATTAAATAATCATCGATACCTTTTTGATCAAATGGATCTTTGCCATACATAGCATCGTTTAAAGCAGTAGAAACTACATCAATAGCTTTTTCTACAGGAATGAAAGCGGCTTCGTGCTCACCCTTTGAAGCTCCTTCAGGAATTGTTTGTTCACCAAATGCACCGTTGTCTAGTGTAACTTTTGTAGAAATTGTCCAATCACCGCGACTATTCAATATCTTGTGACATGTTATTGATTCAATTTTGGGCATAAAATGAAAGTTTTATTTGCGTTTAACTTTCTTTTCCATTTCATAAACAACAGCTCTAGTTTTATCTATAACGTCTGGTGAAACAGACATAGAAGTTATTCCCCACTCAACCAACATTTTAACAAGCTCAGGATACTGAGATGGAGCCTGACCGCACATAGAGCACGTTACCTTGCGTTTTCTGCAAGTAGTAACTATTTTTTCCAGCGCCATCAAAACGGCAGGATCGAGTTCGTTGTATATATGAGCAACTTGTGGGTTGTCTCTATCTACACCCAAAATCAACATGGTTAAATCATTTGTACCTATAGAAACACCATCAATGCCTTCGTTCAAAAATTCATCAAGCATTAAAACATTGGAGGGTATTTCTACCATCATCCATACTTTAAACAACCCACCTCTGCGCAAACCATGTGCCGCCATGAGCTTCTTTGCTTCTCGCAATTGTGTGATAGTGCGAACAAAAGGCAACATTACCCAAAGATTTTTGTACCCCAATTTATTTCGTACATGTTTGATTGCTTCAATTTCTAATCTAAAAACATCTGGGTCTTCTAGATAACGCCCAGTACCTCTGTAACCAATCAATGGATTTGGTTCTTCATGTTCAAATTCACTCCCGCCTTTTAATGAAGCATATTCGTTGGTTTTAAAATCGGTAAAACGATATACAACCGGACGCGGGTTAAATTCTCTAGCAAACTCGGCTAGACCTTCGGCCAATTTATCTGTGAATTCTTTTGACTTCCCATCTTTGATGTATTTTTTTGGATGCGTACCAATATTTGCAATTATAAATTCTGCTCGCAGTAAACCAACACCGTCTACATTCTTTGCAGCTTGAATAGCAGCTAATTCTGGTTCTGCTAAGTTAACGTATACTTTTGTAGCTGTTTTTAGTGTACTTGTATCCATGCCTTTTTCGGCATTTTTATCTTCAATAGTAATATCTCCTTCGTATACTCTTCCAGTCGAGCCATCAATTGTTATTACTTCACCAGTACGTAGTACTTTTGTAGCTTGTTCAGTTCCTACTACCGCTGGTACGCCCAACTCTCTACTTACTATGGCAGCATGACTTGTTTTGCCTCCAAGGTCAGTAACTATAGCGCGTGCACGCTTCATAGCGGGAACATAGTCGGGATTAGTCATAGAAGCTACTAAAACCTCACCATCTAAAACTTCATTTATTTGGCTAGCGTTTTTAATAATTCTAACTGGACCAGACGCAATTCCAGGAGATGCAGACAAACCTTCTAATAATAGATTGCCAACTTTTGATGGATCTAATGCATAGAAATGTCTTTGCGTAGGAATATTTAGTGTAGTAACAGGGCGAGCTTGCACAACATATAATTTGTTGTTTTCAAGTCCCCATTCCATATCTTGCGGGTGATTGTAGTGATCTTCAACTTTTTTCCCAAGCTTTGCTAATTGTACTATCAACTTATCATCAAGCTTTTGTTCTTTTTGATATTTTTTTGAAACAGGAGCTTTTTTTGTACCGACAAATTGCCATGTTTGAGGAACAACATGTTTATACGAAATATCCCATGTATTTTTACTGACCAAATATTGATCTGGCGTTAACTCACCAGAAACTATTGGTTGACCCAAACCATAAGCAGCCTCTATCGAAATCTCAGAACGGCTATTTGTTAGCGGGTTGACTGTAAACATTATGCCAGAGACTTCTGACTGCACCATCAATTGTACAGGAACTGCTATACCAATTTTAAAATGGCTAAATCCTTTTTCTGTACGATAAAAAATTGCACGAGATTCAAATAAAGAAGCCCAGCATTTTTGAACATTTTTTACAACTTCAACACCCGACTTAATATTCAAATATGTTTCTTGTTGACCTGCAAATGACGCATCGGGTAAATCTTCCGCAGTAGCAGAAGATCTAACTGCAACAAATTTATCGTACTCGCCTGATAATTCATGATAATGCGCTTTTATCTCTTCTTCCAAAGATTCAGGCATTTTTGCCGCCAAAATAGCTGTCTTGATATTCTTTGAAGCTTGTTGCAACTTTTTTGAGTCGTTGACATCAAGTCCTGATATTTCAGACAATATTTTTTTTCGCAATGATGTAGTTTTCAGAAAGTCAAAATAAGCTTTAGCAGTTACAACAAAACCATTTGGTACTGGTATACCAGCATGGTACATCTCGCCTAAATTTGCACCTTTACCCCCGACGAGTGGGATATCAGTTTTTCGAATATGTTCGAACCAAAGTACATGGGCAGTCTTTTTATTCATACGTAGATGATACTAGCAATTAAGTTATATTGTCTAGCAGAATATCTATTAAAATTTGTGAATGTATTATAAGGGAAGTGTAAAAACAAACTTAGAGCCCTTTGGTTGGTTGTCTTCAACCCAAATCTTCCCACCATGTGCCTCGACAATCCCTTTGGCTACAACAAGCCCCAAACCGGTACCTTTCTCATGTGTGCCATTGGGTATTTGAGAAAATTTGTGAAACAGTTTTACTTTTTGTTCTGGAGGTACGCCAATACCAGTATCAGCTACTTCTATGCGGGCAGAAGACCCAACTTTTTTACTACTAACAATAACTACACCTTCAGTATCTGTAAACTTGATAGCATTTGATAAAAGATTGTTCATTACTTGTTTTAAACGCTCTGTATCAAATTTACACGATGAAATACTCGAATCTAGAAAAACATTAAGTTTAATGCTTTTCTTATCGGCTAAAACAGAAAAATAACCAGCTTCTTCTTTTATAATATTATTTAGATCACCAGCTTCTTTCAAAATTTCGAATTTTCCAGACTCAATTTTGGATACATCAAGTAGATCGTTCACAATATCTAGCATCAACTTTGCAGAATCACCTAACTGATTAAGCATGTTTTTAATTTGATCTTGAGAAAGATTGTATGCCTCTTTAACCAAAAGGTCACAAGAACCTCGAATGATAGACAAAGGTGAGCGCAACTCATGTACAAGCATGGCAATAAATTGATCACGTTCGCGATCGTGTTTTTTATAGTTTTTATATGAAGGATGATTCAAAACGAACACAATTACGAATATAAGCAATCCAATGACTAACGTCTGTATTGTCAATAAGGCAGTTATGAAATCCATTCGTTGTTTTTAGTTCGTTACTGATACTCCAGAAGACGGTACCTCTCCCAAATATGTCGCTATTTTATCTGGAAGTTCCGTGGGCACTACGTTATATTTCATAAAATAGTCTTCTGCTCCTAATCCCATCGCTCTATTAACATTTTCATCAGTTCCAAAGTTTGTAAGCATTACAACTTTCAAACCTTTAGTATCATCTGTACCTTTCAATTCTTGTAAAATGTCTAGACCACTTGCTCCTGGCATAACAATATCCAAGAGAACTAAGTCTGGCATTTCTTCTCTTATACGAGATACAGCTTCCATACCGTTTGAAACATGTACTATGTTATAGCCCTTAAGTTCAAGAGCTGTACGAACTAAGTTATAAAAATTCACATCGTCTTCTACTATTAATATTTTTTTTCCACCTGGCATACATAGATGGTACACAAATGCTTTCCCCCATGCAAGAGGGGATTCTGCTAAGGGATCTGTCCTCACCAAGTACTGTACTTCTATAGATCTGTACCTTTTGTAAATCTAAATCGATATGTGATATCTATGGAAATTCTTATAAATAGGCATTATGCCCATAGTTTTACAAGTACATATGTAGATGCAGATAAAACAAGCTGCAAACTAACAAAAAAGCTAAATACCTAAACAAGTTGATGACGATAAAGCTTATGAATAATTCTTATACCGCCTAGAAAACAACATAACAGTTTATGAGAATACAGAACAGATCTTCCGAATAATCGTTAAGGTTAATTAGTGTAAATAACAATATTAAGACCAGAAAAATATTTTCTTTACTAACTAAAAGAGGTACATATGATTCAAAGGACTGTCCCTATCAAGGACAGATCCGAGGTACGCGGTAAGTCATTTTGAAATGGCAAGGTTTCGGAAAATCTGATAAGTAAACTTATCGGACTAACTGTATGTTAATACCTTGCTAAGCTGTCGTATAGGCAGCTCAAACAGTTTATTGTTCGGATACGGGATCCGATGCTTCTAAGGGAGTGACACGACAACTGTGGACAGTAAATCCAAGGGCGTCTGCAATCTGCAATTGCTGCTTTGCAAATCCCAAAAGAACTTTACTTGAAAGGTGTTCCTTTTTCTGCAGGTCGCGCAATGCGCTATACAGCTCATCCATTACGAGAATGACAGCTGTAGTCATTTGGAGTGGATTTCCGCTCCGGAGCATTTTTGTTGCGATTTCAGATAGCATGAGATTTCTCCTATAGTTTTAAGTCAGCCTATAAAGGCTGACTAAGTTAAATTGTTAAATTTATCATATACTATAGGCTCTGTTACCATGTCCCTACTATGTGACCAAATAGTGACTGCTAAGTTAGGAGTTAGACTTCGCACTTGTTGGACTACACAGAGGTGGCGTACAATTTTTAAATGGGTTTAAAAACACTACTGATCGCGCTTCTTATCGTGACGCTTATATTAGGTGGTACTTGGATATATGTTAAACAAACTCAGCAAAACGCCACTGCCGAAATCATTAGCCCATTTGCTAATAAACTAGTAGCAGCCGTTGACGAGCTAAAAACGCCAATACAACCCAAGCCAAACTCAGAACTCGCTAACAACGATATTATAAATATACTTTTGCTCGGTATAGATCGTCGCAGTCGTGAAGAAACAGCATATCGCACAGATATAATGATTTCGCTGATAGTAAATAAAAAAACTAATAAAGTCGCTATGGTATCAGTGCCACGAGATCTGTGGTACCACAGCGGTAGGATCAATGCCGTATATGTAGCCGAAGACTTTATAGGTATGCAAGACGCTTTTGAAAAGTTTACAGGAATACGACCACAAAAATTTGTCCTGACTGATTTTGCAGATTTCTCCTGGATAGTAGACTCTATGGGAGGGGTGCCTGTTACTGTAGAAACATCATTTACAGATACACAATACCCTGTCGACGCAACACATGGTTATCAAACCATTAATTTTATACAAGGACCTACGGTTTTAACTGGTGAAAAGGCATTGATTTATGCAAGATCACGCAAAGGCAATAACGGGGAGGGTAGCGATTGGATGCGTATGAAACGCCAGCATCTTATTTTAAAAGGGATGCTCCAGGCAGTCGTCCAACCACAAAGCTTGTTTAATCCTATGAATGTTGAGAAAGCATTAACAATGGTCACTACCAATAAGATGGACACTAACTTACAGCTTGATGATGCAAAATACCTATGGGATTTTTATAAAGACAAAGATAAATATGAAATTCAGTCATTTTTCCTAGATGGTGACTATGTCTTTAATCCACCAATGGAAAACTATGGTGGTGCGTGGGTATTAGATGAACAGCCAGATGGATTTACTAAATTTTCAAAAGAATTAAGCGATTATTTAAATAACATACCACAACCGCTGCCAACTACTGAGTCGAATCAGGAGGAAGTCCATAATAATTAATCAAATCTGAAGCAATACTCATCCACAATGGTGCGGCAGTTTCGGCTGCATAAATACTTGCTCTAGGTTCTTGAAGTTTTACTAACATTGAAAACTTCTTTGATGTAGGTAGAAATCCCACAAAAGTAGCATTTGTCTTTGTAGGGTCGTATTTACCTTCAAAAGGGATTTGCGCAGTCCCAGTTTTGCCAGCAACCTTATAATTTTTGAGAACAAAATACTTTGCCTCGCCGCCTTCGGCGGCTTGAGTCAATAGATCAATCATTTGTACAGAAGTTTGTTCCGAAATAACCTGACGAATTTGCTTTACAGATGTAACAATTTCTTTATCACCATCTAGTATTTTATGAACAATTCTAGGTTGCACCAAATAACCACCATTGGCTACCACATTAAACGCATTCAAAACTTGCAATGGCGTAGATGACATACCTTGACCAAAAGCAACTGTAGCAATATCTATGTCAGTCCATATTTTTGGATCACGAAATACACCAGAATCTTCTCCTTCAAGCTCTATACCAGTTTTTTCATCTAGACCAAATTTTTTAAAAGAGTCATACAAATCTTTAGCGCCTACCAAACTTCCCACCCAAGCTGCGCCAATATTATTTGATTTTTGAAGAAGCTGAATAATATTTTGTACTCCATGATGTTTGCCGTCCCAATTGTCGATGACATAATCAGAATACTTAACTGGCCCTTCATCATTAAACGTAGACAAAGGTGTTACCAAACCCTTATCCAGAGCAGTTGACACTGTTATTGGCTTTATAACCGATCCAGGTTCATACGTATCAGAAATAGCCAGATTCCGCTTTTCTATATTTTTTCGATGAGGAGAATCTTCTAAAACTTCTTCATGAGATAAAAAGTCATCAGGCATATAGTTTGGATAATTTGCCATAGCCAATATATTTCCTGAAAAGGGGTCCATTACTATGACTGTCCCAGAAACTGCATCATACTTTTCTACACTTTCTTTCAATCGCTTCTCTACCATATATTGTATAGATCTATTTAAAGTTAAAACTATATCTCGACCTGCAATAGAAGAACTCTTTTCATAACCACCAGTTAAAATTGGTAACCCCAAGGCATCTTTTTCTTGTAAAATTTTACCCGGTTTGCCTTTCAGCTCTTGATCCAATTTACCTTCGATACCAAAATACCCTTTTTTCTCGCCGCGTTCGTCGCTAGCAACAAAACCAAGCACATGAGAAGCCATCGAGCCTTCTGGATAATATCTTACTGGTTCTTCTACAAAACCAAGACCTTTTATATTAAGATTTTCTAGTTCTACTTTTTGTGAAGGCGTAATATTGTGTTCTAAAGCTACCCATAACAGATCTTGCGACAATGCTCTATTTATTTTAGTTTCAAAATATTCTTCTAATGAAATTTCTAGCTTTACATCTTTTCTATACTCACTCAGATTTGCAGTCAAAGCTTTTACTACAGCTTCACGATCTTGTATTGTTTTTGGTTCAGCGTAGAGTAAGTAATGCGTTTGTGTTCCAGCCAAAGTATAACCATCACTTGTAATAATACTTCCACGTTTTGCTGGAATATCCTGCAAAGCCCAATGTTGATCCAATGCTTCTGCTTCGAGATCTTTATGTAAAATAATCTGTATATAAACTAAACGCAAAAAAAGAATAAAAAAGCCAAAAATACTTACATACAAAAATAAATTAATTCTAGAATCACACGCATTTAAGTTGTTTTTATCGGAAAGTTTTCTGATCATCTTAGGCCAGCAGAAGCCAAAGTATTGGGCAAAGAAATGTTTAAAGCTATAACGTTTTGATTAAATGTCGAAAATCCCAAGGCTAAAGCCCTTTCTTCTACATTACTAAGCGAAGACAAAACTGAATCTTGATATTCCATTGCAGCTATTTCTTTTTCTAAAGCTGTTTTCTTTGCATATTGTTCGGTAAGTTGTGAAGACTTAACTGCAATAAAATTTGAGAAGATTACTTGCAAAGTTAGGCTCAGAATAAAAAAGCCAAGTGAAAACACAAATACTTTGGGGTATTTAGATTCTGAAGATATTCGCGATTTAAATTTAATATTTTTCATTTGTTTTTTCAAAAACTCGTAATTTTGCACTACGAGAGCGATTATTTTCACGTACTTCGGTCTCTGTAGCTACGACCGGTTTTTTGGTCACAATATTTATCATGGGCTGCGCGGAGTGACCAAAATCTTTGACCACTTTGTCCTCCAAAGAATGAAAGCTTATAACCAACATTCTTCCGCCAGGCAGTAACAATCGCGCAGCCCGAGGCAGTGACGTTTCCAGATTACCTAGTTCGTCATTTACAGCGATGCGCAGAGCTTGAAAAGTCCGCGTAGCTGGATTAATACGACCGTGCTCATAACCTGGAGAAGTCGCAGACTCAATGAGTCTTTTTAGTTGCATTGTTGTCTGCAGCTTCTCCACCTTACGACGTTCAACTATTGCATGCGCAATCTTGTTTGCAAATTTTTCATCAGAAAAGCCCCTTATCAAGGAACTCAGTTGCTTTTCAGGTAACATATTTACCAAATCAGCAGCCGTGACGCTCAAATTCTTTTTGTCCAAGCGCATATCCAGTGGCTGATCTTGCAAAAAGGTCAAACCCATCTGTGCATCATCCAACTGATATGAGCTATACCCAAGGTCAAATATGATCCCATTTACGAGACCAATGTTCATTTGAGTAGCAATAGCATCTATATTTTTAAAGTTCTCGTTAACACCTACAAAGTTTTTACTTAAACCAAGGCTTTCGATTCTTGCCGTAGCTCTTTGCAGAGCTTCTGCATCTACATCAAAACCCCAAACTTTTCCACCCAATTTCAAAATTTCAATTGTATGTCCTGCATCACCAAGCGTTGCATCTATAAAGGAGTCTCCTGGAGACACCTGGAGAAACCCTAGACTTTCTGCCAATAATACTGGCTTATGATAATCCATAAGCTATTCCGACAATTTGGCAGAAATTTTTTCGTAGTAAGCTGACCATGTTTCTTTATCCCAAACTTCAACGCGATCACCTACACCAACAACAGCAAGATTCTTTTTTGCGCCAGCATAATCGAGTAACTGTTGAGGTACGACTACTCTACCTTGCGCGTCTATTGCTACCTCTACGGCTGAAGCAAATAAATACCTTTCTAGATCGCTTACTTTGCTCGTGTTTTTTAAATTTTCAATTTGCTTTTGTGCTTGCACTGTCCAATCTTCTCGATCGTAGATGTGTATACACTTTTCAAAGCCTTTAGACATAATGACTACATCACCACTGACCTGCTCTCTGATTTTTTTTGGTAGGGCTATTCGCGAGCCTTCTGTAATATTTGGGTTATATTCCCCCAAAAACATTTTCATATTTTATTGCCCTACTAAAATTTCACCAATAGTCACCATGTAATATCCAATATCTACCATTTGAGTTCCACAGTCAAGACAAACAAAACCCGAATGTATTGCGGTTGTGGGATATAATTAATCATGCAGATTTCGTTTAAACAAAAAGTAATTCAAATAGTAAATTCAATTCCCTTTGGCACAGTCGCTAGCTATGGGCAAGTTGCGTTATTGGCAGACTCACCTCGTGCTGCGCGCCAAGTTGGGTGGATATTAAACAAACTAGAAGGTAAAACCGAAGTACCTTGGTGGAGAATAATAAATAATTCCGGACGCATAAGCATCAAAGGTTCACACTATAACGCACTAGACCAAAAAGAAAGACTTCTTGAAGAAGGTATAATCGTAGATGAAGATTTTAATATTGATATCGAGAAGTATCGGTATAAGGGCTAGGCCCGGCTTAGCCTTTTAAAAAACATGGCAATAACACCAAATGAATATTATGAAAAAACAGAACAAGAACCACCAAACAAGCTTTTAGTTGAAGCAGTAAATTATGTAAAAGTACGCGATACTGCCTTGGATCTTGGCGCTGGAACACTAAGAGATTCTAAGTATTTACTAGATAGCGGTTTCAATTTAGTATGCGCAGTCGAGAAAAACCCAATAATTATAAAGTATAAAACACAAATTCAAGACGCAAGATTGCTTGTATTTCAAAGAAAATTTGACGAATTTGAATTCACACCAAACACATTCGATTTAGTGACAGCCCAATGGTCTTTACCATTTGAAAAACCAGATAACTTTGATGCGTTGATAGCTAATATACAACTAGCACTAAAACCTCAGGGTGTTTTTACGGGTCAATTTTTTGGTGTAAATGCTTCGTGGAACAGAAAAGATACAGAGTTGACATTTGTTACACGCGAAAGAGCAGAAAGTTTGTTGGAGCCACTGCATATAATAAAGCTAACCGAACGTGAGTTTGATGGATCAACTGCTAGTGGCGAAGATAAACACTGGCATTTTTATAACTTTATAGCTCGAAAACATTAACAAACAAAAAGGCTAAGCCGGGCTTAGCCCTAAAAATCTATGTATAATAAAAGAAATGATTGAAACACAAGAACCTCTAGTAGATGTTAGATTTCTAATACGAGAGTATGGCACGCCAAGGACACCTGAAGGCACTAAGGTTAGAATTAACTACGAAGAAAGCTTTGATGGCGAAATAGAAAAACAAGAAAACGATATAGAAGTAATTAAAGATTTAGTGAGTATGCAACTAGAATGGGCTGCTGATTTAGGACTCGAAGCTCTAGTTGCAAACAGGCTCAAAGATACGATTGCACGAACCCATTTCTTGCCAATGAAAACTTTTGAAAAACATAACGTTGAAGGTGGACAATGCTCAGCTGGGATTAACCCATATAAAGGTCAATTATTTTTAGCTAAAAAAATGCATAGCAAGTTGACACCAAAAGAGAAAATTAGACTTAATCATGAAATGGTACACAAGTCAGCGTATAAACAAGTGGGATTACATAGATCACCTTCTCAAACGCTATACAACCCTGTAGAAGAAAGAGCTGGGTATAAAACGCCGACAAGTTCTTTTAAAGCTCTTAACGAAGCTTTAACAGAAATAAGCAACCACGCAATGATAGTAAAGTATGCTCATAAATACAAAAATCTAGCAGATTTAGAAGTGCTTACAGGAATAGGTTATAAACACGAGTGCTACATAATAGACAAGATAATATCTAAAGTCGCTGCTATTCGAAATGTTTCATATATGGATCAACTCAAAGAATTACAAATAGGCATGCTTACAGGTGATTTAAAAGCGCTCAAAGTGTTGTACGACATATTGGGTAAAAAGCAATTTAAAGTTCTATCATCAGCAAATATCTGCCTATCTGAGGAAGAAGCAGAAGCCAAAGCTCTTTCTTTAGATCTGAAGGGGTTAGCAGATGACATAATGATGGGTGATTTGCGAAAACCAAATTTTGCTAAACCAGAGAAGGAACAAAAACTACCAACTGTAAAGTTCAAAAGAGACATAAAATCTTAATTGCTAACAATCGAACTAATCTCTTCAATCTTAATTCTGTCTTGCTTCATAGTATCGCGGTCTCTGATAGTTACAGTCCCATCTTCCAACGTTTGATAATCGACAGTCACGCAATAAGGAGTACCTATTTCATCTTGAGCGAAATAACGCTTACCAATATTTCCTCGATCATCCCAAGCAGTGCTTACCCCCTTCTCTAATAAAGCAGAATAAACTTCATCTGCCTTTTTTACTAATTCTTCTTTATTTCTTACCAAAGGAAATACCGCAACTTTATAAGGAGCTAAATCCTTGGGTAATTTTAAGTAGATCCTGTCATCACCCTCAGTAAAAGATTGTGCAAGCACAGCAAGTACTACTCGGTTGATACCAAAAGTTGGTTCGATAACATATGGGATAAATTTTCTTGTAGGATCATCTGGGTCAGTATATCTTAGATCGACGCCTGATTTTTCTGTATGATTCTTTAAATCAAAATCTGTGCGATAAGCCAAACCAAAAAGCTCTTTTCGTCCAAAAGGGAATTCGTATTCCAAATCTTCGGTCCGAGTTGAATAATGCGATCTTTCATCATCTGTGTGGGTTCTCCAAGATAACGCCTTTTCATCAAGACCCAAGCTTAATGCCCAAGCATGCATTTCTTTTTTCCAATATTCAAATACTTCTTCCCAATTTTGCTTTTCTGGATCTATAAAATATTCAAACTCAGCCAAATAAAATTCTAAAACTCTAAAAATAAAATTGCCTTTTGTTATTTCATTTCTAAAAGCTTTACCAGATTGAGCTAACCCAAACGGCAATCTTGGTCTCATGCTGTCGAGAACATTTTTAAAGTTAACAAACATGCCTTGAGCAATCTCACCACGTAAATAAGCTAAAGATTGAGAATCTTCGACAATACCTATATTTGTTTCGAATAAAAGATTGAATTTGCGAGGCTTTGTCCAGTTGATTTCTCCACAATTTGGACATTTGAGCTTGTTGTCAAAAATAATCTTTTCCAAAGCTTCCATGCTTTGGCCTTCGACTTTGATGTTTTGGAGATTATCTTCTATTAAATGGTCTGCGCGTGTTCTTAACTTACAAGATTTACAATCTATAAGCGCATCGTTAAAACGTACGGTATGACCAGAAGCCTCCCATACTTTTGGACTCATCAAAATGCTCGAATCCATACCATGGATATTTTTTCTTTTAGTGACAAAAAACCTCCACCAAGAAGCTTGAATATTTTTAGTCAAAAGTGAACCCAAAGGCCCAAAATCATAAGTATTCGCCAACCCACCATAAATCTCACTAGAAGGAAATACAAACCCTCTGCGTTTGGCCAAGGATATTATCTTTTGTTGCTTATCGGGCGACATAAAACGAGTATACAACGGAAAAAGCCTAATTTACAGTCTTAGCTTTGGGATGACCTACCTTATAATAAACATCCCCAGTGTTCAAATCTGCTATAACTGACAAAAAGTCATACTGAGGAGCACTACAACCTACCTTCAACCGGCTAGTGTTGAATAATGGCTTTACCACCCAACTAATACTATTCTTTTCAAACTGAACATTTGAGAAATAAAAAGAATAAAAACCACATTCTTTGAGTGCTTCAGGTACTGGATTTTGTGTTAAATACATTTCTGACCAACGATCTGGTGATATATACTCTATTTCTTTATTGCTAGAATATTTCAGCTTTATACCATCGTGACCAGCTTGACCTCTTGTAAGTTTTTCGGCACCAACAAACTCACCAAGCTCTATATCTGTATCCAATGTAAGGTATGGCGCCTGCATTTCTGAAGTCTGATATGGAGTTTTAGCAAATGTAGTTTCTATCAGACTGCCAACAGCCGTATCGTATACATAGTACTCATCAGAATACGATTTATTTAATATAAGAGTAGTGTTGTCAACCACTCTAATTGACCTAGCATCCGCAGGAATTTGATCGTCAGTCAAAAGTACTTGTTTTTCTTTGGTAAATGGGTCGAGACTATAAATACTGGAAAGTTTATCTTCACCATCATATTCACTCATCGCAATAAATTTTGTTGTGTTCATCAGTAACTTGCCGTTAAAAATGTCTACAAAAGCACTATCAGTAGAAACACAAGAATTATCATAATCTGTGATAAAAGTTTCTTGGTAAGTCTTCAAATTGAACAAAGCCAAAGATCCCCCACCCCCACAACCATCGCCATAACCACGCTTAAGTATTGCATATTGATCATTTAAAGGCATTGCAGAAGGTAAGCAGTAAATACCAGGACAATCAATACTTGATAAGCTTGTAAATTGTTTTGTTGAAAAATCCAAAACATAACCCTCATATAGCGAGCCTGTACGCTCTGCATTATATGGACCTTCAAAAACAACTAACGCCGATGAATCAGATAGTTTAGATGAAGTAATGCGTAATACATTATCGTATACCTTTAGATTGGTTGGAAAAGCGAGCAAGGATTTTTCTTTTGTAGAATAGTTATACATCCATATATTTGAAGTATCGCTTAAAATGCCATAATCTCCATGTCTACTAATAGCTAGCTTTTGTGGTATTACAACTTTGAGATTTGGGCGGGTTGGTCGTGTGCCTGTATAAGTGTATTCATAAGATGCAAGCACTAACTCACCTTCTGTAGTTTCTAAATAGTTTTTACGTTCAACAAGAATAGGCATTTGGACATTACCAATCTTGGTATAGCCTTCATAACGATTGGCCATTAACATATTTACTTGATCAGGTAAGATCAAATACACACCCAGAAATATAAGTAGTAATAAAAAGGTGCTCAAAAACAAATAAGGTTTTTTTATTTTATTAATAACAGGCATTCTCATGTAAACTATTGTTTCACTTTTTACACTAAAGATAAAGATTTAAACCATGGAGAAACATTCAGCTTTACAAAAGACTTTATAATTCTATCAATCTCAGGTTTATGTGCCTTATAAGCTTCTTTCGTCATTTTGCCAGCATACAACGATCGCAAAATGTCCAAAACTTGAGGTGTGGTTTGTAATTTTTGCGGGTCGTCCAATGGCAAATCGTAACCCAATTCTGTCAAAAGCCTTATTTCAAAAAAGCTTATATATACATCAAAATCTTCGTATTTTGCTACACCAAGTAACATTTTTTTAAATAAAGCATAAATAACTGGTTCTGGGTGTTCTTCTTGTAAAGCTTTGAGTATAAGTTCAACTAAATAATACGATTTAAAGATCTTGTCTTGATTTGATTTAATTTCTGCAAATGTATCTAGCACCAATACCTCATCTACCGTATTAAACCCATTTTTTTCTGTATAAGAGATTGAAATCAAATTTAATGTATCAAGACTACCGACTCGTTTTGAGGTAATTTTACGTACACCAAAAGCACGGCACCTAACAAGGCCAAAATCTTTTGTAAACAATGTGTATATTTGGTCGAGATCGCTATAATTAGAATGCTTCAAAACTATAGCTTCAGTTTTTTTCTTATTCACAAATCGATCGATACATTAGTATCTTTTGATAACATCAGTTCTTTTACTAGTTTACCGTTTATACTAATAGTATGCTTTTCTTCAAGAATGCCAGATTGCTTTTGTAAAGCCAACAAATATTTGTCATCTTTGATGATGCCATCTGGTAAATAGTACTTGAAAGTAATAGATTTAGTTTCATCTGGACCCAATTCTAAATAGCCTGAAAACCAAACTTTGTTTCGTTCTTGATCCTGCATATTAACTTCAGTATCTTCAGAACCTTCAACCGAAATCAATTGTGAATTGGCTGGAGCATAAACTCTGACCCAATCTCTAAATCTTTTTATAAAAGGCCCAAAGTCTGCAGAAGGTTGTTTATAGTTATACGTAATCTTAACTGTATCCATCCACTTACCATCTTTTTGATCCAATGAATGATCGACTTGTTTAGTAACAAACCAGTTCGTTTTATCGCCACCAAGGTTTGTTTGTACAACCATAGAATAGTCACCAGGAACAGTATCCCAAATGCGACCTGCCAAATTATATTTCTCCAAGAGCTTTTGAGCATTAATATCGTAGCTATAGCCTGTAATATGTTTGCGTGCCGCCAAATCTACACCCTTTTCTATGATTTTTGACCAAAGGTTTTTGTCTGACTCAAAAACATTGATCAACATTGATTCCATCAAGTCTCCCAAAACTCTCTTGCGGTTTGCCTGCTCTGCCAAAGCTAAAGAAGCAATCTTTTCGAGTTCCAAGACTGCATTTTCACTAGTGTACGTCACACCATTAACAGTTGCAGGGCCAGTGATTTCCAACAATTCTCGTAAAACTGTCGTATCGATAGTAATGATGCCATCAACTGGTTTTATAGTAGCAGGGTCAAGCTTTGCAGCTAAATTATAATAAAATGACAAATTTTCAAGTGAAGTTGGTAGATCTGGAGAAGAATTTGAATCTCTCGCAAACCAACGCTCAACTTTTAGATATTTAGCATATGCTTTTGGTGCATCGGGGAAATCATAGGTTGCGTCAATAATATTTATAATCTCATCAAGAGTATAAAAATTGTATGAAGTGAAGTCAGATTGCAACAAACCGTTTCTTAATTTAAATGTTGCGAAATAAGTCCAAAAACCACCTGTTGGGCGTATTTCTTTATCATTTTGGAAAATTATCAGATAACGTTTATCTTGTGTAGAACCTACACCCAAAAGTTCTGGAACAATTGTCAAAGCTTGTTTTATATCAGGAGCGTAATCTTTTGACTGAGTCAACACATTTTTTGCCAAAGAGATATTCTCACGTACGCGAATGCCACGAAACTCTTTTGGATATTTATCAACATTTACTGGCTCTAGCTCTTCGCCAACCTTCTGAACAAGTGCTATAACGCCATCCATATTATTTGCTACTTGAGGCATCAAAGAAACCCAAGTTTGAAATGCTTCCATAAGCCCACCCTCAGTAGACGGAGGTGCTTGACTTGGGTCGACTTTCAAACCTGCTGCATCTGCAAAAGGCGTGATAACTTTTGACATTTCTGTAATAACTGCCAAAGCATAATTACCTGCATTTATAAATCGATCAGAATCGGAATAAAATTCATTTAATTTAAAAGCTTTTACATCTTTTGCCCAACCAAACTTTGCATCGCGCTCACGGCGGACTTTTTCTAAATCTGACTGAGTTTCATCTATAACTTCACCAAGTCTAACCAAATCTCTAGATCCAAACGCATCTACAAGATCTCGTGAATCTTTTTTAAGCTCGTTTGTAACCGTCATCAAAGCAAAAGCTGGGCGTACAATAAACTGATACATAACAAGACCAAAAACAAATAAAAGTACAAATAATATAACTCCTGTGACGCCCAAGCCTTTTACCAAATTATTTGGTTTTGACTTAAGGTTTATATCTTTATTAAATTTCATATTCAAATCCTTATTAAAATTATTTTTTATTGGTTCGTTTTGCATAATATCTAATATACTACATAAATACGCCTTAAGGCTAATACGACCCTTTTTGCGATAAAACAGCAAATGGGGTTTTTAGCAGTATCATAATGTCATACAACAAAGAGCGGCGCTGTGCATAGTCTGCATCAATTTTTACTCTCTCTACAAAACTAATCTCCGATCTCCCACCTACCTGCCAAGGACCTGTAATACCTGGTTTTACGCGTATTAAAAGATCAACATTTGCTTTTGCATCAGGAAACTTCTCTAATTGTTGCTGTAATTCAAAATCCATATATGCACGTGGACCAACCAAACTCATATTACCTAATAAAACATTTAAAAACTGAGGCAGCTCGTCGACACTACTTTTGCGTATAAATTTTGCACCTTTTATAAGTCGAGGATCAGGATCAAGCTTATAACTATTTGCTTTATATTTTTCAAGCCATTCTGGATGTTCATTAAGCCAATTCTGTGCATTAGGAATCATAGATCGAAATTTATACATTCTAAATAAATTACCATCTTTACCAACTCTATAAGGTATATCTGCGAAAACTGGACCTTCTGGTGAAACAAGTTTAATCCAAAAAGCTATGAGGGCCATAAACGGCGCAAAAATAATAAGTCCTACAATACCACCCAAAATATCTATTAATCTTTTACCCAAGTCGTAAAAACTCATATCAAGAGAAATTTGCCCTAAGTATACATCATACTCAACCTTATTGCTCAAAAAGTACTTTTTTTTCTACGAAACGTTTTAGCTTAGACACAAAGACTTTTTTGTGAAAAATCTCTGCTTGAGCTCGACAATCGCTTGGTGAATAAGCCGTCTCATCAAAATCTTTTAAACAGGCTATTAATGCATCGACTGTTTGAGAATAAAAAAAATCTCCAGTCTTACCAGGTAATACTGTTTCGAGTGCACCACCTTTTGCATAAGCGATAACAGGTTTTCCGTGAGACATAACTTCAACAGGTACCAAACCAAAATCTTCAGCTTGTGTATTTATAAGTGCACTACATTTTGATACGATTTCAAACTTTTTTTCATCACTTACATAACCCAGAAATTCAATAGTTTTACCAGCCATACTCATTAACCGAGATTTATCAGGGCCATCACCCAAAATTTTCAACCTTATACCAAGCTTATTGCAAGCACCTATGGCTATATCTATATGTTTCCAAGCAACCAACCTGCTTATGATCAAAAAATACCTTTCAGATTTAGCGTTAACAAGCGCATCAGATGAAATATCAACAGGAGGATAAATAATAGCTGCGTCTCTGTGGTAATACTTTTTTATACGAGCATAAGGTGTTTTTGCATTAGCTACAAAATAGTCAACTTTCTGCGCAGCTATATAGTCGATCATTCGAAAATAAGACAAAAATGGGTGCAACAAACTTTTTGCAAAATTAGTACGAAAGACTTTCTCGTTTTCAAAATAAGTAAAAGGCTCCCAAAACATGCGTCCAGGAGAATTCATATAGCATATATGTACAGCACCAGGCTTTGTTTTTGCATGGTGTGCATACCTAGATGAAATACTTAAAACCACATCGTATTTGGATAAATCAAAAGATTCAATTGCAAGTACATGTAATAGAAATAATGAATAATACCTATACAAGTTTTGAATAAATGGAAATTTTTGCAAAAATGAAACTTTCAGAGTTATTCCTTCATTTTTACATTTGGCTTTCCAATACTCAGATGCAACGCTTGTATATAAAACAGGATTAGACCAAATCTTACAAGCTTCTATAACCAAGCGTTCTTGCCCACCTTTTTGAATAAGATCATCACAAACAATAGCTAAGCGCAAATTAACTATGCAATAGTTGAGTCAATTTATGCCCTGCATTCACTAGAACAACTTGAATCTCAACGACTGCCCTTTCTAAAATATTGATTTTATTTTTTATATCACGTAAGTCGTGACGTATCGTGTCCAACTGCATAGTCAACTTATTATCTATTCGTCTATCCATTATAATAAACACTAATAGTAATGGTATAAGATTCTCTGGTGTAAGACCTAAAAATTGCAGTGTATTTAATAAATCTGCAAACATAAACATAGTATAATATTACAATCTGCGTTAGTCAATAGTAGATGCATCGATACAAAGATATAATTAAAAGATATAATCAAAGCATGAAAATAGGTTTAAACGGACAAATGTTGACACGCTCAGGACTAGCTGGCCCAGAGCAATTTGCACTTCACTTGTATACAAAACTTTCTGAGATAGACAAAACTAATGACTATATTGTGTATTTTGAAAATGAACCAAATAAAGACTTAATCACCAAATTATTTACAAACAAAAATAATATTACATACAAAGTCTTACCAAAGTTAATTTCATGGACACAAATAAGTTTGTTACTAGAATTGATGACTAACCGAGTCGATGTTTTTTTTACTCCATTTCACACAGTACCTTCAATCTCTAGGTTTTTTCAAAAAACTGTGTGCATGCTTCATGGATTTGAATACAAAATAAATAACCAGTATTCCAAAAAACCTATACATAAATTACTTCACCCATTTGTATTGTGGTGGACATTACTTACATCTCACAAAATAATAGTACCTTCTAACAAAGTGAAAACTGAAATTAATTATCTTTTTATAAATAAATCAAAAATAGATGTAATTCCAGAAGCTGTGGGTGAAGAATTTTATAAACGAAATGAAAGTGAAATCGATACTATACGAAACAAGTATAATATCAACGGCAAATACTTATTCTTTTTATCAACGATTCAACCACGTAAAAATGTTCCTCGAATGGTCGAAGCAGTTAAATCGATACCTGAGATAAAATTGGTAATCGCTGGGAAGCTTGGCTGGGAATATGATGAGTCTGTAAATAGCATGAACGCTAATAAAGACAAAGTAATTTATATTGGGCGTATTCCCGATGAAGACAGACCTGCACTGTATAGCGGCGCTGAAGCTTTTATAAATTGTTCTTTAGATGAAGGTTTTGGTTTGCCCTTGTTAGAAGCGATTTCTTGCGGAACAAAAGCTATTGTTTCTAATATTCCTGCGTTCAATGAAATTGGCGAAGAATATCCTGTTTATGTAAATCCACTTGATATCAACAATATTAGCCAAGGCATTCATGAAGCTTTGTCACAACCAATGGCTTTACAACGTGCACAAGAAATCGCAAAAAAGTATTCATGGAACCAAACAGCAAAAAAGTTTTTAGAAGTTTTTACTACAGATTAAATCTCCAATGATGACTTAAAAACATCTAAAGTGATCTCTGCAGTTTTTAGCCAATCGTATTTCTTTATTTGCTCATACCCTCTTTTCTTATATTCATCAAACAATGATTTATCTGTCAGCATAGTATTCACTTTTTCTGCTATATCACTTGGATTATGAGGATCACAATACAAAACGGAATCTTCATAAATTTCTCGATGACAATCAATATCAGAAAGCACTGCTGGTAAGCCTTCTACCATACCTTCTAAAGCAGTCAAACTAAAACCTTCGGTAAAAGATGCGAACACATACAAATCTGCAGATCTACGAAACGCAACAACTTCGCTATCAGAAACTACAATATCTTGATCTGAATCAACTCTAAATGCAGGAAATAAGATTTTATCTTGATATCCCATAGCTTTTATTTGTTGATAAACTCTTTGTGAAAATTTATCTTTTTTACTTACGAGTACAAAATTACCTTTATAACCATATTTTTCAACCAATAGCTTAAACATTTCTATCAAGCCTGGCACATTCTTATGCTCATACATACTACTTACATATAAAATAAAGGGTTTTGTAACTCGATACTTAGCCAAAACTTTTTCTACATCTACATCAATATGTAACAAATCTGGATCAACTCCTTCTAAGACCAAAACATATTTATCATTTGAAAAATTTAGATTAGACAGAAAGTCATTCAAAACAGTTTGCGAAGGCACGATAACTTTTTGCGATCTAAATACTGCCCACCAAAACACAGCTTTGTATACGTATTTTTTAAGTCTAAAATACCAAATAGGCAGAGTAGTACCTTTCTCTGTGCTAAATTTATGCATCGTCATATCTGGGATAGCTGTTATTATTTTTCCTGGGTATAACACTGGAATATTAAAATGTGGAACATAATACAGATCTAGCTTGCTTTTTAATAATAACCAAAGAAACCCAAATTGTTCTTCAAATGAATACCAATGATAATCTGCTAGCACTTTGTGAAAATTAGCATTTTTGGGTGTATACATGTCATACCCTTCTTTTGTTAAAAAGATTAGATATTCGTTTTGTGTATCAACTTTTTCCAAATGCTGAACTATGTTCTTTGTGTATCTTCCTGGCCCAGCTTTACCATAAAACCTAGCATCTATACCAATGCGTCTTGACATGATGCTATTATATCAGGAGTACATAACTCGAAAACTATGATAAAAAAGTCATTACCTATTATCGCTTTTGTAGGAATTGGGCACTTGGTCAATTCACTGCTTGCTTTAATACTCATATCAGCTGGGGCTGCAAAATTGCCTGTAAACGAATTTGGATTTTACATGCTCGTCACGTCTTTATTGGTTTTTGTGGCCAAGTTCACCGACTTTGGAACAAATAATATATACGTAACAAAAGCCTTAAAAATAGAAACTTCTCAAGAACTAATCTCTGCATTCTTCTCTACAAAAGTGCTCTTATCTCTAATTACGCTACCCATATCTTTAATCATTTCGAAAGTTTATTCTTTTGATTTAAAAACTCTTTTAATATTTATACTCGGAGTTTTCTTTTATATGCTGAATTTCTCGCTGTATTCAATATTTCAAAAATACGAGAAGTACTGGTTGCTTATCATTACAAATTTTATTCCAGCTATTATAAAAGGTACATTTGGATTATTCATTTTTCTTAATTTGATTTCTAATGTACAGGCAACTACGTATATTGCTGTATTTGCTTTATCAGTATTACCAAGTATCGCGTTAATTTGGTTTTTACCACCTGAATATAAAAAACTCAGATTTAATTTTTCTAATGTCAGAAGTTATCTATTATTAGCATTTCCTGCTGGTACATCTCAAATGATCAGCGAAAGTTTATCTAATATTTCAAATATAAGCGCAAAATATTTTGGTGGGAATTTTTCTGTAGGTATTTATTCGATTGCTGACAAAATGTCTGCGATCTTTTCGCTTGCGTCTATTTCTGTATTTACAGTCTTACTGCCAAAAAATTCTTTGCGCAAAAAAGATAAATTAAAATACGACTATATAGAAACTGGAATTATTGCGGGGCTGATTTTGATATTAGCAGTGTTAGCAATATTTGTGTCTCACTTCTTTTTACAAATCGCTTTCGGGGACAAATTTGATCAAAGTATTGGAATAGTAAGTGTATTAATTTTTGCTTACGCACTAACAGCTATACATTCTTTTATGGAAAATTATTTTTTTGTCGAAGATAAAACTGATAAGTTATTGAAAATCAGTCTTACCAAATTAACTGTAGTGCTTATATGTACGTTTGTATTAGGCAACATGTATGGACTATATGGAATTGCCTGGGCTCAATTGATTGCTGCAGTGAGTGCTGTGTGTATAACATTATCGTATATTGGCAACAAAGCCTAAACCTTATCTTAACCACGGAGGTCTTTTTCTCAAAGTAGGGTCAATATAATTAACAGCAGCAGTAAGTCCTGTATATGTATTTATGTTTACCAATGGAGGTAGGCTGATCTTATTAAAAATAATTAACCAAGCTGCTATATCATCGTGTCTTTGAGCTGTTATCTGATGCCACCTATTATTTTGCCTAGAGTATATACCAAGCTCTTCATATGTTTGTATTACCTTCTCTCTAAGAACATCTGCAGTTTCTGTTTCATCTGGATTCCTATCATTACTATATAAATCATGTTTGCCCAATGCCTCGGCATGTTTATATGTAATATCAAAATAGTCTTTGTTTTTTAAATCGACACCAACTAGTAAAACAATGCCGTCATATGGATTTTCTCTTTTATGCTGCTCTCCAAACCTTTTAAAAGTAGACATAAGAAAATTTTAACAGAAGAAGCATCAATAGTAACTAATCACACCTTCTTTAAGATTCAGTACTTGATCAACACCTACACTTTCTACAAAATATCTATCGTGCGAAACTAGTAATACTGCTCCTTTAAATTCGCGCAAGCTTGTTTCCATTACCTCTTTTGTCTCGATATCCAAATGATTATCAGGTTCGTCCAAAATCAATAAATCATAGTCAAAGTAAGCAAAAATAGAAAAAGCAAATCTCGCGCGTTCGCCAGGGCTAAAAAACTTTACTTGCTTTTTCAAAGCATTTTTATCAAATAAAAACTTTTTGAGATAACCATAAGCTTCTGCATGAAAACACTTGGTCTTTGCAATAAATTCTTCGAGAGCGACATTTTCTAGATTCAACTGCTTTTGCACTTGAGAGAAATACCCGATTTTCACATTGTAACCAAGCTTCACGTTTCCGTTTGTAATAGGCTCTTCTCCCATAATTATTTTTACCAAAGTAGATTTACCCGCACCATTTGGACCAAGCAACCAGAGCTTATCTGTACCACGCAGTTCAAAACTTAAGTCTTTGAATATTAATTTTTCACCATATTTCTTTTCTAAATTCTCTACACCAAGCATCAATTTCTTTTGATGAGCTTCAGTATTGAACTCCATCAAGCTAACTTTTTTGGATACATACTTTTCTTTTTTATCAGAATTCAATTCTCGATCGATTCTTGCTTTTGCAGCTTGTACTGCTCGACCACGCTTTTTACCATCTTTAATTTTACGAACATTCTCAAGCAACACTTCTAGCTGTGCTTTTTTCTTGAGAAACATTACGTATTCTTGATTCCACTTATCTATAAGCTTAAGCTTTTGTTCTTTGTAATTATCGTAATCTCCTACAAATTGAAAAAGTTCAAATTTATCAATTTCCCAGATTTCATCTACGGTATGGTTTAGAAATGATCTATCATGTGAAATCATTACGACAGTAGTATTTAGACTTTTGACATAATTTTCAAACCACATAATACCTTCGATATCCAAATGATTTGTTGGTTCATCAATGAAAAGTGTCGTCGCATCTTTCAACATTGTTTCTATTAACTTAACTTTCATTTTCTGACCTTCGCTTAGCGTGTTAAGCGGCTGATATATATCAAAGTTCGTGAACTCTACTTGTTCGGCATACATTTCTATTTTGTAAAAATCCCACGTAGATTCTAAAAACTTTTCTAAATACTCCCCCACCATTTCATCAGGAAACGTAAATTCTTGAGGAATATACCCAATAATTTCGTGTTGAATGTCTATATGACCATCTGTATATATTTCATTGTTAGTAAGAACTCTAAATAAAGTCGACTTACCACATCCATTTTTACCCACAACACCTATCTTCTTCCCGTTTCCCAAGAAAAAGTTGGCATTTTGTAAAATTAAGCGCTCGCCAAACTTTATTTCAAGCCCTTTGACTATTATCATGCGCTGATTATACCGCAGGTAGACATATCAGTATGATAAGCAAATAGTGCTATACCAGCAAGGTTAGCACATAGTGCTATACCGCAGGTAGACATATCTACAGAGATGTCATATCAGTATTAACTTCGCATAATAAAAACCTTTGTATAAGCCGTTAGGTAAAATCCTTTTGGATTCGACTAGACTTAGATTTTTGAACTTGTCCAATGCCCAGTTTACAACCTCTTCATTTTCTAGTGTATTCAAAGTGCAAGTCGAATAAACCATAGTCCCTCCTGGACGCAAAAGCATTAATGCAGAATAAAGCAAACTCTTTTGTAGCTTTGATAACTTTTTGGGTAAACGTGGGTGCCAATAATTAACAGTGCGCATATCTGTAAAAGTTATGTTACCTTCATTAGAACACGGCGCATCTAGCAATACTCTATCAAAATAGCCTTGATATGCTGGGTGAGTTTTGTATAAAAGTGCACCATTTGCACATATAAAACTAATATTTCTTGCGTCATATGAGTTCAATAAAGCTTGTAATCTGTAAAAGCGGGTTTTGTTGTTGTCAACGGCTACAACACTCGCAGCATTATTTGTAAGTGATGCAATCTGCAAAGTTTTACTACCAGGCGCAGCGCATAAATCTAAAATATGCTCACCTTTCTGCGGTGCCAATGAACTAACTGGTAGCATGCTAGATAAGCTTTGAATATATACATATTGTTTCTCAAACAAATAACTATATGACAGCGGCTTTTCAAATCGATTTGACTTCACGATATAGCTATTTTCTAAATCTGCGTTCTCGACAACAAAACCATCGTCTTCCAATAAAGACAAAACATGATCTGGTTCATATTTGAGTGTATTGATTCTGAAAGTTGTAGGATAAGTCTGAGACAAAGATGCCAATATATTTTCGTAATCAAGAGGAAACTCGAATTTGAGAAAGTCCAAAAATTTCTGTGTTTTTTCTTCTAGCGTCATTGCTATAAACTCTCTGGCTTAAAATACCAAAGCACGTAGTCACCATCTTCTTTATATACAATTGCCTCAGAATTTCTATTTGGTAAAGTGGGAGAATAACGGCCTTTCTTTGTGAGTAGTACTAACTTTTCCGTAGGAGAAATAAATGGGTATCTACCTTTAGTAACTTCGATATCATAAATTTCAAATGGACCATCTGTATAATACATAACTAAAGGCAACTCTATACGATCGACAAAAACTTTTTGTTCCATACCAAAGAACGCATCTTTTGCCATAAGCAATCTGGCTTGAGAACCTGTAGTATCAGAAGTATAAACCATACTTCTAACAAAAAATAAATAACTCAAAACAAAAACTGTTATAAAATACAAAGCAAGTATTTTTACCAAACGATACTCAGAAAATTCATAAACCCAAGTAAGTTTGGTGTACACCCAATCTACAAACTCACCAATAATAATACCTAACAGCGGGTAAATTGGAATTATATACCAAACTAATTTTGAAGTTGCAACAGAAAAGAAAAGTAAAATAACAAGTGATGAAACACTTAAAAATACATGTTTATTTGATAACTTAATACACTTAAAAGTAGCGTATACACCAGCAGGTATCAAAGCCACAAACCAGACGCGCATGAAAACTTTCATAACCTCCAAATACCACCATAGTGGTTTTCCTTTATCCTCAATCGATTTTGTGGCACGATCAAGCACATGGTAACCAATATAATTCTGTAAAAAGATTGGTCCGTACAAATAGTACATATATAGGTGCCATGGTAAAAACGTAAGCAAACTTGCAGAGAACATTACAAAATAATTCTTTATAAAACTTTTCAGATCAATTTGCTCAGTTACTAATAAAAATATTTCAAATACACCAATACATAACAAAGGCAATAAACCAACTACTCCCTTTACCATTGCTCCAATGCCTATAAATAGTCCTGCTAATACCCAGTTACTTAAAGCTTCTTTTGTTGAATCTGTAAATAAATACTTACTTCTTGCTTTTGCATAAAAAAAGAGCGCAGATGTCATAAAGAAAGTTGCAGTCACATCTAGCATAGAAGCACGCGAATAATAAAGTATTGCTACATTTGTTAATAGGCTAAGACCAGCTATATAGCCAGCAGTGCGATTGAACATTTTTGAAGCAAACTTATATGTAACAATTATCAATAAAAATCCAAAGATAGCCGATGGTAATCTAGGTACTATAGAACTAAATCCAAAAACCGACATAAGCATAGCTGATAACCACATATATAATGGTGGTTTCTCAAACCACAATGCTTTCATATCCCAATGCAATGATAACCAATCACCACTAGTTACCATATTTTTTGCAACTTTTGCATAAATAGCTTCATCCCAAGGAATCAGCTGATTACTTCCCAACCCTACAAATATAAGCAAAGCAGCCAGAGTCGACAAAACAATCAACGGCAGTTTTGCATTTGTAAATACGAAATCAAATAAAGATCTCCATTTATTATGAACTTGCAGTGATGACACAGCGTAAACAAAAAACAAACTTATAACTAGCCAAAAAAATTCTGAATTATACGAATAAAAGATACCGCCAATCAGCCAACCTATAATAGTCGAAGCTAGAGCAAAGGGTAGTAAAGACAGTTCAAAGCTTTTTTCTGTCCAACCAACAAAAAATGGAACTATTATTAAAACTCCAAATAAAAGGATGAATGCATTTAAACCTATGATTCCAGTATCAGCCAAAAGTTCACCCCAAATTGTGTGAGCAGGTACGCGCGTATTTAAAGCAGCAGGGTCTCTTCCAAAATATTCAGGTGCAATTTTAGTTTTACTAAAGTGTTCAAAAAAACTACCATAACCGCCACCTAATATTGGATACTCTTCAAAAACTTGATAAGCACCTGTTAACAACAGGAAATGTGAATCAAAAGAATCTAACCGATAATGAAAATACTGACGTATATCTGCACGAAATTTTGAATCCTTTTGATTGTATTGATACAAAAAAGGCAATGCTATGAGCAATAGAGTAATAAAAACATAGGCGATACCTTTGTACCCTATCTTTTTAACTACTAAGAAAATAACAAAGAATAAAAATGAAAAAGCTCCTATAATCCAGCCAGAACGTGAATTAGTCAAAAGGTAAGCGCCTAACATCGATACAGCCATAAAACCATTAAACAAACGCATTTTCCAAGATTTAGATGTAACTGTGAATATTGTTACAACTGGCAATAATGTCCCCAATAATGCAGCATAATGATTTACATCCCAAAAAGTTGAACCTACGCGTGGCAAATTATCTGGGATATTCCATAACGCGCCAATTATTATGCCGGTCTTGTAATACAAAAAAACTTGAAAATAACCAAATAACGTGAGCAAAAAAACTAGAAACACATAAAAGTGTAAGTATTTCAAAACTGCATCTTTTTTTGTTTTAAAAGCCAAATAAAACCAAATCAATAACGTACAAACGCCAGTGAAAAATACAAATAACAAAATACTAGCCTTTAAGTTCATTGAAAATACTAATGAAACCCCACGCACTAACCAAAGCAAAGAAACAAAGAAAATAAAAGGGTCTTTGAAAAATTGAAATAAACTAGTTGGCTTAAAATCATGAGTTTTAAGATAATTGAATGTTCTAAGACCACCCGCGCAAATTAAAGCTCCCATGAACGCGCGTATTGGCAAAAGATCCCAACTATAAAAACTAAAAAGTTCTTTGTGTAATAAAAGTGATAAAACCAATAAAATATATACTGAAAGTTCAAACCTGTAATATATCAGAAATAATGAGCATATAAAGATTCCTAAAAGTGCAACAAGTTCAATCATTGGTTTGTCAAAAGTCTTTTATACAAATTTTGATAATTTTGTGCAAACAACTCTAAAGTATAGTTATTTTTTACCAAATCATATGCTGAGGATGTTTTTGATTTATACAACTGTTCATGCATAGTAAAGTCAAATAATTTCTCACTTAGATCTTGAGAATCTCCTTTTTTGAAATACATCACATGATCTTGAGCTACTTCTTTGAGTACTGGTAAATCTGAACAAATTATAGGAATACATGCAGACATTGCCTCAATGATAACTATTCCAAACCCTTCTGCCAAGGTCGGATGCACAAACAAATCGAATGTAGCAAAAAATTTGGCATTAAGTTCTGCTTCAAATCTACCTGTAACGATCATACGAGCACAAAACTTTTTGGTTTTTATATACGCTTTTAAATCAGCTTCCAAAGGCCCACCTCCAGCTAGCAGCAAATAATACTTATCAGAATGTGCTACACGACTACAAAAATCATCAAAAGCATCAATCAAAATCTTATGCCCTTTTTCTTCGCTGATCCTACTGACATTGCCAAAAACAATCGCATCCAACGGCATTTCATATTTAGTCAAAATTTCATTACGAAAAGAACTACGTTGCTCAGATGAATATGCAAATTTAGACATACGCACACAATTGGGAATTACTACTAACTTATTTGTACTAATACCCTCTTTCTTTTTTATTTCTTTGCGTGATGGAGTCAATGCAATCTCGCATGAAACAAACAGGTTTATAAAAATAAAATAAAAAAATAAATTCACATACTTTTTTATACCTAATAGACCTGTCAAATTCCATTCTGAAATTGGCGTATGTGTATGCCCTACTCTAGCTTTTACACCGGCAAGCCATGCAGCAAACAATGCATTCATGACTGCTTTTATTTCGTGACCATGTACAACTTCTACTTTATTTTCTTTTATAAATTTGATCAAAGCACTAATATATGCAAAATCGCATTCATATTTTATGTATTTTAATGTCACTTTTGCACCCAACTTTTCGAAGTCTGAAACTAGAGGACCCTCTGGCAACCATACATAAACTGTATGCCCCAAGTTGACCATACTTTCTACCAAGTCTAAAACATGGTGCTCCATTCCTCCCGGCTGAGACGAGTTCAAAGCGTATAAGATCTTCATACCTGAATTATAGCAGTAAGCTACGCACTATCAGTAGATAGTGCGATACCAGTAGGTTCGCACTGCGATACCAATATTCCACAAAAGGTATTTATTGGCACAACAGTATTGTGATATGACTTTGGGATTAAACGACCCAGACGGTTATTTAAAGAAAACAAAAGAAAAAGCAAAGCAGCTTTTAAATGAATTATAAGGTTAAGGCCGTATTTGTTTTAACAAATCTTTTGCTTCTTTTTTGCGGGCTTTCAAAACACCTTGAGGATCAAGCGTATTCAAAACCGCTGAAGCGTGTATTTCTGCCAACAACAGCTTTTTCTGATCAACGTAAATACCTGCAAATCCCAATTGAACACCGCTACTCCAAACACGAAGCTTGAGCTCTGCTTGATCTGCGCCTTTCATTTCTGCATCATAGCCTTCATACAATTTGGCTTGAGCTTCAAAAAGAGTTTGCAAAGCTTTATCGTCTTGACCAAGTCTATGCAGTAACTTTGCTTTTATAGCCAAAGCCCATGCTTTATGAGCTTCAGAACCTGGTAAGTTTTCGATAGCCTTTGTTATTATTTCTACGCCCTTACGCAACTCAGCTGACATTTGTGCTTGTGATAAATACATGCTTTGATTAAATATCATACTAGCCAAATGCACTTGTTGAATTGCTTTTGCACCAGAAGGCACATCTATAGAATCACCGATTTCAATTGCTTCTGCTATACACGCAACCGCTTCTGTAAGTAACTCTTTTTTTCGTTTATCGTCTGGGGCTTTGTCAGCTTGTAAAACCAAAGCAATTTTCTTGTGACCTAGTACATCCATTTTTCCTCGCAAATTGTTGTTTGCCTCATCCCAAGCTATTACTTCTTCAAATATTTCTACTGCAATAGATGGTTTACCTTTCTCACGAAGCTCTACTGCACTATTTTTTCGAGCTTCACGGTCTTCTTTTGAAGCTGTTATGCTTAGGCCTTTGTGTAAGTTTTTCTTTCGATAATCACTTATCAAATAACTAACACGTTGAGGAGAAACGCCATATTTTTTAGCAAGTTGATTATAAGAGGTTTTACTTTTTACGTATTCTTCGTATATCTGTTTGGTTCTATCGTATTTAAAATCGCTTCGTACATTACGCATATAGTAGTTATAAACTAGGTACTAGCAGGATATCAGTTGACAGTTGAATTTATTAGATATTTGGTTGAAAGTTTTTATGTAAGGTGCCTTTGGGCGTTCGTACGAACGCCCAAAGGCAAATCTGTCCCCTCCTTACTTTTTGTTTAAGTGGCCTCTGCCCGTGGCTTTTTTCGGAAAAACAGCACTAGCACAATGACTAGTAATAAAATTCCGAAAGCAAACGCAAAAGGCATAACAGCAGAAAAATCTGCTGCAACTGCCGATGCGCCCCCGCTTACAGTTGGGTTCTTATAAAAAGAACCAACTAACTTGGTAAAACCGAAACTAATCAAAGTTTCGGTCACCAATTCCGGTGGCGGGCAAGGCGTACCCTCGTCTCCAGCACTGGAGGCGAAGGTATAGGTATAAAGATTATCACCCCCCATACGCGTTACCTGGTTAAACCCCCTTGTTTCTAGTGCCCACATTGAAGCCCTATCCATATAGTTCACTACTATATGGATCTGGAAAACATCGCCCAATTCAGGGCGAGTCTTCTCTGAGGGAAAACAGTACGCCTGGACCCCAACACCTTTGGTACCCGAAATGGCACCAAGTATGTCGGATAAAAACTTTATTGGATCGCTAGGTGGTAAAGCCACCTGGGCACGCGTAGTGCCCATGGGAATACATATCAGTATCCCCAAAATTAAAAGTAAAAAAGAACGGGTTTTCATTTGAGCCTCCTTTGGCTATGAAAAAGAATTTGTAGAGGCAATACTACTATAGGATCAGCTAATTTGCAAAGGGAAAGGCATATATTTTCTACTATGGTATAATGGTGATCCTTATGAGTTCAACAAAAGTAACATGTTTTGAATGTAATGGCGGGAAAAGCTGTAAACATTGCCAAGGCCCGAGGTGCGGTAAATGCAAAGGGTCCTTGCTCTGCCAAGAGTGTGGTGGCACTGGTGAAATACCAATGTTTTAAAGTGAACTTTTCACAAGCTTTAACATAGAAGCCACTTTTCCATCCCATGTGTTTTGTTTTGCCATTTCTTGGCGTTGTTTAAGTTTTTCTCCAGTATTCTCTTCTAATGCTTTTTGTATATTTACACTAAACTCAGAATGATTCTTGGATAAATAGCAAACCGATTTAAAAGGATAATACGCTGGTAAATCTGTAACAACTATAGGTAAACCTGCAGACAATGAATCGTGGAACTTTACAGGGAAACAACCTCCCACAGTATAATCGTTAAGTACATAAGGAATCATATCGACATCAAACCCGGCCATATATTTTGCTTTATCCTCATATGGGCGTGATCCCAAAAAATAAACATTGCTATAACCTTCAAATCCTAGCTCTTTTACAGTAGCTTCTTTGTCTTTTAAGGCCATAGGTCCAATTATTACAAACGAATAACTCGGGTGATCTTTTGCACATTTTTTGAGAAGAGCATAATCAAATTTATAATCGTCCAATGCACCTATATAACCAATGCGCGGGCGAGGTATTACTTTTAGATCATCGGGAATACTACTTTTCAACTCATTAGTGTGTACAAATCTTTCGTAATCTCCTACGTTTGGAGCAAAATGAGTATTAGCATTAAACTTTTTTAATCTGTCGACCAGACCCGGTGCTGTACAAAATACTACATTTGCTCTACGGGCTAACATTTCTTCTTGTTCACGCACTTTAGACTTTGTAACACTAGTCGCATAAAACGCACTTGTATCAGGAAACCCTAAATAATTATCAACACAGTCATAAACCAAAATATCATATTTTACATTATCCAAATATTTTTTGAGTTGTTGCATTTGAACATGATATACCCATAAAATTGTTTTTTTATTTGGGTCAAAAAATTTTCGTGATAGACCATTTATTCTTGATGTATGTAAAGCTGAAGTCACTTCAGAAAACGGTACAATATTTAACGGTGTATAAACAATTGCCCCACAGTCATCTGTTTTATATTGGAATAATAATCTTTTGAATTTCCATAATCCTTTGAGTATTTGCTTCAAAAACACATTACCTGTATTTATAGGTGGATCTACAAATAAAACATTATTACCAGCTTTTGCAATACGATACATAACATGTCGCTTATTAGTCCAATTTGGGAAATCCCACAATTGATTGGATAAACAGATAATATTGTATTTAGTTGAATCATTTATACCCTTATTCATATACATTATTTACGACAAGTTAGCATTGAGGGCATGCTTTATCTAACAAGCCTATTTTAACTAATATTCGCCTGAAATCAAATGCAAACTCACTATCTTTCAAAGACCATAACCATGCCGTCTGTTCATATCCTCTATCGTATGCTGCATGCCAAATCCCATCGAAAAAAACCAGCCCGTATAACTGAATAATTACAGAAATAATAAGCAAAGTATAAAATATATACTTATACTTCGAATAGTACTCGCTTTTTATAAAAGGCACTAGCAGCAAAACCAAGTAAGGAATTATATCTGCCGCCATACGATACCCAAACGACCAACCGCCATACCAATGCTTCCATTTACCCAATACAAGCGTATGCACTAAAACAACAAAACTAAAACATATATACTTGGCAAAGGATTTATCTAACTTTACTTTTATCGCCGCGTAGTAAGCTCCCAAAATTGAAAAAATGAATATTGGCGAATAAATCAACAAGCCTTTGCTAGGTGAAACCCACAGTCCAAAAAAACCTTCTAATATATTTGAACGCCATTCGGTAATTATCTGATCTGCATAACCATTGTTTTGTATGCCTTGATAATAAACTTGTGTATAAAAAGCGAAGAATAAAACGCTAGGTAATAAACCCAAAACATACTTTGAAACTCCCACGAAATCAAATTTTTTATCTACAAAATATTGCTTATATAAAAAGAATAAAAATATAAAACCATACGACAAGAGTGCGGTCGGCCGACTCAAAACAGCTAAACCCAGATAAGCACCTGACTGAAAATATTTTTTATCAAAAAAAGCAGATAAACCTAAGATAGTGAATAACTCTACTGGACCATGTTGCCATAGTCCTTGCGAAACTAGTGAAAAATTAATTGTTGCAAATAAATAAACACAAGTAATCAAACCTGACTCAATGTCTGATAAAGAAAAATGCTTCTTTAATAGTGAAAAGAAAAAATAGCCAGATGAAGCTACAACTATTGCTGATGTCAAATGAGATAAAACCGCCAGATTAAACCATGTAATCTGCATACCAGCTAAGATTGGTATCGCATATACAGGAAACGCTAATAAACCGCTTATCAATGGAAAGGCAGAGATATATCTGATACTTCCATCATTTTGCAAAACTTTTTTAACATAAAATGGGGTTAAGCCTTTGGCAAACGTTTTATCATCTGGTTGAGGATAAGCGTGTATCATCATTTGATAATAATTATCTAAATAAACTGTTTTATCTTTTAGCACAGTAACCGGGAAAAACATTGCTGGAAGTGTGTCTTCAGATTGAATATATAACTTATTTACACCCACCTTATACAAAACAAAAGAAAGTAAGAAATATAATATAAATGCAAAAAAACTGATATTAAATTTTGTAATTCCAAAGAACTTCACAAGTTTTGATTTTCGTAGACATTATATACAGGTACATTTCTTATTTTTATTTGACCAACCTCTCGCAAATTTAAACCAGAAACTTCTTTTGATCTATCAGACCATACAGGAAAAACGAAATATCTTGTTTTTACTGCAAACGGCTTGAGGTCGGTAATTACTGCCCAAGAATCCATCTCTCTGAAAAAAGGCCAAATTTGTGTGTAATATTTTTCTTCAAAGCCAACACTCATAATGTTTTTATACTTACCATTATCAATTACTTCTTCAAATGACTCTGTATCATCAGAGGTTTGAAAATTATTTTGTTTATTTAAGTTCTTGAAATAATCTATGGTTTCTGGAACTCCAATTATCCATTTTGGTTCTAACACATTCAAACCTACAGCCAGCCCACCACCTAACGGATTGTAATAAGATAAATAATCTGGTGAATAAATTAAAAAGAGTAGGCTTGTATACGCGGCCAAGCCTATGTACAGATATTTTCGAAATGAGACAAGTGTAATTAGCTTGTAATAAAAAATCGAAGATATCAAACTCAAACTTAACATCGCAGGTAATAAATATCTATCAAGTTTTTTAGATGGGATTAAAAGCTCTATCATAAAAAAAGTCGTGTAAAGTAGTAAATATTTTGTAAAAGCTATTTCTTTGTCTGATAATCTTTTTTGCTTTAGTAAAACAAAAGTACCTACTACGCCAGGTAACAATAGTAGCGAACTTCTAAAGAACAATACAACAGGATAAAAGGTAAGACCCGGGTCATCTACTAATTTTCCAAAATAAAACTGTATATGATCCCCTTCTATTCCAACATCGTATATACCTTTGAACAAGACTTGAAATACCAAATATGGGTTCACCCAAATTCCAGGCCACAAAGCTATAACAGTTAAAACACAAATAATAAACCAAATACCAAAGTCTTTAAATAGCTGCTTATACTTTTGTAAGGTATAAGGTGATTTGGCTATATAAAGTAATAAGCTTAGGCATGTAAATAAGACTATATATATTGCTGAAGTTTTTGTAAGTAGCGCCAATGCACCAAATATTGCAGAAACATACAAATCAGTTTTTTTTGTATGAGGTTGTTGTTGGTGTGAAGATATATAACTAAACAGATATATCGCAGAAACTAACATAAAAGTCGACATCAAACCTTCTAAATGCATAACACGAGTAAGCGCGATATAAAACGGCTCTATACTGAGTAAAATAACACTCAAGAAAGCAATTTTTTGGTTAAATAAAAAAGATAGCTTTTTATACAAAAGATAAATTAAACAAAATATAGTAACAATTATCAAAAAACGCTGTATAAAATCGAGTAAAAAGATTTGCTGTACTTGAGTAAATGCTGCACCAAAGTTATCTAAGATTACATTATTTATTTTCACTCCAAAAGCACCAAGCCACATCAAAGTAACACCCGGGTGATACTTTTGGATAGTTCGTTCAAAATCAAGATTAAATACACCAGAACCAAAATCATAGCTACGTGCCTTCCACTTCCAAACATCTGTGTTAAAGAAATCGTGCCCAAGATTTGGTAAATGGAATATAAAGAAAACTGAGATTAATATGATGATATATAGATGAGACTGCAAAAACTTTTTTATTAAGTTCATTTTTTTATAAACGAAAACATTGCTACATTTGGGCCTAACATAAGTGTAGCAGGTTTCTCTGATTCTAAATTAAAAACATAATCGTCTGCCCACGGTAGGGTTTGTATTAGTTCTTGCGCGCTTACATTATATAAAACCAATAAATAGCCTTTCTCAAATGTTTGGACATAATCTACTCCTTTATATGGATTTTTTGACAACGCATACGCAATCTCATTAAGCGAACCATCTGTATATATAAGAGTATTATTCAATGTTAATCGTGGAAAAAACTCTTTGTATATAGCAGCTCGTGTATCACCGTTATAAAAAATTAATGACTGACGACATGCTGAATATACTGGAATTGAAAATAGTAATATAGCTAAGCAATACGCATAAAGCTTTGACTTTTTCTGCAAAGCATCAAAAAGCAAGGAAACCATATATGCAGATAAAATAGCAACATAAGGATACGCGATCATAAAATAATGTGATCTTGCTGTATCAAACTTTGAGATATATAAAATAAATACAATCGAAGGTACTACAAGAAATAGCACTTTTGATTGCTCTTTTATTTCAACGCCGTTCATAACTCGCGCAATAAGTACACCGTACAAGCTAAAAAATGCGGCTAAAAAGTAAATATACCAATAAGTCAATCCTATATCTGCTGGTAACTTAGAAAACAAAGTGTGAGATAAATGAGACGGGTAAGATCTTAAAGATACAGAACCAACATTTGTAAATTGCCACAAAGCACCAGTAGCATTATCTGTACGGATAAAGTCTTTGTTATCTAACACTGCATAAGGCGTAAAAAGAATAAATGCAAATATTGAAAAGATTCCAGCCAAAAATAAAGGAAACATATGTATGCTTAGAAAAGACCTGAGGCGATATCTATCATAAACACTTGTTACTTTTGCTGATAATGTTCTAAATAAATGTGCAATTACAACTGCGATAGCAGACAGGCCACCATTATATTTTGTTGAAGCAGCTAGTCCAACAAATGTACCTGCCAAAATGTATGTACTGTAATTCTTTTGAACTAAAAGCTTGGCAGAATAATACATAGCAAAACTCAAAAAAAACACCATAGGTACATCTATTAACGCATAGTGAGAATGCCTAACATGAAACGGCATCGTAGCAAATATAAAAGCAGCTAACAGACCAACGCGTTTTGAGAATAGATATCTACCAGTAAAAAATATTGGAAAAATTGTAAATGCACCAATAAAAGCCGAAACAACCCGAGTGCTTAAATAAAATATTGAAGGTTCATTCCAAAAATACTCAAAAGATTCTTTTAAATTTAATATAGACAAAATCTCACGAAATTTTGCAATAAGCATGTACAGAATGTAATTAATATAGAAATACAAATGCGGCCAATCAAAGTGCCCGGGGTTTTTATCAAATCTGATACCTAACGCGCTGCGTATAACACTAGGCTCATCTGGATGAAAAACAAAAGGTAAACTGTGATTTATACCAACAAGGCGTAAAATAAGTGCAAATAAAAAGATGTACAATAAGGGATTTGTAAAAAGTTTATTTATTGATTGTATAGTCTTTGACATATATCCTCCAATATTCCAAACCATTTACTATTATAGATGTGTCTTTTATAAACGTGAATTCAGTCTGATTTACATTGGCAGGAAACTCCTCATTTATAGCCAACACTGCAATTTCATAATCGCTACTGCTAGATATACGCATGTCTTTTACTTTTGAATTTGAATAAATCGCTCTCATTGGTTTTGTATCTATAAATCCAAAACTTACTTGCCCATACCTTTGCAAAAGATAATCACGCAATTCTGGTACAGCGATGCCAAAAGATTTTATGCCAATCACAGAGTTGGCACTGACAGGTGAGCCAAATAAAGGAGATGTATAAGTATAATAATATGGGTAATAGTTTATAACTTGTAAAGTTGCAAAAGAGATAACTCCACAAATTATGATAAATACAGCCTTTTTAAACCTGGGGAATAATTTTTCAAATTCCCATATATAACCGTAAGCAGATAATAGCGATATAAATGGAAAAATAGTAAGCATATATCTATCGAGCTTTTTTGAAGAGAGAGACATTACTATAAAATAACCTAAATAAAACAGCGTGAGATATATAATAAAATAATTATGTTTCGACGCTTGATATTTGAATCTTGATATTATAGTGACAAATAGATAAATCAGAGCACCAAAAAGTATTATAGGCGACATACGCATAAATATAACTAATGGATAAAATAATAAGCCAGGATCATTTGTGGCTTTACCAAAAAAGATTTGATTATGGCCATCTCGCAAACCTATACGCGCTGATTCAGAAAATATGTCAGATATTGTTGTTATAGGTGCAACCCAAAGTGCAGGAAAAAGCAAAAAAGTAAATGCAATCACAGATAGCAACAAAACAATATGCTGTTTTTGAAATTTAATGTACTTGGTGTATATAAGTACACAAGTAATCCCTATAACATATAGTAATATGCCAATACCTAAGCTGCGAGTCAATAAAGCTGTTGAAAACAATAAGGCTGTAACCACAACTTGCCACCATGTTATAACTTGTTGCTTTATAAACCAAAGATAATAACTAGATAAAGCTAACGCACACAACAAGGTAAACAATGCATCCATATGAAACATACGTGTATTCGCTATAAAAAATGGTTCAAAAAGAAGCAAACTCAAAAAGACAATAGCTACTTTCGACTCTGTAAGTTTATAAATGAGGTATGTGAGAAAACTCAGCAATGCCATATTAACTACAACGAGCATTAATTTTACATTTGTATGAAAAACTAAAAAGTTTGATGTCAAGTATGCCTGACCCAAATATTGTTTTGTTACCTCTATAACTGGTCCAGCTAGCCACATCAAAGTCACACCAGGATGATAATGTTGATAAGTTTTTGAAAATTGAAAATATTTTAGACCATTTGTAAATTGCTCTGACCTTTGGTGCCAATTTATGGCGTCTGGGTTTACTTCCTCTTTACCTAGCATTCCAAACTGAGTAACAGAAATGAGAGTTGTAACAAGTAATATTACCAAGATTACATATTTATTCTTTATCAATCGCATAAAATAATCCGCCAATCAAACTTATAACTAATCTAAACAAATGATACATCACCGAAGCACTAAGCGCAGCTTCCGCAGATAAACCTAATAAGCTTATATATAAACTATCTTGTACACCAACACCATTTAATGAAGGAATAATAAAACTTGCGAGAGTAATAAAAGGCAAAACTAAAAATGCATATACAATAGAAATATTTAAACCAAGCGCAACTATAATAAAATATTGGGTGAGGATTGAAATTATTTGAATAATAAATGAAGTGGCTAGCGCAGTAACAAGGAGTGTTCTGTTATTTTTATATACATCAAATGATTCTCGAATACCCGAAAGCTTTTGCACCCGTTTGGATACTATATAAAAAACTTTTACTCCAAAGTACAAACCTAGCCAAAACCCTAAAAATGCTAAAACACCTAAATACCCATATTGCTTAATGGTAGCAACTACAGAAATCAAAACTAATGCCAAAACGCCAGTAAACCTCTCCATAAAAGTTGCAGAGAATGCGTGCGAGTTATTGTTTATCTTTTTTCCCAAAGCGTAAATTTTATATACATCGCCTCCTATACTAGTAGGCATAAAATTATTGAAAAATGAACCAATAAAATATAATTTGATCAAATAAAATAGACTAACATCTTGAGTGTTTTCAAAAATCAAAAGTGATTTCCACCTGATAGAACTAACAACATAGTTCAGTAGCAAAAAAAGTAAAACAACAGGAATATAGACTGGGTTGAAGCTTTTAAAACTTTGTAGTAACAATACAAAATCTACAGTGAAAAAAAGATATACTAGTAAGCCTATACTAACAAAAACCTTAATAAATGTTTTATATTTTTTCATGCTTTTCTAAACTTTGTAGTAAATAGATTTTTTATCTTTATAATATCGCTATAAGAAATGAAGTTGCACAAAAAAGCACCTAAAACAAGTAGAGGTAAAGCAATAGCAAATACTAATATCTTGAACCACAACGCCCCAATAATACTCATACAACACACTGCTAAAGCTTGAACTGCATAATACAAATGGCGCTTATCAAAAATTGATAGTGCAACTTTTTTTTGAGAATAATATGACATTAATAAAAGCGCCAATATACTGCCAACCAACAAAGCATACGCCATAGCAGTTAATAATCCTACAGAAAATTTTAAGATCACAAAGCTAACAACACTAGCACCAAGTAAGACGACAAAACTCAAAATCATTTCTTTAATCAGTTTTGCAGGTATATAAATGCTAGATTTAATAATATTCATAAGTGAATAAGCCACAGATGCAGCGACCAAAGGTAATATTAGTGGAAATGAAGCGGTATACTTACCTGCCCCAGCTGCTAAATCGATTAACTCCGGTGACCAATATACCGCAACAGAAGATGAAATAATGACAAATAAAAATAATTTATCAAAATTCTTCTTAAATAAATCTTTGAACTCTGCTACATTTTGAGAATATGTCTCTGACATGACAGGCAAGTTTACATCAGTAACTGCATCTGAGACGCTGACTATTTTCTTTGCAAACAGCATCGCGAATGTAAAATACCCTACCATCTCTGGAGTAGTAACAGCGCCCAAAGTATATCCACCAAACTTATCCCAATTTGTATATATTATTTTTACAAGATAAATTGCCATACTAATCGAAAAGATTTCTTTAAAAAGACGTACAAAATCTGCTTTGCTAGGTAATACAAGACTTGCCCGCAATGGAGCAAAAGCCAGTACTGCTAAACTCACAGTACTTATGACATTAAAAATAACAAGAGCATAAAAGAAGCCTGGCACACGATACATGTAAACTAATGGGATAAAAATAAGTAAGCTTACTACAGAAATTACAACCTGATAAATGAATAAATGCTTAAATCTTTTGAGACCAGATATAACTGCATTCATCAAACCTTGCAACCCTTGAATGAGTATAACTAATGCGTACAATTTTAATGGTAAGACTAAATCTGGGTTATTATAAACGCCAATAGCTATGCGGTTTGAAAAAATAAATAAACCTACACCCAAAGGAAAAGTAATTATATAACGTATAATGACAGACGTAATAAAGATCTTAAAAACTTCTGCATCATTTTTTGCTGAAGAGATTTCTCTTACACTACCAGAAGATAAACCCAAATGTTGATAAATCCCCAAAGCACCACCTACAGATAAAGCTATGTCTTTTAATCCCCACTCGGAAACACTTAGGATACGTACCAATACAATACTTTGCGCAATACCCAAAGCCATTGCCAACCCGCGAGATATCAAGCTGACTATTTGCCATAAGATTAAAGATTTATGTTGCATAAAGTTGTTTTTACTTTAGTGATATCTCTCCTAAGTAAATACTTCGAGAACTAATTTTATTAGTTGCTCCAACAAATAATTTATATACGCCTGCATCGACACCATCTGGAACATTTATATCAATCTCCTCTATATAATAATAGTCTTGCAACCAATCATCTGGCGTTATAAATGCAAATGATGGTAAATTAGCAACTTGGTAAATCTCACCAGTTACTTTATTTATAAATGTTGTAAAAAATACAAAACTTTCTAGACTGTCATTGTCTTTTTTTGAATATACGAATTTTGCTTTGGTACTTTCATTCTTAGAAATCTCTGACGGTACATCATAATCTACTAAGTAAACTGATTTCATAAGTAAATAATTTACTTTTTCTTCATACGTACGACGTTCTTGTTGGGGTAACATGGCGCGCACTTCGTGCGCGCCAACACGTTTGAAAACATATAAGTTACCACATGCAGTTAATTGTTCATAATCTTTGTTTTTAATAAGATTTTCGATAACATCTGGAACTAAGCCAAGGTCCAAATCTAAAATCCTAGAAATCTTTTGTGAAAATACATCAACAATTACATAATCTGCCTCATCAAATAAAGCAGGAAAAATTGCATAAGTCTGACGCATAGATAAATGAGCACCAAGATAATCTGGTCCTGAAACAGACACATAATCGGGTATGAGTGATACGATTTGATTTGCACATTCTCTATCTTTTTCTTCCAAAGGCGTAAGCCGCACTACATCACCAATATTTAAGTCATCGCTATACACCTCATGCTCTGCTGTCTTTGCAAATGCTACAGGTAATCTCTTCTTTACAGCTTGTGTTATCCACAAATAAATAGGATTTTCATATTTATAAGTTGTATACAAACTGCTTATAAGCACTAACAAAGATAAAATAACAATTACAGATGTAGTGGTAAATTTTATTTTACTTTTATACACACCAAGCCAATCAGCTATATAACCGATTGCATAGATAGTACTTATAAATAAAACAGGGACTATCATCGAAATTCTATGATTATAAATTTCAGAAGTACCTACACCGCTTGCTGTTGTCAAATAATTTGCAAAAAAGTCTGGCGCAGATAATATTAACAATTGTGGATACAATAAAGGCAAATAAAGTACTGGTACAAACGTGTGAGCAAAATTTTCAAGTCTATCTCCACCAAAAAAGACGTTAATGGCTTGTTTATAATCTAAAACTACATTTATAAATATATCTAGATATGAGTCCCCAAAGTCATCGTACCTGCTCAAAAAGTAATTTGGCAGTGAAACATCGACTTTATTTTCTCCTGCTATACCAAGCCTCTCCGCAAAATGTTCATAACCTGCGACACGATACGATGCGTAATGAGGAATTATCACAAAAAAACATAAACTAAACCATAAGCTTCCAAGCACAAACAGTTGTAATCCCAATTTTTTTGCAAGCGGACGATAAAAATAAATAAAGCCACCAAAGATTGCAATGTATGCTGATACTTGTTCCTTTCCCATAGCGCTCAATACTATAAATAGCCAAAACAAAAGAATATTCTTTTTTGTGAATGTATTTGTAAAATACATTTTTTCAAATAAATAAAAAGCAATGAAGAAAAATGGGATCACAGCGGTAACACCGTGGAACCCAGTCCATGCTGATAGAAATCCAATAGCTGGGTATAGCAAAAAAGCGGAAGCAATAAAAAATGCAGCAAGATCAGATTTTAACCTTAAGCGTGCGATCAAAAAAACAACATAACAAGAAAAAGTTATCAAAATTACTTGAGACACTACGAGCGTCATAGGATGCGGAAACACAGCAAAAACTGGAACAAAAAGATACAATATAGGATCAACATGACTCATTGCCCAGCGTGGTAGATTCGTTCCAAAATAATCTGTCAAAGACAAACCGTTTCCATGCAAAACATTCCACACCATTTGAGTCATATTACCCAAATCAAATTTCCCAAAATCAAAATTGTTATATCTAAAAAAGTTAATTTTTAAACTGACTAGCAAAAATAAAAAAGCATGCAAAAATAAAACAATTAGTAACAGACGCTTATTTGTAAGTTTTGACACAAGATAACGCATAATCAATTTAAAAATCTAAATTTTATAAGAGTAAATAAAGCAGTGATACCGTCGCGCCACGTAATTTTTTTGCCTTCGCTAAATTTCCTACCGCTATATGAAATAGGAACTTCTCGTATTTTTAAACCTGCTTTCAAGAGCTTCGCTGTTATCTCGGGTTCAAAGTTAAATCGTGCTGATGTTATCTGGACTTTTCTTGCAAAATCACCTGGAATAAGTTTGTAACAAGTTTCCATATCAGTTAATAAAACACCAAATAAAACATTGGTGATCAATGTCAAAACTTTATTACCAAAATAATGCAGTGTTGACATATGCTCATAGTTACCAGAAAAGCGTGAACCATATACTGCATCGACATTTTCTTCTAAAAGCGCCCTAATAAGTTTCTTATAGTCGTTTGGATCATACTCTAGGTCTGCGTCTTGAACGATTACATAATCACCGGTCGAATGCGAAAATCCAACACGCAAAGTATCTCCTTTTCCAGCGTTCTTATTTTTTATTACTAAGACTATTTCTGGATGTCTTTGCTTAATTTCATTTAAGATCTCTACTGTGCCATCTTTTGAACCATCATCTACAATGATGATTTCTTTCAAAATATTCCCAAGATCTACAGCTAAAACCTGATCAAACAAGGTCAAAATAGTGTTCTTTTCATTGTAAACTGGTATTACGATAGATAATTTCTTTATTTGCATTACTTCACCATTATAACCTTTGTCCAGAAATCTGTACCCAATGTATTATATCTAAATTCAGCGATCTCTTCTAAGTATAGTCTTGATTTTACATCTATCTCCAAATTTGGGTTGTGCTCATTTGTAACTAATAAATAATTTATTTTCATATGCCTAAGCATTTCATAAGACTTGCTTTCTTTTGAATTAATATCATAAAACACTCCATTAATCTGTGAAGTGTTATTTGAATTTAAATACCAATCTGACACACTACTCACATCATTATACCCAACTAAACCTGAAAGATTTGTTACTGCATACTCTGCAGCTTCTTTTGGTGTACGCAATATATTTTCATGGACTTTAATAACAAACACCGACCAAACAAGCATAAATAAACAAGAAGAAATAACAAAAAGTTTGTATCTTTTTAATACGAGTAATGCGAACAATAACATTTGTAAAACTATCGTAGCCATCAAATAACTTTTAAATGGCACCAGAAACTGTAACCTCAAAGTATATTGTGTAACAACATACGTTAAAAAAAACCCAAATAATAAAAGTAATTGCTTGATAGTCAAGTGCTTTTTTAAATCATAAAAATTTACTAAGCTCTTAAAAATTAAAAGTGCTGGTACGAAAGAAATTGCTACAAACAATCTTGGAATAGCAGCCGGCCAAACTAAAATCAAAATCATTTCTAAGACAAAATATGCTAACAAAACAGGAGTGTTAATTAACAGTTTTATATGACGTCGATCTAGCATCAAAACACCAAAATAATAAGTACACCCATACATAAACAAAAAAGAAAGTATATACGTAATAACCATTTTCAAATCATAAACTCGTCCTCCAGGTTCTGATAAATAACTAGACGTAAAAGGATTTCTATAAAACCAAAGCGGCAAGACAAACATAAACACACCAGATAGATAAGCCACCACTGCGACAATGTTCTTTCTCAAATAATTAAATTGTGATTTAAAATCAAAATACTCTGCGAAACTAGCCGGCTTAAAACCTAGTACTCCGACGCCATATAAACACGCGACCATTAGTAAGTAACCTTCAAACCTCATCAAAATTGACAATCCAACCAATAATCCGACAAAAAACCAGTTTTTGTAAAGGCTACCTATGTATACTGAGTTGTTTGAATATTTTCTATTTGAATATTTTATAAAGGCGTAAACTGCTAAAAGAGCCAACACTGCAAAAGGCAAGTCAGCCATAACTCTGATAGACCAATAAAGAACTACTGGACTGAGCGATAGCACAAGCGAAAAGATATAAGCAGAATTTTTTGAAAAATCGAACAAGCGCAAAAACTGCGCGAAAGTATAAAAGAATGCTATAGAAAAAATAAACAAAATGACTTTGCCCCAAACTACAAAGTCTATATTCAACGGATTCAAAGAAATGATTATTGATAACAACGGGGGACGTTTTTCATCCGATGGATATACTTGATGTGTTTGAAGCGACTTGGCTGCACGTAGTATCCTATAACTGTCACCCCATTCAGTAGCATTTACGTTAAATAAAAAGATATGCACAACTATAAAACACAATACAGTTAGCGGAATAATGTATTTATCTAACTTTGTGAGTAAATGCATATTTATAAGCTATTTCTATTTCTTCAACTTTTTTATCCCAAGAGTAATAAAGTTGAATTGTAGCTAAATCAACTTTGCTAGACTCTACAGAAGACAAAACCTCATGAACTTTATCAGCAATTGATTTTGCATCTAATTTATCGAGATAAAATAGACCTTTTATATCTCTTTTCATCTTAAAACCAGATGCAAGCACTGGTTTACCACAAGCCAAAGATTCTGTTACAACTTTTGGCATACCCTCATAACTAGAAGGCAAAATAACTATATTAGCAGCTTGAATAGCAACAGGAATTTGCGGGTACGGTGTATACCCCATCTTTAAAATACGATGTTCTAAATGATTTTTAATAATAATTTCATTTAGCTTTTCCATATAAGATGCATCGCTAGTGCCTAATAACATAAGTTTGTACTCTTGTGGTAAATATTTCAGCGCTTCTACCAATAAATGAACATTTTTTCTTTCTACGATAAATCCATAATATAAAAGGACTTTGTCATATGGATCAAATCCCAAATCTCGACGTGTTTTATCATATTCTTCTGGTTTTACAGGCTGAAATAAATCTATATTTACGCCAGACTCGACTACAAAACATTTTGATGTATCTACAGTGTAGTATTTTATAGCCTCACTTTTAAGGTCCTCACTAACAAAAATACACGCAGAAGCCAACTGGCATATTAGCTTATCGGCCAAAACCATAAGCGGCCATTCAATTTTTCGTGACATTGTTTTAATTTCTTTATTTTCTTGTGTGGCTTTGTCCCATCTACCTTGAGCAGTATTATGAAAATGGCCAACTAACACAATATCCAATTCTTTTGACCATGGAAATACTTTGAAAAGAAAATAGCGGTACAAAAGTATCCAGATACCAAAATGACCATGCATATGAATTAAATCGGGTTTATGCTTTCTTCTCCAACGTAAATATTTTAAAAATAGCAATACACTGCTAGTAAAAAATAAAGCACCTTGAAAAGGAGCACGCCAAATTGGAATGACATTTACTTTATCTGGAACAACCAGTTCACCGCTTTTTGGCCATCTTCCACACATAACAGTCATGTTGTTGGCTTTCTTTGCTTGCGAAACTGTTAATTCATATGGTTGAGGAGACAACCCAATCCATGGAGGTGGCCAATCATAAATTATTCTTAGTATGTTCATTTATAACCTCAAAAAATACATTTTCATAATTTTGTACCATCTTAGCTATATCAAATTTTTGGCGAGCCAACAAAATCGATGCTTCTGACATATCACCTCGTAATTTACTGTTGTTCAAAATTTCCAACAGTTTATCTTCTAACATATCTATTTTACCAGCATTTACTAAATAACCAGTTTTTCCATCTTCTATTGTATCTTCGACACCACCACAATCAAAAGCAACTATGGGAATTCCTGCTGAAAGCGCTTCGATCAAAACCATAGGCAAACCTTCTTTTCGTCTAGTCGGAAAAACAAATGCATCAAAATGGCCTTCATATAAAAACTGTTGTGTAAGGTTGTAACTTAATTGACCATGCAAAACAAATTTCTCGACCAAATTATTTTCTTGAGCTTTTTCAAATAACTCTTCATAAAGGTCACCACTTCCAATAAGATGAAACTGTACATTAGAAAATTTCTGATCACATGCTAACCGATAAAGTATATCGCTACCTTTTTGTTTTGAAATTTGCCCGATATAAATAACTTTCTTTTCAAAAGGAGTTTCAATTTCTTTGCTAGCGTGTTTTTGATGACTAGTTTCTACTAAAGAATTGTAAATAACTACAAACTTGTCTGCTACATCAAAAGTTTCCTCTATTAATGACCGCTTAACAAAATTTGAAACGCATATTACTTTGTTTGATCCATGAATAAATAAACGCTGGCGCGTAAAAAAATTGTAAAGCGAAAACCCTGTATTTTTGATGAATAACCATAATGTACCAAAGCTTTTTTTGCTAATTACAAAAGATTGATAAAAAGATTGCATCTCTCCGACTATCGAACCATGGACAATCGATACTATAGGGATGTTAATAGAATTCTTTCTTTTAATAACACCAATAGCTGCGGAACTTTGGCTGACGACTAAATCAAAGTTATTCTGCGCATGCAAAGACATAAAAGCATTATATGATTGGTTTTCCCAGCTTGTTTTACTAAAGGCAAACAATAATCTGTATACACTTTTTACAAAAATATAAGTCACACCAGACTCTTCTCTCTTAGTATCCTCAAAATCCCACATAGGGGCAAATACCGTTACCTCGTGACCATTCTTTACTAAATACTCACACAAAACTTTGTTTTGAGTTTCCAAACCGCCGTATCCTGCTTGAAATGTTGTCTTTTTTATAAATACCGCAATTTTCATATCAACTTTTCTTCATAAAATTTTATATTCTGCGAAAGATCAAATAAAGATTTTGCTTTAGTATACGCAGCGCTGCCAAAATTTGCTCCCAAAGACTTATCGTGTAATAACTTTACAATAGCATCTGCCAAAGCCTGTGGATCTTTTTGAGCTATAACCAAACCAGTATTACCATTGTCTATCAGATCAGTAACACTGCCGGCATTAGTCACCACACATGGTTTTTTGAATGCAGCTGCCTCAAGTACACCATTTGGCATTCCATCGACATCTTTTTCCAAAGTCTCTATAGCAGGAAAAACAAAAATATCGCACCCGCTAACTATATCTTTAGTTTCTTCAAAAGAAAGACCATTACCGCCGCCTAATATTTTGACATACTCGTGTAATTGCGCCGACTCTATCTGATTTAACAAAGTAGTATACAAAGGACCAGGGCCAATAATATAAATTAAGAACTGTTCATTTTTAGCTCTTAAAATTTCTGCAGCTGCAATCAAAAAGGTCTGACCTTTTTTTTCTACTAGTCGCGAAACAGTTACGATAAGCGGAACAACCTGTTTAGAAGAATTGGTTTTATAGTTATCAAAAGCTGCAAAATCAACACCATGATATTGTAGGTGTATGTTTTTTGCATTTGGTAAAACTTTGCAAATAAATTCATAAACATATTTGTTACAGACAAAGATATTTTTGGCTGTAATAATCTTTGATTTCAATAAACTACCATCAACAGTTGCATCACGCGCATGAACCGACATACTATACGGTACAGATAACAAAATGCTGGCACACATCACCAATGTTGAAGGCGAAGCAGCAAAGTGTACCCACAAATGCTCTGGGTTATAATTTTTGAAAATATAAGCATACCCAAAAGATTTCAAATACAACACAAATCTAGAAAGTGTCATTTTTTTTATAAAACTAGTTTCGTGCTCAAGTTTTGATACACCTAAAGGTAATAAAAATGGAACTCTATCACTAGAACAAACAAGCAATAAAGCTTTAAGCGCAGAAAAAGGTCTTAACAAACCATATTTCACAAAACCAAATAAACAATCTTGCAGAGTAAGGCTTATATACGTGGTTCTTGCCAATGTACTAGCGCTGGCAAAACCATTGGACTTTTCCAAAGCCAAAACGGTAATCTCTAGCTTTGCATTTGATATCAACTCAGAAATCTCTCTTTCTATAAATGTTTCTGTCAAAACAGGAAATTTTGGTAAAAAGATTAGTATTTTTTTTTGTAGATTTGACATAAAAACTGTTTTTATTAGGCTATGTTACGTGGCTTGTATAATCCTTTTATATCATTAGATTTTACCTTCAAGACATCTAGCAAGTTATTTATTGAGTCTCGCACAGGAGAAACTGTCGACTTTGTACCAAAATTCCACATAACTGGCACTTCTTTTGTTTTATAACCATGCCTTTGTGCAATTAACAAGATTTCTACATCAAATGCACTAACACGCGGTATTTTGATTGTTGGAGCATCGTCTCCAAATAAAATAGAACTTGAAAATACATCTTTTGCTACGTCGTGCTTAAACATCTTAAAACCACATTGTGTATCTTTGATACCTGGCAAAGTTAAAACTCTTATAATCAGATTAAAAATCCTACCCATAATATGTCGATATAACGGCTCACCTTTGCGTGCCGAACCAATACCCTCACGAGACCCAATTGCCACATCATAGCCATGATCTTCTATCCAAAGCTCTAGACGTCTCAATTCGTCTATAGGAGTAGCACTGTCTGCATCTGTCATCAAAAGTAACTCGCCCTCACCCAGTAACATACCCGTACGAACAGTACACCCTTTACCCTTATGTGGATTTTTTATAACTTTTAGAATATTTGATAAATGCTCTTTATTTTGCTCGATATAATCTTCGACTATTTTAACGGTACCGTCTTTACTTCCATCGTCGACTACCAAAACTTCATAAGGCTTTCCCAATGCATCTAGAAAGGCAACGACCTTGCTAACTGTTGGACCTATTCTAGCTTCTTCGTTGTATGTAGGTATGATTACAGAGTACTTGAGCATATGTAATTAAATTATACGCTTTTACTGCGATTCCAAATAATTTTGCTATAAACTAAATAATTCCAAACAAGACCCAAAGCAACACCTATCAAAAAAGTACCATTTCTGACAAAGAAGTTATGTCCCAAAAATTCAGCACTATAATTGACAAACCAATTACGAAAGAAAATTGGCATTGCCGATGAGATAAAGTAAAATGCAGTTTTCCATACGGCATCCAACCTTTTACCCATACTACTTGCGCTAAAAGACCAAAGGTTGTTTAAAAGCAATGTAGTCAACATTGCAAAAAAACCAGACAACAACGCTGAGGTGGCATAAAGCGCATCTATTGTTGAAAATATATTAAACAATAAAAAGTCTGTTGCAAAGCCTGCAGTACCTACTAATAAAAATTTGAAAAAACTTTCACGTTCATGAAATTTAATAGTGAATATTACTCTCAAGGTTTCCATCGGATTGTTTCTTTGCATCTTCGATTCACCATCGCTGCGCAAACCAAACACTATCGGTATTTCTTTTACCTTGGCGCCACGTTTATGCATTTGGTATAAGAGATCTATTTTATAAGCAAAACCTTTTGATAATATCGTCGACAAGTCAATAGCGTTCATAAAGCCCGAAACACGCCAAGCACGAAAACCAGTTGTAAAATCTGTAATACCGTACAATCCCAAAACTACTTTTGTAAATCTATTCCCCCACACACTCAAAAGTTTTCTATAAAGCTCCCACTCTTCTGGAATAGCACCACCGCCAATATATCGAGAACCAAGAACCAAATCTGCTCCAGAGTTAATAGCTTCGACAAATCTAGGTAAATCTGCTGGATCATGCTGGAAATCAGCATCCATTTCAATTAATACGTCAGGACTCAAATGAGACATTGCGTATCTAAACCCTTCTAGATATGCTGCACCGAGCCCTGTTTTTTCTTTGCGTAATAATAAATGAACAAATGGGTATGTTTGCTGACTTTTGGATACAATCTCTGCCGTGCCATCTGGCGAAGTGTCATCTACCACCAAAAGGCTATAAGCGTGCGCTGGTGAAGCTTTGGCTATTTTACTTATAGCTTCAATCATTTTCGCAATATTTGATGCCTCATTGTATGTAGGCATTACTATAGTTATATTCATATTTAATAAGATAAAACCAGCAAAAGCAGGACAAATGCAATAACTGAAATCAATATATACTCAAGGGCAATTAAAGTATTTAGTCTACCTTCAATTCTATGGTGTAGAATACCCCATAGAGCATAAAAAGTACAACCGAAACCTCCTATATAGAGCTGATTAACAGTCTGGCCTTTATATAAAGACATTAGTCCAAAAGTAAGTATTAGCGCTATTATTAAGAACATATAATGCAAAATGTGATTTCTCATAAAACATGCCCCGGCAGCAGTGAAAACCAAATACTAGCCATAATAACAGTCAAAAACAAGATATGAGCTAATGTATGACCAGTAAATTTTTGTATACCTTTCTTGCTTGAATACCAAATATCAAGTAATAACAAGATCAACATAAAGACTGTCATAGAATATGCTAAATAAGTCGTAAACCTGCTTATATCAATTATTGGAGCTATTTCCGGCTCTGCTACAACAGCCGACTCGGTGATAGCAGAAGTCTCAACAGGAGCTTGATCTTCAAAAACAGATGTGTCCGCCGCTACTTCAGGCGTATTTGGTACAGCAGCAGTTTGTGAAGTACCACGTAATTTTCCAAACATTTGAACAACCAGCGTAGTCTCATAACCTTGTAAATTCCCATTAACAACTGCAAAACCCACATCCAAATATTTGGCATTGAGCAGATTCTCTCTATGACTCGGCGAGTTATACCATGCATCTACGACTTCATCAGACGTATTAAAATTCTTGGCCAGATTTTCACCAGCATACATATAATCGTAATCTTCGCCTAAAATAAAAACCCAGGGTTCTACCCCGGCAGGCGAAACATGAGCCCAATAATCTTCTTTAAACATATGCGAAGCCTTTTTTTTCGCGGCTTCTGAAAGTTTTTGATCTAGTGTTAATGGTTGTAAACCAGCCTCAGAGCGTTTGATGTTTGTATCTTTTAATAAAGTGTCTATATCAATTTTTGAAGCGTAACCCAAAACACCAGGAGCTACTCTGGGAACATATTTAAAAAACAAAAAACTTGATGCGACTATACTTACATAAATGAACAAAAATAAATGACTGAGTAATGTAGCTCGCACTTTAAGCTCTGGGTGAGGTAAAAAATGATGAATCAATCTTTTTTTTGTATGATGAGATCTTGTCTTTGAAACCGGCATTAACTTAGATTATACGGCGGCGTTAGTAACCTAGCAATTTTTTTGTAGCTTCAAAGATTTCTTGTGGCAGAGGCTCTGCATCTATTTCTATTAAAAGGCCTGCAGATCTAAAATAATCAACTACTGGTAATGTTTGTTGCTTATAAATACGCAATCTTTCTATGACTACATCTTCTTTATCGTCATCACGAATTATCAAGTTACTACCATCTATATCACAAACCCCTGGCTTCTTTGGCAACATAGAAACAAGATTATAATTATGACCCTCTTTTTCACATACTCTTCTAGCAGTTATCCTCTTGATAGAGGTATCAGTAGAAATATTAAAAAATAAAACTTTATCAAATGGTGGATCAAATGCACGTAAATCACCCATTTGACGATCCCAGCCATCAATAATATAACCATTATCGCAATCAGGTTGTAAAACTCTTTCTTTTAAAATAGCCGCAACAATTTCTAAAGGCACCAAATCGCCTTTATCCATGGCTTCATTTACAACAATATATCTAGGATCATCAGGAGTTATACTACGCAAAATATTGCCTACTTTAATTAATGGCAATTTTAGGAAAACGCTCAATAAATCGCCTTGAGTACCTTTGCCGCATGCTGGAGGCCCCATTAATAATATTTTCATAATTCAGGAAATCCGAAATCGCCCAATTTACCCTTCATTGCTTTCTCTACTTTTTTATCTAGTTCTTTGAAAGCTTTATTCAAAGCTTCTTTCAATTTTGATGATTCATCTCCATCTATAGTAATGCGCTCAATTTTCTTATCGCCGCGAATTACAATCTTGAATTCACCATCGTCATAGTTTGTAAAGATACTTTCAAGCTGTTTTTTTACCTCTGCTTGAGCTTTTCTTAATTTATTTAAATCTTTAAGCTTATCAAACATTATTTTTGTATTTTCTTCTAAGAAATAAATCTATCGTAACTCGTACTTCTAATCAATGAATGTACTTGTCTAACAATTTCAAGTATAACAGAAACAACTATCAAAAGGCTTGTACCACCAACAGCAAATGATTCAAATCCAAAAACTACTTGAATCAAATATGGCATTATTGCGACAAAAGCCAAGAAAAATGCTCCATAAAAAGTGAGTCGTGAAATTATACCTTTAAGATATTTTTCAGTAGCCATACCAGGACGTATACCCGGAATAAAACCACCGCTCTTTTTTATATCTTCTGCTATTTTATTTGGACTAAATTGAATAAATGTATACAAAAAAGTAAATCCGAATACTAAGGCAAAATATAAGATATTATAAACAGCGCTATTCAAATTAAAGTGTGTTGATAAAAATAAGCCTATACCCTGCAACGTTGGATTTGCTGATGCAGATAATGGAGCTGCTATAAGCGCAGGCAGAGATACCATGGATACAGCAAATATTATAGGCACTACGCCTGTTTGATTAATTTTTATTGGTAAAAAGTTTGCAACTTTTGTAGATCGTTGAGACCTACGGCCATACTCAATTTCTAGATTACGCGTACCTTCATTTACATAAACTACTGCCAAAACAACCAAAAGTGCAAATAACATATAAGCGGCGAATAAGAAAAGATTTAATGTATTAAAGTTTACAAACAGGCTAAATAAAAAGCTTGGTATGCTACCAACAATACCTATAAAAACAATAACAGATGTCCCATTACCAATGCCATATTCTGTCAGTAAATCGGCAAACCAAATAACCGACATCGAACCTGCCGTCAATGTCAGCAAAAATATTACTAAATCCAAAGTTCCCAATGACTGTATAATGCCCATCCTACTCAATGAAAAATAAAGCCCATAAGATTGCAACAACGCAACAGGAACTGTTATTAATTTAGTGTACATATTAATTTTTTCACGACCTTGCTCTCCTTCTTTTTGTAACTCTTCTAAGCTAGGGATAAATGTCACTAACAATTGAATGAATATTGAAACATTAATGTAAGGAATCAAACCCAAAGTAACAATTGAAAAGTTTTTAAAGCCGCCACCACTAAATAAGTTTAATAACCCAAAAAATACATTTTCACCTAAAAACTGCTTAACAGCTTCGGTGTTAATACTAGGAATAGGAACGTGCGATAATGCGCGAAATAAAACTATAAATAATAGTGTAATTAAAAATTTTTTCCTAAGTTCAGGAAATTTCAAAAGACTCTTCATAGTATTGTACTAACTATCTTATCAGAGATTTTCAACTATTTTGGAACCGGATGCTATTATTTTCTTTTTTGCACCTTCAGAAAATAGAAAACCTTCAAAAGATAATTTCTTTGTAAGCTTTCCTGTACCCAAAACTTTTACACCATGCAAAGGTATACGATCAATAAAACCTGCATCTACTAGTGATTGTGGTGTAACTGTTAAACCTTCATCGAAAGTTGAGAAAAACCCTAAACTAACGCTGGTTATTCGCAAAGGTCTAGGATTTCTAAAACCACCAATTTGAGGTAATCTTCTAAACAAAGGAACTTGACCTCCCTCAAAGCCAAAAGGGGCACCTCTACTGGCACGTGACTTTTGGCCTTTTTGGCCTTTTCCAACTGTATGAGCACCAACGCCACTGCCTCGGCCGCGCCCAATTATTTTGGATTTCTTCTTGTTTCCTTTTATTTTTGGTAATTCGTGTAAGTTCATAATTAGTTTACTTTCAATTTCTTTAAAGCAAGTAAAACGCATCTGCATGAAGTTATTTTATTGCTTGAACCCAACATTTTTGCAGATAGATTTCTTATACCTGCCATTTCAGCTACAGATCTAACAGCTCCACCAGCAATAACACCAGAACCTTCTGGAGCTGGCTTTAATAATACTTTTGAAGCTCTGTATTTTGCTGCTACTTCATGTTTTATTGTTGTTTGATTCAGTTGAACGTCTACCATATTTTTATAAGCATTACTTCGAGCTTTTGCAACAGCGTTACCAGTACTTCTAGCTTTACCATAACCTACTCCAACTTTACCATTCTTATTTCCAATTACCATCAATGCAGTAAAGCTCAAAGTATTACCACCGCTTGTTTTTTTCGAAACACGAGACATTTCGATAACTTTTTCAAAAAATTCTCCTTCTCTTTGTACTTTCATCATAGTGTTAATCCTCCCTCACGTGCTCCTTCGCAAAGCATTTTTACTCTTCCGTGATATTTATAACCATTTCTATCAAAAATCGCTTGTGTTAGTTTTTTCTTAGAAGCTTTTTGCGCCAATAACTTACCAAGTTCATACGCTTGTTTCATCTTGGGTTGTGACTTATCCATAGACAAAGCTTCTTTCATAACATCTACCAAAGTAACCATAGCTTCATCGTCAATGAGTTGTGCATATATATATTTGTTTGATCTAAAGACTGATAAACGAGGCTTTTCTGCAGTACCGCTTATCTTTTGTCTTATTCTCAATTTTATTTTTTCTCTCGCATCTTTGCGCATTTTTACATGATACATAATTATTAGGCCTTTCCTGACTTACCAGCTTTTCTACGTACTACTTCAGTAGAATACTTGATACCTTTACCTTTATAAGGCTCTGGTTGACGAACTTTGCGTATTTCTGCAGCTACTTGCCCTACAAGTTGCTTATCTGCTCCTGAAATAGTTATATTTTGATTGTCAACTACAGTAATCTGTATTCCAGCTGGAGCGGCAATATTGACTGGGTGAGAATAACCAATATTCATAGTCAACCCATTGCCATTTTGAGCAGCGCGATAACCGACACCAACTAATTCCAATTTCTTTTCAAAACCTACGGTGACACCTTTGATCATATTAGAAACTAAAGCTCGCATAAGACCCCAAGCGGCATTTATTTGTTTGGTCTTGGGCTCTGTACTAAAAATTATGCGATTCTCTTCTATTTTAGCTTCAATAACAGGCATCTTGGATAAAGATAATTCACCTTTTGGTCCTTTGACTACAATAAGGTCTTTATCAATAGTAACTGTAACACCGGTTGGAATTTCTACTGGGTTTTTACCTATACGTGACATATTAAAATACCTCGCATAAAATTTCGCCACCAAGTTTTTTCTTTTTGGCTTCTAAACCGTCGATAATACCTCTAGACGTAGAAACCACGGAAACACCGTAGCCACGTAAAGTCTTTATCTTGTAACTAGAAGAATAAACTCTACTACCAGGTTTGGAAACACGCTTAACATCTGTTATTAGTGCTTTGTTGCCTTCTTTTGCCAATACCAAATTTAACATTTTATAAGGTTTTCCCTCAGGCTTAAAGATTTTTACTTCTGTTAAAAATCCTTTTTGAGCGAGTACTTTTGCTACTGCTTCACACACCGATGAATAAGGTGTCTCAATATTTGGTCGACCCGCCATAGCAGCATTTTTCAACGAACTTAACATGTTTGATAATAAATCTATACTCATATCTCTACCAACTCGCTTTCATAACACCAGGTAATTTGCCTAGATGCGCCATTTCTCTAAAACATTTTCTACATATTTTAAATCTGCGAAAAAACCCACGGGGACTGCCACATACATGACATCGGTTGTAATTTCTAACCTTAAATTTATTGTCTTTCTTTTGTTTTAATATAAGTGCTACTTTAGCCATTGTGCATCATTCCTTTAAACGGAAACCCTAATTCTTTTAGTAAGTATCTGTTCATATCAACATTTTTTGTGTTGGTAACAACGTTTACTTGCATACTTCTAATACCATACACAGTATTAGGATTGATTTCAGGAAATATAACATGTTCTTTGATACCTATCGAGTAATTACCGTTCTTATCAAAAGAGTTAGGATTCAACCCTTGAAAGTCTCTTACTCGTGGTAATGCTACATTTACCAGCTTATCCAGAAACGCCCACATTCTATCACCCCGCAACGTTACCGCATAGGCCACTACGTCGCCACGTCTAATTTTAAAACCTGCTTCAGATTTGCGTGCAGTCCTTGTATAAGGTTTTTGCCCTGTAATAGCTGTAAGTTCTTGCTCAAATGCATCGACAGCTGTTTTATTATCTCTAAAACTACCAATACCTACATTTATGCTTAATTTCTCTACTTTTGGAACTTGAATAAGATTGGTCAAATTAAATTCCTTTTGTAGTTTTTTTGTTATTTCGTTTTTATACTTTTCTTTTAATCTTTCCATATATTTGAACCTATTCAGACTTTGATCTATTTCTAACTGGCCTGTTTAACTTTTCATCAAAGTACATAACATTAGAAACATCAATCGGCTTTTCGATGCTTATAATACCACCATCTTTAGACACAACGCCTGGTTTGATATGGCGTTTGACCAAACCAACACCTTCAACAACCACTTTTGCTTCTGCAACTAGTACTTTGAGAACTGTACCTAGTTTACCTTTATCTTTGCCTGCTATTATTTTTACTTTATCGCCTTTTTTTATTTTCATATAAGTTCTCCAGTTTTCATAGAAACCTTCCGCTTTTCTTATGCTTTACCAAACTTCTTTTGCTAGTGATGCAATTTTCATCTGACCCATATCTCTAATTTCTCGTGCTACAGGTCCGAATACACGTGTACCCACCATTTGATTTTCTTTGTTCATAACCACGCCTGCATTATCGTCAAATCTTATATAACTACCATCTTTACGACGTACTTCTTTTTTTGTTCTAACGATAAGAGCTTTCATAACAGTATGATCTTTAACATAGCCTGTTGATGAAGTTCCGTAGACAGAAACAGTCACAATATCTCCTAGAGATGCTGTTTTTCTACCAGAATGTCCTGGAATACCTATTATTTTCAAAGTCTTTGCTCCAGAATTATCTGCTACTTTTAAAACTGTTCCTACTTTAACCATATAATTACTTAACCCTCTCTTTTACTATCCACGATACTCTTTTTGAAAAAGGTACGCATTCTTCGATTAAAACTGTATCTCCTTCTATTACCCCTACCTCGTCATGAGCCAAAAGGTTTCTAGAGCGTTTGAGAAGCTTACCATAGACTTTATGTCTTTTTGTTAAATCAATCTCAACTGCTACGGTTTTATTCATTTTTGAAGATACTACTACGCCTTTTAATACTCTTTTCATTGCATTTCTCCTCTTTTATTAACTTCAGTCAATAATCTAGCTATTTCTTTTTTTAAAAACCCTGCTTTTTTAACATTTTTTTCTTTCTTTTGCAAAACGTTTAGAACTAACTTATCTAAAGCCAATCTTTTTTCGTCAAGCAGCTTTACTAGATCACTCATAGACTTATCTGACAAAACTTCTTTAGCTTTATTAGTCTTCAAAGCTTTTTTTTGATCTTGCGTTGCTTCTATTTTTTCTGTATTTTTAATTACTTTTGCCATATATTTTTATTCTTTAATCAAAAACCTAGTTTTTACTGGCAACTTATCAGCAGCTCTAGAAAATGCAGCTCTAGCTGTTTCTTCTGTGACGCCGGCCAGTTCAAATATGATCTTACCAGGCTTTATAACAGCTGCATAATGATCTGTTGGAGCTTTTCCGCTTCCCATTCTTGTTTCAGGTGCTTTCTTTGCAATAGGCTTATCGGGGAAGATTCTAATCCAAAGCCTTCCACCTCTTTTTGTCTGATGAGAAATAGCTTTTCTTGCAGACTCTATTTGGCGAGATGTAATAAGACATCTATCCATAGCTTTGAGTGCGAATTCACCAAAAGCTATAGAACTACCGCGAACTGCAATACCTTTGTTATTACCACGTTGCTGCTTTCTAAATTTTACTTTTTTAGGTAATAACATAATTATTTATTCTCCCCTTTATAAATCCAGACTTTAACACCAACTACACCATACAACAATTGACAATGTACTTGTGCATAATCAATATTGGCTCTAAGTGTTTGTAAAGGAACTGCACCTCTAGTAAATTTTTCTGTACGACCGATTGTATTACCACCACCCAAAACACCAGAAAGTCGTACTTTTACACCTTTTGCACCTTTTGACATTGCAGATTCTACTGCATACATAGCTGCTTTTCTAAAATTAACGCGTCTTTGAAGTTGTCTAGCTATATAATCAGCAACTAATTGTGCTTCTATTTCACGGACTTTTACGGCTTCTGCAGTAATTCGGAGCTTTGAGGTAGTAATTTTCTTTAGTTCTTTTTCCAAAGCTTCTACACCACCACCGTCTCGACCTATAACAACGCCTGGTTTTGATACTCTTATATAAATATCTACGGAGTTGACAGAACGTTCAATATTGATAGACTCTACCCCTGCCATATCAAGTTTTTTGGTCAAGAATTTTCTTATTCTCTCATCCTCAAGAACAAGGTCTGGATAAGTTTTTTTATCAGCATACCAGCGAGATATCCAATCTTTTGTTATTCCCAACCTAAAACCGTATGGGTGAATTCTATGACTCATTAATTAGACCCTCCATTTGATTTCTCATTTAAACCTACATATATATGACTTGATCTTTTTAAAAGTGGGTTAAATCTACCACGTGCAACCGGTTGTCCCCATTTTGCTACTTTACCACCAGACACCCAGAGCTCAGAAACAAATAGTCTAGAAGCGTCAAGTTTGAAATTGTTTCGAGCATTGGCTTCTGCAGAACGTAATACTTTGAGAATCAATTGACCGGCTTTTGAAGGTTGAAAGGCTAAGCTTAACTTAGCTTGATGCAAAGACATGCCACGCACCAAATCCATAACTGGTGCAACTTTCTTTGGTGAGATTCGAGCATTTGTATATGAAGCTTGTACTATAGACTTTTTAAACATATGTTATGCAGATTTCTTTGACGAATGCCCTCTAAATACTCTTGTAGGAGCAAATTCGCCTAATTTATGACCTACCATTGATTCAGTTACATAAACAGGTATATGAATTTTACCGTTATGAACTTCAAAAGTGATACCTACCATGTCTGGCACAATCGTAGAACGGCGTGACCAAGTCTTTATAGGCTTTGTTGCTTTGGTATCTTTGGCAACTTGGACTTTTTTTATTAACTTTTCATCAGTATATATACCTTTTTTTAGTGATCTAGACATTATTTCTTTCTCCTGTCTTTAATTATTGTGTGACCAGTATGATTTCTCTTTCTAGTCTTAACACCTCTTGTATTCCAGCCCCATGGGGATTTTGGATACTTTTGACCAATACCGTTATCTCGGTAAGAACCAGCGTGTGGGTGGTCGCTTGGGTTCGCCATAGCGACACCACGAACTGATGGTCGTACTCCTTTATACCTGTTAATTCCAGCTTTGCCAAGTCTTATGTTTCTGTATTGCTCATTACCCAACACACCGATTGTAGCTACACAAGTAGCCAAAACTTTTTTAAATTCGCCGCTTGGTAATTTCAACGATACATAACTGCCTTCTTTTGCTAATAATTGCGCGCTAGATCCGGCGGAACGAGCCATTACGCCACCACCACCTGGATTAAGCTCTATATTGTGAACAAACGTACCCATAGGAATGTTACCTAAAGGTAAAGTATTACCTACAATAGGCTCAACTGCTGCACCAGACACAACTGTCATACCTGCTTTTAAACCTTCTGGAGCTAAAATATATCTTTTTTCACCGTCTACATAGTGTAAAAGCGCAATTGAAACGTTTCTATTTGGATCATATTCCAAAGCAGCTACTTTTGCCGGTATATTTTGTTTATTTCTTTTGAAATCAATAATTCTATAAAATTTCTTTGTACCTCTCTGTCTGTGGCGAGTTGATATACGACCATTACTTCTACCAGATGGGCCATTCAAAGGTGTAATTAATGATTTCAAAGGACGTGCTTTTGAAACATCTTGTACTAATGTCTTCTTTGATCTTCTGCTTGGAGTTGTAGGTTTATAAGTTCTCAACATATTATTCTGTAGCTCCTATATCAATTTTTTGACCTGATTTTAATTGAACTACAACTTTCTTCCACATAGGTGTCTTAGTAAATTGTCTGCTACCCCTTATGCGTCTTTTCTTACCTGGAATAACCATGCTATTGATTTTTAAAACATCTACATCAAACAATTTTTCAACTGCCAGTCTTATTTGATGCTTATTAGCTGTCATACCTACTTTAAAAATGTATTTACCTCCAGTTGCTGCTGACACGCTTTTTTCAGTAACTATTGGTTTTTTAATATGCTTAGATATGATCATTTGTATTTCTCCTCAAATCCTACTACTGCGTCTTTTGTAAAAATTATTTTTGGTGCATTCAACACTTCATAGGCATTTAAAGTACCAAGAAACGACATCTTTACTTTTGGTAAATTCGCTGAACTCATTAAAAGAGTTTTATCGTAATCTTTTGTAACAATAAGAGACTTACCTGAAATATTTAAATCGGTTAAAATTTGAGTAACAGCTTTGGTTTTTGGTGATTTAAGATCAAAGGAATCAACCACCAAAACGGCATCATTAGAAAATTTATAAGACAATGCTGACTTCAAGGCCAAAGCTTTTATAGCCTGAGACAATGACAATTTCCAACTTCGAGGTTTTGGGCCGTGAGAAATACCGCCATGACGCCATACAGGACTTCTTGTTGAGCCTGCTCTAGCGTTGCCAGTACCTTTTTGTGCCCAAGGTTTTTTACCACCACCAGAAACGTCGCCTCGTGTCTTTGTTGAAGAAGTTCCTTGGCGCTGGTTTGCGAGATAAACTCGTACATAATGTGAGATTGCAGTAGTATTAGGAACTATTTTGAAGACCGCATCGGCTAAGTCTAATTGTTCTATTTTTTTTCCTTTTATGTCTATAACGTCAATTTTCATTTTATTCTCCTGAAAACCTCATTCATTTTTGTACAGTTATCTGAACTTTCGAATGTCTTGCACCAGGAATTGGCCCAGACACCATTAAACTCTTTGTATCATTAGTAACTTTAAGTATTTGTAATCCTTTTATAGTAATACGCTTATTACCATGTCTTCCGGCCATTTTCTTACCTTTAAAAACTCTACCTGGAGTTTGTGCACCAATAGAACCTGCAGCTCTAGGCTTATTTGATTGACCACGTGTGCTTGAACCCCCACGAAAACCCCATTTTTTCATAACACCTGTAAAACCCTTACCTTTTGAAGTACCAACAATAGTAACATTGCTACCTTCCAAAGAAGCATCCAATTCAGTTTCTACCTGAACTATTGTCACAGGAACAACTTTACCGCTATCCAAAAACAATTGGCTCATATTCAATTTTGTTCCTTTTATTACATTAGTATCTGTCATATACATTTTATCTTTGCAACAAAAAAGCGCCCAAAGGCGCACATACAATGTACCTACCTTGTCACTTTTACTATGTTGTTTTAAAAAAGCTCGTCAATTTAATCACATCTTTATCGAAATATCGACACCGGCAGGTAAGTTCAGATGAGACAAACTGTCTATCGTAGAACTAGTTGGCTCCAAAAGATCTATAACTCGTTTATGAGTTTTTAGTTCAAATTGCTCTCTAGATCTTTTGTCAATATGTGGACCTCTTATAACTGTAAATCTTTCGATTCTAGTTGGTAGAGGTACTGGACCTACTATTTTTGCACCTGTTCTAATGGCAGTATCGACGATCTTAGCACAACTAAGGTCAATAATTCTACTGTCATATGCATTTAACTTTATTCTTATTTTTGACTCTTTTTTCTCTTTTGTCATAGATAAAACGAGCCCCGCCTAAGCGGGGCTCGACTCAATTGCTTTTACGCTAGAATCTTTGTGATTGCACCAGCACCTACTGTGTGTCCACCTTCTCTAATAGCAAATCTCATACCTTCTTCCATAGCGATTGGGGTAATGAGCTTAACTGTCAATACAGTATTATCGCCTGGCATTACCATCTCTACACCTTGTGGAAGAGTTACTTCACCGGTTACGTCTGTAGTTCTGATGTAAAATTGTGGTCTGTAACCTGTAAAGAAGTGCTTGTGTCTACCACCTTCTTCTTTTGAAAGAATGTAAACTTGTGCTTCAAATTCTGTGTGAGCTTTGACACTTCCAGTTTTCACCAAAACTTGACCTCTTTCTATATCATCGCGTTCAACACCTCTCAACAATATACCTACATTGTCTCCGGCTTGACCGTCTTCTAGTGTTTTCTTAAACATTTCTACGCCAGTGACTACTGACTTTTGTGTTGCTTTAATACCTACGATTTCTATTTCTTCACCGACTTTAACTTTACCTCTTTCGATTCTACCTGTTGCAACAGTTCCTCTACCTTTGATAGAGAAAACGTCTTCTATAGGCATTAAGAAAGGTTTATCCAAGTCTCTTACTGGTGTAGGAATATAACTATCAACAGCAGCCATCAATTCTTTGATTTGCTCTGCAGCAGCTGCGTCACCTTCTAATGCTTTTAACGCAGAGCCTTTGATTACAGGAATTTCATCTCCTGGGAAGCCATACTTTGTCAAAAGTTCTCTTACTTCTAATTCTACTAATTCCAAGATTTCTGCATCTTGTACCATATCGGTTTTATTCATGAAAACTACCATTGCTGGAACATTAACTTGTTTGGCCAATAAGATATGCTCTCTTGTTTGAGGCATTGGACCATCTGGAGCGGAAACTACCAAAATAGCGCCATCCATTTGAGCTGCACCGGTGATCATGTTTTTGATGTAGTCAGCATGACCTGGAGCATCAATATGTGCATAGTGTCTATTGGCTGTTTCATACTCTACGTGAGTAATGTTAATTGTAATACCTCTAGCTTTTTCTTCTGGGGACTTGTCGATCTGATCAAAAGCCATAGCTTTTGCCATACCCATATCGGATAGAACTTTTGTAATAGCCGCAGTTAATGTTGTTTTACCATGATCTACGTGACCAATAGTACCTACATTAAGATGTGGCTTTTCTCTTTTATAAACGTTATTAGCATCTGCCATTTTTATATACCTTTCAAAAAACTTTTTTTATACTTTTATACTAATTACCAAACCAATGAAGACAGTGGCTCGGCAGGTGTTAGTTAACCAGATTATAGCAACAAAATCAAGACTTTTTACCTGCAGAGATGGCTTCCGCCAGGTTGCCAGGTACTTCTTGATAATGAGAAGGCTCCATACTAAAAGAAGCTCTACCTTGGGTTAAACCTCTAAGTTCTGTTACATAGCCAAACATTTCTGATAAAGGAACTTTTGCCTTTATTGCTACAGCATTACCAAGGCTTTCTGTACCTTCAATACGGCCTCTTTTACCAGATAAACCACCGATAACATCTCCCATAAAGTCTTCGGGCGTGCTTACTTCGACATCCATAATTGGTTCTAATAAAAATGTATCTGATGCTCTTTGAGCAGCTCTCATGGCTTCAATAGCAGCCATTTTAAATGCTTGCTCGTTAGAATCTACTTCGTGGAATGAACCATCAAACAAAGTGATCTTTACATCAACAACAGGATAACCTGCAATAACGCCACTTTCTAATGATTCTTTAATGCCTTTTTCTACAGCTGGGATATATTCTCTAGGAATAGAACCACCAACTATTGCGTTTACAAACTCATAACCTTTACCGCGTTCTTGTGGTTCAGCTTTGATAACTACATGACCGTATTGACCACGACCACCAGATTGTCTTATATATTTGCCTTCAATCTTTTCTACTTTTTTACCAAAAGCCTCTCGATAAGCTACTTGAGGTTTACCAGTATTTACTTCTACTTTAAACTCACGTTTCATTCTATCTACAATAATTTCCAAATGTAACTCTCCCATACCATACAAAATAGTTTCTTGAGTTTCTGGATCGTATTTCATCTTTAAAGTTGGGTCTTCGTCTAAAAATCTCTTGATTGCCGCTGACATTTTGTCTCTATCACCTTTGGTTTTTGGCTCTAATACAAGACCAATAACTGGCTCAGCAAAAGATATAGCTTCCAAATATAAAGGATTACTTTCATCGCATAAGGTATTACCAGTCACAGTTTCACTCAAACCAATAAGTGCGCCTATTTCACCAGCTTTTAGTTCTTTTATTTCTTCTCTGTGGTTTGCGTGCATCAACAAAATACGAGCAACTCTTTCTTTTACATTTTTTGTTGTATTCAAAACATAAGAACCAGCTGTCATAGAACCAGAATACACGCGTACAAAAGTAAGTCTTCCTACATATGGATCTGATTGTATTTTAAATGCCAAAGCTGTAAATGGTGCATCTGGACTTTCATCTACAGTTACGTGCTCGTCATTAGATACTTTTTTTGCAGAAACGCCTTCACCATCTCTTGGAGAAGGTAAATATGAAACAACGCTATCTAATACATATCTCGCTGCAATACCTCGGCCATCACCTGTAAGAACTGGGAAAAATTTACCAGACAAAGTTGCTTTTCTTATACAAACTAATAACTCTTCTTCTGTAAGTTCTGAGCCATTTAAATATTTTTCCAAAGCATTATCATCGTATTCTGCTACTGCTTCAATTAATTTTGTTCTATATTCTTTTGATTTCTCGAGCATATCTGCGGGTATATCTTCTACTACAAAGTCGTCTTGCTTGAATTCCGCATATGTATAAGCTTTCATTCTGACTAAATCTACGCATCCACGAAGATCTTTTTCAAAACCAATTGGTAAAAATATAGGATGAGCATTGTGGCTTAATCTTGCATTTACAGAAACTAAACTCTTATAAAAATCTCCACCGATTTGATTGATTTTGTTAATAAAGCACATGCGGGGAACTTTATATTTATTTGCTTGTCTCCAAACTGTTTCTGATTGGGGCTCGACTCCCATTTTACCGTCAAATACAACAACTGCACCGTCTAGAACTCTTAAAGAACGTTCTACTTCGGCTGTAAAATCGACGTGTCCAGGAGTATCAATTATATTGATGCGATGGTCTTTCCAAAAGCAAGTTGTAGCAGCGGCAGTAATTGTAATACCGCGCTCTCTCTCTTGATCCATCCAATCCATTTGAGTATTACCTTCATGGACTTCACCTATTTTATGAGTTTTACCTGTGTAATATAAAATGCTTTCAGTTGTGGTAGTCTTACCAGCATCGATATGAGCAATAATTCCAATGTTGCGTACTTTTTCTATTGGATATTGTTTTTGGGTAGATTGATCAGACATAAAAATTACCTTGCAAAATGTGAAAAGGCTTTATTTGCCTCTGCCATCTTGTGAACTTCATCTCTTTTTTTCATAGCTGCGCCTGTAGAATTGAAAGCGTCATTAACTTCTTGTGAAAGTCTTTCTACCATTGGTTTACCAGATCTACCTCTTGCAGCTGAGATAACCCATCTTATTGCCAAAGCTTCTGATCTCTCATGCTTTACTGGCATTGGTACTTGATAAGTAGCACCACCAACTCTTTTTGAGCGGACTTCTTGCATTGGCATAACATTTTTTAAAGCTTGTTCAAATATTCTTAAAGCTTCTTTTTTATTTTCGTTTAATTTTTCTAAAACACCATAAACTATGTTTTCAGCAGTAGCTTTACGGCCGTCTAACATAACTATGTTTATCATTCTTTGAACTACTTTTGATTTATAAACTTGATCTGGTTCTTGAATTCTTTTTTTTGCTGGTTTACCTCTACTCATGATTTATTATCCTTTTTTAACCTTTTTAGTTCCATAAATTGATCTAGATGTTTTGCGATTTTCAACGCCTTTAAGGTCGTTTGTACCTCTGACTAAGGTGTATTTAATACCAGGAAGATCTTTTACTCTACCACCACGCACAACTACTACAGAGTGCTCTTGAATATTGTGACCTTCTCCAGGAACATATGCTGTAACTTCGCGTTTATTTGTAAGTCTTACTCTGGCAACCTTTCTTAGTGCAGAGTTTGGTTTCTTTGGTGTTTGAGTTTTAACTACAAGGCATACTGCTTTCTTAAATGGGCTATTAACAGAAATAACTTTGCGTTTTAGTGTATTAAAAGACTCCTTCAACGCTGGGGTTCTAGCCTTTTTAACTTTGTTTTTTCTACCTTTTCTAACTAATTGGTTTACTGTTGGCATAATATCCTTTTATATACGTTAACTCTTTGAAACCGCTTCGACTCCAGTTGGTATTAATTTACCAATAATAACGTTTTCTTTGAGACCGTATAGCGAATCGACTTTACCAGACGCTGCAGCCTCGGTCAACACATTGCTTGTTTGAATAAACGAAGCAGCTGCCAAGAAACTATCTGTATTCAAAGCTGCTTTGGTAATACCAAGCAATGTGAGTTTAGCTGTAGCTGGTTGACCACCTTCTGCCATAACTCTATCATTTTCCTCTTTGAAAGCTGATTTTGTTGCTAATTCTGCTGCCATATAAGTTGTGTCACCAGCGTCTTCAATCACAACGTGATTAAACATTTTGCTAATGATAACTTCTAGATGCTTGTCATTAATTAACTCGCCTTGTGACGCATAAACTTTTTGGATCTCTTCCAAAACATATCTGCGAGCTTTATCTGCTCCTGCAATACTAAACAAGTCAGATAAATCAAGATTTCCAGAAGTTAAACGATCACCTTTTTGTACTAAATCTCCATCTCTTACTATGATTTCGCTCAATGCATCGATCATATATTCAACGCTTTTCACGTCTACATTAGGATCTTCAGACACGACTGTGATCTTGCGCTCATCCCCAGATTGAGAAATCAAAACCTTACCGTCTAACTCGCTCATAACAGCCAAGAATTTTGGTGTTCTAGCCTCTACCAATTCTTCTACCCTTGGAAGACCTTGAGTGATGTCTTTGGCAGCAATACCACCGGTATGGAAGACATTTAATGTGAGCTGAGCACCAGGTTGACCAATAGCTTGAGCTGCTGGAATACCTACTGCCAAGCCTAGATTTATAGGCTTGCTTGTCATCATGTCTGTACCGTAGCATTTAATACAAATGCCTCTTGGTGTTTCACAATTCATTGGAGATCTAACCACTACCTTTTGAATATCTTCATTTGTAACAAATTCTTTTACCATAGCTTTATCGATCAAAGTATTGCGTGTAGCCAAAGTTTTACCTTTTACAACTAAATCTTCAGCTAAGTATCTTCCCAATAAACGATCTCCAAAGTTTGCTAATACTGTTGTATCTGATCTATGCACTGTTCTACCGTGTTCTGTACCGCAATCTTCTTCTCTTACCAATATATCTTGAGCAACATCGACTAATCTTCTTGTAAGATAACCTGCATCTGCTGTTTTCAAACCTTTGTCGATCAAACCTTTTCTAGCTCCTTTAGCACCTACGAAATATTCGAGTGCAGAAAGACCAGATTTGTAATTACCAAGTATAGGCATTTGGACTGTTTCTCCTGCTGCACTTGCAACAAGACCCTTCATACCAGCTACTTGTCTAATATTATCTTTGGAAGCACGTGTTGAACCAGATGCGACCAAAACTTTGACCGGATTATCCTCAGCCAAATTATCCCAAACTGCATCTTTTGTTTGATCAATAACTTTTCTCCAAATATCTTCGATTTGCTTCTTTACTTCTTTTTCTGTAATCAAACCACGTCTGTAGTTTTTGTTTACTTCTATAACCAGATTTCTACCTTCTTCAATCAATACAGCACGTTGTGCTGGTACTTGAATATCAAAAAGTGAAACTGATTGTCCGCAAATAGTACCGTATGTAAAACCGAGATCTTTAATATGATCGATAAGTTTTGCAACTTCTTCGCTTGGAAGAGTATCAAATGCCATGGTAAGAAGTGATTTTACTGCACCTTTATCAACGGCTTTGTTCACATAACTAAAACCTTGAGGAAGAATTGCATTAAACAATATTCGACCTGGTGTTGTTTCGATAATTTCTCCATTTAATCTAACTTTTGCAAGTTGTCTGAGGTCTAATACTTTTGAATCGTATGCAAATAATATTTCTTGTTTGCTTGCAAATGTTGTTGCGTGAACTGGTAAGTTAGTAGCAACTGAAGTCATGTAATAAGTACCAAACAACATTGTTTTCAAAGGTATAGATTTTGGAGCACCATCGGCTGGGCTTAGTAAGTTCTTTGTAGAAAGCATTATATCTTTTGCTTCTTGTATCGCGTCTTCAGACAATGGTATATGTACAGCCATTTGATCTCCATCAAAGTCAGCATTAAAACCAGAGCATACGCAAGGATGAAGTCTTATAGAATTACCTTCTACTAATTTTGGATAAAATGCTTGAATACCAAGTCTCCAAAGTGTTGGGGCTCTGTTCAAAAGTACTGGATGATCAGCGACTAACTCTTCCAAAATTTCCCATACTTCTGAGGAACGAGCTTCTAAGTAATGCTTTGCACTTTTTACATTTGGTGCATAACCACGGCTCATAACTTCTCTCAAAACTAATGGTTTAAATAATTCCAAAGCTATTTCTTTTGGTAAACCGCATTCGTGCAATCTTAATTTTGGTCCATTGATAATGACGGCTCTACCAGAGTAGTCGACGCGCTTACCCAATAAGTTAAGTCTGAATATACCTTGTTTACCCTTGATCATATCTGTAATAGATCGCAATTGTTTTTTACCTCGGGTTACACGTGTTTTTCTTTTTTGTTTAGAAGAATCAAACAAGGCATCTACAGCTTCTTGTAACATGCGTTTTTCATTACGAACAATAATCGAAGGAGCACCAAGCTCTAGCAATTTTGCCAAACGATTATTTCTATTAATAAGTCTTCTGTAAAGTTCGTTCAAATCTGAACTTGCAAATCTTCCACCATCCAATTGAACGATTGGTCTAAGGTCGGGTGGAATAACCGGGATTACCGACATAATCATGCGTGATGGATTGAGAGAAGCGCGTCTAAATTGTTCGACAACTTTAAGGCGTCTTGCTAATTTAGAAGCTTTTTGACCTTTTGAATTGTTCATTTCATCGCGCAATTCTTTTGAAAGTGCGCTCAAATCCATTGCTTCCAAAACATTTTGCATTGCTTCGGCACCAATTTCTAGTGTACAAAATTCTTCTAAGTAATTACCAAATGTAGTGTACTCAGCTTCTGAAATAACTGAATAAAGCTCTATGCCTTCAATTTTCTTTTGAATTAAAGTGTAATTTCTTTCTACCTCTTCAAATCTTTTTTCAAAAGAGCTGGTAACTTTTTGGATTTGTTGTCTAAGTTTAAGCTCTGCTTCTTGGCTTTTTAACTCATCTTGTTTTGGTAAATTTTTGAGTTCAGTTTCAAGATCGTGTACGCGAGATTGTACTTCTTTTTCTACATTTGCTTTTGAATTATTATAATCGGCTGTTACCTTATCCAAAGCCTTAGCTCTATTAGTACCATCCAAAGATGTAACTATAAATGATGAGAAATAGATTATAGACTCGACACTGCGTGGTGTAAGTCCCAAAAGTATTGCCATCTTAGAAGGAATTCCTCTAAAGAACCATACGTGAGCTACAGGAGAAGCAAGTAAAATGTGCCCCATACGCTCTCTTCTAACTCTAGAGTGTATAACTTCAACACCGCATTTATCGCAAGTAACGCCTTTGTAGCGAATACCTTTGTATTTGCCGCAATAACATTGGAAATTTTTAACAGGTCCAAATATTCTTTCATCAAACAAACCGTTTCTTTCGGGTTTGAATGTTCTGTAATTAATTGTTTCTGGCTTATCTATTCTACCTTGAGACCAGGCTAGCATCTCTTCACTAGAAGCCAAATATATTTTAATACCGTCAAAGTCTTTTAAATCACTAAGATTTTTCATATATTATTTACTTTCCTCGCTTGTGGCATAAAAGAAATCATTTACGTCATCTAAAATGTCTTTATCTGTTTTAGAAATACTTTCCATTAGCTTTTCTTCTGCTGGCTCGATTACTTCTTCCAACAATTCTTGTGCATCTTCTGTTATTTCATTAACACCGTCTTCTGTGATTACGTCGAGACCCAATCCCAAACCATTCAATTGTCTTACCAACAATTTAAATGTTTCAGGTACTGTAGATTGAGGTATAACTTTGCCTTGAATCATGGCGCTATAAGCTTGAGTTCTACCAATCATATCGTCAGACTTAATAGTCAACATTTCTTGTAAAATGTGTTTGGCACCATAAGCTTCCAAAGCCCAAACTTCCATTTCTCCAAATCTCTGACCGCCAAATTGAGCTTTACCACCCAAAGGTTGTTGTGTAATCAAAGAATATGGTCCAGTTGAACGAGCATGCATCTTTTCTTCGCTTAAGTGAATCAATTTCAAAATGTAAACATCACCTACAACGATTTCGTCGCTAAAGTAATCGCCAGTTCTACCATCTTTCAATTTCATCTTACCTGAAGTTGGAAGTCCAGCTTCTTTCAATTCGTTTTGAATAAGTTCTTCTGGGATCTCTTGTAGTGTAGGAACAGTATATTGTTTGTTTAGCTTACTTCCAGATAAACCAAGTGACGCTTCGAGTAATTGTCCTACGTTCATTCTGCGTAACGCAGCTTCTGAAGAAAAGACAATATCTACGTGTGAACCATCTGGAAGAACAGGCATATCAATAGAAGGAACTATTGCTGAAATAACACCTTTGTTTCCGTGACGGCCTGCCAATTTGTCTCCAATTTCTATCTTCTTTTGTTGAGCAACATAAACAGTTATTTCTTCTAAAGTACCTGTTGGGAGGGCTTCACTTTCTTGCTGAGTGACGCGTTTAACACCAATAACTACCCCGTGTTCTCCGTGTGGGAGTTTTAACGAAGTATCTCTGATATCTTGTGCTTTTTCACCAAAAATAGCTCTTAACAATCTTTCTTCAGCAGTAAGATCTTGATCACCTTTTGGAGCAACTTTGCCTACCAATATGTCTCCGGATTTTACTTTTGAACCAACAGCGACTATACCGTCTTCATCTAGATTTCTCAAAGTCTCTTCTGGTACGTTTGGAATATCACGTGTTAGTTCTTCTCTACCTAGTTTAGTTTCTTGTAATGACACTGAGTAATCGTCTATATGAATAGATGTGAGAATATCTTCTTTTACCAATCTATCAGAAATGACTATACCGTCTTCAAATTCAAGACCGTCGTATATCATATATGCTGCTTTGATATTTGTACCAAGTGACAATTCACCACCAGATACAGCAGGACCTTCAAATAAAATATCGCCTTTTTTAAGAGTTTGACCAGAAACGACCGTAACTCTTTGATTTATACAAGTTTTTGCATTTGATTTTTTAAATTTAGCGACTTTATATATTGTTTTATTGCCGTTTTTGTATGTAACTTTTACTGTTTCTGCATCAGCGTATTCAACTGTACCGTCATCTTCTGCCAAAGTAAGAGCGTTTGTATTTCTAGCTATTGCTGCTTCTATACCAGTACCAACTATTGGAGCTACAGATCTGATCAATGGTACAGCTTGAGAAATTTGTTGTGTACCCATCAAAGCTCTAGCGACGTCATCATTTTGAACAAAAGGAATAAGACCAGCAGAAATACCCAATACCTGACTTGGAACGACTTCTATATAATCAGCGTTTGCAACATCACCCAAAATAAAGCTGGTTGCTTTTCTCAAAGGTACTTGTTTTTCAGTTATGTAATTGTTCTCATCGATATTGACAGATTGGTCTGTAATAAAGTGTTGATCTTCTTCATAAGCTGTAAGATAAACTATCTCGTCTGTTAGTTTTACACCTTTTTCGTCATGCGCAAGTTTGATGTATGGGGTTTCTAAAAAGCCATACTCATTAACACGAGCATACATTGCCAAATAATTGATCAAACCAATGCTTTGACCTTCAGGAGTACGAACAGTACAAATCCTACCGAAATATGAATAATGAACGTCACGAACTGCAATGCTTGCTCTTTCTTTAGTTAAACCACCAGGACCTTGAACTGTAAGTCTTCTTACATTGTCCAAAGCTGTATGTGGGTTTTGTTGATCGTGGAACTGAGATAACTGCCCTGTAGCAAAAAAGCTGTGAATTTGTGCAGCTACTGCTCTAGGTGAAATCAAAGAAGATGGTTGTGGTAATTCATCTCTAGGTGAAAGAGTCATTCTTTCTTTGATATTGCGTTCCATTCTTAAAAAGCCGATTCTGATTTGTGATTGTAATAGCTCACCTACGCTCTTTACACGTCTGCAAGATAAATGGTCTACATCACTTGCTTCGCCAATACCATTGTTTAATTCAATAACGCGTGAAACTATTTTAATTAAATCTTCTAATTGGAGCAATCTGTGTTTAGGATCATTTGGAAAGTTTAGGCCCAAAACTTGATTTAGTCTGAACCTTCCGACTGGCCCCAAACTATAACGTTTAATGTTGAAGAACAAAAGATCTACCAAAGCACGTGCATTTTCCAAAACCAATGGTTCACCTGGTCTTTGTTTTTTAAATACTTCCATACAAGCTTCGTCGTAGCTAGAAGTAGAATCTTTAGCCAATGTATTTTCTATATAATTGATTTCTGGATTCTTTTCGACATCTGCAAAAGCTGCTCTTATTTCATCATCTGTTTCCAAACCAAAAATGCGCAAAAATGCTGTTATAGGCATTTTGCGTTTTCGGTCTATTTTTACAGTAATTACGCCAGAACGTGACGTTTCTATTTCTAACCATACACCTGTACGAGGTAATACCTTGGCACCGGCCAATTGTTGACCTGTTACAGGCGAAACTATTTGCGTAAACAAAACGCCTTCAGACCTTATTAATTGGTTAATAACTACTCTTTCGGCTCCATTTATAATAAATGTACCGTCAACAGTCATGAGAGGTATATCACCCATGTATATAGATTGTTCTTTAGATTTTTTAGAAATTGGATCTTCGATTGTGCTGGTTAAGTACCAAGGAACATCGTATGTTTGACCTGTATGTAAAGCTTCTTCAATAGTTCTATTTGGTTGTAAAATTTGTGGATTTGTTAATGTGAGAGTCCAGCCTCTGCCGGATGCATCTTCAACACGACCTAATTCCTCTAGGATTTCTGGTATGCCTTCTTCTAATAGCCATTCAAACGATTTTGTTTGAACACCTTTAAGATCTGGCAAGGGCAAGACTACATCTCTTTTGTGAAAACTATGGCGCATTTATTTAATTTCCAAAATTCGACTTACTTATTCAAAATTTAGCACTAGAAAACGTTCACTGTTATAAGGTGAACGAACCGTAGGTTATCATATCGTTTTTTTACTGTCAACACAATAACTTTGGGTTCCTAAATAATCGTATCACAAACTACATAAAACCAGCACGAGAAATTGGCCAAAAACGGTATATTACTCTGCCAACAATGGCATTTCTCTTAACGGGACCAAAGCTTCTAGAATCTGTGGAATTACTACGATTATCACCCATAACGACATATTCGTCTTCTTCCAAACGCAAAGATCTTCCTTCTTTTAAATAGTTTCCACCATTAGTACATGTGTCCTCTGTGATATAAGTTTCCTCAACAATGTATCTATTGCCGCCACGAGAAATATAGACTTTGCAATCGTAAATTTTTAAGATATCACCAGGTAAACCTACAATTCTCTTTATGTAATCTGTTGACTGATTATTTGGAGGATTTAAAACAATAATCTCTCCACGCTCATATGGATATAAATGCGTCGAAAGCTTATCAACAAGGACTCTTTCCCCAGAAAAGATCGTAGGAAACATACTACTTTGCAAAACAAGTTCTGGTATAGCTATAAATTTGTATATCAAAAAGATAACTACAAATGTAAAAGCTAGTGTTTCTAATAAATCTGCAAAAAAAGTTTTCATAAATTTAACTTAAATAATAACATTAGTACCCTCTAATTTTTGATTCTACAAATTCAAAAAACCGTGTGATATGAGCAATAGGCGAAACAATATAATCTAGCGCGTGCAAAAATTTCAACTCATGCGTGCTATAACCACGCTTGAAAAGAGATAAATTAAACCAAGGATGTTTAATCTCATCAATTGGACAAACACCCCAAAAGTTATACAGCTCAAAACCAAGGCTTTTAAAAAACTTTATAGCATGCCAGTGTAATAAATAAGCAGCCGGTAAGTGTCGAAAGTCTCGTAAAGAGCCCCCATGATGATAAATAACTTGATTCCCGCTATGTATAAAAACTGCGCCTGAAATTGGTTTATCTTCAAAATAAGAAATCATTATTGTCAAAGCATTTGCTTTTGCAAAAACTGCGCACTCATCGCGAATATACTTTACTGAATAAGCATTCCACCCATTCCTAGTCACTGTATCAGTATATACAACCGCAAAATCGTTAAATAGAGACATATCACTACTTTCTTTAACTATTAAATTTAACTTTTCTGCTTTTCTAACAAGATTGCGCGTTGTTTTTCTCAGATTAGAAAAAAGCTGGTCTTCTGTTAGTAAAAGGTCTACTACTGCAGTCAATTCTGCGTCTGTTGAATGTGTTAGAGCTTGCTTATAATTTAGTTGGTCAAACACATGTGCAAACTCTGCATCATTTGAAATCAAAGGACTAACTCTAAAAAAACTCGAACCACTAGCTTGGCACTTCTTATAAAGCCAACCTGTTAAAAATTTTATTACATCTGGCGTATATTCTTTTAATAAAGGGCCGTGCCTGATATGCAAATATTTCCCTCGTCGCGCATTTACATACTTTATAGGCAATAAACCCAAAAAAGTTTCATCCCCATAAACTGCATAGTTCTCAAATTTATGATTTTGTTGATTTTCAAACTGCCTCCACTCCCACGACAAAAATAACGTGGTGTATTCAAACTCGCTTAGGTATGTATCCCAAGTTTGTTTATCTAAAATTTCTATTATTTTATATTCCATATGCACTTTTAATATAACCAACAATTAGCTTTGCATCAGTCAACGAAATATTAATATGATTGGGCAAATTAATAATTCTAGTACAGACGTCTTCACTAGTTTTACAGCTTCCTAATGTATAACCAATCTTTGCAAATTCGACATTTATTGGCGTGATTGGCTTGTCATACCAATCACCAAAATGCTGTAAATTATTTTTGCGTAAAAACTTTAGTGACTCTGCTTTATTTTTCACAAACAATGGATACCGCAATAGAATGTTTTCAGCTTCGTACACAACCGATTGCACACCTGCGAGTTCGTGTTTATAAAAGTCATTAATTTTAGCCCTATGTTCATTGATAGTGTTTATATCTTGCAACTGCGTGTATGCGAGACAAGCTAGTGCATTTGGTAATAATCTAGGCATGTCAGAAGACATAAACCCAGACTTTTCTAAATCACTTGTAGCCTTTGTTATAAGATGCAATTTTGTAGCAACTATATGAATTAGTTTCCCAAGCCCAATTGTATATGTTGCTTTTATTAATGCCCATATTAATGGATAAAACAGTTCTTTTATCAACCAGCCAACTGTTGGATACGGTAGATCTGCATACAAAGTCTCAAAATCTTGGATTAAGCTTTTGTTGTTTAAAAGTATCAACCCACCATCTACGCCTGAGACTGCCTTATCACGGCCAAAACTAAAAATAGAAGCATCACCAAAACTACCTATGTATGCATTGCCAGATTTACCAAAGATAGTGTTAGTACAATCTTCAATTAACAAAATATTTCTTTCTATACACAATTCTTTAACTTGCGCGATACCTGTGGAATTACCAAAAGTATGTTGAAACATAATAACTTTTGTATTCGCAGTTATCTTGTTTTTTAAATCTGAAATATCAAGATTACACGTATCTTCATCTATATCACAATAAATAATTTTTGCACCAGAACAAATAATAGGATTGACAGCTGCTATACAAGTAAAGCCTTGAACTATAACTTCATCTATTGACGTAAGGTTTAGCGATTTGAATAAAATATACATACCAGATCGCGCATAATTAAAAGTATATAAATGTGAGTTGTGAAATCTTTTTTCAAAAATAGATGTAATCATTTCAATATATCTGCCTTTGTACCAAAACCAAGGAGAAAGTAAGATTAAGATATTCATTAATATATCTTTTGCTCTAGTATTTGGTGAATACGATGTATAAATAAGCTTTGGCATTAATTCAATCCTATACTTTTCATAAACTTTTTTGTAAATCTGCCTTCTATTAATACTACAGAATCAGCAGGTAATTTATTAATCATTTCTAATAAGTCAGATTCATTTTTGAAATACCAAACATTTTCTTGATTCCCAAAGTCTTTGTCATTTGTATACAAGTCAATATTAGAATCTGTGAGTTGGGATAACAATTTTTTGTATGAAGGTAGCTTTTCTGAACCCAGCTCAATAATTCCTTTTGATAAAACAAACTTATCGTGTTGATCAAATGTACTCAAATATTTAACTGCTGCGCTAAACCCATCTACACTTGAATTGTACGAATCGTTTATAAAGGTAATGTTGTTTATTCCTTTATGTACTGTGAGCTTATTTTCTATTGGCTGTAATTCAGACACTGCAGCTTCAACTTGTTCTTTAGACATACCCAAGTCACTTGCTAATGATATACAAGGTAAAAGATTTAATAGCATATGCTCACTTGTTAAATTTGTATGAAATTCATAAACAAAGTTTTCTTCCATATGTGAATTGTTCGGATAATAAAAAACTATGCAATCATAAGTCTGATCTTTTATTTTCGTAACAGATCTAAAATAAATATTTGCTAATGCACTATACATAGAATATGAGATTATGTTTTCATGATTGAGTCTACTCTTAATATCAGAAGGTGCTATTGTATCTGCGTTTATATAAAATGGTGCATCACTTGATAAAGTAGCAGCTATCTCGAGCTTTGCATTAATTAAATTTTCTTTAGAACCAAATAAATCTAAATGCTGGTTCCCTATTCCAGTAAGTATTGCATACGAAGGCTTGAGCCACGACACTACGCTGGCTATTTCACCTTTTGTGTAAGCACCAACCTCTGCAATAAAATATTGCGTGTCATCCTTTATATTGTTCAAAACTCCCAGCGCAACACCTACATCAGTATTTTGATTTTTATCAGTTTTAGCTACATTAAATTGCTTTGATAAAATTTCGTATAAATATTCTTTAACGCTAGACTTGCCAAATGAACCAGTGATAACTATAACTTGCACATTATGCTTACTCAGTTTGGCAATCGCAGCACTTACAGTCTTTTGGCGAATAAATTTTGACAACGGTTGCGTAATTAAAACCCCAAGGTAAATCGACACAATTGATACAGCTGTTACCCAAAATAATAATAGTAATGGAATTGTAAACAAATTAAATGAAACAACAAAAAGTGTGTAACTAAATAAAATGATAAGTATATTCCTTTGACTACGCGAAGGGAAAACAAATTTATTTTGAAAAAACATCCACACCAAACCTTTTTCTTTTACATAAGAAATAAAGCGATCAAACCTATATTCTTTGATTTGAAAATAATACAAAGTAAAAAGTGAAAGATATAAATATATACAAAGAGCTAATAAATTAATCATTTTAAATCAGATAAGAAACTTTGTACTTGTATCGATACCTCATCAGGATTAAACAAAGGAAAACCATGAGTTTGATTTTCAAAGATTATCAACTTTGATGTTGGTAAGAGCTCATCTAACATATAAGCATGTTGTACAGGAACATCTTTATCTTTTGTCCCCCACATAATTAATGTAGGAGCTTTGATACTAGAAACATACGGAGTTAAATCGTGTCTAGTTACTTTAAGAAAAGTTGGTTCTAAATGTTGTGCTTTAAATAAATCAGAATCTGGGACAAACACTTTATACAAAAGCTTTCGGGGTAATTTCAGATACGGCTTTATTTTTGAATAAAATGAAAATTGATTCGAGATATTTACTTTTATAGATTGGCGTCCAGAGCGATTATATGATGGTGCACATACGACAAGTCTTGATACCATCTCAGGATATTTAATAGCAAAATTCAAAGACAATGCTCCACCAAAAGAGTGTCCAAGTAAAATTACTTTTTTTATATGTAACTCTATAAATAAATCGTGCAAACACTTAACATAGTCATCCAAATCCCACGCAGTACTCGGAGCTGAACTATTTCCAAAGCCTGGTAAATCAAGAATTAAACTAGGTAAATCTTCTGATAAAGTTGAATATATTGGATATAAGCTTTTTATGCTTCCTCCCCAACCATGTAAGAGAACTAAAGTAGTTTCTCCTTCACCAGTAAACTCATAATTTATTTGTAAATTACCAATTGTTTGTTGCACATTAATAAACTATAAAATATATAGCCAAAGCGACTAAAGAACAAAATGCATTAGCTATCCAGAACCTCATAGTGACTTTGGTTTCTGGCCAACCTTTGAGTTCAAATGCATGATGTATCGGCGCGATTGAGAAAACTTTTTTATTAAAAAATCTTTTTGATAAACCCTGTATCAACGAAGTACATGCATCGACTATATAAATAAAATACATTATTGGAGCCAACCACAACAGATCATTTAAAAGTAAAAACATTGCTAGTAAAGCGCCAACTCCAAAAGTCCCAGCATCACCATTGAATACGCGAGCAGGATAAACATTGTAATAAAGATAACCAAGCAATGACCCAATTAATATCCATATCATAAGTTGTTCAGGAAACACCTCTGCACCTATAGATCCAAATAAAACTGATAAAGCAAGTAGTGTGACTATCAAACTACCCGAGCCTAATCCATCGATACCATCGAGAATATTGTAAGCATTTGCAATAAATACCAAGGTAAAAGTACTTAAAACAAAAGTGAAAAAATCATTGAAAATAATATTTGACATAGGTATCGAGACTCTAAGTGCATGCATCATATATACACCTACATAGCTTATAAAAGATGCCAAAATAAGTTGAATAAAAAGTTGTACATTAGCACTCACATGCAGTTTACGAGAATATTTATTTGGAATAATTTTGCGCAAGTCATCGTACAACCCAAACAACCCAAACAAAACAAAAGTTATTAATAATAAATATATCTTGTTTTGTAAAAGACCATCGTTGGTATCCATACGAAACGACAAAAAGTAAAAGAAGATAGTCGACAAAACTAAGATCAAGATTCCTCCGCCTATTGGAGTACCTTTTTTATGTGCATGTAGTTGTTGGATTATAGATGTTGGTTTACCATCGATACCAAGTCGTCCTGTTTCTTCATCTTTAATCATTTTGTATTTATATAAAATAGATATAAAAGGAATATACAAAATAAAAGTTATTACAGAAACAATAGAGGCTATTGCAAAAACATTAGGAAACATTATTTTTCATTTTCTTTATAACTTTGTGCACTGCGTCAAAATCAGACCAAGGGTATTCTGTATTACCAAAACACATTGATTTTTCATGGCTTTTCCCAGTTATCAACACTACATCTCCTGCAGTAGCTAATTTTGTGATTGCAAAATCGATTGCTTCTTGACGATCTACTTTAATAAAAAAATCTTTATTCTCGACACCGCCTGCTTTTATACAACCCTCTGCGATTTGCCTTGAGATTATATTTACATCTTCTGTGCGCGGGTCTTCGGCAGTAATTACAACATAGTCCGCTAACTCTTTGGCATGTTGACCCATTACAGGACGTTTATATTTATCCCGAAGACCCGCGCTACCAAAAACAACAATAAGCTTTGAAGATGGAAATAATTTCTTTGAAGCAGTTAAGACTTCTTTTAATGCATTTGGTGTATGAGCAAAGTCTATATAAATTTTTATACCAGTCTCATTTTTTATTTCTTCAAATCTACCAACAGGAGGTGTGCTATTTGCGATCGCAGACACAATAGTATTATCTGGCACACCCAAGCTTCGCGTCACAAAATAAGCTGCCGATGCATTTTCCAAATTGTATTCTCCCGGAAACTTTTGTGACCAATCATTTGGCAAACTTTCCTTTAGAAAATCTGACGTATACAGTTCATAATCTGAATCTGTGCGCTTTGCAATTTCTACAAGCTTTTTGACAACAGCACATTTGGCATTGAAGTATGACTTTTTTGCAAGTTTGATTATCTTACCTTTTGTCTCAATCAAATTTTCTAATGTACCAGAATAATCTAAATGTTCGTTTGTAATATTTGTAAAGACCGATGCAATGACGTTAGCACCAACTACTCTACTCTGATCAATACCATGCGCTGTATATTCCATTACTAAATACTCACACTGATGTTTCTTTAGCTGCACCAAAATTTCTTGAAGAGCTTTATTAGATGGCGTAGTTGTATGCAAACCTGTATCCAAGCTTATATCTTTTATTTTGGCCTCGACAGTAGAAACAAGGCCTACATTCATTCCTGCCGAGTTTAAAATGTTATAGATAAAAGTAGATGTCGTTGTTTTACCATCGGTACCAGTAACAAAAATCACTTTAAAATCTTTTAATGGGTAACCATAAATCAAGTTAAACAACCATGACCTTATGAAATGCCCAAAATTTTCTAATTGTCGTAAAATGTTTTTCATTTACATTGATATTATAGCAGTCAAGCCAAAATCAGATAATCATATTCATGTTAGCCAAGTCACTCATACCAGACTGAAGATTAGATATTTCGTCTGTGAAAATTATTTTGGAAATTTCACGTGATAGCTTTTCTGGACTATGTCTGATCAAGCTTCTCTTAACTAAATCTCCAGAAACAAGTCTTACTTTTTCGTCAGCAAGTAAATCTACACATATCACACTGCACTCCTCATTACTTTCTAAGTCATTAATTACTTTATGATTATTTTCTTTTGAATAAGACTCCAAAATATCTTCTGGCAATTCTGCATTATTGATCAAAACAATATCTGGAACTCTAGAAATGTATTTTTTCAACTCATGTAGATAATTACTCGTTTTAAAATTATATGTTTGCCCCCACTTTGACATAAGATTTGATATATAAATTAGTTTTGCGTGACTATGTGAGATAGCTTCAGATACACCAGAAACTACAACATTCGCCAATATACTAGTATACAAATCACCAGGCGAAATAATTATGTAGTCAGCATTGAGCAACGCCGCTTTTGCTGCATCAGAAATTGTTGCTGGGTCTTTGAGAAACAATCTCTTTATGTGCAAAGTACCATCATGTTCACTAGGTGGATAATCTATACTTGCCTCACCTTCCAAGATCTCTCCATTTTCATATTCAGCCATCAAAGTCACTTGAGAAGTTGTTACAGGTAAAACTGTTCCTTTTACATTCAAAATATGCGATGCATACTCAAAAGCTTTTTCTTCAGATTTCAAGATATCTGTCAAAGCAACCAACATTAAGTTACCAAAATTATGGCCACGTAAACCTTGTTCACCCCTATCAAATCTATACATAAACAATTTACGCATCACAGCATCTGGGTCGCTTTGTGCCATACCCACCAACGACATTCTAAAATCACCCATTGGTAAATACCCAAATTCATCTCGTAAACGACCTGTGCTTCCACCACTATCTGCAACTGTAACAATTGAAAATAAATCACAATCGAGCGCTTTTAGACCGCTCAAAAGAGTATGTGAACCTGTCCCGCCACCTACTACAACAATTTTTGGTTTCATAGTGTATGTAATTTATATTTTAACTCTTCTGGTGTGTTAGCCAAAGAATCTTTATTATATTTTGAAAGCACCTCAACACTATTAAATCCCCAGCTGACGCTACAAATTTTTACACCGGCTGATACAGCGGCTTCTATATCTCTCAACTCATCACCGATGTAAATCACATTATCGCGATCTAGCTTATGTTCTTTTATTGCCTTGTTTAACAGATTTTTCTTTGTAAATATGTGTTTGTCAGCATATACATATTTAAAATATTCCATATCATATTTAGATAAGAAGCTTTTAATAGTTTTGACATAGTTACTAGAAACGATACCCATTTCAAAACCTTCATCATACAATTCGTGAAGTAATACAGGCATCCTATCAAAAGGTTTTACTTCGTAATATCTTTTTTTAATTTCACGTCTCAACTTCGCCAAAATAAACGGAAGTTGCAAAATATGTATATTAAATTCTTTCAAAAGATAAGGAAGTTCCAAATTTCTAAGCCGTATTGCTTCTTCTTTTGTAATACCATCTACACCGTAGGCACTAGGATTATCGTTGATAATATCTAATACGATTTGAAAAGTATCGGCTATAGTTCCATCAAAATCGAATATTAATATTGGTTTTTTCGAAAAATTAGAAGTTGTTATGTTTATATCTTAGCAAATTATTTACCGTGGCAATGCTTGTACTTCTTGCCACTTCCGCAAGGGCATGGGTCATTTCGACCAACTTTCTGAGCATTACCTACAGGTTTTAATCTGTCACTATAATTACGTGACACATTATTTTGTGTATACTGACGTGCCTCATCTGTGACGCCACTTTCAAATTTACCAGCATTGTAGACAACGCGATCCATGCGTCGTTTGTGTGTATCAGAAATTTCTAAAGACCCTGCATTCTCAGACATATTTAAAACACGCTCAGCAATAAGTGTATAAATCTTTGTGACTAACACCTCAAATCTTTCATGCGCACGACTCTTATATTCAACCAACGGCTCACGCTGTGCATACTGAATTAAATTCATACCATCTTGCAATTGACCCATATCAACCAAGTGCTCCATCCACAATGTATCTACTACAGGTAAACATGCTACCTTTATCAACAAATTCCAGCGTTCGGCACCAACTTTACTTTGGCGCTCATACCAAATATTGGTATCAAAGTTGGCGAATTCTTTTAATTTAGAAAGAAACCAATCTTCATGTTCAGAAATACCTTCACTCATTTCCAAAAGTCTACGTCTCAATTTATAAACAGTTTCTCGGTGAATATTCATCACATCATCGCGCTCGACCAATCTCTTACGAGTATCAAAGTTTAAACCTTCAACCTTTTTTTGTGCATTCTCAATTGCACGGCTCACCAAACTTGCTTCAAGCGGGATATCTTCTGCCATTCCAAACTTACCCATCAAACTGCTAATAGCATCACCACCAAAAACCCTCATCAATTCATCATTCAACGCTACATAAAACCTAGAAGAACCAGGATCGCCTTGACGACCTGATCGACCACGCAATTGGTTATCTATTCTACGAGACTCATGGCGCTCTGTACCAATGACGTGCAAACCTCCCAATGCTGCTACTTCATCAAACTCTGCTTGATTAAAAGGATCGCCACCAAGTTTGATATCGACACCGCGACCAGCCATATTTGTAGCTATTGTTACTGCGTGCTTTCGCCCAGCTTGTGCGATTATCATAGCTTCTCTCTCATGGTTTTTTGCATTCAAAATTTCATGTGGAATATGACGACGCTCTAATAAACTATGTAAGTCTTCACTTTTTTCGATTGTAGTTGTACCTATCAAAACAGGTTGACCCCGGTTATAACAATCTTCGATTTCATCAGCTACTGCTTTGAATTTTGCATTTACAGTTTTATAAACTACATCGTTATGGTCACTACGGCTAACTTTTTTGTGAGTAGGTATTACAACTACTTCTAATTTATAAATCTTATACAGCTCTTCTGCTTCTGTTGCCGCTGTACCAGTCATACCGGCTAACTTAGAATACTTCCTGTAATAGTTTTGATAAGAAATTGTTGCCATTGTTTTATTTTCACTCTGAACAGCAACACCCTCTTTCACTTCAATTGCTTGATGCAAACCTTCGGAAAACCTATTACTTTCCAAAATTCTACCTGTAAACTGATCGACAATTAAAACTTGGCCATTTTTAACAACATAATCTTTATCCTTATGCATTAATGTGTGAGCTTTTAAAGATTGTTCGATAAGGTGCACCATTTCAAAATCTTGTTCATACAAATTTTTAATACCCAACATATTTTCTATACGACGGATACCCAAATCTGTAAGTGTCACATTTTTATATTTTTCGTCGATATCATAGTCAGTATCTTTACTAAGTTGACGAATTATTTTATCGGCCTCTTGATAACGTTGTGAACTCTCTACATCAATACCCGCGATAATTAACGGTGTACGAGCAAAATCAATCAATATGTTGTCTACTTCATCGATAACTGCAAAATTGTGGGCACCCCAATCTCCTACGGCATTTGTTTGTACAATAGAATCAAGTTTCTCAGCGCTACTGTCTCGCAAATAGTCAAAACCAAATTCGTGATTAGTTCCATACAAAATATCGCATTTGTAAGCTTCTGCTCGTGTAACTGGTCTAAAATGAATAGTATAAGAGTCTTCAAACTCTGTATTCTGAAAATTAGGGTCATAAACAAAAGATTTTTGATCAGACATAATAACTGCAACACTTATACCAAGAGCATGATACAAAGGACCCATCCATCCTGCGCCATGCCTAGACAAATAATCGTTTGGTGTAACAAGGTGTACGCCTCGACCAGTTAAAGAGTTTAAATACAAAGGTAAGGTTGCCGTTAGTGTTTTACCTTCGCCGGTTTTTTGTTCTGCGACTTTACCTTGATGCAAAACTATACCAGCAAGAAGTTGGACATCGTAATGACGCATATGCAAAATACGATTACTCATCTCTCTACCTAATGCAAAAGCCCTTGGTAATATTTCTGAAAGTTTCTTTTCGAGACTTTCTTGAGGTAATGTATGCAATTCATTTTTCCAGGCTAAAGTTTGCGTGCGAATTTCTTCATCAGACATTTTGGCCACTTCATCGCCCAAAAGATTTATCTCTGCAACAATTTTCTTTAGTTTAACTATTTGTTTTTCATTTGCATCAAAGAGCATGCCAAACATAGCGTAAATGATTATAGCACCTACAAAGGTCAGTCCCAATGAAGGACAGTCCTTACTTAGACAGCTGTTAATCAAGTACAGTCCTATTGTGGTAGAATTTCCTCAAAGTGGCGTACATACTTCGAACTAACACTATCATAGACGTTGCACAGCAGCTCAAAAAACAAGGTAAAACTATTATTTTTACACATGGAACATTTGATCTTTTTCATACTGGGCATTCATACGTTATAGAAACATCCAAGAAAAAAGGGGATGTATTAATAGTTGGTGTTGAGCCCAATAAAAATATTCAACAATACAAAAGTACCGGAAGACCTATACTAGACGAGCGTGAACGCACCGAACTCGTAGCAGCGCATAGATCAACAGACTTTGTATTTTTGATAGATACATTAGATCGTGTAGAAAGTTCATATTATTTAAACTTATATCAACTCTTAAAACCAAACACAGTCACTTTTGGTGCCAATTTTGGTTACACAAAACGTCTGGACGAAAAAATAAGAGGAATAAAGTATGTGAGACTTGATAAGCTTATACAAGATCCAAGACTGTGTCAGATAAATTCAACAAGTGAAATAATCAAAAAGATAAAAAAGCTCAAATAATCATCAATAATAAAACAACGCACAAGATCACACGATACATCACAAACACATACAGTTTATTTGTTTTCAAAAATTTCATCAAAAAACTAATAGCAAATAGACCTACCAAAAAGCTCGTGAAAAAACCAATTACTATACTCGCGTCTAAGGTCAATTGATTATAAGAACCCAATAATTTGAAAAATCCTGCTGCCAAGACTATTGGCAAAGAAAGCAAAAAAGAGAATCTTGCAGCTTGCTCGCGATCAAGGCCTAACAACATTGAGCCTGATATCGTAGAACCAGATCTTGAAAATCCAGGAAATAAGGCCAAAGCTTGAAAACATCCTACTAAAAATGCTTTTTTTAACCCAATATCATTTACATTACTTACAACAGATTGGCGATTTACAAAAAGTTTTTCTGCAAGAAACATAAGTATACTGCCGAGTAGCAAAAATAAAACGACCCACAATTCGCTTCTAAAATAAAATTCAAACGCATTTTCAAACAAAACTCCCAAAACAACAGCCGGAATAGAACCTACAATCAAAAGCTTTAACAAAGACATATTTTTTAATAAACCAATGAGATCTTTCCAAAAATAAATTATCAATGCCAAAGCCGTACCAAAATGTAAAACCAAATCAAATGTCAATGACTGATACGCCCAACCAAAAATCATAGGGACTAAAACTAAATGACCAGAAGAAGATACAGGAATAAATTCGGTTAACCCTTGAACAGCACCCAAAATTAAAGATTGAAAAATAGTCATAAAACTACGCTCTACCGTAAATAACTAAATTATCAGAATTGGTTTTACCAGCGATCGCAAATGAATTGCAATCTTTGAAAAAGTCTTCGCACATAGATACAAAAGTATCTACATCTTCTTGATGGTGTTCTCTATAATTTCGTACAAAAATTACCAATCCTCCAGGCATACACATATCTTTAACCGCATTTAAGAAATTCCCCGTCTTACAAACATCTGGGTATTCTTCTCCGATTACAACGTCTACGATTATTACTTGAAAGCCTTCTTTATTTAGCCCGTAATTAGTTGGATGATGCACTACACGTAAGGCATCCTCATGAATAATTGTGTGATTTGGAATACTATCTAAACCAAAGTATTGTTTTGCTATATTTATTATTTCTTCATCTATCTCGATGCTTGCGAGTTTTGCGTCTGGAAATGATTGTGACACAAGTTTTTGCATACAACCGCCTCCAAGACCCATAAACAAAACTTTCATCAAATTTGGCTCTTTATCTTTGAGTAGATCAACTACACTCCCCCATACAAGTCTCTTTATATGAGGATAATCATAATTAATAGATTGCAAAATTCCATTTACCAAAAGCTTTCGAATTTTGCCTGTATCAACTACTTCGATTTTTCCACTAAATTTAGATTCAGTTTCAAATATAACCTTTTGTGTTGTTTCAGTGTGCATCATGACTTTGGCTTTATAATATCAAACCCTGTGTACTTTCTAAGTACCTCTGGAATAATTATAGACCCATCTTCTTGTTGAAAGTTTTCTAATATAGCCAAAGGTACACGTGACATTACAATCGCAGTTCCATTCAACATATGAACATATTCAATAGTATTATCAGCACGCTTAAATCGTATATTCAGATTTCTCGCTTGATAATCTGTACAGTTTGAAGTTGAGGTAACTTCGCCATAATCGCCACGACCAGGCAACCAAACTTCGACATCGTATTTTCTAGCAGCCATAGCACCAAGATCTCCCGTACACATTTCTAATACTCTATAAGGTAGGTTTAGAGATTGATAAATCTTTTCTTCCATTGCCAAAATTTCTTGGTGGTAAGCTTCAGAATCTTCTGGCTTACAATAAATAAACATTTCGGCTTTTGTGAATTGATGTACTCTATACATACCTTTTGAGTATTTACCATACGCGCCAGCTTCTTTTCTAAAGCAATGCGAATAACCAATATATTTTATCGGCAAAGAGCTTTCTGGTATGATTTCGTCTGCATGCTTACCAGCCAGAGTAACTTCTGCCGTAGCAATAAGGCCTAAATCTTCCCCCTCTATTGTATAAGTCTGTGCTTCATTACCTTTTGGAGCATAACCCGTACCCAAGTAATATCGCGATTTGGCCAAGTCTGGCGTAATAACTGGAGTAAAACCTTGCTTAGATAAAAGATCAAAAGCATACATTGTTAAAGCCAACTCCAAAACTGCACCTTCGTTATACAAATAGTAGAATTGTGATCCCGTAACTTTTGCGCCAGAATCAAAGTCTAATACTTTGAGAGTAGTTCCTAGTTCCAAATGATCTTTTGGTTTAAAAGAAAACTCTCTAACAGTTCCCCATTTTCTAAGCTCAACATTATCATTATCAGATTTACCAATTGGAGCGGCATCTAAAGGTATATTTGGGATTTGATTGAGGAGTGAAAAGAATTTCTCGTCTAAAACACCTAATTCTGGCTCTTTAAGCTTGAGCAATTCTTTTAGCTTTTTACCTTCTTCAATGTTTTTTTCTGAGGATGCTTTGTTTCTTTGGCTTCTAAGATCTTCAATTTCTTTTAATAAAGCCAATCTTTGAGTATCGGCTACTACAACTTGATCAACTATAGCTGGATCATGCTGCTTTGCTTGTACACCAGCTTTTACCTTCTCAGGGTTTTCACGAATCAATTTTATATCTAGCATATTTTCCTTCTGTAGCCAGAAATTAAATACAAAAAAGGCCTGACTACGCAACGCCAGGGACCCGGTTTCGGGTCGGTACCACCTGGTACTTTTCACTTTTTTGTTATAGCTGTCACGGGCCTCCCGCTTGAGTTTTCGCTGTTAATATAGCCTGGCAGCGTCCTCTCAAGAGCTTGAAAGTTGGAAGCTTTCTTTTGAATTTTTATTTATATATATAGAATTTATGCCTATTTATATAATATAATAAATCCAACGCTTTTCTTAATTGGGAACATTTTCTATAATAAAGGATACAAAGTCAAGAATTTGTTGACCTAATGCACTGCGTTTGCTAGAATCAGGCGCGTCAGTAGTTAAGAATAAATGTCTACAAAAGAAGTTGTTATAAAAGATGGAAAAGTCAAAGAAGCGCAAACAGGTTTGTTTGTGATCGAATTGGATGAAGGTGTCACAGCATTTGCTATAATGTCTGGCAAAATGCGTAAAGCACGGGTTTGGCCTTTACCTGGAGATAAAGTAAAAGTAGAATTTTCTCCACACGACCTTACACGTGGCAGAATCGTATACAGGTATAGATAGATAAAAATATGAAAGTTAGAGCATCAGTAAAAAAGATTTGCAGAAACTGTAAATTAGTAAAAAGAAAGGGTGTTATAAGAGTTATTTGTAAAACTCCAAAGCACAAACAAAGACAAGGATAAAATGCCGAGAATTGCTGGTGTTGACATACCAAATGATAAAAGAATAGAAATAGCTCTAACATACATTTATGGAATCGGTCCAGCAAGAGCCAAAGAAATTTTGAAAATTGCACAAGTTAGCTCTGATTTGAGAGCAAAAAATATATCTGAAGAAGATGCTTCAAAGATTAGAACTGCGATCGCAGAATTGAAATTACCAGTAGAAGGTGAAGCAAAAAGAATAGTCTCTCAAAATATACGTAGATTACAAGAAATTAAGAGTTATAGAGGTAACAGACACAGACAAGGTCTTCCAGTAAGAGGCCAAAGTACTCGCAGAAATGCACGTACTAGAAAAGGAAAACGAAAGACAGTCGGTGGACAAAAGAAAAAGCTAGCTAAGAAATGAGCTCCGCTCCTTTCTTGAAGGTTCGAAAGTAAGTTAAATAAATATATGGCAAAAAAAGAAGTAGTAGCACCAAAAGCAATAGTGCATAAACAAAAAAAGACTAAAACAAAGGTCATACCTGCTTCTGGTAGAGCGTATATTAGTGCAGGTTTTAATAACACAATAATCACACTTACAGATGTTAATGGAAACACATTATTTTCTGGAAGTGCAGGCACAGCAGGCTTTAAAGGTTCTAGAAAGTCTACACCTTATGCAGCTACAAAAGCAGCAGAAGCATTGGCAGCAAAGGCAAAAGCAGCAGGCTTACAAGAATTAGCCGTTATAGTTAAAGGACCTGGTTTAGGCAGAATATCTGCGATCAAAGCATTAAAAAACGTAGGATTAAATATAATAGCAATTTCCGACGTGACACCTCTACCACACAATGGTTGCAGGCCACAAAAGAAAAGAAGAATATAAAATATGGCAAGATATACAGAAGCAAAATGTAGATTATGCAGAAGAGAAGGCATAAAACTCTATTTAAAAGGCGCTAGATGCTATTCTGATAAATGTGCAGTTAAAAAGAGACCACAAGCACCAGGCCAACACGGAAACTCCAGAAAAGCATTATCTGAATACGGCAAACAATTGCGCGAAAAGCAAAAAGCAAAAAGAATTTATGGTCTTTTAGAAGGTCAATTTAGAAAATACGTAGACAATGCTTTGAAATCAAGCGAAATATCTGGTGAAGTTTTGCTACAAACTTTAGAATCAAGATTAGATAACTTGGTATACCGAAGCGGATTTGCCGTATCTAGAGCTCAAGCACGACAATTTATACGATCTGGCTTGTTTACGATTAATGGCATAGAAGCTAGAACCCCATCAATACAATTGAAACAAAACGATGTACTCAAACCAGTAAGTTTTGACAAAATACATCTAAGAGAAGGTTTTATGCTTCCAGACTGGCTAGAAGCTAATGTACAAGAAAAACAAATAGTTTACAGTAGACTGCCAAAACTCGACGATTTACAAGAAAATGTTAATATTCAGTTAATTATAGAATTTTATTCAAGATAAGGAGATTTTATGGACGTACAGCCTTCAGATGTAAAAATTAATATTATTTCAGAAAACAGTAACAAAGGTGTGTTTTCTATTGACCCTCTTCCAAAAGGTTATGGAAATACCTTGGGAAATGCCTTGAGAAGAACTTTGCTTTCTTCTATTCCTGGCGCAGCAGCTACCCAAGTAAAGATAAAAGGTGCAACACATCAATTTTCTACTATAAAGGGTGTAAAAGAAGATACAGTAGAACTCAGCTTGAATCTTAAACAAATTAGATTTGCTAATTATGCAAATGAACCAGTCGTCGTAACTTTGAGCAAAAAAGGTGAAGGCGTAGTAACAGCAGGTGATATACAAACATCATCATCTGTAAAAGTTTTAAACACAGATTTACACTTGGCAACTTTGTCTGACGACAAAACTACTTTGGAAATGGAACTTATCGTAGAACCAGGAGTAGGCTATTCACCAATGGAAGAAAGACAAACCACAAAAATCGGTGTTATAGTACTTGATGCACTTTACTCTCCTGTTACAAAAGCCTTTTATACAGTAGAGCCAACTAGATTTGGTAAAAGTGTAGATTTAGACAAAATTGTAATAGAGATCGTAACAGATGGAAGTATTACACCATTGGATGCACTTAAAAAAGCAGCAGAAATAACAGAATCTTATATACAAGTAATTAAACTTGGTGGTGCAGAACTTTCTACAAAGATTGAAGAAACAACTGATAAAGCTGAAACCAAAACAAAAGCTTCTGAAAAGATAGCTATCGAAGATTTACCACTACAAACACGTACAGTAAATGCTCTCAAAAAGAGTGGTATTGATACTTATGAACAATTAAGCAAACTCAAAGATGAAGACTTGATGGACATCAAAAACCTTGGAGAAAAAGCTTTGACAGAGATTAAAAAATTATTAGAAAAAGAAGGTCTTAGATAAAATGAGACATCGAGATACTGACAAAAAACTTGGTAGAGATGCAGAGCACAGAAAAGCTTTGTTAAAGAATTTGTCTGAATCTCTTATTGTTCACGGAGCAATTAAAACAACACTAGCAAAAGCTAAGTATGTTAGATCATACGTCGAAAAGCTCGTGACAAAAGCAAAAACACAAAACTATGAAACTGTCAGATATTTGCGACGCAAAATCTATTCTGAAGATGCAATCCGCAAACTGGTCGAAGTAGTAGGACCTGCAAATAAAGATAGACAAGGCGGATACACAAGAATAATAAGAACAGGAAATCGAGCAGGTGATAATGCAGAAACAGCAAGAATTGAATTTGTTGAAAAAGGAGCTAAAAAATGAAAACTTTTCATATAAAGGAAGCAGATAAAACAGAAAATTGGACATTCTTAGACGCATCAGATCAAATATTAGGTAAATTGTCTGTGAGAATTGCAAATATTCTAGCAGGTAAAACTGATCCAAAATTTTCTTACAACACAGTTATCAAAAATAAAGTTGTTGTAACAAATGCAGAAAAGATCAAAACAACTGGTAAAAAACTTACCGACAAAGTTTATTACAGGCATACTGGCTTTCCAGGTGGTTTGAGAAGTGAGTCTTTGGGCGAATTATTAGCTAGAGATCCATCTCAAGTAATAGTGAAAGCAGTAAAAGGGATGCTTCCAAAAAACAAATTGCAAGATGTAAGAATTAAAAATTTATTTGTATACGCTGGAGACACACATCCACATACAGCACAACAAAATGCCAAAACAAACTAATCAAAATCTAATAACAGGTACTGGCAGACGCAAAACTGCTACAGCTCAAGTATTTTTATATGAGAAAAAAGGTGAAAGCACTATAAACGATAAACCTTTTGAATCATTCTTCAAAACCGAAAAACAACAAACAAATTGGTTGAGACCTTTCCACGTTTTGGGAATTTCTCACCCAACAGCCACTTATACTATGAGCGTCAAAGTAAAAGGCTCAGGAGTATCTGCACAAATGGGTGCTGTCGTACATGGTATTTCTAGAGCTCTTGCAAAATTAAGCGAAGCAAATCGCTTACTTTTACGTAAAGCAGGCTTATTAACAAGAGACTCAAGAATGGTAGAAAGAAAGAAATACTACCTCAAAAAAGCTCGTAAAGCACCTCAATACTCAAAACGTTAATGATTTTTGGTTTTTAGATAAGTTTCCATTTTTGAATGTATTGACTCAAGATCAGTGTTAATACCTAGCGCAAAAACTTTATTCCAAGTTTGCAAGATAAGGATAAAATACCTGGAGGCAAAAATTAAAGCTGCATCAACCAAGCGATCACTTTGACCCGCATCAAAGATTAAAGTACTTTCTTCCTCCCTAACATAGTGATTAGAGGCATTTATGCGGGTATGTGCGAGATCGCAACAGATATCATACACAGTGGAATAATCATCTCCTAAACCTACCATAGAAGCCATAACATCTATAGAATAACCTGACCAGGACTTAACAAACTTCTCACCACCATACTTAGCAAGTATAACGTCTCTATCTACACGCAAAGTTGCAATAGACTCAGAAGAATCTATTAAGGCATCACGTATCCAAGTAGGATAATGATCATATGCATAAATTTTAGTTACAGAAGAATGTTCTACATACCGAGTAGCGCGAGCTAAAGAATCTTCTTTGTTTATATATAGAATATTTACTGTGTTTTCAAATAAAACTCGTAGCAAACAGCACGCATCCTCACCAAAGCCTTCCTCTGACAATAGTAAAATACTCTTCATAGTTTTATAGGATTTTGAAAATAGATATGCTGTCACTAGCTCTACGAGATTAGACTTATCGACAATATGATCGTTTCTAGAGCATACACGATTTGCTAATAGTAACAAGTCATCACAAATAGCGAGTAGAGCTTTATTATTTATAAAGAGTAGCGCCTTACCTAGTTTATAGTCAAAAGTATTGTCCATAATAAACAACATAACATAGAGAATCTTACTGTCAAATTCATTTATTCGTTATGATATTTTCTAATTCTAATAGAGAGTCTCGGAGTTGTTGTATTTTAAAGCATAAATTGACTTGGTAATCGTTTTTAATATAAATAAAGCTAGCGTCAAACTGTTCTGAAATTTTATTTAAAACTTGAATAGATGGCTTGGCTTTCCCAGTTTCATATGCCGAAATACTCTTGCCAGAAACACCAATTCTCCTACCAAAAGCTGCTTGTGAAAGATTGTACTTTGAACGTATAACTTTTATTTTTTCACCCCACATAATTCTAAGATACTTAGAAATTACCATATACGAACACACGTTGCAATAATGTATATTACTTTTATATGAGGATGATTGACTTCAATAAAAAAGAAACTCCAAAAGAAAAGTTGTATCTACAAGGCGCTGATTACCTAACAACCGAAGAATTAATCGCTATATTAATAAACACAGGTTCAAAAAATATTTCCGCTATCGAACTAAGCAGGAGCATTCTCAAACAAATAGGAAATGAAGCAGCATTAGCCAACCTAAAAACAAATGAATTAGTAAATTTCAAAGGCATTGGAAAATCAAAAGCTTGTAGTATATTGGCTGCAATCGCGTTGGGTAAAAGGGTTTTTACACACTCCCCTACTCAAGGAAAACCAATTCTAAACGCTAAAGATATTTATGAATATTTAAAGCCAAATATTTACGGAAAATCGCATGAGTATGTATTCGTACTTTCACTTGATAGTAGAAATAAGCTTGTTGGGTGCGACAACATATCAGTAGGAACAGTAAAAGAAGCAATTGTGCACCCGAGAGAAGTTTATAATGCTGCAATAAAAAGACACGCAGTATCGATAATAATTGCACATAACCACCCATCTAATAGCCCACAACCAAGCAAAGAAGACTTAGTAATTACGGAAGATATCGCTCAAGCTGGAAAGATGCTTGGAATACCGTTGATTGATCACGTAATAGTTTGTAATAACGATTACTTCAGCCTAAAACAAAATAACATGTTTAGCACATATCAACTCTCGACTAAAGGAGGTGATATAAATTGAAGAATACAAAAGCAAACAAACAAATTATTACAGCAGCACTTGGTTTAGTAATTGCATTATTTTCTGCAGGAATAGCATATGCCGCATTCGCAGACAAAGTAAAAATAAAATCGGCGCTCTTTTCTACCGGAAGTGCTGAAATAAAGTTCTTGATAAACCTAGCTGGAAGTACACAACCTGATAACACAGCAGATGAATTACAAGGACCAAACTTCACAAATATTGGTTCAAACTGGCAAAACGATTATGCTGTCAAAATATTTAACAACAGCACATCAGCGATTGATTTGGGATCAAATGCTTTCTACGAAACTGTAAATGACCCAGATGAATTGAGATCTTATATAAATGTTGAACCTATACCCTGGGATGACTCAAATAACAACGGCTTAGTAGAAACTGATGAGTTAGGAACAAGCTTTGGCAAAAAAACAATAACCAAATGGAAAACAGAAGGCTTCGCTCTGGGTGAATTGGATGCCGGGCAAATAAAAGGGCTTTTGCTAAGATTTACAACTACAACCCTAAGTGATACTAAACAAGGTAAGACAGGTACTTTTGATTTCGAATTCGATTCTGTGAATAAATAAATCAATTTAAGGGGTATCGGCCGGTACCCCTTTCCTACGCAATACTACCCTATGTGCTTTGCTAGACAAATTATGTTGCCCAAAAAGTATAACTTCATCATATACACTTGGTATTTCTGAAGTAACATTTGTTTCAACTAGCTCATTTAGTTTCAATTGATTAAGGGCTGCAAATAGTACTGCGTCGGGAACTACCATAACCATATCTCTCCACTCTTCGACATTATAATCTCTATAAGCACTATATGAAGCATCAATATCACCATATCCTACTAAAGATCGATGCGCATATTCCTCTATGTCAAAAGTGTACAGTGTATCACCTGACCAACCAGTACCATTTTGTTTAGCATACTCTGTAGTCGGATCTAGTAAAACTGCTGATAGATATGGGAGCGGTTGCTTGACACCAAAAGCCTTACGCAAAAAATCATCATGTGGACCAGCTGTATATGAGTAATTGTCTGGGTCAAAAAAAGAATTAGCATTATGTGCTACAACAACATTTTTTATAAACGCATGAAGAAAGTTTATAAAGTTGGGTGATGCAATAAAGTTCGCAAAGTCCAAGCCATTCTTTTCAAAATACTCAGCTAAACGTTTTAGTGTATTTTCCTTCGACTTAGCAATTAAGAAATCTGGATTATCAAAAAGATCTGCATCCAAATGAAATTCTTCAAATTTCCCAACTTCGTGAAGCAATTTATAGAAATTGTCATATAAAGCAGTAGCACGAACAACAGATTCATTACGTACAAGCTCATCTTGCTGTACAAGTTTATCGGCAGCTACAAGCTTAGCATCATACTCAGCACGTAAAGTTTTACCAATATCTCCAGTAACAACAGAAGAAACGTCGGTCTCAAAAATAGAACCAATTTTATCTGTTGCAGATATAATATCTTCAGGTGTTAGCTTTTTATTTCTTGCGAGGCTTTTTGTTGTAATACTAGTAACTACTAGTCTATCGGCTACCCAAACTACTTGCGCAGAGTATTCAATGGACGGATTACCAGACGAATCATAAAGTGTTGTTTTAATAGGTAATACAGGATTTGGATTCCCTATATCAAATGACTCATATATAGCACCAACATCTGGAGAAACAAAAATTGAAGTGTCCGAAGTTTTACCTATACAAGCATATAAAGCATCAACAGCTGCAGGTATCACCTCTTCAGAGACGATACCTGGGGCAGCCAATGTAAAGAGTGGCGCATCCTTATCACCTACAATATTTATTAATCTCAAATCGTCAGAGATAGTAATCTCTGGTGTATCTATAGATATAGTTTCTAAATCGTTAGTCATATTTCTATATATTTTATTATTATAAAGGAACTCTATAAATAATAATCACCTTTAACTGCTTTAAAAAACAACGTGTGTTATTTTCTAAAGTAGCCCCACAAAGGAAACGGTCTTTCAACCAGTCTCCCTTGTGGGATAAAACAAAAAAAGCTACGGCAAAACGCCGTCGTAAATCAGCATGCCAGCTCCAACCGCTTTGTGATTACCACGGATGGTAAACACAAATTCCGGAGCATTTGGCTCCGGATACAGCACATGCACCTCATCGCTACTGTGTATGTTTGCATACACATTAGAGATCCACGAGGGATCAAAGGCATAGGTGCACTTAAAACGTACATCACCATAACCTTCGTATTGTGGCGTACAACTATAGCCATTTCCGTGAAATGGTTTGTTGAAGTACACATAGCGTGTTTTTGCGTTTAGTAACTTTTCTTCGGCCGTGGCTTCAACCTTAAGGCTATCTTTCTCGATTGTGCCAGACGGCGCAGGTGAACTGCACCGACAAAAAACGAGTAAGAAAATTACAGCCAAAATCATTTCAACAGTTTTTTTCACGAGATTTCTCCTATTTGTTGTCCCGTAAGTGCGGGACATTGGTTATATTTGATAGGAAAACTATATACTATAGGGTACGTTCTGCACTCCCTAAGATGTGACTAAAATGTGACTGGAAAATAAGCAAAAAGAAAGGTGGGTGCACATGCACAATTGGTTATTACCAACGCACATAGTGCCTCCCACCTTTCTAAGAGCTACCGCCCGCGCTTCGCTTCTTGAAGCGATTTAAACACAGACGCCTCAGCACCTGTTAAAAACCCTACTACAAGGGCTTCGACGAGTGATGCCACCGCACAGAGGAGGACCCCCCAGAAAACGCCACCTGACCATTGATCCGCCAACAACCCTTGTGACAACACTGTCCCTACGAAAATGAAGGACATGAAGACAATGCGGCTTGGTTTTTTTGCGGTAATTTGTGGATCTGGGTTTACCACAATTGCCCCATCAAAAACCTGATGGAGGCTGGTTTTGAGTGTGTCTGCTTCAAGCTGAGTAACTTTCCCAGGGTGAGCATACAGGTTTACTTCAATCTTATACAAATCGGCGTTCATTTTTGTCTCCTTTGAATGAACTAGTTCCCGCCGTGGCGGGAGAGGTTTAATTATTGAAACGAATATATACTATGGGGTACTAGCGTACGCGTCTATAATATGACAAAAATGTGACTGGAATTTTGCGAAAAGTTGATATAATTTTAGTGTGCCTGATAACAACCACTTATATAAAGAACTAGAAACATTTTTAGATAAAAAACTATCCCAAAAAATAAACGCAATAATAATAACTATCCCCGGTACTGGCCTTACGCACCTATTAAAACAATATGCAAAAGCTCACGACACAAACTACCTACATAGCCTAGAAGGTGACATAAAAGAAAACAACATTTTAGACTTAGATCTATATCGAGACCAAATCTCGCTCAAAGACATTAACCAGCTATTTAAAGATAAACGAGATATGCACCCAAAAAATACTTTTATACTTGCAATCAACATGCCAGATTTACTCACAACTAACGAATGGAAAAGTTCATTTATTGCAAGCCATGTATACGATTTCTTCTTTTTCAGATCACGATATAAAAACGAATTACAAGATTCATTACTAGACATGAATATCGAAATCTCTGGTGAGAATTTTGAAAAAATATATAACTGGTCTGGTGGGATACTACGCATAGCAAAACATTTAGCACTTAATCAGTATCTACTTGAACAGCCTATACAATTAACAACGACTGATGATCATTTTCTGAATTTAGTCAAACCTACACTTGATAGTATTGCAAATACCGAAGATAAAACTTTGGAAAAGCTAAGCATTAAAACAGAACAAACATACAATAGTAAAATACTACAATGGTATGCCGATAACAATGCAATCAAAGCTCTAACAAAGATAGATATCAAAATAAAAGAAGATATGTCGTTACTAGAAAATAGTTTGGAAACTGGTGAACAGCTAACAAAAAATGAAGCCTCAGTGTTACGAACAATTATTGATAAAAAATTCATTACGCGAGACGAACTTGCCGATATCAAATGGGGTCAGGATAACGAAAGTTTTTCTGACGCAGCTATAACCAAAACAATAAGCCGCATCAACAGTAAACTTAAATATCATAAAATAACGTCGATAACCGGGGTTGGTTACAAAATCGATAAGATATGAATTCAATAAATACACTGGCACCAGCATCACTTGAATCTAATAGTAATGAAAAACTAACTTCTCCCACACATGTGCTCACAGTTTTAAATAGCGGCATAGGTAAATACGAATTAGAAGGCCAGCCAACAGTCTATGTACCAATGATATATGACCAAGTACAGCCACCTGTATTTTTTGAAAATATAGAACATGAAAAATTAACTGTAGAACAAAAAACTGCAATCGTGGCAGGTCTGTTAGCAACCGGACTATCGATAACCTCTGTAATAAACCAAGTCTTAAATCACGTAGACTGCGGAATACCTATACCAGATATTAATGAGATCGCTGAATATAAAAACATAAAACCAAAGTTTTCTATAGCTATCGTTGGTAGAAGCAACATAGGTAAAACTACATTGGTAAAGAATTTAGCAACAATCGGCTGGCCTACACTAAACTTGGATGCAGTAAAAATAGTTAGCCCTGATGGAAGCACAAGAGTGCATGATGAGACAAAAGTATCTACACAAGCAATAATGGACACTATGTCGGAAATAACTAGAGCAGAACTGCAAAATGAAAAGCCAGTCATACTTGATACAGGCGGATTTACACATAAGCAAGCAAAATATCGAGAAGACGAACCCTCATCATTAATAGCTGCAGCCCAAGATATAGTATTAGTAGTTGATCAAGCACGCGGGGATATGACCCGTGAGGATGACCCGGAACTTGCGAATACAATAGATACTGCAGTATTGCAGCACACAGCGTTTTTACGCTATATGCATCGCAACTTCATCAGCCATTCGTTATATGGGGATCCATTAGTAGTAGCAAAGGACATATCAACCTTTCTTGAAGATAACATAGACACATTTACTACATATGTACAAAGAATGAGATTAAAGTTTGCCTTAGATATAGCACTCTCTATCGAAGATAATACCGAAAACACTGCACTTATCAATAAATTGGAAATGCTGTATGGCCAAGCAGTTTTAAATACAGAATGATATACTCTCTTAGTTATGGAAAGTCGCACAGAAAAGCTTGAAGACTTAAGAAAAGCTTTATACATCGAAGAAAAAAGAGCCAAAATAAAAGACCTAAAGGAGCAATTAGCAGACGAAGCCACATGGAAAGATTGGGAAAAAGGGCAGTCTTTGTCAAAAGATTTGGCTAATTTGGAAAAAGATATTCAAGAGTTTGAGTTTTTAGAATTATTAGCACAAGACGACAACGAAGAATTCGATAAGGAGCACAAAAAATTAGAACTCAAAACCTTTTTGGGTGGTGCACACGACCCAAATGACGCCATTTTGACAATACATGCTGGACAAGGTGGAACCGAAGCTATGGATTGGTCAGGTATGCTTTATCGTATGTATACCCGATATGCAGAACGCAAAAACTGGCAAACTTCTTTGATTTCTGAAACACCTGGAGAAGAAACCGGCTATAAACGCGTTTCTTTTGAAATAAATGGTCTTTATGCATATGGGTTTTTGAAAAATGAAGCAGGTGTGCATAGGTTAGTAAGACAATCTCCTTTTAATGCCGATAGTTTAAGACAAACTTCTTTTGCTTTAGTCGAAATCATACCAATGATCTCTGATAACATCGACATAGAAGTAAAAGATGAAGACGTAGAATTTGAAGCGTATAGGTCTGGCGGTAAAGGCGGTCAAAATGTAAACAAAGTTTCTACCGCAGTACGTATCAAACACATACCTTCTGGAATTATTGTAGAGTGTCAGGAAGAAAGATATCAAGGTAAAAACCGAGAAAAAGCTTTGAAAATATTGAAATCAAAACTTTATGCATTAGAGTTAGAAAAAATAGAAAAAGAAAAGAAAGATTTAAAAGGAGACTACAAAATGCCTGGCTGGGGAAATCAAATCCGCAATTATATTTTGCACCCGTACAAATTGGTAAAAGACTTACGAACAGATACAGAGGTATTCAATCCTGATACCGTTTTAGATGGAGACATTGATATCTTTATTGATGCAAGTCTTCGTCAACATTACTAACATCTATTGATGGTGTGGCTTCTGGAACTTCTGAAGTAGGTTTATAAGGCATAAGCGGTGGTGGCGGACTATAAACAACATTCAAAATCTTTTCTGATACTCTATTCAATTTATTTTTTGCAGTAATACTAATACTGTTTAAACCATCGCGAACTTTTAGCACTGTAGAAAAAGTCCCGTCTGGCGAAACATCTATTTTTTGATTATTAACAAAAACTTCTGTTTCCAAATCGGTCTTTCCTTCAACGCGCAAGACGCTATCTTGCAAAACAGCGTTATTTGCTGGTGAAGAGATCTCTAAAGTTGGCACATCAACATACCCACGATACTGAAAAAACAAATATGCAAAAAATATGAAAATACAACTGAGCACCAAAGTTATTACAATAGTGTACGGAGTAAAAACAAAATCATTTAATCTTTTTGGCGATTTATTAAAAACTGGATTTGCCAAGCGAGTCGATTTAAATTGCATAGAAAAATCTCTGCGCCACAGGGCTAAAACTTCATCTGTATTCAATTCTAAAAAAGTTGAATAAATTTTTAAAAAACCTTTTGAATGAGTTATATCAGCAAATTGTGAATAATCATCATTTTCTAGCGCTTTTAGATACTTTGCACCTATTTTAGTAGATTTACTTATATCTTCGATAGTTAATCGTTTACGTTCACGAGACTTTTTTAATAAATTTCCTAATGTATTCATACTCATTCTTCGTCATATTCATCGAATGAGGGCTCTTCTAAACTTGGTGCACTATGCAAAATATCTCTCGCTTTACTTCCCATTGAGGGACCTATAATACCTTTTTCTTCTAGCTCATCTAAAATACGAGCCGCGCGTGTATAACCAATCGAAAGTCTACGTTGCAATAAAGAAGCTGAAGCTTTACCTGTAGAAACTACTATGTCCATAGCTTCATCAAATAACTCATCAACATCATCACTTCCGTGCTTACCAGATGATGATTTACCAGAACCGCTATTTGGATTATGCATTTCAAGTATCTCTGGTTTATACTCTGGGTTCAAACCCAAAGACTTTAGACTATCAACCAGGCTTATAATTTCTTTTTCAGAGATGAATGAGCCTTGCAAACGCATCGCCTTTGGATTATCTGGTGGCATAAATAACATATCTCCTTTACCCAATAGTTTCTCTGCACCTGGCTGATCGAGTATAACGCGTGAATCTACACCACTAGCGACGTTAAAAGCAATCCTACACGTAATATTGGCTTTTATTAAACCTGTAATGATATTTGTCGAAGGTCTTTGTAAAGCTAGTATCAAGTGTATACCAGTTGCACGGGCTAATTGCGCAAGTCTAATTATGCTTTTTTCAACACCAGCAGGATCTTGCACCATAATTTCGGCCAACTCGTCGACAATTATTACGATGTAAGGTAAAGCTTGAAAACCTGATTTTTCGTTATATGAATCTATGTCACGTGCACGAGCCGCTTCAAACAACTTATATCTGCGGTCCATTTCTGCGACAGCCCACTTAAATACTGATGGAGCTTTTTCCATATCTGTAACAACTGGGCAATATAAATGTGGTATACCCTGATAATAATTAAGCTCGACTCTTTTGGGGTCTATAAGAATAAATTTAACTTCTTGGGGACTTGCTCTATATAAAATTGAAAATAAAATGTTATGAATAAAAACCGATTTACCAGAGCCGGTAGCTCCAGCTACCAACATATGAGGCATTTTGGCTATATCATATACAAATGTTTTACCACTTACATCTTTACCCAAAACTATACCAAGCTTAGATTTCATCTTTTTCATTGCGTCAGAAATCAATTGTGATTTGAATGTAACCATTACTCTATTTCTATTTGGTACCTCGATACCTATCAAAGATTTACCTGGAATAGGAGCCTCTATACGCACAGTCCCGGTTTGAGAAGCCAATGCCATAGCCAAATCATTTTGCAAACCAGTGATCTTTGAAATTTTTGTCTGGCCAGACTCATAGCTCAATGCATATTGAGTAACAGAGGGGCCAGGCTTTACATCTTCGACATTTACATTTATTCCAAAAGATCTGAGTGTATCTTTTATCTTTTTTGCATTTTCATTTATATCTCCAGCATCAGGAGCAACTTCTGGAGGATCCATAAGTATATCGAGTGGGGGTGTTTGCCAAACTTTATCTATATACGGAAGTTTGGGCATTTTAACCTCGGGTAATTCACTAACAGTATCATCGGCATCGCTAGAGTCATCTATTGATGCTACAGCAATTTCGCCTTGAGGTTCTGACATAGAAGGAATTATTTCAAACTCTTCAGCTACTTCTTGATATGTTTCAGCAGCATCTTCATTCTCATCAAATTTCTCTGAAGAAGCAGTAAATAAAGTGGTTTCTTCTTGTGTAGCTTCTACAGGTTTTTTTGTAAATTTTGGTAGATGAATATTAAATTTCTCACTTAAACCAGATAAAGATTCAATAATATAATCTAGAGACTTATCAAATATCAAAAGAAATGAAATTCCTACTATACCAAAAAGTGCTATAACTGCACCGTACTTACTCAACGCTTGTACCAATAATCTAGACAAGTAGTAACCTATTAATCCGCCGCCGCTACCGTCCATCGCCAGTTCTTTTGCTTCACTAGCAGATATAAACACATGAAACATACCAGACAAAGAAAAAAGTAAAATAATCAAACCCAAAACTACGCGCGGTTCTTTTATTTTATGTTGAAATGAATCTAGTAAAACCAAACCAGAAATTATAATCAAACCAGCTAATATTACAGAAGGGTATCCAAACAAACCCCTAAGCATCAACTGAAGCTTTTCGTTTATATAATAATCTGGAGCTAAAAAAGAAATAAAGCTAAGTATTCCTAATAAAATAAGAACAACTGCAATAACAGACCTTATAGTTTCAGGTTGAATATCGAGACTCAATTTAAATTTCTTTTTTCTACCTCTTCTAGCCATATTAAATAGTTATTGTATGTACAATAATAACCGGGTTAACTTTTGATTTATTATAAAAAAATCTTTCCATGTCTTGTTCAATCTTTTTCTTTATAGTGCCCAAATTATTTTTTTGTACATTTTTACCTATTGTCTTTTTAATTATATTCTTAGCTTGGTTCAATAAATCTTGTGATTCTTTGACATAAACAACGCCTCGAGTAACTACTTCTATTTTGTCTGCATACAATTCACCTTTACGTGAAACTGGCAAAATAACTATGAATATACCGTCTGTAGATAAAGCCTGCCTATCTTGTACAACAATGTTGCCATTGGCACTAATCGCACGGTTTTCAACATATATTTCTTTTACAGGAATCGTCTCGCCTTTTTTTGCAACACCATTCATAAATATAAGCGATTCACCTTCGTGCATATCTAGAGTAGCATCTTTTTTATATCCAAGTTCCATGGTCATATTTCTGAAAGCTTGCTCTTTGTGTGCCATACCGCCTATTGGAATAAAATATTTTGGTTTTGCAAGTTGAGCAATTTGTTTCAGATCATCGTGATGGCCATGACCTGATACATGCAAATGTAACCCCATCGAAGGATACAAAAGCGTGAGATCACGCATCGCAAAAGAATGTAATATATTTTGTACAGCTACATCAGTACCTGGCGGTGCTGGCTCAGCAGAAAAGACTATAACTGCATTATCATCTGCTTGTGTGTCACGCAATTCGTTTTTTGCTATTCTGTCTAAAGACGAACCCACTTGGCCAAAACAACCTCCAACTATATAAACTAATGAGTCTTGTGCATACTTAGATGCATTTTTTCGATCAATATAAAGAGTATCGTCATCTGGTAAATACCCAAGTTTTCTACAAACTCCGCCTTTGTTGATGATAGATCTTCCCAAAAGTACTACTTTACGATTGGCAGCTATTGCTGCATCTATAATCTGGCGCATTCTAGAAATATTTGACGATATTGTTGTAATAAATATCTGCCTGCCGACAAATTGCTTGAAGATTTCTGGGAAAGTCTCATTCAAAGAACTCTCTGATGGGACTTTACCTGGTAAATCTGCACCCAAACAATCAGAGACCAAACACAATATACCTTCTTTTGCGTAGCCTTCTAAAGCTGCTAGGTCAAAAGGTTTATCCAAAACTGGTGTCATATCTACTTTATAATCTGCTATATGCACAATAAGCCCTTCTGGCGTATGCAAAGCAAATCCCAATGAATCTGGTACAGAATGGTTTATGCTAAAAACATCTAATTTGAAGTCTCCAAAAGTAATATTCTTGTCACCAGCGGTTAATAAACGAAAATCTAATTCGTCCATAAAACCCTCACCTTTTACATCATCCATTATCAATCTCACAAATGCGGTAACTATTCCACTTGCATAAACTGGAACATCTTTAAATTGATCCATATAAAATGGCAATGCTGCAAAATGGTCATCGTGGCCATGCGTAATCAAAAACGCACGCAATTTATATTTCTTTTCAACCAGATAACTAATATCTGGTAAAACTAAATCTATACCAAATTGACTATCGTCCGGAAACGCCACACCACAATCTACTGCTATCATGTCATTTGGCGTTTCGTATATCATCAAATTTTTATTTGCGCCTTCATCGCTTAAACATATTATTTTCAACCCTTTTTCGGTCATATCTTTTTCTTTCACTGTACTCAATGTTTTTAACTGTCTTATCATTTGAATAAACCTAACTGATTTTCATCATGTGTAAAACTCTTACTATGAGTTACTAAATTATTACTTTTATTTGTCGTATCAGCCTTACCTAAATCACTTTTGACTTTTTGCAAAACCGTAGGTAAAGTCGAAAAATCTTCTTTGAATGATTTTGCCATCGTTGGATTTCTCAACGCAGCTGCAGGATGATACATCGGAAACAACTTGTATTTATCCAAACTTATCAATCTTCCATGATCTAATGATATTTTACCCTGTGGATAGAAATAATTCATAGCAAATCTTCCCAGAGTTACAACAAGCTTTGGATTTATTATATCTAGTTGAGATGTTAAATATGGAGAACAAGTAGCAATCTCGTCTGGTAAAGGATCTCTATTTTCAGGCGGACGATGCTTTATTATATTTCCAATCCAAATATCTTTACGTTCAATATTTAAATTAGACAACATTTGATCCAAAAGTTTACCTGCTCTACCAATAAATGGACGACCTTGTAAATCTTCCTTTTCACCCGGAGCCTCACCAACAAAGACAATTTCGGTATTTATATTACCTTCACCAGGTACAGCATTATGCGCCAATTCACAAAGTCTGCACTTTCTGCATCTTTTTATATCTTCTTCTATTTTCTGCATACGTTCTTCTTTTGTCATTGTGGTAAATAATTTTTGAGATTTTGAGCTGTTAGCGTCACAGATTTGGTTTTACCTTCAACGATTTCTTTTGCAACCTTTCGTGTTACAGATTCCAAAGTTCGTCCTAGACTTCGAATACCAGAGTCAAATCCAAACGGACGTACAACTCCTGGCCAAAGCTCGGGAGAAATGATCAACTCTTCTGGTGTCAAACCAGATTTTTCTAGTATTTTAGGCATAAGATAATCTCGTGCTATAACCATTTTTTCTTCGTCAGTGTAAGAAGGCATTTTAATAAGTTCCATTCTGTCCATCAAAGCTGCGCTGATTGTTCCTGTATTATTGGCAGAGCAAACAAAAAGAACTTCCCCCAAATTCACAGGGTAATCTACATAATGATCTCGAAATTCTACATTTTGAGTAGGATCCAGTATTTCCAACAAAACAGCCATAATATCCGAACGCAAACCTTTTTCACCGCTGGCTTTTTCTATTTCATCCAACAAAATAACAGGATTCATAACTCCAGTCTTGATCAAAGCTTTTATAACTTGACCAGGCTCTGCTTCTTCAAAAGCTTTACTTTTTCCGCGCAGTTCCAAAGTAGATCCGATACCTCCCATCGAAATTCTGACAAATTGTCGACCTAATGCTTCAGCTATTGAGTAAGCGAGAGTTGTTTTACCAACGCCTTGCAAACCTACTAAAAGAACTATAGGTGCCCGTGCTTCTGCATTTTTACCTCGTGATTTAAGCAAAATAAGTGCAGATAAATATTCTAAAATTCTATCTTTTACATACTGCATACCGTAATGGTTTTTGTTTAATATTTTCTTGGCATTTTCAAGATCGAGTATATCGTTTGTACGTTTGTTCCAAGGTAAATCTGAGATTGTTTCTATATAACGAGCGAGCGTATCAAATTCAGAAGCATAATGCCCAAGATTAGCCATGCGCTCTAAGCGCTGCAACATCTGTACTACGCGTACTTTCAAATCTTCTGGCATACCTTCAGTAGATTGAATTAATGCGTTAAGTTTATTTAATTCTTCAAATGCATAATTTGATGTTTGATCCATATGTATACTCTACAGTACTGCAAAATAAGATAAATTAATACTTGTTATTTTATCCAAAACTTCTTTATTGCTAAAGCCTATCAAACCCAACTGATTTAAATACTCATTGTCTTTAGCATACACAAAAGCTTTTATTTTTGTTTCTCCCAAAGATACGCTTTGAGTTACAAAATGTGGCGTCATTCCAAAGTTTTTTGCTATTTTTTCTTTTGAAAAAACAATGTTTTTATACGCGTCTTCACTGTCTGATAAGTAATAGTAATTATCCACAACTCCAAAAGCCAAACCTTCTTGAGATTTAAATGTTACCTCAGAAACTGTATCATTCTTTTCTACAAGTAACACCCAATAGTTATCAGCAACAAAAAAAGCCAATGCATCCCCAGCAAGCGGATATAAATTACTTATATCTTTTGAATACTTAGGAGCTTTTGAACTCAAATATAAATCAAAAATTTTTCTTGCATCATAAGCTTCAAAATATAACACAGACTCAAAAGGTGCATATTTAGAAATACCATCGCGAGATAGTTTCTTTGCTGTCAAATCAAGCGTCGTTGTTACAACATGCGCATTAGGCTGTGAAATGGTTAATGACTGATTCTCAGCTTTATCTAGCTGCTTAAAAAACTTTAAATATTTTGATATATCAGCTGTATAAAACAAAGAAATCAACCCTAACAAAACTATAAATATCAGTATATAAGCAAGGTACAGCTTTTTAAAAAAATGATTACCACTACTAACAACCAAGCTATCTGTGTGTGTTGTTTCTCCAATAGGTATTTTATTAATAGGCAAGGGTACCGATTTTGTTTCTATAGTAGAGTTGTATGCAAGTCGTTTACCACAAGTAGTACAAAAATACTTTTCATACGACTTTATATACGAACCACACGCTGGGCAGCTTAATACAGACATAACAAAATTATATACCAGCAACTACCTATTGCGCCTAAACTCATGCCTTCTGCCGTCACCACTTGGTCTACGATCAGATCTTTGAGGTCTATCAGATTGAGGTCTTGGTGCAGCATTTGGATCTGCTTCTTTTGCTTCGACAAATTCTTTTGAAGATAAGCTTATTTTACCGTCGTGACCTGCTTCGAGTACTCGTACTTTTACAGCTTGACCAACAGTGAAATAGTCTTGTACAGAACTTACATATTGGTTAGTAATTTCGCTAATATGCAAAAGTCCTACTTTTCCTGGAAGTATTTCTACCAAAGCACCAAAGTCTAACAAACCTGTAACCGTACCATCATAGATTTCTCCCGGTTTCACATCTTTTGTCATTCCAGAAATAATGTCGATTGCAGCTTGTACTTCATCTGAACTTTTACCAGATACTGTAACTCTACCAATTTCTTCGATAAATATTTCTGTATTAGTCTTTTCTTGTAACTCTTTGATTGTCTTACCACCAGAGCCTATTACCATACCAATTTTATCTGGATCGATCATCACACTCATCATCTTTGGAGCATATTTTGAGAGCTCTGCTCTTGGTGAAGAAATAGATTTCTCCATTTCATCTAATACTTTCATACGTGAGTCTTTTGATTGTTCAAAAATCTTTGGTAATAAAGACATTGGTATACCTGGCAATTTCATATCGCATTGAATTGCTGTAACACCAGTGCGAGTACCAGTCATTTTGAAGTCCATAAACCCAAATGCGTCTTCCATATAAGCCAAATCTGTAAGTATGAGGTAATCGCTAAAATCATCATTGGCTATCAAACCAACACCAACACCACCTACCAAATCTTTAATAGGTACACCGGCGTCCATTAAGGCCAAAGATGATCCACAAGTTGCAGCCATCGATGTAGAACCACTAGACGACAAAATCTCGGATGTAACCAGAATTGTGTATGGGAAGTCATCTTGAGAAGGTATAACAGGTCTCAACGCATTTTCACCAATCATGCCATGACCAATTTCTCGATTTTTAGGAAATCCACCCATACGACCAGCTTCACCAGAAGCATATGGAGGAAAGTTGTAATAATGCATATAACGCTTTGATCTTTCACCGTACATGTCTTGCAAAAGCAATTCTTGTGAGGGAGAAGCCAAAGTTACAATAGTTAAATCTTGAGTAATACCTCTACTAAACAGCGCAGAACCGTGAACTCTTGGTAAAAGCCCTACTTCAGTCATTATTGGTCTTACATCTGTAATACCGCGACCATCAGCGCGCTTCTTTTCTTCCAAAATCATTTTTTGCATTTGTTTCTTTTTGAGTTCATCAAACGCCATAGAAACTTCGGATTTTTTATATTTTCCATCCAAAGCTATAACGGCATCAGACAAAACTTTATCAAATTCTACTGTAAGCATGTTTTTGTCGGTACCTTTATGCATCAAGTCTTTGATTGAGGCACCAACAAGTGTATCTAACTCGGTTAGCAAAGCGGGGTCAATAACTCTTGGTGAATAAGTATATTTTTTATTCTCTGGATTAACTGCTTTTGCAAAATCTAGAATAAGATTATAAACATCGTCTAATCCGTTTCTTGCAAATTCTACGCCGCCCAATATTTTTTCTTCAGATAAAATATTTGCTTCTACTTCCATGGCTAAATATTTTTTATCTTCGCCAACAAACGAAACCAACATATCTAAATCACTATCTGTATGTTGTTGTTTGCGTGTCGGACAAAGTATATATCCGCCATTGGTATAACCAACTCTGGCTGTAATCATAGGGCCTTTAAATGGTAAGTCAGAAGCTTGCAAAGCAGCAGAAACAGCAGTCATTGTTAAAAATTGAGGATCGCAATCTTCATCCAAAGACATGACTGTTGCAACTATTTGCACTTCATCAACATAGTCTTTAGGAAATAGCGGTCGAATGGCATGATCGACGGCACGACCAGCTATAGTTGCTTCGTCTGTACCTCTGCCATCTCTTTTTACAAAACGTGAAGACTTTACAGTCCCACTTGCATACAATTTTTCTACATAATTTATAGTCAACGGGAAGAAATCAGTTTCGTTTGATGCTGGTTGAGCTACCACAGTTACCAAAACTACTGTATCGCCATATGATGCTTTGACAGCAATATTTGTCATATTGGCTAATTTGCCCGTTTCTAAATACAACTTCTTACCTAAGAAGTCTATTTCTTTGGATATTATTTTTTCCATTTTTTTCTTTCTTTCGTTTTTGGGATTTCTAGAGGGTTAAGAGATGAAATAGTAAGTAGATTAAAATAATCTGCACAATATTCCACTTCCTAACCTATACACTACCCAAAACAAATTTATACAATTATTTTTGAAGGTCAAGTTTTTCTAAGAGAACGTTATAACGCTCTTCATTCTTCTTTTTAAGATAAGCAAGCAACCTTCGTCTCTTACCTACCATCTGCAAAAGACCTCTTCTAGAATGATTGTCTCCTTTATGGATTTTGAGGTGATCTGAGAGCTTTGCAATGCGTTCTGACAACAAAGCTATCTGAACTTCTGGAGAACCAGTGTCACTTTCGTGAAGCTTTGTGTTGTTTATAACTTTTTGTTTGTTCTCTTTTTGCAATGCCATATACGTGTCAAATACTATCAAATGCGCCAAAAATAAGCAATAATTACTTTGCAAGTAATAAAAGCAATAATTACTTTAGCGACTCAACCCGTGAAGCAAGCTTTTTGCAGCGTTTTCGTTAAGGTCTAAACCCCATTCCAAAGATCTTCTAAGCACTAATAAAGCCAAACCAGAGTCTGTAGGCTCTACGTAGTTTAAAGTACCATATAACTGATTTTCAGCCTTATTATCTAGATTTATAAGTCCAACACCATTCAAAAAGCTTTCCAAGGCATCTACAGGAAGTTCTAGCTCGGTTAGATCGCTTACACCAATAAATATTACAAGGTCATAGGTAGAACCCGACAGTTCGTATTTGATTTTTTCTTCTGGCTTATATGTATGCAAAACTGGGCTTATGCGAAGATGCAATGTATGGTCTTCGGTATTAAAGTAAACTTGAGCATCGTCGATATCTTTGTAGTCTATAGACACCAAAAGGTCTTTTGTAGCCTCCAACGGTCTTACTGTTAGGTCATCGACTATATTTGTACAATCTGCGGGTAATTCACCGTTATAAAGCAAATAAGACGCCTTGCCTTTATTCAAAAGCATTGTATGCAGACCAATTGCCGCAAATAAAGCATCGTCGCCTCTTTTTGGCGCTGGGACTACGGCAATATTTTCTGCTGATTCAATAATTGCCTCAATATTAACTTTTGTTTCAGTGTGAGAATTTTGCATAAAAACATAGGGATTCTACCAGAATTACCCTATAGTGTCAATTGCATGTCTTTGTTATAGGGCTTCGATCCACATATCGGGTTTGATGTCTGCATAAGCAGGCTTTAATAAAATGCCACATTCTTCACTTTTTGAGGCTGATTCGGCGCTTTCTTTTCCTTTTTTAATATTAATAATCTCTGTTCTAAACAAAGGGGTATCGTCTTTTGTAAGTTCACCAGGATCTTTATCATATATAGCAACACGTTGACCCTCGCGTATAACCCCAGCTGCAATTAAAGAACCCAAAACCACATCACCAGAAGGCAACGGGAAAAGCTTCAAAACTTTTGCACGACCTTTTATCTTTTTCTCAGCAGACAAAGCACTACCTTCCAAAATTTCTTGCGCATTATCTACCAATTCATAAATAGCTTTATAAGATTTTACAGAAACGTGTAAAGATTCTGCCAAGTCTGCAGCGCCAGGAAATATTTGCACGTTAAAACCAAGCACGATACCGCCACCAGAACCATAAATAAGCATTACATCAGAATCGGTAATGGGCCCAGTAGCAGAATGAATAAACTTCAAAGCATAGCTCGAACCTACCGACGAGCCTATCAAAGCTGCAAGACTTGCTTTAACCGCTTCAAGAGTACCCTTTGTGTCAGCCTTCAAAACTAGCGCGACTGTCTTTTTTGCATTACGACCTATAATTTCAGTTTTTGTGTCTGAAATAGAAAGCTCGGCTAACTCACTACCTTCTTGCAAAACTAGATCTCCAACATTAGGCACATCTTTAAAACCCATTATTTCAACAGGATCACCTGGGAATGCACTAGAAACTGAAACCTTTTGGTCATTTGTAAGCATACGAACTTTGGCTTCTATTCCACTGGCAATTATTTTGTCACCAATCGATAAGGTACCGCTTTTTACAACACAACTAACCACAGCGCCTTTTTGTTTGTCTAAACGCGCTTCAATAATAATAGCTTCGAGTTCGGAAGTTGGTTCATATTTGAGTTGAAGTAACTCTGCAACTGCCAAAATTGAGTCGAGAAGTTTCTCGATATTTTCTCCTGTTTTTGCAGAAACCTCGACACAAACAACATTTCCACCCCAATCTTCGACTAAAATATCGTTATTTGCTAATTCTTGCTTTACTTTTTTTACATCTGCTTCTGGAGCATCTATTTTGTTGATAGCCACTACCGCAGAGAGGTTGAGATTTTTAATTATTGAAATAGCTTCTATTGTTTGAGGTTTTACACTTTCGGTTGCAGAAACTACCAAAACCACTATATCTGCAACTTTACCGCCACGTGTACGCATTTGAGCAAAAGCTTCGTGACCTGGTGTATCTATAAACGTAATCTTTTTTGAATTATGTATGACTTGATAAGCACCTATGTGTTGGGTTATGCCGCCATATTCAGAAGTTTGAACAGAGGTTTTTCTGACTGCATCTAGGATACTAGTTTTGCCATGATCAACATGACCCATGACAGTGACTATTGGAGGTCTGCTTGTAATAGAAGGTTTCTCATCTTTAGCAAGGGCTGTTGCACTTGCATTTTTCGTACTGTATTTATTTGACATAAATCCACCATATTAGTCCGAGCGGGAAGATCTGAATTGTCAGCTTGTAGATTAAATCTATAGTCCCCCGCGAAGAAGAAGACTCTTCGGGTGTTAGACCGAGTTTCTTCATGCATCTGATTTATCAGATTCAACTGAATTAGGTTGTGTATCAACGTCTGCTTGCTCGACTGACTCAACTTGTTTTGCTGCATCAGCCAATTTGGTTTTTTCTTCTTCTAAAACTGCGGCTGCATCACGGGCTTGACCTATTACTTGATCCCATATACCAACAACTTTATCAGAACGCTGCTCTCTTGTATCAACTGTAGCGTCGATGTTTGAAAATGTATCTTTTACACCTTTTATATCAATCTTCCAATGTGTAAGTTTGTTTGCCAAACGTGCATTTTGACCGTCTTTACCAATTGCTAAGCTTTGTTGATCTTCTGGTACAGAAACAGTTGCTACTTTTTCATCTCTATTCAAAACAACATCTATAACTTTTGCTGGAGATAAAGCAGACGCAATATAGCGTTCTTCCACATTTGAAAATGGAATAATATCGATTTTTTCACCGAAAAGCTCAGAAATTATCGATTGAACTCTAACGCCTTTTTGACCGACGCAACTTCCAACTGGATCAACCTTATCGTCTTTAGAAGATACAGCCATTTTTGTACGAGAACCTGGTTCACGTGCGATGGCTTCGATTGTAACTACGCTTGAAGCTATCTCTGGAACTTCTTGTTCAAAAAGCTTAATGACAAAAGCTGGATCGGCACGACTTACCAAGATTTCAGTACCGCGTGGACCTTCTCTTACATCTTTTATCAAAACTTTGAGCTTTTGATTAAGTCTATAAATTTCATTTTGTACTTGTTCTGATTGTGGTAAAACGCCATGCGCATGAGACTTACCCAAATCTACAGTTATCAATTTGTTTTCGATTCTAAAGATTGTAGCGGTGACTATGGTTCCAAGGCGTGATTTGAATTCTTCCATAATTACATCTTTTTCTGTTTCGCGTATTTTTTGTAAAATAACTTGTTTGGCAGTTTGTGCAGCTATACGTCCAAATCCTGCTGGAGTGACGTCTTTACCATCGACAAATACCAAACCTTCACCTGTATCAGGATTAAGTTCGATTGTTATAGCTTCCAATTCTACTTCTTCACCACGATCTTTGGCGTCTCGACGATATGCCGAAGCATATGCCATTCTTATGGATTCGAGAACTTCTTCCACCGGAATGCCTCTTTCTGTGGCTACTTGATTTATCGCTAAACTAAATTCTGTTAATGCCATTTTTATATTTCTTTCTTACTAACAAAAAAGGCGGGAAACCCCACCTTCAATTACTGTTAAACCTTCCCACTTGCACACTAAAAGTTACCACAAACACCAAAAGATATCAAGGCAACTTTTTCAATTTTCTAGCTTTTTGTAGTCTTCCAAGAGATCTTTTTGCTTGCGAGATAACTTTTTGGGTATTTCTACGGTTAAAACTACATAAACATCGCCTCGGCCAGAACTGCGCAAGCGCGGCATACCTTTACCACGTAACACCATATGCGCATTTGGTTGAGTTCCACTAGGAATTTTTAATTTAGCCATAGCCAAGCCATCAGACGTAGAAGGATCTATAACAGGTACTTCTACAACATCACCCAAAGCTGCTTGCACAAACGAAATAGTCTTTGCTACTACTAAATCATCGTTTGAACGCCTAAATTGCCTTGGAACAGAATACCTAAAAGTAATAAACATATCTCCTGGTGGCAAATTATTTGGCCCAGGCATTCCTTTACCTGGGAATTTCATTTCTGTTCCGTCGTGAATACCTTGTGGAATTTTGATTTTGGTTTTACCGCTTTCTGCGTTTATTTCTTTCTCAGCACCTTTTACCGCGTCTACAAAATCAATATGGAGTTCGTAATATAAGTTTTTTCCTTTTTGTGGGCGTTGCTGCCTACCAAATCCTCTAAAACCAAAAAAGTCTTCAAATACATCAAATGGGTTAACGTCACCAAAGTCGGCGCCATTCGAAGAATAACTATATGTAAATGGTCCCCAGCCTCCTTGGCCAAAACCACCAGCACCACCCCCAGCATTGTTAAATCCCGGACCAGCGTGACCATATTGGTCGTACATTTTCTTTTTTTCTGAATCTCCTAATATTTGATAAGCTTCGTTTATTTCTTTGAATCTATGTTCTGCTGCAGCTTTGTCTCCGTCTTTGACCATGTCAGGATGGTGCTCTCGCGCAAGCTTGCGATAAGCTGATTTAATTTCTGCATCACTCGCAGTACGAGCAACACCAAGTATTTCATAATAATCTTTAGCTGAAGCCATGCGAGTATTCTAGCACTAAAAGGGTATGAGTGTTAATAGGGTTCATTTGCTGGCATAAGTAGAAAAAGTACGATTTTTAAATTTATTGACGAAAGACTGGTTGTTATATAAAATGCAAACAATATGCCGGCACAGGTTTCCGATTCTTCGGTGAAAGCCCGAAGTTTAAGTTACCACCGGCTATTCCTTTTTGTATAAAACTGACTCATATACTGACTTTATTTGCATATAGGTTATTTTCCTCCCAATAAGCAATTTACCAACGTATACTTTATAAGCCACATCATGCGCCTTGCTTTTCTTACCAACTAACTTCCAATTTATATTGATTTCTTTTATTGAAAGAGCTGAAATAATAGCTTTTATAATATTAGTTTGACCAACATACTCAATATCTACAAAGTACATATTACCTTTCTTATGCAAAGGCTTAATCAACAAGTAAACCGCTATTGCGAAAACTATATAAACATAAGACTTGCCTTTGCCTAATTTCCTAAAGTATTTTCTACCTTTCCAGACTGATCTATTTCATATTGCATTTACACACATCTAACATAAGAGATTTAGTCTATCAAGGGTGCTTATTCTAATGAGATTGGAATTTTAAAAAGAGTTGTTCGCGAGTGGGTGGAGAGGAAGTATTTCAAAAGATTTGCCAAAATATCTGGCGTCCTTCGAAGCTTCCGCCTCCACCCACTGCTAGGAGCTAACCCCGTTCGCCTTCGCTTGAATCGAACTGCAATTCTTGTGCCCGCTGTTGAATAGCGGGCTTTAAGATAAGCTTTTCCAGGCGTTGCCACAAAAATGGCAACAGGACTAAAAACCATCCCGTCACAAGAATCGCATAAAAAAGCCCCTCAGCGATAGGCCACACCAAGTCTTTAATGGGTGTTTCCCATACCAGCATTTCGGTGGACCAAATAGCCCAGACAATACCAGCCAAAGTAGCAGCCAAAGAGATGGCTAACGGGAGTGATGCCGTATAGCCACAAAGGCCGCTCAAACAAGCTAACACAACCATAACGGTTAGAGGTATGGCTATCACAGCCCAAAGGCCTTGTGACAGAGCATAATCAACCAGGCGATCGAAAAAGATCACCGTAAGAAGCCCGATTAAGGGCAAAAAAGCTTTACGCATAATGCGCCTCCAATTGATTGACCCCCTAAGGGGTTAGGAAAAGTGATATTGAGATTATATAATGAAACATCAAGTCCGGCAAATGCTATGGGGTACGAAGTGAGTTTAAAAAGTTTTTAAAAAAGTCTGAGAACTAAAAAAAGGATCCCCCGTTCACCCGCGAAAGCAAACGGTCGCGATGGGACCCTTTTTTGTATTCATCTTCTAATCATTCTTTTCGCTATACGAAAAGAAGCGTAGTCATTTTATTTGACTGCGTCTTTTAAGCCTTTACCAGCTTTGAATGCTGGAGTCTTGCTAGCAGCTATATGCATAGGAGCGTTGGTTTGAGGATTTCTTCCCATTCTTGCAGCTCTGTGTCTTACTTCAAAAGTACCGAATCCAGTCCATGTAACTTTGTCGCCTTTCTTTAGTGCTCTCATTATAGAATCAGCTACTGCATCTACGACCTTACCTGCATCGACTAATGTCATGCCGGCAGCATCAGAAACAGCTCTTACTAAATCTTGCTTTGTCATTTTTTAAAGCACCCCCTTTCAAAATAGTAGCCTGGCGGTCTCGAAGCGTTCACGCTTCGACGAATTAGCTAATTTTCGAAAACTTGATCTAATCTTGTGATCTGATTAGAATCTGTGTCAAATAATACACTCCTAAAAGCTTTTCTACCAGCAGTTTCCCACTCGAAACGTTGATTCCTGGCGGTTTTAAACATGTTGATTATGATATTAGTCTTAACCCCTAGTACAGAATCTATAATGCCTGTCATACCTATGTCAGAAACATACATAGTACCCTTAGAAAGAGCCATATGATCACATGTTGGTATATGTGTATGCGTACCAACCATACCAGTAATGCGACCGTCTAAATAATGTCCCATAGCAACCTTTTCACTAGATGCTTCTGCGTGAAAATCTAGAAATATGTAATCAGGCTTTTTATCTAAAAACCTTGCCAAAATATTATCTGCAATCATAAATGGATCGTCTAAATAGCCATAAATTGGAGAAAATCCTGTACGCCCCATCATATTGAAAAGTAAAATTTTCTTACCTTTCTTTTCGATAAGTGCATATCTTTTACCTGGATTTCCTTCTGGATAATTGGCCGGAATAAGAACTGGTACATCTTCTATAAAATCATCTGTCGAGCGTTCCCAATATACATGATCACCACTTGTAAAGTAATCAACACCAGCTTCTACGAGTTCACCTAATTTATCAGGAGTTATTCCGCGACCCCCAGAAATATTTTCGGCATTGGCAAAAACTACGTCAATAGAATGCTCTCGTATTAACTGCGGCAAAACTCTTTTTACAAGCTTTCTGCCAGGACCTGCAACTATATCTCCAATAAAAAGTATCTTCATACCTAGTACAATAACACATTCACATCAAAGAAATAGTTATCTTGCGGTTTCGATTACGCGTTTTTCTCTTATAACTATAACTTTTACAGTGCCCGGATAAGTCTGCTCTAATTCGATCTTTTTTGCAATTTCGCGTGCGAGCAAAGCTGTTGAAGGATCGTCTACTCTATCTGGTGATACAAAGACTCTTACTTCTCTTCCTGCAGAAACTGCATAAGCTTTTTCAACACCGTCAAATGACAAAGCGGCTTCTTCGAGATCTTTAAGCCTTTGTACATATGATTCATAGTCTTCGCTACGTGAACCTGGTCTTGCACCGCTCATTTGATCAGCCATAGCAACTACAACTGATTCAGGTGACGAGTAATTGTCGCCATGATGCTCTGCAACACATGCAATCGCCTTTTCTGGGACTTTGAATTTCTTTAATAGCTCAACACCCAAAGTAACGTGGTCGCCTTCTTGATCGCTAATTATTTTACCTATGTCATGATACAAACACCCAAGTTTGACTGTATCTATATCCAATTTCAATTCGTGTGCAATCGCAGCACCAAGTCTAACAACTTCCATTGTATGTGAAAGCATATTTTGACCATATGAAAAACGATATTTAAATCTACCAAGGTACTGAACAAGCTCTTTTGGTACATTATAAATGCCTGCTTTATGGCATAAATCGTCTCCAGCTTTGTATATGATATGAGTAAGCTCTTCATGAGTTTTCTCTACCACTTCTTCAATCTTTGTAGGTTGAATACGTCCATCGTTCAAAAGTTTTTCTAAAGAGATTTTTGCAACTTCTCTTCGAACTGGATCAAAACATGAAATAACTACTTGACCAGGAGAAGAATCTAAATCTAAAGAAACTCCTGTGAGTTCTTCAAACTTTTTTATATTACGACCTTCTTTACCTATAATACGGCCTTTTACATCATCATCAGTAATATTTACTCTAGAAGTTGTATATTCAATAACTATATCTCTTGCGTCGTAACGCATTGCGTCCAGTACTATTTCTTTAGCTAAATCTTGAGATTTTTTCTTTATATCTTCTTCGATAGACTTGATACGTCTGCCTTTTTCATCGGCCAATTCTTTATCGAGATTTTGAAGTAATAGTTTGCGAGCTTCTTCTTTTGTCAAAGACGAAACTTCTTCCAAAAGTGTTTGTTGCTTTTTGAATAAAGTTGTCAGTTCTTCTTCTTTTGCTTCAATACGCTCTTTTGCAGCTTTTAATGTACGTGCATTGTTGCTGACTTCTTTTTCTTTGGCCTCTATCTCAGCTTTCTTTACAGTCATATCTCTTTCGAGATTCATAGAAGTTTCTTTTATTTTGCGTACTTCATCTTCTGCAGCCGACTTTGCTTTGAAAGCATTGTCACGAGCTTCCAAAATCATTTCGCGGGCTTTTGCTCTAGCCTCAGCCACTAGCGCATGATCATCTACGGCTTTGATACTTGCAGATTGATCTACTTTTCCACCTTTTTTAGATGACATTCCAAAATAAATACCTCCACCAACTCCGGCAGCTACTACTATAGAACTTATAATTACTACTAAAATATCCATTTATTTTTCCTCCTGAAATAATGCTATGAAACAGAGTTAGACAGTATGTATCAATAGAAATATGTTATTTGCTCTATATAAGGGCTTTCTCATAAGTTTTCTTAATATATCTGATAGATAACTGTATTCCATAGCAAAAACTTTTACGAATCAATTTTACCACGCTATTCTACCACCTCGACGTCTTCTAGTACCCTATTTATAACCATTGGGCTATAACCTTTTCTATAAAGTAATCTCATTGTTTTTTGCTTGTCTTGTAGCAAATATGCCTTTTTTGATAACAGAGCTTTGGCATTTTCTAGCTCTATATCTTGAGACAACATCGAAAGTGCTGTATTAGCAATATCAGAAGAAATGCCTTTACGCAATAAAAAATTGGATATTTCTCGGTTGCTGCGGGGTTTTGAACTATTGACTATGCTTGAAACAACTTCATTTGCATAGGCTAAATCGTTTAATAAGTTGGCCTCTACTAAATATGACTCAACTGCAGTGCGTACTTCAAAACGCTCAGCATTATCATCAACATATCTAGAAATGGAGCTATCTAGCTTTTTATAAATTTCTTTGGAGGTCCTAGGCCTTTGAGCTATATAGTCTAGAACCTTACCAAGAATTTTTTGTAAATACTCATTCTCCAAGTTCTTCACCTGGTGCGCTTGCTGTATCGGCATCATCCAATCCAACTTCTAATGGTATGTCAACTTTTTTATCTAGTTGAGAGCGGATATCTTTTTCAATTACGTCTCTCAACTTATGATCTGCTGCCAAACCTGCGCGAACCGACTCTTTACCTTGTCCCAACTTTTCGCCATTGTATTCATACCAAGCACCACTTTTCTTTATCAAGTTCAAAGCAACGCCAACATCTATCAAATTTGCCTCTTTGCTAATACCTTCGTTAAACATTATGTCAAAATCTGCAGCTCTAAATGGCGGTGCTACTTTATTTTTTACGACTTTGGCACGAACTCTTATACCTGTAACCTCTTCACCAACTTTGATTGATTGTGTTTTTCTAATTTCTAGGCGAATTGAAGCATAATACTTAAGAGCTTTACCCCCGGCAGTAGTTTCTGGATTACCAAACATTACACCTATTTTGGAACGTAATTGATTTGTAAAAATAACAACACAATTAGACCTACTAACTGCACCAGTGATTCTACGCAAAGCTTGGCTCATAAGTCTTGCTTGAATAGCTATAGGACTTTCACCCATATCGCCTTCGATTTCAGCTCTTGGTACAAGTGCAGCAACAGAGTCTATAGCAATAACATCAACTGCATTAGACCTAATAAGTGTTTCTGCTATATCTAAAGCTTGCTCACCAGTGTCTGGTTGAGAAACTAAAAGGTTATCTACATCAACGCCGGTCTTTTTTGCATATACTGGGTCAAATGCATGTTCTGCATCGATTAATGCTGCGGTACCTCCCAAATTTTGTGCTTCAGCAATAATATGTTGTACCAATGTAGTTTTACCCGAAGATTCTGGTCCATATATTTCTACGATACGACCACGAGGCATGCCTCCAACCCCTAATGCTATATCTAGTCCTATTGCTCCTGTGGGTATTACTTGCATTTTTTCTTGAGATCTTTCACCCAATTTCATAATTGCACCTTTACCAAAACTCTTTTCAATCTGAGCTAGTGCAGATTTTAATGCGATTGTTTTATTACTATCAACAGCTACGGCTGGTTTTTTATCTTGTACTACTTTTGTCATATTTACCTTTCAAAATTGATGATTAAAAATATTTTAACAGTTATCCACAACACCTCAATAATTTAATTTCCAAAAATATTAGAAATTTGCAGAAATTCGTGATAAAGACTCTTCTTTACCAAACAACTCTAACATATCAAAAATATGCGGTGTTGCATCTTTTCCCGTTAAGGCAATGCGCAATGTCATGAAAGCTTCTTTTGCAGAATAATTGTTTTCTTTTATAAATGCATAAAGCTTTTCTTGTAGTTCTACGATCGTCCAAGTGTCTAGTGATATTAGAATATTATGAAACCCTTTTAAAATAACTTTTGCTCTGTCTATATCTGACGTGTATTTCAAAAACAAAGAGCTATCTACCATCGGGCGCATATAAAAATAATCGACTAAGCTATTGTACTCAGATAAAAGCTTCATCCTTTCTTGTACCAATGACAACACTCTCAAAACATACGCTTCATCGGCGCCACTAGAAACAAGAGTTACATCAAAGTTTTCAGCCCATAAAGTCAATTTTGCTAATAAAGCCTTTGTGTCCAGAGATCTAATATACTGACCATTAAACCAAGCTAGCTTTTCACGATCAAAAACTACCAAATCAGTTTTGTGAACTCGTGCCAAACTAAAATCTTTAACAAACTCTTCTAAAGTATAGACTTCTTTTTCCCCTCCAGGATTCCAACCCAAAAACATTAAGAAATTTAATAATGCTTCTGGCAAATAACCCTTCTCTAAAAATGCTACAGCATGCACATCGCCAAAACGCTTAGAAAGCTTTTTTGTTGCGCCTTTATCTTTAAGGTTTGGTAAATGAGCATGTACAGGGATATCCCATCCGAACGCTTTGTACAAAAGTACATGCTTTGGCGCTGAGGGTAACCATTCTTGCCCACGCAAAACATGCGAAATATTCATAAGATGGTCGTCGATTACAACTGCCAAATGATAAGTAGGGTAACCATCTGATTTTAACAAAACTAAATCTTCAACGTCTTTTGAATTAAAAACTATATGACCGAGGATAGCATCATCAAAATGAACATCTTCATTTACTGGTACTTTGAGCCTTACTACATAAGACTCGCCATTTTCGACACGTGCTTTTGCATCTGATAAAGAAATACTACGGCATAAGCCATCGTATTTTGTTGTTGGCAAACCCCTTGCTTTTTGTTCTTCACGCATTGTATTCAAGCGATCTTCACTACAAAAACAATAGTAAGCTTTATCATTTTCTACTAACTCTTTTGCATGCTTTTGATATATTTCCAAACGCTCAGACTGCTTATAATATTCATCCCAGTCAAGGCCATAGTCGTGTACGACTTTTTGTAATCTTTCTAAAGCACCCGCAACTTCTCTTTTTTTGTCTGTATCCTCTATACGTAAGATAAATTGACCGCCGTTTTGCTTACCTAGGGCATAGCTATACAATAAAGTACGCATACTTCCTATGTGAAATTCACCTGTTGGGCTTGGCGCCATCCTAGTTCTCATAACATGTATTCTACACTATGGGCAAAAACAGTTTATATTAAAAATAAGTCTATAAGCTTTTTAAAAAGATTTTTCCCATTCATATACTGGTCGAAGATAATATGTTCAATACCTGCATTTTTAGCAAAAAGGTAATCTATCTCAGAATCGCCAAAATATATATATGAGTCTGCATCATCACCGATTCTAGACATAATATCCAACAAACATTTTGCATCTGGTTTTTTATAGCCAGCGTCTATACAGGAGACAACACTGTCAAAGTAATTCTCCAACCCATTGCTTCTCAATATAGGTAACAGCGAGTCTGACTTTCTATTAGTACAAATATGAAGTGTTTTACCTCTAGATCTTAGTAAATCTAAAATTTCTATAACACCCTCAAAGATTCTAATTTTATCTGACTCGGCCAACATAATCTCAGAGTCTTTTGCTAATAATAGATTAAGCGGAGTGGTTAACCCAAATCTACGTATAGCAGCCTCATACAAATCTACAACGGTCCTACCTCTTATCTCTTCATGTAAGTCTATAACTGCTTGAGAATCAACATTAGGCTCAAAAAAAGCTACAGTTCTTGCCATAGTTTCACCGCAAAACAACCTACCATCCACCAAAGTGTCGTCAAGATCAAAAATAAAGTGTTTTTTTATATGAGAAGCCATAGCAAGACCAGATTCTACGCTATATTCAAAAAGCTTTCAAATATACAAGTAATAAGCACGTTTGTTATGCTAATATGAACTAAACACATTTGCTATGACACTTTACGAAACATCAAAATTTGCTAAAAAAAGCATGTACATAGTCGTAGGAGTTGTAGCCAGTTACTACTTATCTGTTTATGTACTTTTTCCTTTATCACAAGCCGCGATAAAAGTACTCATCCCAGAAAAAGACCCTCCCACAATAAAATATGGAGTTTTACCTCAAATCAAATTTAAATCAAAAGAAATCGATAAAACAGTAAAATACACACTCAACACAAAAAATGGGGATCTACCTGCAGATCTTCCAAGAAAGTTACCTGTCTATACATACAAAGCAGCTGGCTACGCCTACTCTGCAGGGAAAAAAGCTATTGATGACGCTGCACTACTTGGATTTGGGCCAGAAGATTTGACCACTGATTTGAAAGGTGATGTTTATCGATGGCGAGATATAGGTTCAAACGCATTTCTAGAAATAAAAATAAATACACTCGATATGATTATGCAAAACGATATCAAGACAAAACCACAATTTTATACAGGAACTGGACTGAGTAAAGCTGCAGCACTTACAATTGCAAAAAATATTTTGCGAAGTCTTGGAAGGCTCGATAAAGCACAATACGAAAAAGGCAGGGCAATAGTTGCTTTGGGAAAGTATGCTGGGCAAACAATTGTTGAAACAAACTTATCTGGAGAAGCTCAAGTCGCTATCGTTGACTTATTTAGAGATGTAAATGACTACCCAATAGTAACTCCAGAATTTTATAAAGGTCTTTTGCGCATTTGGGTACGTATACCTTCCAAAGAAACTTCGGTATACAACTATCCAAATCTAGACGTTCATTATAGAGAATTAAATACCGGTCAAGAAGCTACATATCCAATAATCACAGCACAAGAAGCTTGGACACAAATTCAAGATGGAAACGGTGTTGTAGCTAGCGTCAAACCAAAAAATGCAAATCCATTTATTGCTTATACATATGGGAAAATTGATAATGTTTTTATTAACAATATCTACTTGGCATACTACGACACAGAAAGCTCAGACCAAACATATTTACAACCGATTTATGTTTTTGAAGGAAGTTATACTGGTCCTGCTAGCCAAGGTGGAAATATTGTTTATTACTTCCCTGCTATAACAAGAGAGTTCATAAAGACTGAGTAGCGCTAGAGCTCTTCAAGAGATTGAATAGTTTATAAAGTATTTGCCTGTTTCGTAAACCCCGCTAAGCGGAGAAACTGTATGTGTCAGGCAAAGGGTTTCCCCTACAGTTAAAAGACTATAAACCGGTCACCCTAAAATATGGTGTTCTACTAAACAATTCATCACGCCAATCACTCTGCTCTACCTTATCAGGGAACTTCATAGCGAACAGAATGAAAATCCAGCGATTCCAGCGATACGCAGTTAGTGGGTCTGGACCAAGCGGACCCAGCATTGTTATAGGACTTGCGGCATCGGCAATAGTGCCTAAGTTCAAATGCCCAACATTATAATTTATAAAATCACTTTTTATAAAGTCTATAATGGCACTTGACCCAACTGCTGCGACCAAGCTTTTTAGATGCGGTATGTCTTTTTCACCTTCCAATAAATCTAGCCATAAAATTATATTTTTAGCTGATATTTCTGGCAGAAGGTTGAATAGATTGAGCATTGCTACAATGCAATGCTGACGATAAAGTGGATTGTTCATAACAGACTCCTTAGTTAGATTGGTAATACTACTATAGGGTGCATATACTCGTGTGGCCTGACGGTGGGCTGACAGCCCACATTTAATATATAATTTTGTAGTGGATATATCAGTAAAAATAAGATCAGAAAAAGAACGCTTGGAAATGCTTTATATCTATTATCTAAGCAACATCCAAAACCAAGTTTTACAAAAAAAGGGTTTTATCATTTCTCCAAAACCAACCCTCACAGACCTATCAATGAAATTAAACAATTTATATGAAGTTGTTTTACCCACAACAGATATCGAAATTAATGAAAGGAATTTTCTAAAACATTCTGATAGCAATATCAGCTCACCTCTTACTTATGATATTGAAATATACAAAAAAAGTCCGGCTATCTTAAATGATCCGTTTAGCACCTTCCACTATGATGCGACAAAACTAATCGACTACATCGACAATAATAAAGTAGTTTTATCTGAATTTTTTAGCTTCTTTTACGAAGTAAAAGAAGCGTATACAAAAGTAGAAATCAATATAATACCTACGCCATTTGGTGCAAACAGTTTCTTTTTTAAAAAGGATAAAGATGTATTAGAACTTTGGCTTTCTTATCGAACAGACTTTCCTATTGAAAGTACGATATTCCCAATTTGTGCAGCAACAGTGTTGAGTCTCCTTTGGAAAAAAGACGAGCAAAACCCCGAGTATTGGAAAGCTCGTCAATTTTTAGTAGATTTCTTGCGCAAATTTTCTGTACTTGCGCCTCTTAGTAAACATATTCGTTATACAGACATAGTAGAACCTAGCGAACAAGAATTAATACTTCAAGCACAAAAAGCTTCTAATATTTATTTACAAAAACTAGGTTTTGCGGTTGCAAAAAAAGATGGCCTAGAAATCAAAGGTAATATACTTACAGTATTTGAATCTGAAATCTATCTGACGTCAACCGAAGTACAAGTGATGCAAAAGCTGATGAAAGAATCACCAAATATTGTTACATTTGATACGCTGGGAGATATTGTATGGCATGAAAATTTAGACAAGTTTTCTCTCGAAGCATTATACAAAACTATATCTAGAATAAGAGAAAAGATACGAGACACTGGTTATATTTCTGACTTCATTTTTACAGTAAAAAATAAAGGTGTAATGTTGTATTTTTAGCAAATCAAAATCATTCTTCCCACGAATATGATTGTAAAACCCAGTTCAAAATATTCTTTGTGTCAGTAAATCTATCTTTGCTTCCCATCACGATGATCACGATATCTTTATTATCCAAAGAATACTCATAAACAAAAACTTCACCGGCCGATTGGGTTGTCCCAGTTTTGATACCCACAGTACCTGGCAAAGAGTTTAATAAAAGATTGGTAGTGCGCAACTTTGTTTTGAAATCATTTGTCGACGATGCCAAATTATACTCTCGACGAGAAACTATATTTCTAATGTTTTCTACTTGCATACTAGCATAAGCCAATTTGTAAAGGTCAGCGGCAGTAGAATAATTTGAATTATCTAAACCATCCAAACCAATAGGGTTAGAAAAATGTGTGTCAGACATACCAAGTGCCAAAGCTTTTTGATTCATTTTATCGACAAATGCATCGTATCCTAGTTTCGTTGTAGACAATGTGCATGCTGCATCGCCAGCAGAAGAAATCAATAATGCATTTAACAAATCTTTAAATTTAAAAACATCGCCTGCAGGTAACCAAGCTTTTGTACTATCTACAGTTGTGCAAACACTTGGAACAGTAACCAATTCTTCATCTTCATATAGATCTAAACTAACTAACGCAGTCATGAGTTTGGCTGTAGATGCTGGTGCAAGTTTTTCTGACGCCGCTTGTTCAAACAAAACTGCATTTGTTTTTTTATCTACTGCAAATACAGACCTGGCAGTGACATAAGGAGGCACAACGTCTTGAAGTTTTATAGGACCTACATTTTCATCAGCAGCACCGAGTACAACATTTGCAATTGCTATGTCGGCATTGAATGTATAAAAATTATTCACAATACCATCAGCCAAATATTGTGAGGCTCGTAATGTATTAAAAATACGCACATATGTATACCCAAAACTCAATGTAGAAACAAGCACTAACATAGATAAAAATAGAGTTCGCTTTGATAAATTCGCGAGGTAATCTGGAAAATACAAAATGTACGAAAAACATCTAAGTAGATCAATAAGAATAAATCTCAGTGAGTCTATTACAAATACATACGAAAAATTCATATGCAAATGTTAAAACACTTTTGGATTCTATGAAATAGTTATTTATAACAATCTAGAATTAACTTCATTTTTTTTCTACTGTACGAATATGAAGTTCTTTCAATTGAGTTTCATCAACAATTGACGGAGCGTCCATCACAGATGTTTTACCACTCGAAGACATTGGAAATGCAATTGTTTCTTTCAAAGAAGTTTCTCCAGCGAGTAACATTACCAACCTATCTACACCCAGCGCAATTCCACCATGAGGTGGTGTTCCATATGAAAATGCTTCCAACATATGACCTATGCTTTGTTGTATTTCTTCTTCTGTATAACCCATTATCTTAAAAGTTGTTTTTAAAATTTCTGGATCATGCGCGCGAATACTACCGCCACCAACTTCATAACCATTACATACCAGGTCATATTGGTACACTCTTATTTTATCTATGTCTTTTTGATCTAAATGATTTTGAACGTGCTCTTTGTACGGCATGCTAAAAGGGTTGTGCGTAAAGGTCCAACCACTTTTACCATCGATTACTTCTGCAGCATCAGTTTGATCTACTTTTTTGAAAAATGGGAAATCTGTTACCCATGCAAATGCCAAAACCCCATCTGCTTTTTCTTGATCATTTCTTAAATCAAATTTATCTGCACCATATTTTGACAAAGCCTCATCGTAAGGAACAACTGGAAAGTTTTCGTCTTTTAACTTACCACCCACAGATTTTATAGCCGACTTAACTAACTCTTCGATAATATGCATTACATCAGACATTTCAACAAAACTCATCTCAATATCCAGTTGAGTAAATTCATAACCTCGATCAGCACGCAAATCTTCATCGCGAATACATTTAGCCAATTGAAAATATTTTTCTACACCAGCAGTCATCAACAATTGTTTATATTGTTGAGGACTTTGTGGCAAAGCATAAAATTTACCTGGGTGGTATCTCGAGGGAACAATAAAGTCACGCGCACCTTCTTTTGTAGATTTGGTTAACAAAGGCGTTTCGACTTCTACAAAATCTTTTGTGTATAAATAATCGCGTAAACCTTTTATAAAAGCGGAACGCATTCTCAAAGTTTTACTAAGACGTGTTCGGCGTAAATCCAAATATCTGTACTTGAATCTTTTTTCTTCTTCAATTTCTAAACCAGAAGTGTCTAATGGAATTGGTAAATCTTTGCAAGCATTCAAAATTGTATATTCTTGAACCTCAAGCTCGATACTACCAGTTGGGATATTGGCATTCACCATGTTTGCTGGGCGAGCTTTTACCAAACCTATAAGAGAAATTACATCTTCTGAACGAACGTCTTTCATTTTACCTACAGCTACACATTGAATAATCCCTGAATAATCTCGCAGATCAATAAAAGTCACTTTACCGTGATCTCTCACGCTATCAACCCACCCATATAGAGTTACAATTGAACTTGATTTATTTGGTGTTTCTGAAATAAGTGTACGATTTTCCAACATAATACGGTGATTATAGCAAATGCTCGTATATCAGTAGATAGGCGTTGTCAGATAGCAACAATATCTTTTAGAACAAGGTCTATATAGGTTTTACCTTTATATTCTTTACTTTGCACTTTATAAGCGATATCTACTTTTTGGCCTAAATAAAGGTCTTTGAAATCTTCTGCCAAATTAAACAATATACCTTTTCGCAAAACCCCCGAGTCACTTACAAAATCTAAAGACAAGTGATTTTTATTGGTACCTACTTTATCAATACGACCTATTGTTACTTTTTTTGAAGCAAATGTAGGCTCTTCATTTCCTACGCCAAATGGTTCCATAACCGACAACGTATTTAACATTTCTTGAGATATTTCTTCAAAAGGCAAAACCATATCTATATAGACAGTTGGTACTAAAACTTCATCAGATATTTGTAGTTCAGATGCTTTTTTTATACATTCTTCTAATTCTGATAATTTAGCTTTTTCTATAGAAAATCCCGCAGCCATAGGATGACCTCCTAACCCTAAAAATTGAAAATCTAAACTTCTTAAGAACTCAATAACATTTACTCCTGGAACAGATCTCACAGACGCTTTTGCTACTTCATTTTCCATACTTATTACAATCGCAGGGCGATAATATTTTTGAGCTAGTTTTGCAGCGACTAAACCAATTATGCCCTCGTGATACTGGACATTATGTGAAAAAAGTATTTTAGGTAAAGGTTCTTCATTAGCTACATCTGCCAAACCAAACATTTCTTCTGTCAAAACTTGCCTATCAGCATTTAAGCTGTGCAAATTTTTGGCGTGTTCTAATGCAGCTGGTATATTCGCAGACAAAAACAAATCTAGCGCTGCTGTTGCTGTATTTATCCTACCAGTCGCATTTATTCTTGGACCAACAACCCACCCCATATCATATGCTGTAATTTGTGCATCTTTCTTCCCTGCGATTTCTAATAAAGCAGACAACCCGGCTGGGCATTTATTACTATTGATGACTTTTAAACCAGATTTTACTAAGGCACGATTAAACCCAATTAGCTTTTGTAGATCTGTAATAGTTGCAACAGTTGCATAAGCAATATCAGCGCTATCATTAATGTCCAAATACTTTGTAAGTAAAAAAGCTATCGAAGCTCCTACCAAAGTATCATTCCAAACTAATGCATCAGATGCCGGGATTGTTTCTGGTTTTTGATGATGGTCTGTGACTATAACCGTGCAACCTTTTGACTTTAAAAAGTCGACTTCTTTTGCAGAAGTAATTCCACAATCTACTGTAATTAACAAAAAAGGCTGATTGCTTGTCATCTCAAACATTGCATCACAAGATTTCATTGATAAACCATAACCATGTTTAAATCTATCAGGAATAAAATAGTACACGTTGTTATATTCAAGATGTGTTTTCAAAGCTTTATATAAAATTGTCGTCGACATAATGCCATCTGCATCATAATCACCGTGAATAATTATGGGTGTACCATTTTTTATATGTTCTAAAATTAAAGCAGATGCTTTTTGTAATTGTGAAATGAACTCTGTAGAAAATTCTTTTGTATACTCTTCAAAAGTTTTATCTGATAAAAAGTCTGAAGTGTCTGATAAATTTCGTAACTTAAGAAGCTGAGTTAGTAGATCTTGAGAAGAATCAAATTCACCTTTAATATTCCATCGTTTCACACAAAAAGCATACCACAAGAATTAAATCATCGAAGCTAAATCGGTTTCGTTGCCTTGAAGCATTACGCGACCCTGAATCAAAAGTTTAGTTACAAAATTATCCATCTTGCGTTTTCTTTGTAAAAATTCGTCGTTGGTCATAACGCTATAATTTATTTCTTTACCAGAAGAAGATTCAAATTGTGAAATTAAATTTTTTAGCACTTCAAGATTAACCTTATTTCCAACAATAAATAAATCTACATCCAAAGGTGTCGAAACACGCCCACCCAAAAAAGCTTTTGCCAAAAAAGCAAACTCTACATTTCCAAGGTGTTTCATGTTTTTTAATAAAAGAGCACCAAGACCTTCTTCTTTGCCATACATCGAAAGTAAATCAGAAAAGAATGGATGATCTACATTTACAACATAATATAATCTATTGCTGCTTTGCCTTTTGCGTAACAAATTAATATTTTCCAGACGTAAAAGTTCTCGACGTACAGCATTTATCTCTGCGCCAACTTCACGCACTACTGCGCGAACATGATAGCTTTTTGTGGGATTCAATATAAAAAGCCTTAGTATATCTACTCTTACTTTTGATATTAAAATTTCATTTAACATACTTACTGCGAAGTATACACTACTTGTGAAACATTTCTATCGGGTACTATGCTTACCCAAAACTTACCACGATTAAACTCTACCTCATTTCCATTTGTGTCATAAAATAATGTGCGACTATCGCGTTCGTCTTTTCTCCATGTTACTTCTATAGCTTTACCATCTATAAAAACTATACCCGAGCCTGTACCAACCAACTCATACGTCAATCTATTTTTATCATCACCCTCTATAGCAACTTCTGGTACAAATTGAACAATAAGATTCTTTATTTCTATTTGTTTGTTAGTTTCTTGATCTAAATGTGGTATAGGCTTGTTGTCTGAATCATAACCAGCAGATCGCAAATAAGTATTGGCCTCACGATTGTAATTCCATATTGCAGAATAATCTCCTGCATACCAAAAATCTATTGAAATTGATGAGCACTCACCTATCAAACATGGGCGGGTTTTATCTATATTTTCTATATCTTTAAACTTATAAGTCTGAAAATCACGTTTTCCTTGCCAACCAAGGCTATCACCTACTACACGTAAGTCATTTCCGTTGACATATGCTGTATGTTCGATAGCAACACCCGCATCTATTCTCGCTTGATCTCGCCAAAAGCTACCACCACCACGACCAAGACTGCGAACCGGCCAAGTTTCGATAGCTTCCAAAGCTTGTGGTGACCATCCAATATGCATGAGCATTGCATCTCCCAACTCTTTCACTAAAACTAAATAGTACTCGCGTGTACTGCGCACCGGTCCTATCTTTTCTGGAGTTTTAGATAAGTAAAAAGCTAAGAATCTTGTAATACCACCTTCCGCAACTATTTCATAAACCACATCAGCATCAATCAAACCTGACTGTGGTCTTGCATCAACATAATTGTTAACCATAACCCCCAACGGACGTAAATCTTTCCAAGCTAAGGCTTGAAACTCTTCTGATAATTCACCCGTTATTGGATTTTGTACTTTATTAGATTTATCTGTAACGTTGATAGAATCATTTGCTAATGGGTTCAATATAGTATTTGGAGTCTTTTTCAAAACAACAACCCAAATAAAAGCACCTACACCAAATACAAGTATATTAACCAATAAAATGATTAAAACTGCGCGTAGTCTTGGATGATGCTGCACGTGAGTTTCAGAAATTGAAGATATAGAAGGCTGTTCTTTGGATAAATCAAGAATTTTCATTAATACCATTATAAGGAAGTCTTCGCACAAATGCCAATTATATCTTACCAAGCTTTTTTGCTAACGAAACTGCTTCTTGATACATCGTATCTATTTCTTTCATACCTTCTTCCCAAAAGACTTTGCTAGAAATATCGATACCAAGATCTAGAAAGATATCTTTTGGAGATCGAGAAATTCCACTAGATAAAAACTTTTTAATCTCGTTTATAAACGTTTTATCTTCACGCAACTTACGTTGCATCGACATCGAAATTAAATGACCACTTGCATATGAATACACGTAAAAAAAGCTACGAATATGGCTCCAATAAACCCACCAATTCTCAGAGCCAGCAGTTTGTTTTACAGCAGGACCCATATAGGCAGACATATGCTTTGTAAATAATTGGCCGATATTTTCTTGAGAAATATAACCAGTTTGTCTATAAGCAGTATGCAAACTTTGCTCAAACTTATAACATGCAACTTGCCTATGAATCGCACTAAAAACTACGTCGAGCTTTTTGATAAGTAAAGTTAGTCTATCTTCATCAGATACACCTTCAAGAAGATGCGTATAAACAAAGTCTTCCATAAAAGTACTTGCCACTTCTGCTGTCGCCAATGAACTACCAACATTAAACTCGGTTTGTGCACGCATCATATAGACATTGTTGATAGCATGTCCCATTTCGTGCGCTATTGTAGTAACGTCATCTAATTTGTTTGTATGATTCAATAAAATAAAAGCCGGAAAGTTTTTGTTCATCGGCAAACAAAAAGCCCCACCAGATTTACCCAACTCTGGAAAAACGTCAAATTTTCCACCTTTCAATAAAGAAATAAAAATATCACTAAAGTCTTTGTCTAGCTTTTCAAAAACTTTATTTACAATAGTAACGCCATCGTCAAAAGTATAATCTTTTGTAATGTCTCCATAACTCAAACCCCGTTCGTAGTATTCCAAAAAAGGTAACCCTAACAAGCGGGCCTTGAACTCATAAAATGCATGGGCTTGTGTATTATTTGCAGATACTACGTCTAGTAAAGCATCTATTACATCAAAATCTATATCATCAGAGATTAAGGTCGATGCGTCTGGACGAGAATATTTTCTCAAGTCATCTTCTATTTTTTTGTATGCCAAAACAGCATTCAACTCGTATAGAGCGAATTCTGCGACTTCTCGCATAATTGCATTAATGGCTTTGGCTGCCTTATGTCTGATTTCTTTGTCTTTGTTTTCTATAAAAGGAAACAACTGCGTATATGTGTATTTCTTTTTTATAGAATTTTCTAACGCAACAGATTTAGTATTCCCAGACAATTTTTCTTCAACCATAGTTGTCCAATCACTAAATGCCAACTTTGATAAAAGATTGTCTACTTGTTCAGCTTCTTCACCTAACTTATACTTAGCAGTTTCAAACATATTTTTTAATGCATAATGATAATTGGTAAGTTTTTTGTCTGATAAAAATAACTCTTGTTTATCTTTGGGTAATCTAGAAATGTTTTGAGTCAAAAATTCAAGGTCATTGCTTATTTTTGTTGAAATCTCTTCGATCTTATTAGACTTTGCTTTTATATACTCATTTTTGTCGTCTTGATTACGACGCAAATATAAATAGTAAAATGGCTCAGACCCAAAAGAACGCAAGTCTTCGATTTCAACTAATAACTCCAAAAGGCCATCAGCGCTAGACATATAGTCTGATCGAGCTTTCCATTTGGAAATAAACGCTTCGGCTTTGGTTTTAAAAGAGTCTACATCCAAGTCTATTTGTGGATCTGTATCTGATTTATAAAAGTCTGAAAGATTCCATTTTGTAAGGTAAGATACCGCCATTGTGGCAAATTATAGCACACATAAAATGTATCAAAAATGGCCCAGCTGAGGGAAATTCTATCAATTAACTCGCCTGAGATTTGATTGACATAGAGGACCATAAATGTTACTATTCTTTTCGTTCAAGCAATATGTTTTCGAACAAGAAGCCCCACGATCATGTTAAGTAGTTGGGGTATTTTTATTTGATAAATTGTATGAACCATTAAGAAAGAAAAAATTATGGATAATAACAAACTATATTTAACAAAAGAAGGTTTAGATAAATTAAAAAATGAGCTCAAAGAGCTCATCGATTTGAAAAGACCTGAAATAGCAAAACGTATTCAAACAGCTCGTGAAATGGGAGACATTTCAGAAAATGCTGAATACGATTTGGCAAGACAAGAACAAGCTTTTATAGAAGGCCGTGTTGTTGAGTTGGAAGACATTATAAAATCAGCAGTAGTAGCCGACACATCAACTGGTACTGTAGGTGTAGGTTCTCAAGTAACTGTACACGTCGAAGGAGACGAAGAAATATTCGTTATCGTAGGCGGTCCAGAAGCTGACCCTATCAATAAAAAAATCTCACACGAATCACCATTAGGTAAAGCCTTAATAGGTAAAAAAGTCGGAGATAAAATCGAAGTCGATGCTCCTATAGGCATAATTACATACACAGTACTCAAAGTAAACTGAAGTACACTTGATCTGTAAAATACCAAATGATTTCAGCTTAAAACATGTTTTTTTAGCACAGTAATGTGTTAAAATTGCCTTCGTATGGCAACATTAAAAGAATTCCGAGACGAAAGAATAAAAAAGTTAAACAAGCTCAGATCTTTGGGAATAGATCCTTACCCAGCTCACTCAAAAAAGGATTTAGCTATTGCAGATATTCTTGAAAATTTTGATTTACACGAAAATAAAGAATATTTTCTGGCTGGTAGATTGATGTCTTTAAGAGAACATGGGAATTTAACTTTTTGTGACTTGCAAGACCAGTCGGGGAAAATTCAACTTTATATAAAAAGTGAAGAAATTCAGAATACAAATAAAAATGAGCAAACACTAGGATTTGAAGATTTAAAGCTGCTAGATATCGGAGATATTTTACAAGTATACGGAGTCATCACAAAAACAAAGACTGGCGAAGTCTCTATTCTCGTAAAAAAACTTACACTATTAACAAAATCACTAAGACCACTACCAGACAAACACAGTGGATTAAAAGATCAAGACGTAAGATACAGAAGGAGATATCTAGATTTACTTGTAAACCCTGAAGTAAGGCAAATGTTTGAAAGAAAATCACTATTTTGGGAAGCAAACAGAGAGTTTTTGAAAAGCAAAGGATTTATAGAAGTAGAAACACCTGTAATGGAACAAGTTACAGGAGGTGCTGATGCCAAACCATTTGTAACACACCATGATGCTCTAGATGAGGATTTTTATCTAAGAATCTCAACAGAGCTTTATCAAAAAAGATTAATTGGCGGTGGCTTTGAAAAAATATTTACTCTTGGACCAAACTTTAGAAACGAAGGAATTGACGATGAACATTTACAAGAGTTTTATCAGATAGAATGGTACTGGGCGTATGCCGATTATCGAAACAATATGGAATTGGTAAAAGAAATGTTTAGATACGTTGCAAATAAAGTTTACGGCAAAACAAAGTTTGAAAAATCTGGACACACATTTGACCTAGCTGATGAATGGAAAGAAATAGATTACGTAAAAATAATTAAAGAAACTTATGGTATAGATATTTTTGAATCTTCGAATGAAGATATCTTAAAAATTTTAAAAGCAAACAAAGTAGAATTACCCGGAACTATAAATAGAAATCGGTTAATAGATAATTTATGGAAATTGATCAGAAAGACTATAGCTGGACCTGCGTTTTTGGTGAACGAACCAAAGTTTATGTCACCTCTCGCCAAATCAAAAACCGACAACCCAAATTTAACTGAACGATTTCACATTATTTTGGCAGGTAGCGAATTGGGAAATGGCTATTCTGAATTGAATGAACCATTTGATCAACTAGATAGATTTAAAGAACAACAAGGACAACGAGAAGAAGGAGACGATGAAGCACAAATGCTAGACATTGATTATGTCGAAATGCTCGAATACGGAATGCCACCTACATCGGGTTATGGGCATAGCGAAAGATTGTTTTGGTTTTTGGAAGGCGTAACTGCACGTGAAGGTACGCTCTTTCCACAAATGCGCAGAAAGCTCGATGACACTACAAAAGAAATTTATGGGTTGAAATCTCCAGAACAAACAAAAGTGAAAACAACTTTAGAAAAAGACTTTGTTAAAGAGTTCAACCGTGAACACGCGCAATCTCTTTTGGAAAAATACGTCAAAGACGATTATCAAAAGCTACACGCCAATATGGTAGCGAATGTGCTAGATGCATACGCAGACGTTTTTGGAGAAAATAAAGACCTTTGGTATATAACAGGACTTTTACACGATTTGGATTATTTTGAATTTCCAGAAGAGCATCCAAACCAAGAAGCTGAATGGTTTAAAGAATGGGGATTCCCCGAAGAATCTATACACGCAGTTCTTGCGCATTATTTTGATAAAACCAAAGTAGAACCACAAACAAAACTGGCAGCAGCTCTTATAGCAACAGACGAATTATCAGGGCTTATATATGCATATGCACTTATGAGACCAGACAGATTAGACGGTATGAACGCATCATCTGTAAAAAAGAAGTTTAAAGATAAAGCTTTTGCCGCAAAAGTAAGCAGAGATGATATAAATTACGGCCTCCAACATTTTGGCGAAAGTTTTGAGAAACATGTAGAATTTATGATAGATATCTTTAAAAAGATGCAGTTATGAACGACAACGACCAACCAAGCATAGTAAGCGAATTAGATGACGTCACTATTCCAAATACGCCAACTGAAGGTATAACTCCAGAAAGACTCAAAGACATAAAACGAAAAAAATTGATTTTTGGAACTTTTATAAAGTTTTTTGGTCTTGGAGTAGCAGCTTTAATAACACTGATCATATTTGTAGTTGTTATCAATAAAATAAGAGAAAATAATCGCAAAATATTAGTCAAAAATGACGCCCAAGAAGTAGCCATAGATAAACGCGATGAAACCGTCACATCAATGAATCTGTATTCTAATGATGGCCTCAAAATTACATTTAAATATCCGGCAGATGCTGTAGTTGTAGAACCATCAGGATTTGATACAACAAATAATTACTTGGAAGTACATAAACTAATTAATCCCAAAACAGATATGTTATCTAGCGATCAAGACTTGATAGAAGGTTATATCATAAGAGTTACACCGCTAATTTTAGAAAAGCGCACATTAACCACTGTAGCAGAAACAAAAAAACAAAGTATGATTGCCAAATGTGTCTCTACAGCAACAATTAGCGAAATAATAGACACAACCATCAATAATAAACCTGCGAAAACCTTTGATGTAATCAACTGCGAACCAAATTACACTATAAACTTTGTAGAACACGAGGGAAAATTTTACGAAATTACACAAATTTACAATGGTGATGTAGGCATTATTCAAAAGTATCGCGGTATAACAAATGAATTATTAACATCTCTTAGCTTTATCAAAACAATATTCACAGAAGAAGAATTAAGCCCATATTTCACGTATGAAGTAAAAGGGTTTAACTATGGAATAAAATTTAAATATTCTAAAACTGCAGATACAACTTGTTGCTTTGCATCAATTCCACCTGCGAGTGTTACACCATTGCTAAGTGTATATATAACCGAGAATAACAATAAAATCGGAGGTTATACATTGTTTAACGCTGAACTTTCAAAAATGAATTTTGATAGCTTTGTGTCAAATCAAAAAACTTTGCTCAAAGACGATTATTTAGTTGTAACTGGCAAACCTGCGGAAATCTCAGAAGAAAATATCGAAGTTGGTGTATTACCCTATTATGGGTTGTATCTTTATGGATACACATGGCAAAAAAATACACTCTTGTATATAAAACAACCAATCGAAAAACGAGTGTTTATAGTCTCTATAGAAAACAAAGATAATGAAAAAGTTGCACAAGAACTCAAAGTATTCCTCGACACTTTAGACCTAAGCGCCAAATGATTATAAAAAATAAAACTTACACTACACCTGCTTTTTTACCAGATGCTACTAGAGCTGTTGTAAAAGGCTTACCTATAAACTATTTATCACAAGTCAAAATAGATAGTCTAATGGTAAATACATTTCATTTGATAAATACACCAACAATAGAGATTATTAAAAAAGCTGGTGGTATAAAAAAGTTTATGAACTTTGATGGGCTTGTATCTAGTGACTCTGGTGGCTGGCAAGTATACTCACTTATATCAAAAAAGGTAGGCAATGCAAAAACTGCTGCAACCATAAGCGATGATGGAATAGACTTGAAACTAAATATGCCTTTGTATAGTCCAGAGTTTTGTATAAACGCACAATTTGATATTGGCAGCGATATAATTATATGTCTAGACGATTACTCACTTCCAAACGCGACACATGCACAGCTCGAAAAAACAGTCGAACGAACAATTGCGTGGGCGTCTCGATGCAAGGTCGAATTTGAAAAACAAATAGAAATAAGGAATATACATGAACAAGAACGACCTATGCTTATGGGAGTCGTACAGGGTGGAAGCAGTAAGTTACTGCGTAAACAATGCATTGACGCTCTAGAAGCTATTGGGTTTGATATTTATGGGTGGGGTGGACATACTTTTGATACTGCAGAAAGAGACCTTGACTACGAAACAGCTGAGTACCTTGCAAACATAATACCTGAGACAAAACCAAAGTTTGGACTGGGATTAGGAACTCCTTATCAAATTGCCAAATGCGCAAGCTTTGGATGGGATTTGTTTGACTGCACATTACCTACGCGAGATGCCAGACACGCAAGACTCTATACTTTTGATACACCACCACAAACACAGGTAGATATCCTTAATAAAGATAACTACAAATATGTTCATATATTGAAACATAAATATGTCAACGATTTTGCCCCAATAGATAGCTCTTGTGACTGTATTACGTGCCAAAACTACTCAAAAGCATACCTGCATCATTTATTCAAACTCAAAGACTCGACAGCGCATTTACTTGCTTCTTTGCACAATTTAAGGGTATATACTAGAGTAATAGAAATACTTCGGTCAGGAAGTAACCTAAAAGGTAAATATGAAAGCTAGGAAATATAAAAAACAATTTAATCACGCATATACATATGGGCTATTCCCTACGTTAGATCTGTTCAAATATAAAAAAGAACAGATTATAAAGATAATGCTGCATGAAAAAGGCAGAAAAAGCGATCATGTAAGGAAATTGGTAGCCTTGTGCGAAGCTAATAATGTACCTTATGAATTCGTTAGCAAAGCCATAGAACGCATCTCCGCCAAAGAAAACACCTATGCGATAGGCATATTTGAAAAATATGAAGAACGCATAGATAAAGACCAAAATCATATAATGTTAGTAAATCCTACAAATACCGGAAATCTAGGCACAATCATACGTACAATGGCTGGATTTGGATTTCACGACCTAGCTATTATCAAACCAGGAGTTGATATATTTGATGCTATGGTTATCAGATCTTCGATGGGTGCGTTTTTTGAAGTAAAATGCCAATATTTCACCGACTTTGAAGATTATAAAAAGAGATTTGCCAAACACAACATTTATACATTTATGTTAGACGGCGCACAAAGTATAGAACAAGTGAAATACAAAAAACACTACACACTAGTATTTGGAAACGAAGGAGCAGGTTTGCCAAGAGAATACAAAGATTATGGGCAAAGCGTATTCATACCACACGGAGATAATATTGATTCTCTAAATCTATCGGTAGCCGCAGGTATAGCTATGTATAAAACAACTATAAAATGAGCAATCTGCGATATAATTGACGTATGGCTGACAAAATAAAGGTGCTATTTCAATCGCGTGTTGATCTTTTCAAAAAAAGAGGTGGCGATACTTTTCAGATTGAAAATACAAAAAAATATATAGAAGCAATTGACCCCAGATTTCAAATAGACATTTCAACAGAAATAAATAATAAAGAAATTGAGAACTACGATATAGTCAATTTGTTTAATTTAGATTGGATTTGTGAAACCTATCCACAAGCTTTGTGGGCGAAGAAATTTAACAAACCGCTAGTTTTATCTGCTATACACCACTCGTACTCTGAAGTAGAACTCTATGAAGATAAATATAGATACGACTTAAGACGGTTTGTAAACTTTTTTATTAGGTCACAAGAACATAGAGACATTTTAAAAAATATTTATCGATCTTTTATATATAAAGAAAAACTAAATCCAACATTACTACAAATAAAAAATGGTTTTCGAAATACACAAAAAGCCGTTTTGAAAAGCGCTGACGTTATTTTGGTTCAAACAGATATAGAAGCGCAAGAAATTAAAAATGATTTTGGGATTACAGATATAAATACACAAAAAGTAGTACTGGGAGTAAATACCAACGTTATAAAAAAAGCAGGATCTGCAGAATTTGAGAAATACTTTTTTGAAAAGTATCAACACACTGTAGACTTTTCAAAAACTATCTTGTGTACTGGCAGAATAGAACCTAGAAAAAATCAACTTAGTGTAATCGAAGCGGTAGAAAATTTGTACGCCAAAAACCAAATGGACGCGTGGAAAGTTTTGTTCATCGGCGAAAAAAATCTCTATCATCCAGAATATTTTATAAGATTTAAAAATAAGATTGATAATAAAAGATTTTATTATCTCGATAAGTTGCCTTTTGAATTGGTTGCTTCAGCGATGCACGCCTGTACTATAGGTATTCAGCCAAGTTGGTTTGAAACAATGGGACTTACAACTATTGAAGCTGCTGTATGTGATATGAATGTGATCACAACATGCAAAAGGGTCTATGAATATCTTGGTGATAATGCTGAGTACTGTAAACCAAATGATATCGAATCTATTCAAGCTAGCTTACTTAAAGCTGCAAACAAAACTAAAAGGACTAACGAATTTGTTAAAAGCCTTGTAGACAAGTATTCTTGGGAAGAAACGGCAAAACAAACAATACATATATATGATGATCTATTGAAACAGAACATTTAATCTGATAGTATTCCTTCAATGCCTAATTATCAAAAACAAAATGGAATAATAAATATTGGAATCGCTATGTTATTAATTACTGTATTTGCTTTCACTATCTTAACAAGTTACTCAGTAACCGATCGTGTACAAACAGGACAAGTACGTTCTGCAACTAACACCCGCGGGACAACCTCTGTTGTTGACTGGGTAGCAGATAGGGTAAGAAGCGCTGTATCTTCTTCTACTAACACAACAACTGCGCCACGTCCTGAACCAGGTTCAGATATCATTCCAGTCGAAGATGTTGTTATACAACAATATACAGGAATACAGCCATTTAAAGGCGCCCCAATGTGTACAGATCACAATGACACTGACTATCATGGAGTTTGGAATGACGAAAAAGGATGCTTCTATGATCATACACATGGTGCTGATCCTTCAAAAACAATCTTTTCTGGCATAGTAAAAGAATGGGACCAAGAGATAAGCTATCCTTGGCAGACACCAAATGAAAATTTATATAAACATAAAGGCTACTTTTATATATATGATGAAGCAAAAAATGGTTGCGAGCTTTTTAAAAACAGCCCAGAGCTCAAAACTGAGGAATTTAGTTGCATAACACATATACTTTATGGCGTACATTCTATAGGAACCACAGCAGAGTTAACTACTCGCTACCATAGCTATAGAGTAGTTGCACGCGTATGTGATCAGCAAGATATGACTAAATGCGGATTTGTACAAACCGGTGGATGGGCAGATTATGGTACATTACATTGTCCATACAAAAAAACACATTGTCCGCTTAGTAATGACCCATTACCATTAGCAACTGACGGTGGTAAATTACCAGATACAGTAGCTATCAACCAACCACCATATCGAACTATTATTCCCAAAAGCCTGATTGATCGCAGCCTTAAAAACAACAGTGTTATACAATTCTGGAATAACTTGGGACCAAATCCAATAGACTTTCCATATTACCCAGATAGATATAATGTGATCTTTGGAAGTGCTTGGACATTTGATGACGCTTGGGGATATATAGATCCTGCAGATTCATCATTGCAACTGTTTGTGTGTGAAAAAGGAGATTGCAAGCACAATCACACAGCAGTTCAACTCTTTACTGCAAGATTTTTAAACCTACCAAAAGGCCCGTTTAATGGCTTTACAGATCGAAGAGGCAATATAGTAAACGATTGCTCAGTAGGATTAGATTGCGTTCCATTTATAGTAGACGCTGGAGTACCAGAAGGAACTGCTTTTTTTAATAGAGCTGTTAGACAAGGAGATCCTAGTGCATCAACTATATACGAATATGATATATGCTTTAACAACAAAAATGAGCGAACAAACTGTCGAGGTAACAATGACGTTACTGTAGGAGTAATAACACCACAAGCTATGCCAGCAGGCATGAAAATGTGATCTTGAAGCAAAAAGATATAGCTACAACGTATAAGCGTGTTACACTTTTTATATGCCCTTAAGAGATCTTGACACAATGTTTAACCCGCACTCAATAGCTATTGTTGGTGCCTCAAGAGATCAGAAAAAAATTGGCAATATTGTACTTAAAAATATCTTAGCCTCAGGATACAAGCATGATATTTTTCTTGTAAATCCAAATGCAACTACAATTTTGGGTATTAAAACTTATGCGTCAATAGATCTTCTCCCACAAAAACCAGACCTTGCGATTCTTGCAATTCCAGCAAATCTGGTACTACCAACACTAGAACAAATAGGAAAAATGGGAATCAAAAATTGTATTGTGCTAGCTGCTGGATTCAAAGAAATCGGAAAAGAAGGCGTAATACTTGAAAACAAAGCTGTAGAAATAATTAATCACTATAAAATAAACATGCTCGGACCTAATTGCATGGGATTTTTAAACGCAAATGCACATTTAAACGCGACATTTGGAGCTGTAACCGAAAAAGCAGGCTCTTTACATTTTATTTCACAATCTGGTGCTATTGCATCAAGTTTATTTGATTTCGCACAAAATAATAACTTTGGATTCTCAAACTTTGTAACACTAGGTAATAAATCAGATATTACTGAGAACGATGTTTTAGAATATTGGCTCAAAGATAAACTGTTTAATACAACACATGCCCCTATAGGAATGTATCTAGAGTCGATTTCTGACGGTAAAAAGTTTTTATCACTATTATCAAAAATAATTGTTGACCACCCAGTATTTATGTTGAAGCCTGGAAAGTCTGCTGGAGCAAAAAAAGCAATGCAGTCTCATACAGGAGCTATCGCAGGTGAATCAAAAATTACCGAAGCAGCGCTGAAGCAATATGGTGTAATAATATGCGATACATTAGAAACCTTATTTGATTTATCAAAAGCATTTACGTGGAGCAAAATTCCACAAGGTCCAAATGTTGCAATAATATCAAATGCAGGTGGCCCAGCTGTAATTTCTACAGACGCACTTGAAACAACTGACCTAAAACTGGCTAGCTTAAGCACTAAAACACAAGACATTCTAATGAGTAAATTACCCAGATCAGCAAGCATTATAAATCCTGTAGATATACTAGGTGATGCAATAACACAAAGATATCAAGACGCTCTAGAAGCAGTTCTCGAAGAAAAAAGCGCAGACACTATTTTGGTAATCCTTACGCCACAAGTTATGACAGAAATAAATAAAACTGCACAACTTCTCTCCAGCTTTAAATCTAAAACAAATAAACCAATTGTTTGCGCATTTATTGGCGGCACACAGACACAAATTGGTATTGATATTTTATGTGAACATGAAATCGCAGCTTTCAACTTCCCCGAACGTGCTATTAATGCAATCGCTAAAATGTGGAAATGGCAACAATTTGCACAACAACAAAACACAGTTACGTCACTAATAAATACTTCAGAAATAGATAAACTCAACTTTTCTAAAATTGCTAATCTTCTTGAAAACAAGCAAGATTTTTACAGTGACATTAATTTATTAGGCTACCTAGGCATACTAACGCCAAAAACTGTGGTTTTAGATAAAAATAAAGAATTTGCACAGATATCGTTGGATAATCTTGCGCCAGAAATAAAGTATCCTATCGTATTAAAAGCCGCTTCACCAAACATTATGCACAAAACCGAGAAACACGCAGTAATTACAAACATTAAGTCTGACCAAGAACTTCTTAACAGTAAAAAACAGTTAGACATGCTAGCAGATAACAAAATGCGTTTTGTCATTCAAGAACAAATACTAGGTGTAGAACTTATCATTGGTATAAAAAAAGATATAAATTTTGGCAATGCAGTGTTATTCGGAGCTGGAGGCATATATGCAGAGCTATTTTCAAATTCTGAAATATTAATTTTACCCACAAATGATGATGTCATACGTCAAATGATTTTAAAGTCACCAGTATTTCCTATGTTAAATGGATACCGTAATACACCAAAAGTTGACGTAGAAGAGATTGTTAGTGTTATACAAAAGCTAGAAACATTATGTGAAATGTATCCGCAGATAAATGAGATCGAAATAAATCCGCTCATTGCAAACTCTGAAGGTGTATGGGCTGTAGATGCTAGGATCATATTATAAGAAAAAAGAAGTTTTAGAAAAAAATATGAGAAAATAAAATGACAATGAATACTGCCCAAACAATAAAAGTAGGAGGAGAAGCTGGTGCCGGCGTAATGTCAGCCGGTCTACTAATTTCAAAAATTGCTACAAGATCTGGATATCATATATTTGACTATACGGAATACCCATCCTTAATTCGCGGCGGACATAACGTAATGCAAATTTCAGTTTCAACTAATCAGGTGTGCTCTCAATTTAAATCCACAGATATACTTATTGCGCTAAACCAAGAAACAATTGATTTGCATGCACATGAACTGACAAAAAATAGCTACCTTATTTATGACAGTAATCAACCTATTAATACAGACAAAGTAAATCAAAATGTAAATATCATCGCAATACCTCTGATTGATATGGTCAAAAGTATCAAAGGCAGCTACATAATGAGAAATACGATTGCAGTTGGAGCGCTTGTGGCATTGACAAGTAGTAACCTACACATATTGAAAGATTTGATAAAAGAAGAACTAAACAATAAGAATGAAGAGGTCCTAAACATCAACATGTTGGCATGCGAATTGGGTTACAAGTATATTATCGATAATTATAAAAGCAAGATAAATACAAATCTAGAAACTCGAGACAATAAAAATAAACAAATAGTCATAACTGGAAACGAAGCCATAGCTTTGGGAGCGATTGCTGCTGGTATGAAATTTGCAGCAATTTACCCAATGACACCGACATCAAATATTTTGCATATACTTGCACCACTTCAAGAAAAATATAATTTTGTATACAAACAACCAGAAGACGAAATAAGTGCAATTAATATGGCAATTGGGGCATCATATGCTGGAGCAAGATCGATGGTAGCAACTTCTGGGGGTGGGTTTTGCTTGATGAGCGAGGGTTATGGACTAGCAGGTATAACAGAAACGCCTGTCGTAATTATCGAAGGCATGCGTGGAGCTCCTGCAACTGGTCTACCAACATGGACAGAACAAGGAGATCTTAGATTTATTTTGCATGCGCACCAAGGTGATTTTCCAAGAATTATACTCGCCGCGGGTGATATAGAAGAATGTTTTCATTTAGCTATGCAAGCATTCAACCTCGCCGACAAGTATCAAACACCTGTAGTTGTTATAGTAGACAAATACGTATGCGAAAGTCATATGAGCGTTAAAGAATTTGAATACGAACAATACAAATATGATAGAGGCAATTACACAACAAAAATTCTTAAGGATTACAAAAGGTATAACTTGAACGACAACGGAATTTCTCAACGGTCGATTCCAGGATCTGGCAATATCGTAATGGCCAACTCTGACGAACACAACGAAAAAGGATACTCTACCGAAGATATAGAAACAAGAAACTTGCAAATGCACAAACGCATGAAAAAATTGGAGACTTGTGAAATAGAAGATATGCAATCCCCCATTCTCTATGGACCACAAGAAGCAGATACAACTATTGTATCGTGGGGTAGTAATAAAGGACCTATTATCGAAGCTTTAAAAGATTTGAAAAATACTAATTATTTGCATTTAACCTGGATAAACCCATTTCCGACAGAGCAAGTTACACAGATACTTAAGAAAGCAAAAAGAATAATCAATATTGAATGCAATTATTCGATGCAGATGCTTGGCTTATTAAAAGAAAAAACATTAATAAATATAGAACACTCTATAAACAAATACGACGGAAGACCATTTTACCCAGAAGAAATAATAGAAAGGATAAATCAGTTATGAGCATTACAGAAAATCTAAAAACACCAAATACACTCAACTGGTGTCCAGGCTGTGGAAATTTTGCAATATGGACTGCGTTTTTACAAGCAGCTAAAGCAGAAAAATGGGACGCAACTAATACAGTTGCATTTGCAGGTATAGGCTGTCATGGGCATATTTCTAATTTTTTAGAATTTAGCACATTTGAAGGTTTACATGGAAGATCACTCCCAGTAGCTAGCGGCATGAAAATGGCAAATTCGAAGCTCAATATTTTTATTTTTTCTGGTGATGGTGATTGTCTATCAGAAGGTGGAAATCATTTTATTCATACATGCAGACGCAATCACGATATAACCTTAGTATTGCACGACAATGCAATATACGGGTTGACTACTGGACAAACTTCGCCAAGATCACCCCATGGGTTTAAATCAAAATCCACTCCGGCAGGAAACTTTGAAGAACCACTGTCACCACTTAGTTTAGCTATTGCCTCTGGAGCAACATTTGTCGCACGAGCTTACTCTGGAGATATAGAAACTTTACAAAATATCTTTGTCCAAGCAAATCACCACAAAGGATTTGCCATAGTAGATGTTTTGCAACCATGCGTAACCTTTAACAGTATGTATACACACAACTTTTATCAAAAAAATATTTATTATTTAGATAAACAACACGACAAAACAGATAAAGCCGCTGCATTTGCAAAAAGTCTAGAGTGGGATTTAGGTAAAATACCAGTAGGAATTTTTTATCAAGTGCAAAAACCTACTTACGAAGAACAAATTACTCAAACAAAAGATACAACTTTGATAGACTTGAAAGAATCAAAAAGAGATATATCAGACTTACTTGAACATTTCAGATAAAACAGTCGCCCATGCTTTTGTTTTCTTACTATTTGTTTCGATATCAAAATAAAATCCATCAATTTTTAAAGATGGAACAAGCTGATGTGCATTAACCTTTTTTATAAATAGTTCGAGTTCATCTACTGCACCGCAAAAAGTTAAATATGCGCTATCACCGCATCCAAATAGCGCTACCTTTTTTTTGTCTAGGTTTTGATCTTTTAGTCGTGACATCATCTCTAAGATATCTTCATGGGGTTGACCTTCTTTATTGTTCACTTTCCAGCTAGGTGAACCTACTAACCAAACATCAGCATTTATAACATCTTTGACTTGTGTATCTAAGGACTTTTGTAAAACTACATCATGTCGCAAAGCAACCAAAGTTTCTTTGATTAACTGTGAAACAAGATAAGTACTACCTGAGTTTGAAGCGTAAGAAATCAGGACTTTCATATATTAATGATACTATCATTTTCATAAAGTCTAAATAGTCCATACAAATGAAGAAAGGTATAATTAAAATATGAGGGTTTCAAAATTTACAACACTCACAAATACTCAGCTCGAACGCAGTTTAAATACATCTATTACAAAGGGTTTGACCGCCTTAGAAGCAGCTAACAGACTCAAGGCTCTCGGTAATGTCTATACAGAAATGGCAGAAACAAAATGGTGGCATATTTTGATAAGACAATTTAGATCTGCTTTTGTTTACTTATTGCTAGGCGCTAGTGTGATTTCGTTTTCATTGAAAGAATGGATCGACGGGTCTTTGGTATTATCTTTCGTTATTATAAATGTCCTTCTAGGGTTTTTTCAGGAATATAAATCTGAAAAGACTTTAAAGTATCTCAAGAAATATATAGTAAAAATGGCTAACGTAATACGTGAAGGAAACCCGCAGCTGATTAATACTAAAGAGCTTGTCCCAGGAGATTTGGTTATCATTGAAACTGGAGATATAGTTCCAGCTGATATAAGAATTATAAAAAACAACAACATTCTGATAGACGAATCTACATTAACAGGAGAGTCAATACATATTAAAAAAACTGATGAACCTAGCAAACACGAAATTAGTTCTATGTACAAAGCTACTAATATTGTATTTGCAGGAACAACTGTCTTAGAAGGAAAGGCTTATGGAATAGTTGTTGCTGTTGGTAATGATACTGAGTTCGGAAAAATTACAAAACTTACCACAGAAACACAAGACACAAGTAGTTTTGAAAAACAAATAAATAAGTTTAGTAAGTTTATCCTTATTCTCACTACGGCCACATTACTTCTAGTAATAAGCACGCATTTGTTGTTTAAACAAACAGTCAGCTCTACCGATTTAATTATATTTTCTATTGCACTAGCTGTCGGAGTCATACCAGAAGCAATGCCGCTTGTTACAACATTTTCTTTATCTATGGGAGCTGCCAAGCTTGCAAAAAAGAAAGTTGTCGTCAAACGACTAAGTTCTATAGAAGACATGGGTAGTATTCAGATACTGTGTACAGATAAAACAGGCACAATTACAAAAAATGAGCTTAGTGTATCAGACATCTTTTCGGAAAACCCAGAAAAGACTTTGCTTTATGGATTACTCGGTGCTGAACTTGTTGATAATATTAAAACTACAAATAATTCATTCGACCTCGCAATTTATAATAAAATCAACAAAACTGCATTAGCAACTATCAAAACGTACAAAAGAGTCTTTGAGATCCCATTCAACCCAAAACGCCGTATAAACAGTGTGCTTATAAGTGATAAAGGTAATAATAAAATAATAGTACGTGGGGCAGCTGAGATTATTTATAAACATTTGCAAAATGCACCAAAAGATTTGATGGAACCCCTAAACTCTTGGACATCAACTCAAGGCAAACAAGGAAAACGCGTCATTGCTATCGCAGAAAAAGAGTGGAACTTCGATGAATATACTGCAAAAGATGATTTAGCTAATTTACAATTGGTTGGGCTAATATCTTTTTTTGACCCGATAAAAGAAACTACCAAACCAGCAATTGATAAAGCCGAACGGCTTGGAATAAAAGTAAAAATTATAACCGGAGACAGCGCCGAAGTTGCTGGTGCAGTTGCATATAACGTAGGAATAGCAACTTCGCCTGAAGATGTGATTACAGGAGAAAGCTTTGACAAACTAAACATTACTGAAAAATATCAAGTATTAGAATCGATAAATGTTTTTGCACGAGTATCACCTGAAATGAAATATCAGATTATAGAACTACTTCAAAAGAAATACGAAGTAGGCTATCTTGGAGACGGCATAAACGATGCACCAGCGCTAAAAGTAGCTGGAGTTGCAATAGCTGTAAATACTGCGGCAGATATTTCAAAAGAAGTCGCCGACGTAGTTTTGTTGGAGAATAATTTGCAAGTCATTGTTGATGGTATTGAAGAGGGTCGAAAAACATTTATCAATGTTACAAATTATATTAAAGCAACATTAGCCTCTAATTTTGGAAACTTTTATGCAATGGCATTTGCAACCTTTTTAATAGACTATCTTCCAATGCTACCTGTACAAATTTTGCTGGTGAATTTATTATCTGACTTTCCTATGACTGCTATTGCTACAGATAATGTCGAACATGAAGAGCTAAGAAATCCTAAAAGCTATGATATACGCGACATGGTATTGCTAGCAACAATTTTAGGTTTGGTTAGTACATGTTTTGATTTTATGATGTTCGCTATCTTTAGATACGGAAGTAATCAACACTTACAGACAAACTGGTTTATAGGATCAATACTCACTGAGTTAGTTCTGATATATTCTATTCGCACGCGATTGAGTGCTTTCAAAGCTAAAGTGCGCCCATCTCTTCAGATCATTATACTAACAGTAACAGCTGCAGTAGCAACTATATTTATTCCGCTTACAAAATTGGGTTCTCAAGTCTTTTCATTTACACCGCCAAGCACAAAAGATTTTATGTTTATTTTTATGATTGTCTGCGGATATTTTGTGTCTACAGAAACGGTAAAAACACTTTATTACAAATACTTAGGACGTGACTAAAAAGTAGGTTAACTTTACTGAGCGTTATTTCTTATTGCTCTATACCTGAGTGTTTGGTCGAGTATTTTTTTGCGAAGCCGTAAGTTCAAAGGTGTAATCTCCAACAATTCGTCGTCTTCCAAAAAGTCTAAACATTGTTCCAAACTCATAACAACGTGTGGGTTTATGATAACTGCCTCTTCACCTTTTGAACGAGTTTTGTTAGCTAGGTTTTTACCTTTACATACATTTATTTCGATTTCATTATCACGCCCATTAAGACCTACAATCATACCCATGTAAACTGCTGTTTGAAGTCCGATAAATATTGGTCCTTTTTCTTGAGCTGCGCGTAAACCAACAGGAGCGGCCTTGCCTGCTTCTGAGGCGACAATTGCACCTTTACGTGGATTTCTTATTTCTGTAGTTGCAGGTGCATATCTCAAAAATGTGGAGCTCACTGTACTGGTACCTTTTGTAAGTGTAAGCAATGCACTATTTAATCCCAATGCATTTCGAGTTTTTACTTCAAAGGCAAGTCGTGAATATCCTGGAGTTGTATCTTCTTGATTTACCAAAATACCACTACGTTTACCGAGTTCGCCATTTACAGCGCCAAGATACTCTGTGGCTACATCAATTGTATATTCTTCAACTGGTTCCATCTTTACGCCATCGATCACTTTGGTTATAACTTTGGGTTTACCAACTTCGATCTCAAACCCTTCTCTTCTTAATGTTTCTAAAAATACAGATAAATGTAATTCGCCTCGTCCTGATAAAATAAATTTATTATCTTCACTTATCGTACATTTCATTGCTACATTAGTTTGCAACTCTTTCATTATTCTTTTTTGTATTTGACTACCATTAAATTGTGACCCTTCTGTTCCTTTGAATGGCGATGTATTTGGACCTACAGAGATGCTCATGGTTGGTTCTGCAATTTTAATTGTAGGCAATGCCACTGGGGTATTTCCTGCAGCTACAGTATCTCCAATATCTGCATTGTCGACACCAGTTATAGCGACAATATCCCCAGAAATCCCAGCTGGGGCTTCCACTCTTTTAAGGCCTTGGTTTACATAAATCTTATCTACCAAAACTTCTTCGGGTTTTGCATCTGGTTTTAATAAAGTTAGTTTATCTTTGGGATGTATAGTTCCCCTGTTTATTTTGCCAATAATATATTTTCCTTTGTGGTTATCCCAATCTAATGCTGCTACCAACATCTGAAAATCTGCGTCGTTATCAATATTTGGCTCTGGTATGTACTGAAGAATTGCCTCAAAAATATCTGTCAAATCGCCAGGTGCTGCAAAATCTTCTGGCAAGGTTAACCAAGCTTTACCTTCACGACCGATTGCATAAATAATAGGAAATTCTAGCTGGCTTTCTTTTGTAGCTAAATCTAAAAATAAATCTGATAAACGATGAATTGTATTTTCGATTCGCGCATTTGGTTTGTCTATTTTGTTTATAACAACAATGACTTTGAGGTCGGCTTCCAAAGCTTTTTTCAAAACAAACCTGGTTTGTGGCATTGGACCTTCTTGAGCATCGACCAATAGTAAAACACCATCAGCCATATTCAAAGTACGCTCTACTTCTCCACTAAAATCGGCGTGTCCTGGAGTATCGACTATGTTGATTTTGACTCCTTTATACGTAACCGCTGTGTTTTTTGCCAAAATTGTAATGCCTCTCTCGCGTTCTTGGTCGTTTGAATCCATTATAAGATCCTGGCTCATCAAGGCTTCGTTCTCACGAAAAGTATGGGATTGCTTCAATAAACCATCTACCAAAGTGGTCTTTCCGTGGTCTACGTGCGCAATTATGGCTACATTACGAATACTCATAGGGCACAATTATACCCTGGTTTGGCGATTTTACCTACTACTACAACCAATAGGGCTAATTCATATAACTGAACGAAGAAAGTATAGACTTGAGTGCTTTATCGTAACCTCTATTTGCATCATCAGAAAATGATTTCAGTATTAACAAATAGTGACTGGTATCATCTTTCAAAGGTACATAATAACAAACTTGCTCTACCAAAAATGGGCAGTCGAACGTATAACTACTAATACCTCCTAAAGACACAGTTAGAACTTCTTTTGTAGTATCCAAAGGCTTTTCACTCATTATCTCAGTTTGTGATATGTAATCTCGCCTTGCTTGTGCATACACTGATGGAGCTTCTAATGGAAGAATTCTAAAATGAAGACTGGCGAAATCTAGTAAATCTGGAGTGCCTTCTGGTGCAGACATATCACCCTTTGTAGACACCGCAAAGTTTTCTGCATTTCCTGAGATTGTATAGCTAGAAGGTAGTTGTACAGAAAATTTATAATTTACATTTTTAACCAAAGTAAAAGCACCAGAGGGGGTTATTTGTAAATTCAAATCTGAAGGCATTGATAGATCAACTGAGTCTGGTTTGTTCAAGTTTGCTTGGTCTGCAAGTTCTTTGGCATCTTGCTTGAGCTTCAAAGGATTTGTAAACATAAGCACAACAATAGCTACGAGTACCAAACCCAAAGTCAAAACAATTCCAAAAAAACCGTTTTGTTTATGCATAATTTAAGTATAGACTAATTTATAAATGCTGGCCTTTTTACCAGATACTAAAATGTCGTATCTTTCTTTTATGACTAGTCTAGTATTTTGCAAATATCTTTTAAAATCAATTTCACGGTGTACCAAAATAATAGCCAGTCCATTTTTTAAAAGTAATCTACTAAATTCTACGAGTAGTCTTGTATAAAAAGTTTCTACATCTAAGTCTGTATTATAAAATCCCCACGGAGGATCTGTGATTATTTTAGTTACACATGCATCTGATAATTTGTTCTCAAAAAAATCTGCATTATATACTTCAATGTTTTTTCCTGAATAGTCAGCCTTAATTTCTCTTTCATATGCTATTAGTTTTTTATAAGGCAAATGCGCACGCTCAAAAAGTATAGTGCCATAGCCTGCAAATGGATCAATGCATACATCACTTGACGATGGTTCAGAAAGCAAACACATCAAAGCTGCAAGCTCTGCACGAAGTTGACCTTTGGCACGATGCTCAGATTTTGAAGTATTTGTAAGTCGAAACAATGCAAATGCGTAGCCTTCGCTTCTTTGTAAAAACCAAAACTCTATATCTGGATTCAATCGATCTATATCTAAATTAAATTCTGTAGCAAGCTTTTCTTCTAGGCGTCTGTTTTTGTAACTTACATTTTGATTTTCTATAGATGCAACTATCCTAAGCTTTGTAGCATTCATGTCGTGTAAAGGTTTTTTATAAATATCCAACGATGTATGTAAAATATAGTCGTACAACACATCAAATGCGTTTGATCTTTTCTCAGGATTCAAGCTATCTAGTGAGATTTGGTTTATTACGATAAATGAGTTATTTAGGTATCTAAGTTGCTTTATAGTAGAGATGTCAGAGGACGTTTTATAAACAACCAGGCCATCCAAACCTAACACTTCTTCAAAGTCTGTAAGATTTGATTTCAAAGTTTGTAAAACTAGATCATTAGTTCCCGAAAGAAATGTTGAAAGATAAATGTACTTCACAAATCTATTATACTATTCCTCAGTACCCAAGCCGTATTTGTATGAATACTTTACCTGGTCGACTGGGTCAGAATATCTGAATACCATCTTTTCTATAGTCTTCCAATCAGTGTTTGGAAAATAACTAAGTAACGCCAGCGTAACTTCACGAGCTCTACCATCATCTTTTAACTTTGCACTGTAAAACTTGTGTATATTAACCATTGTATCTACCGAAGAATTAATCAATGCAATATACTTTTCTCTTTCTGCTCTCGTCTGAGGAACATCTATATTTATTGAACTTCTGAGAAGATTACCTATAGCTTGTTTCCAATTAGCTGGAGGCTGTTTATCCAAGATACCTTCGTAGTTATAATATGAAGTAGGATCTAATAAGATCGCTTTAATATCTTCATTGGGTCTTTGATCTGCATAGTTTGCTTGTAACTCAGACTTTGATGTATAGCCTGGCTTACCATGAGAAAAGTATGGATAATTATGGAGGTTGCTTCGTTCATAATGACGAGCTCTCAACTTATCCAACCTATCGTCTGAGATACCTTTTAAAACTCCGAAATCCAAAATGTGCCGCCATTCATGCAAATATACAGATTTATCAATTTCAACATTCTCATTATAGTGACTTTTCGCTAAATACGCTGCTGCTTTAATATCCTTATACTCACTAAAGCCTGTATTTTCAGACCACACAAAAGCAAATGGCGTCTTACTTGACGCTTTTGCTTGAGCATTAGCTGTATATAACTTTGCCAATACATCGAGATCCGTAGCTATAAAATCAATACCAAGAGGATTCTCAGAATAATAGACAGGTGTATCTTCTGGGAGATCAACACCTACAAGCTTCTTTATTAATATTCTAGTAATTGCGGCATTATGTTCTTCAGGTGTCATACCTTCAGCAGAAATATAACTGTTTGTTTCTTTTATTACTTGATGCTTTTGTGCCTGTGCAATTTGTATATCAAGTAAAGTACGTATTGTTTGCAATTGAAATTCTCGGGGGAGTTCTCTGATACGCGCTTTATACTTTTCAACAATATCAAACTGACACTTATGAGCTTCATCTGTATATGCACCAAGCTTTATGTCTACAGAATCCCACCTTGTACTAAAGCGACCCGAAGCTTCAGCTTGATCCCAAAGCGCATTTTCTAAATCTACCTGCAAAAATGCTAATTGCTCAACACCTTTAAAATACTCTCGTGGATTTATTCCTTCATGGCTTTCTGATTTATTTGGCGGTTGAACAGCTGCTTCGGACTGTAAGCTTTCCATAGACATACATTAATTGTACACAATAAATGCTTTCAAACATTCCAGGGCATTACGGTTAATTCCGGCCAACGCTCTTTCCATTTATTTGCTTTATAGTAATAATCACTTTCACGCATAACAGTTGTTTTATTTGGGCGAATAACCATTTCTAAATTATCAGTCAACCCATATGGCGCCATGATTAAATATTGATCATTTTCTTTTCTTATACCAATGCATGAAGATGTGTTTGGCCACGAAGCAATTGCATCTTCAGCGGATACCAAAGGTCTCATTTTCAAACCCCATTTTTCATCAGTCCAAATATGTACACGTGCTTGATTTTTTATATCTACAGATATATTAAGATCAGCATACTTTGGAGTAATCTCTTTTATTATCAAATCTTCTTTTTCATAAGAAGTATCTGCATCAAAGTAGATCAAGTCGTAGTCTTTTATTCCATCGTAAATATCTCTGCCTGTGAATTGATTCCAAATAGTTTGATTCAAACAACCCGCAACCAAATACCAATTATCAATACCTTCTACAAATCCATTGTCTAAAATAGCTTTCACATTCTTGTTCTTTAAAAGAAGTTCCAAAAATAATTCTCGTTGCTTTTCGATGGGTAATTTATAACTATGCATACTTATTTTGGATTTCTTGTACTATCCAATGACCAAAATTAGAAATGATATCTTTTGTCACAGTCATGTCTGACGATGGATTAATTGCTAAATCTAGTACTTCGTACATATCTTTTTGCTTTTCTGGATATTGAACTGAAAATAACTTATATGATGGGTACAAATCTTTTGTAAAAACTTGCGCATTTGGCATCACCAAAAAAAATCCAGCACGTAAAATTCTTTTCATTGTCCATCTACATATTTGTTCAGCTTTACTTGCACCATTTTCGTGATTTAAATTATCGACTGACTCTTGCAGATCTCGAGAAAGATTTGAAGTTTTTATCTTTGAAACTGCTGCACTTGGTATACAACCAGGAATCACTTTTAATAAATCATCGCCATAAATACAAGCAAATTGAGTTTTCATATCAAAGCGTTTACCAATATTGCTTTCATCCAAAACTTTAACCAAATCCCAGAATACTAATTCAAAACCAGTTGCAAATGGATACTTAATAGAAAGATCTGAAATTGCCTGGTGTCGCCAATCTTTATTAATTTCAGAAGAGTTTTTAACAACAGCTATAGTGTCAATATCCGAGACCCCTTCTACTGCATTTCCTCTTCCAACTGAACCTCTAATATATATACTATGAAGTAAACCTTCTGGTATATGCGTTACGTATAAATTTATGATCTCATTGACCACGCTTTTCCAAGGTTCAGTTATGTTTTGTGCAGATGAATTATTTATAATAAAACCACTGTTATCCAGACCCTGTAATTCACCACTCTCTAATATCTCTGCTTTAGACATATATAAAGTATATCGTATAATAACAAACTACACTTTTGATATAATACTTTTGCTGGGATAGTTTAAGTTTAGAACACCTGCATCGTATGTGGGCAGTCCGCAAGGTCCCAGCTCCATAAAATGACTTTTGATGAAGATTTGAAAACAAAATTAAATAATCTGAAAAATAACTACATCACATCAGATGAAGAAAAAGCAATTAAACTTGGCCAAATTAAACAAGTTATATTCAAAAGGATAATCTCAAATAAATTTACAAAAAACAATTTAACACAAAAAACCAAAGACTTAATTTACAAAAAGGTATCTGATACTGTAGATGAGCAAAAACCTTTATTTTTCTTATTCGGATATGGCGGCTACAAAAATACTTGGATCAATACACACCCAAAAATTGATTGGGCTGAGGTATTCAATCTGATATATATAAGCAATTTACTAATGCCAATTGCACATGCATACAAACCAGGTATCAGATATGAATTTGAGGCAGAAGACTCTGCAGTAGTTGAACAAAATAACTTTTTGCAATCTGATATTGATGCTTATTCAAGTAGCTTTAAATTGTTAACCGACCATTTAAACTCAACGTATATGCCAGATAATTTTCAATTTAGTCATACGAGACTTGCAGACCATTACGATACAAAAAAATTCTTTGAAGAACTGAAACCTAGCATAGATGCAAAAACCCAAGAATTTAAAACATTACCAAAAGAAGAACTTGAACATAAACTCAAAAGAGTAGCATTTAATTTTAAAATAAATGGCCGTGTAGATTATTCAAATGCGACTGATGCAGAACTAGAAGAACTGTATGTTAGATCTCTTGCTACAAATCATTGCTTCTTGGAAAAAGATTTTGAAAAAAGAGAAGAATATTTTGTAGGAACCAACCACATACCTTTAATCGGAGCATATTGTGGTGATGATGAAAATGCAGATAATTGGATAACTATAAATTCTGTTGCAAATAGAGACAATGCATTTTGGACATCAAAAGGTATCGCAATAAAAACCGAAAATAATTATAGATACGACATTGCTACACCAACTACATATAGTGTATTAAAAGATAGATTAACATTTGAAAACTCAGAGTTACTTAGAGATGTGGTAACAAGTCTAGATATGATCGAGATTCTATAATATGCCCTACAATAAATTGTCAGCTGACGAAAAAAGAATAATAGAAGACAAGGGCACAGAAGCACCATTCACTGGAGAATACGATAACTTTTATAAAGAAGGTACATTTATTTGTCGCAAGTGCAACAACCAGTTGTTTTCATCCAAAACAAAGTTTGATGCTGGGTGTGGCTGGCCAGCATTTGATGAAAATCTCCCAAATTCTATAACACGTAAAACAGATGCAGATGGTTCTAGAACCGAAATAGAATGTTCAAATTGTGGAGCACATCTAGGACATGTGTTTGAAGGCGAGAGATTAACAGAAAAGAACACACGGCATTGTGTAAATTCTTTATCTATAAAGTTCATCGATTCAAACCAAGCTTTGCCTGCGATAGTATCTGAATAATTAAAATCATATATAATAGTATGTATATGAAAGTTAAACTCCTCTTATTAGCTATATTACTTATAAGTAGTGTCTTCGTTTTTAAAGATCAATTAGTACACTATATCTTCAGACCTAGACAACAAACAGCGCAAAACACAACTCTAACCGCTGACAAAGCTTTACAAAAAGGTATAGAAATAATTGCTGAAAATCTTGAAATACCTTGGGAAATTGCATTTTTACCTGACAATACAATGCTAGTAACAGAACGATCTGGAAAGCTTTTGAAAGTAGGAACACCAACAAAAGCAATTAAAGAAATAGAAGGAGTAAAGCATATTGGCGAAGGTGGATTGTTGGGTATCGCGATAGATCCAAATTTTGCATCAAATAACTTCATTTACTTGTACTCGACTACGCAAGAAAACAATCAAATCATGAATCGTGTCGAAAGGTATAAGCTTGCAAACGATACTCTTTCAGACAAAACAACTATCTTTTCTGGGATCAAAGGGTCAAAGTACCATGATGGTGGAAAGATTGCATTTGGACCAGATGGATATTTATACATAGCAACAGGTGATGCAGAAAACACTGCACTGTCACAAGATAAAAATTCTTTGAATGGAAAAATACTTAGAATAAAAAGTGATGGGAGCATTCCCGATGATAACCCATTTGGAAATGCAGTATATTCAATGGGCCATCGCAATCCACAAGGGTTAACATGGGATAAAAATGGGAACTTGTGGCAAACAGAACACGGACCTTCAGGCACACAAACCGGATACGATGAATTAAATATAATTTCTCGTGGTGAAAATTATGGATGGCCCATCATAAAAGGTGCGCAAACACAATCTGGATACATAACACCTGTGCTTCAATCAGGGTCAGAAGACACATGGGCACCAGCCGGAGTTGCATATGCAAACGATAGTTTATTTTTTGGAGGTTTGCGTGGCGAAACTTTATATGAGGTCAAAATAAATGATTTTAGCAAGCTAGAGTTAAAATCACATTTTTCACAACAATTTGGAAGAATAAGAGCAGTAGTTTTGGGACCAGATGGATATTTATATATTTCTACAAGCAATACCGATGGCCGTGGAAAACCAAAAGAAAACGACGATAAAATCATCAAAATAAATCCGTCAGCACTTCAGTAGAGCTGATGTGAAATCAATTTTTCCAAGAACGGTCTGTGGAATTGTGCGTGATCACATCCATATATGGCATACACATCATTTCCAAGTCTACAGTTTGCATAAATATTTATTCTAGTAGATCTCTATAAACCTGTATCTCTGGTGAATTGTTGTAAGTGTCTTCAAATTTACGAGTGAAGTCTTTAGCTAATTTTATTGTGAAAAATAAAGTTATAAAGGTTAATATCAAGCTTACATAAGCTATACGAACTCGCACCTTATCAGGGCTTTTAAAGTTTTTAAAAAAATAATACAAACCAATCGGAAATAAAATGATATCGAGCAAATAAATTCCTAACTCTTTTATTGTAGTGATACTTTCGTTTTTCATAGTTTAAATTCAAACGAATCAAGTATCTTTTTCTTTATTGGCAAATCTACATTTATATAGTCATCTTTATATATGGCCCATTCTTCTTGATTCTTTGGTACAAAGTCATTATCAATAGATCTAGGCATTTTTAGGTAAACTGCATCAATAGGTTGACCACTTGCATCGTTATTTACAAAAAACATTTCTTCTCTTGGAAAAATGCCTTCGTATGGTGCGGTTCTGTATAGTCCTTTTCTACCATGAAATTCTATTGCATTAGTAAAGTTAAATTGTTTTGTTTGTACCCATTTAATATAAGAATTGTTATCAGATAAATAACAAAACTCAAACATGACTTCTTCTTTACCTCGTAGTTCCGCGCAATATGTGTGTGTTAATGAAATAGAATCTACAAAATAGTCGTTTGGATAGTCAAAATCAAATGCCAATCTATCGTCTAATCCAGAACTTTTATACATATCTGAAAAAGGAACCCAATTAAGTTTTTCCGGATCTATTTTTGATTTATCAATATTGTCCAGCATTTCTTGTGACGAAGGGTGCAGCGGAGGCTCAAAATCTGGATATATTATACCTGGAGTATTACTTAAGGTAGGCTGTGGAACAATAGATTTTGACAATGCTTTATTCTGAGACAAAAGTGCTTCGTATTCTCTTTTATATTGAATATGGCTATATTGTTTATATGCAAAAATGCTAGCTATCACAAAAGCAAATGCCAAGAATATATACCTTTTCATTAATCTGAATTATACAATTTATATTTAAGTGGCACACTAGTTTGTCTTATAACATTAAGAGGCATACCTGCAACTTCAACAGTATCAACAATCTCAAAATCTTGATTACCCATTTGCTTATCATTTTGATAATCACATATTATAAAATCGGCGGTTTTTCTAGTGCTCGCAAGTTCAAAAGTATACTCAGAATAATATCGCACTGCGTAATCGACGTTGCACGCATATACAATTGGTGTGTCTACATGATTTTGTTTTATATATAAAATCAATTTTTGTGTAGCTTCTTTATAGCTTGTTCCCCAATAATCAGTTTCAAAAGTATCTTGGACTTCCCATATTTTGTGTGATATCGGATTGAAATAAATGTATTGATATGGATGCAGCTTCACAGATTGCAAAATTACAAAAATCGCAAGCGTCATATAAATAATGGCGGTCTTTGGATACCTTCGTACACACTCAATCATAAATACAATACTTGTAAATGCTATTAGCGGTAATAAATACAAAAAGTGTCTTAACCCGTTGTAAATAACAGGATGAAAAAACAAATACACTAAAAAGTTAAAATATATGGCAAACAAAAACACTTTGATCAAATTATTTCTTTTTACTAAAAAGAATGATGCGAAATGTGTAAGCAATATAAATACCGGTGTACTGATCAAAATATACACAAACAAATAATGCCAAGGTCGATGGGCAGTATCTACCATACTCCCCAAATATTCGATCTGGCCATCCCATGCATTAAAGTGTTTGCTAGACTGAAACAATTCTCCAATATTCAAAATATTTTCACGCACTATTGGAAAAGTTAGATACATAAAAATATGTGAAATCACGGTTATGCAGACCAGCAATACAATACCGCTATATATATAATCTTTAACCCTTTCTGCAGCTGGCATCAATATCAGTGTACTAACTATATAAATGATATAAACAGAATAACCAACAACTCTAAGAGATTGCGTATAGCCCAAAGCAATACCTATAACTAAACCACTTAACACATAAGCTAAGAAAGACAAATGATGCACAGACCGATGTTTATGAAAAATATAAACAAGTGAGATACACATAAAATACATAACTGCGAAAGGAATATCTTTGGGATTCGTAGGGATATGTCCAACAAATGCAGGCATCAATAAAATAGATAAAGGACCACAAATCGCTATATATATATTTTTATACTCGTAATATAAAAGTACATAAGCACAAATAAAAATGGGTAACGCAAATAAGATATTGAGTAAGTGAAACTTTTCATAATGTGCCAGTGGATTGAAGACAGATAAAACCATTGGATAAAGGTGATAATAATACTTAAGATATGGTTTGTTTAATAAAACATCATACTGAGAGTATTTCGCCGGATCAATAAAAAAGTTGATAAAATTAGAACCCATGCCATACTCCAGCTCTTCATCAGCAGTTATACCAAAGTCTTTATACGTCAAAAGTGAAATTACTAAATAAGCAATCAAAAATAAAACCAAAGGATAATGCGCACGCACGTGCTTAAACATACAAAAATATTATATCATTACAACATATGTTTATCTCTTTTATGCAAAATGACGACTGGATCTACTACAAAACTGTTGAGAGCTTCTTACGAGGCGACTTTTCGTTAAACTCTTTGGTTGCTCCTACATTTTATGTGCAAGGTCTTTTGGCATATTTATTTGCGAAGCTTTTTGGTTTATATAGTCTTCCAATACTAACTCTTATTATATCTATAAGCACGTATCTAGTATTCGTTGCTATTCTGAATAAATTCTATTTAAAAAATATTTTTTGGGGCTTTGTCGTAGGATTGCTGTTGTTATTTAATCCATGGTTCTCATATTCTTCGATTGGGTTTATGACAGAAAATTATTTGTTATTTTTTTTACTTGTCGCAACATATGCTTTTCATTTATATGAACAAGAAAAGAATAATAATCCAAAAGTATTGTTAACTCTATGTGTAAGTCTGATTGCAGCTTTTTTTGTAAAGCAAGCAGCTCTTGTATTTATCGTGGCTTTGGCTATCTTTTACATGTTTAAACGAGATTATAAAAATTGTTTTTTGTTTACTTCCCTTTTCTTGACTCTATATGGGTATTATATGTGGTTATTTCCACGAACTGCTGAAATGTTTGAGAAGCCATTGCAAACGGCGCATTTATTTGACCGTGACTATTCATTCGCATTGGTGTATGGATCATTGATTGTGATATATGCACTGCTGATGCCATTAATAATTGCATTTATTTTAAACACATACACTAAACTATCAAAAAGAAACATCGTTTTAATAGTGGTATGTGGCATAATGTGTCTCTATTTTTTAAACTCACAGTTTCAACCAATGAAAGTCTCATGGGGCGAGTTTCCATATTTTGAAAACATTTGGGAGCGCACAGGGCTATACCCACGTGGCGTGATAGGGACGAAATATCAATTCAGATGGAATTACGATTTATATAGATATTGGGATCAAATGTCAAAAATATTAATAAGTTTGTCTTTACCTGCAATCGCAGTAGTTATATATAAGAGAAGATATATCGATTTCAATATAATATTTGTCACGCTATATCTCGGGCTGATGATACTTTCTGAAACTTTTTATGACAGATACTTACTTACAATAATTCCATTTGCGATTTTATTTTTTATCAAAAGTATCGAACTTTCCAAAATCAATAAACTTTTAATATGTACTTTTATAGCATTCATAGGCTTTTTCACTTATCAGATGACAATGGACTTTGTATTAGTAAATAAATATATCTGGAATAAATCAGTTCAAACTGTAAACAATGAACGTATCAACCCAGTGCTTGTACTTGGCACAAACGCGTGGAAATTGAATTACAAAAATGAAGAAAGAAAATACTTATATGAATTCTCTTATGATTCACCAGAAGTTAATGGTCGATACAAAGATAAATATCTACTTCTTGAAGAAAAAATTATTGAGTACCCCTTCAATATTTATATAAATCCAAAAGTCTATTTTTATAAGCGGATTGCTGCTTATTAACCAAACAAAAATAATTCTTCTTGTGCGCGTGTTATACCTGTATACAACCAACGCTTCCACATATCGTCGTCCATTTGTTTAAATCTTTCTTCAAACATAATCACACGCTTTGCTTGACTACCTTGTGCTTTGTGGACTGTCATTGCATAACCAAAATCAAATAAGTCGCCTTTCATCGCGTGCTTTCGATTTTCGGTAAAATTAATTGCAGTAGTTGCACCAAATTGAGGAGCGTAAATGAGACCGGCATACGGTCTCGTATTATCATCCATTTGGATTTCTGCGTCGTACCAATCTGTTTCTTTAAGATTTATATTAGTAATTGTCCCAAGCATTCCGTTATATATTCCTTTTTTATTATTATTTCGTAAACAAATAACTCTATCACCAGATTCTGGTAATGCACTTTCAAAGCCTAGATTATTTCTAATATACTGGTTCAGCTTTGTACGTGTCGAATTATAGCCACACAATATCAGTGTATCTGTTGTGTAATTTTCTAACAATTCATTACTGATTGATTGCACATAAGGATCTTCTCGAGAATACTTTGCTACATTTGTATCAAATTCTTGTGCTGGTACAATTCCAGATGTACGTGCGTATTCTGAAACTTTGATTATCGGATTATCTCTAGCTTGTCTGTGTATTTCTATTAACAAGATTTCTGGATTTTCCATGAGATTAAACTTGCCTTTTATAGGAGGTAACTGACCATGATCCCCTACTGCCACGATCGGCACATTATAAGAAAGTAAGTCTCTCCAAATAACTTCGTCTATCATCGACGCTTCATCTACTATAATAAGGCTATGCTCGAGTAATTCTTTCTTTTCCCACCCGACAATTTCTGCATTTGAATTTTCGATAGGATTATAAATTAATCCGTGTATTGTACTGATTGTATCTTTTGACGAAATCGCTTTGTGTTCTTTTAATTTATTTTTCAAGTTTTGCGCTGCACGCCCGGTATAACTACAAAACGCGATTGTCATCTTTTTATCTATTTTAATTAATTCATTTTTGAAAATTGAAATTAATGTCGTCTTACCCGTACCAGCATATCCACCGAGTGTTATGAATTGAGGTTTGTGATTGTTGTTAAACCATTTCAATAGTTGGTTTAGTGCTTTTTGTTGATCTGTGGATAATTCCATAGTGTAATTTGATAATACATCAGTTTTTACTTTTATATGAAATTACAACTAACCACTATGGTAAAATTTGTCTATGAAGCTGAGCAAATTTTTATTCACTATGGCTAAGACACCTATTGGTGATTTTATAGTAGGCACAACCTTTGAATCTTTTAGTAAGGTATTACCTGTAAAAAAAGTTTTTGAAAATGACCTAGTAGTCGCATTTTGGCATCCAAAGCCATTTTGGGACAAACATATTTTAATCGTACCTAAAAAGAAAATTAAGAATATAGTCTCATTAGAGCAAGAAGATATGACTTATATCAACGAAGTATTCATGATAGTAAAAGAACTGGTAAAAGAATTAGAATGGCAAGAATATACTTTATTAATTAATGGTGGTAATCGCCAAGAAGTTAATCAACTTCATTTTCATTTGTGCACTGGTAATGAGGTCGCATAGAGCTTTTTTAACTCAATATCAATAAAATCTTGTATAGAATGTTTATATTTTTCATCATTCAATGCAAATGCTATTTGTGCTTTTAAATGATTAACTGGATCGCCTGTTGTAAGCCATAAACCATCAGTTTTGCCAACTAACACATCATGATTAACAGCAAGACTTGTAATTGCGTCAACTAACATAAATTCTCCAGTATTAGGGTTACTCTTTCTTTCTTCAGTATATTTAAAGATTTCAGGAGTTAACAAATATCTTCCATAAGACACTAATCTGGAGGGAGCACTGCCTTTCGATGGTCGCTCGACAATCTCTTCTAAAAGACCAGAATTCCTCAGCTTAACTACACCATAGTTATGTAGTTCGTTTTCGGGAGTCGCCTGTGTCATTATTACACCTGCAAGGTCAGCGTTGCTGTTAAACAACTCTATCATCTTTGCTACATCTTTATGTTTACCCAAAATCACATCATCTCCCTGACAAAAAACAAACCCTTCTTCTTTATCTAAAAATTGGCGAGCAGTAACTAGTGGCGCAGCTGTTCCGTATGGTAAATCTACAGATTGGGCTATTATAGTTATCTTTGGCAATGAAAATAACTCAACTATACCGTCATATCTTTCAAGTTTGTTTTGTTTTTGTAATGCATCCTTAATGTGTTGTGCAGAGTCATGATAATACTGCTCATATTTCTCAACATTGTTAACACTTGTAACAATAATTATTTCTTCAATTCCTGCCTCTTTGCATTCAAGTAATACCCAATCCATTATTGACCTATTAAGTAATGGTAGTAATCCCTTAGGGGAAGCTTTAAGAACTGGTAAATATCTGCTTGCCATACCAGCATCTGAAATAAGTGCTTTTTTTATACGTCTTTGTGTCATAATAATATGCAAATGCTATTTGGATTATATTATATCCCATTTGAAACAGATTATTATAAAACGGGGTCAGAAATAATAGGCTACGACATTCTTAACCAAAAGCATATAAATTTAAATTCATTTATAAAAAAAGCCTGGGTAACAGAGTCCAGTGTTTACGGATTTCATATGACTATGACTGATGCAGTAACTATAAATGAAAGTGATTTACCTGTAATAGAACAAAAGATACAAAATGTTCTAAACACATTTTCTAAGAACTTAGAACTGACACTCAATGTAGAAGAAATTGGATTTTGGCCAAAAAATAAAACTCAATTAGCTATTAGGTTAATACCTAATGATAATGTGAAAACTCTTCATGATGTGTTAGTTAGTACAATACAAATACTAGGAAGAGGTTCACTATATGTAAATCTTCTAGAAAAACAAACTGCAGAAAATGATATTAAGTACTTGCCTGACCAGGTCAAAAAGATAAAGATGTTTTATGCACCATACATTTTTGAACATTTTAAACCACACTTTACACTATTAAATCCTGTTTTTATTGAAGACTCAGAAATGCCCGCACTCGAGAAAAATATTTCAGAATTATTTGACACATCGGTAAAACTAGAGATGAACTCCCTCACAATGGTAATAAAAAACGAGTCTGAAAAAAACTTCAAAGTATATAAAACCTTTCCAATATAAAAGATCTACCTCAAAAGATCAGCGGTAATCTTGAATAATTTATCCTTTTTTTCGGATAGTTTAAATTTTTTCGCATTTTCATAACCTAGTAACTGGTATTGCTTTAAAAGTAGTGGGTCGATGAAAATACCATCAAAAATCTTTGCTAGTGCTTGTGGTGTATTTGGACTGATGATAATACCTGAACCCCCTACCGCATCAGCTATTCCACCAGCTTCAGCATATGCTACAGGTAAACCTGAAGCCTGTGCTTCTATAGATGTTAAAGAAAAAGCTTCTATAGCAATAGATGGGAATACAACTAAATCATAGTTTTTGAAGCTATTAATTAAATTGCTTCTAGAAATTTGATCCTTGAAAATAACATTTGTTAAATTATGCTTTTTTACTATGGCTTTTAATAAGCCCTTATAACCTTTCTCATCTTCATTCCCAATGATTGTTAATTCAACAGCATTTCTAGTATGTGCAAGAGATTCAACTACTATATGTGCTCCTTTTATAGATAATAATCTGCCAGCGTATAATACCTTTAATGGATCTTTTCCATCATAAGAAGGATTTATCAAAGTATTTACATAGTAATTATCAGGTATTCCATGAGGATTAATTACATAAGGCTTCTCTTTTTTATATATTTTAAAAAAGTCTTTCGCCATGTTTTCTGCTGGAAAAAGTAATTTATCTAAGTTATCTGAAATATATATCAGGTTTTCCTCAAAGAACTTTTCTTTCATGGCCCATTGAACATCTGTACCATGACATATGCCTAATTTAGGTATATCTTTACTCAAATCCGCGAATACTCGAGAAAGTCCAAAGTTTAAGTGTTGTGCATGAATAACATCGGGTTTAAAATCCTCAACTATTTTAGATACCTCCTCGTATAAGCTTTTAATATAGTTTTGATATTCATCAGCATTTTTAGTTTTCAAAGTTTCTAAGAAAGTTACATCTTTAATGGACCACCAATTATCAAGTTGCATATCTGTCGGCTTGAGTGCCAAAAATTTTACTTCAGTATCAGAAGGTAGATCTGAATACCAATCATTACATATTAAAGGACTTCCGCCAAAAGGATGGAAAGGTATATCTATACCAGTTAAGATTTTCATAAAATTAAAAGCTAACCTTCCAAATTAAAGTCCTTATAAACTTGAGATGCAGATGGTTCAGTACTGCCCTGATATTTCCCTTTATACAATTTGATATCACCAAATACTTTCCAAAAGGTAACTTGTCCAATCCGCATCCCAGGAAAAACTCTAACAGGCTGCACGGCATGTAGCATTAGCGTGTATGTTCCTTTATATCCAATATCTATTAAGTCAGCAGTTATATGTACAAACAACCCTAGTCTGCCAGTGGAAGACTTTCCTCTAATCACTGGTACATATACATCACTTCCAACAGTCTCGAGAGAATGCCCTAAGTATAATTTATCAGGATAAAGTACTATCCCAGCTTCTGTTAAATTTATAGTGTCAGTTTCATTTTCTTTTTTAGTATCTAATTCAAAAGATTTGTATGTTTTTAAAACATTACCTAGTCTGAGATCATAAGAATTAGGATTAATTTGATCGTCTTTAAAAGGTGCAATGAATATATTGCCCTTTTTAAACTCTTCTTTAATTCTTGGTCCTGTTAATATCATCAATTACTCCATCAATTTTCGTACTTGACTATGCATAGGTTTACTAAATTTTGCATAATTATTTTTTTCACTCTTGTATTCATGCCCATTTAACATTTCTAAACCATCAGTCACCCAAAAAGAAACCTGGCCTACCCTCATACCAGCATATACACGTAAGGGTTGTACCACAGTCAACTCCAAAGTCCATTTATGGCAGGTGCCTATATGACCCAAATCAGCAGTAATTTGAAGATATAAACCAAGTCTACCTAAAGAAGATCTGCCTATTAGACTAGGAACATACTTTGTGGATCCGATTATTTCATGCGTTGCAGCCAAATAAAGTTTTTGGGGCTGTAAGACATAGCCTTCATTTGGAATTACAATGGTGTTTTTTTGAGGACTAGTATTAATATTTGTTGTATCGTAAGTTATTTCTACTATTTCAGTGCCGAGTCGATAATTATAACTATTGGGATTAATTAAAGATTCTTCAAATGGCACTAAAGTAATATAACCATTATGTAATTCCTCTACTATTTTTGAACCAGTTAAAATCATATGTTTACTCAAACCTGTGGTATTCTACCATGACCTACCAAATTAGCATTTATGTTATGTATAATACTCATACAAAGTACTACATATGTCATATTTATTTTTTTTAACTCACACTGATGTAGAAATAGATAAAAATGAATTGATTGAGAAATGGCCACTTTCTGAAAAAGGTAAAGACAGATTTAAAAAGATTAATCTTCAAAGTTGGTTTAGTAAAATTGATCAGATTTTTACTAGCGAAGAACAAAAAGCTGTTGATGGCGCTGATATTGCAAGTGCATATCTTAATAAGCCTTATACAAAAATAAAATCATTAGGCGAATTTGATAGAACATCTACTGGGTACCAACCCTACGAGACATTTATGCATAACGTAAATAGCTTTTTCCAGTATCCAACGAAAAATGTGTGCGGATGGGAATCAGCTACTGATGCACAAAAGCGTATAGTAAAAACAATAGCCGATATTGTTATGCAAAGTTCAAATAAAGATATCTTAGTAATTAGTCATGGTGCTGTCGGTGCACTATATATGTCATATTTACTGAAAAAAACGATAAGTATTATATACAGTCAACCAGAAAATAATGGTGGTAATTATTTTATAGTTGATTCAAATACTAATAAAGTAATACAAACATGGAAACCATTAGATACCTACAACATATAACCGCATCTCTCCTTTTCCTGTACCAGCATAACCACCGAGTGTGATGTATTGATTTTTATTTTTATTGTTAAACCATTTCAGAAGTTGGTTTAACGCTTTTTGTTGATCTGTGGATAATTCCATACGTTAATAGAGTATCATTTTATGAAAGAGACTTCAGGTATTCGTCTAGAATATCGATATCTTTTGGAGCTACATGAATGAACTGTAGTGGAATACTTTTTTCCAATAAATGCTCAGAAAGCTTGTACATTACCCAGTTACAAAAGCTATCAGTATAAGACTTGTGTAAAGAAATATTTTTATAACCTTCAGCAGGATAGCTTAATTTATACGAAGGTTCTCCAGATTTATTTATCAACTTCGTACGATTAAACTTATTGATAGCCATTCGTTCAAACCTTGACTTGCTGTTAGGGCTTTTTGCAATACCTACAATTATATCTGGCTGTACTTTTTCTATAAGAGATAGAAATGCAATTAAGTCTGACTTTAGTTTGTGAAATACAAACATATTATGTCTTTCTATAAACTGTATATCTGGAAATGTAGAAAATGTATAGCACAATAAGCTCATTGAAATATTATAAACTAACCATTCACTAGCGATGCTACAATAAGTGCATGAAAGTGTTGATAGATACACAAGATTGGGGACATTCAACTTATAAGGCATATATAGATTTGAATGGAGATTACAAAGATTTAATCAAAAATACAACTGGTGTAGTTAGTGTGTGTTTTGATCAAAATAATAATGTAATTCTTATGAACAATGAGCCTATCGGCGGACATGTAGAAGCTGGTGAAACAATAGATGATGCATTGAAACGCGAAGCACTAGAAGAAGGTGGAATAGAATTGAATCAGTGGAAGTACTTTGGCTATTATGAAATCTCTTTAAAAGATGATGCGCCAGAAAAGTTCAAAAACAAATACCCAAAGTTAGGACACATACTTTTTTTCTTAGCAAAAGGTAAGAAAGTTATGGAACCGTACGGAGCTGATGTAAAAAACCCACAAGCTTTAACTAAAGAACAAATAATTAATTCTAGTGAGATCAAGCATAAGATGTTACTTGAAGGATTGAAACTATATCCTGAGTACTTATAAAAGTATTGATGCTATATAATATAGCTATGATACCTGAAGATCATAGTAAAAGTATCTTCAAAAAGCTCTTTGCTGTCGGTTGTTGTGTTGTTATTATCGGCCTAAGTTGTACATTTGTATCTCTTATTTCTCAAAGAGTTTTTAGGAAATACCATCCTGAGACTTTCAAACATTTCATATATAATGCAGATCAGAACACACACTTGAGTTATTATAATTATCTACCCAATGGTAATGAAACTGTATTCTTTGAGATTAAGAAAAAAGATGCGCTCATAGGAATAATCGTGGTTAGATCTCAAATAGAAGATATTACTGATACTTTAAAAAGATACGACAAATACACCCCAGTAAAAATAAACGATATAGAAGGCTTTACATTAAAAAAGGAAGAAATGAGTGATCGAAGTATTGCATTTCAAGATATATTTATTTTTCAAAAAGAAGGAAGAACATTTGTAATCTCGTACCAAGATGAGCGCCATGATTTCATAATTGAAGATTTTTTACTCATGGGATACTCCTTAAAAAGTGTTGTCAAAAATATAGTAATCATTGGGAACTAACTCAAAGTCTTAAGCCAATTAATTTAAACAGTTCATCTGCAGACAAGCGTGTTGTATCGACACTTAGTGTAAAGTTTGATTTTAGATCTGCATCATTTATTAATTCTAAGTACTCTGGATATGCATTACGAAATCTGAGGATGTGATCTTCGCTAGAGTTGTCACGCGTTTGTTTTCTTACTACTAACTCGTCTAAATCAGCGTGCAGTTCTACTATTTTAAATTCTTTTTCTACAAATTTAAGAAAATCTTTTTTATTAAGCCAAGATGTAACGAATATAATGTTGTCTGAATTCAAAGCTTTTTCATTTGCTATTGCAAAACCCTTATCAACGGTTGCATCGTCGTGTGGCCATACATTATTGTTTATTATCATTACTTCATCATCGGCTTCATATACATTAAGTTTATAAAATTCAGCCAACAACGGAGCCAATGTAGACTTCCCTGCTCCCGATATACCTAGTAGTAGTATTTTTGTAGGTCTAGTATTCATTTGGAATACTCATTTCTCAAAGTATTAAAAAATGAATAATTCAGTTCTGCATTAAAAATTTTTTTGAAAGCTTCTTTTAGTTCTGATATATCTTCGATACTGCTTTGATTTCTTAAAAAGTCAAAAAGAGTATCTTTCCCAAAATGATCAACAATCAACTTTATTGCATTTCCTGATTCTTGATATATCTTTTTGTCATCCAAAAATCCATCAAATTCTAATGGCATCGTATATTTTTCAAGTTGCCCAGCGACATATATAGAAACTCCTTCATTAATCCATGCGAAATTACATTGCCCAAAATTTATTTGAAAATAAGAATGGGCTAACTCATGTTGATTAGATGTCCATAGTTATATTTACTTGCATCGTGACAGCTTTCGGTAGAAATATTTGCAGGATTTAGGATAAATACTGCGTTTCTTCCCCAACTCCACCCCATAACCCAATCTTCAGTTTTTTGCTCCAAAAGAGCATCTATTGTTTTTCTGTCATCGACGACAAATAACTTTGGTGCAGTATAAGGCCATACTTTTTCGAACCACACATCGAGTTCTTCCATAGCTTTGTCTTTGTAGTTTTGTAAAGCTGAATTATCTAAGATAGTTACTTTGAACACTGACGCCATATGTTGATTATAGTATATTTATGAGAAATGTTTTCTTAGTCTAGCTGCATACTCGGCACGTTCTTTAGTATCACTTTGCTTTCTTAACCCTGGTATTTGATTAATATTATCTCCAATATACCTTGGAAATACATGGACATGATAATGCCACACATCTTGGTCACCAGGTTGCTCATTGTTTTGTCTTATTGTAATACCTTCACACTTATATTCATCTTTCAATACTTGCGCAACTTTCTTTGCAAAGGTATGTATTTTAGACAAAAGTGCATCTTCAATATCAAAAATATTTTCTGTGTGTTTTTTTGGAAATACTAGTACATGACCTTTGTTTGTTTCCCACCCATGTGAGGCAATGATTCCAACTAAATCTTCATCCTGAAAAAAGATATCTGCTTGTTTTGTGTATGGGAAATCACCTTCAACTCCATCGCGAATAGCGCATAAAGGACATTTATAATCTTGCGGTTCGTGGTTATACATATGGGTATTATAAACCATTAGTCGGATTATAAAATAAGCTCAAAGTGGGACTTGGTTGCATTTTGCATTTCATCAAATTCTTTAGAAATTTCTTTATAACCATGCTCTGATACAAATGTATACATATTAGGAAATTTCTCTTTATATGTATTCAAAGTAATTTTTTCAAACCCTTCCCGCTTGGCATGCTTTATGATTAAGGCGTGCATTTGTTTCCACAAACCTAACTTTCTATAGTCGCTTAGCACACCAACATTCCATATATGAAGTTTATTACTTCTCTTTTCACATATAGCAAAAGCAACAATCATGTTGTCTAAAGTTATTGAAACTAAAAGACCGCCATCTGAAATCTTTTTGAGCCAAACTTCTTTCTTATGATACTTTTCTAGTTCTTCTTGTGAGGGATTGAATACTTTCGTTGCTGCTTCTAAAATCTTGTCGATTTGTTCAATATTGTTTGTATCTATTTGAACTTCTTTCATACAATAACAGTATATACTATTGCGGAAGTTAGTTAGCTCTTTCTAACCGTAGTCTTTTATAAATGAAAGCGCTGTTAATGCACATACGTTCCTTATCGAATACTAAGACTTTGTTTTTGGTAACAAGCCAGATTCTTCAATAATCGGTTTAAATTCTTCCCATAGCTCACTTGGTAGATCTGATATAGAAATCTTTTTATCTTTATTAGGAATTAATATATCCCAAGTCATATTTTCTTCTTTCCATGTTTTGCCTTTATCTAAAAAAATATTTATAACAGGAATCAATTTTTCTGTTGCATTTACAAAGCGTGCTTCTTTATCTATTTTATTATTATAATCTTCCAATAGATTTGCTAACTCAGCAAAGTTAGGAAACATATTGCCCAATTTATCTATTGCGACTTTTTCTGCATCTTCTTTTTCTTTTTGTTTCTGACTATCTAGCTCGAAATAATAGTCTCCAGTTATAGCTTCTGGAAGATCATGGGCTAAAGCGTATTTTAAAACTTTTGTTATATCCAGATCGAGTTTATATTCTGAAATCAAATACCAACATGTGAGTGCGACTTGAAAACTGTGTTCTGCATCATTCTCTTTTCGGGCTTCTCCTACAACTCGAATTTGCCTTTGTGTTTGTTGGAATTTATTACAAAACTTAGTGAATTCTAATAGACTTTCTATTTTTGTCATTGTGGCTAATTGTAGAAGGTCAAGTCTATCCTGTACATTATTTCTCCAGGATATATGGCTGAGCATGTCGATCGAAAGCCTAATGATTTTAATCCACGATGATTTGGGATTTACCATAATGCTTGGACCAAACAATTAATAAGTCCTTTGGATCATAGCCATATGTACTTTTAAAATAGTTACGTACTAGTGGTGACCGAAAGTAAATTAACCAAATGTTTCCTTTCATCTCGTCCCTTATGTTATCTATATATTTCTGTGGCAATCGCTCTCTCATAATGTCATGTAAAAGTTTGTTTCGTTGAACACGTAACTTATTGATTTCTACTAAGTAGTTCGCTTTATGCTGCGAGGACTCTGCATAACATGAATTCTCTTCATCTGCGTCATCAATAATTAAACCTAACAACACTAGCGCTTTTTTAAATGGTGGTCTTATGGTTACTGAGGCAGTGTCCTTAATTACTGTTTTAATGAACGATGTATGCATTACTACATCTCTAAACTGTCCTCTATGAACAAGAATTCTAAATTGATCTTTTACGTATTCTTCATTATTCTGCATATTTATATTGTAGTATATTCACGGCCTTTCTATTGAACGTTTTTATGGAATCTAATATACCTAGTGTATCTTCTAGAATAAAACTAGGTAAATCAGAGAGCATAAAAGGTACTACGCAGCAATTGTACAATTCAAGCAATTTGTAGTGCCATATGAGTTAATCATTAAGCTTTCGGTATTACATTTAGAACACAGGCTGACGTGGTTGATTATCGTCTCTCTAAGCAAATTAGATCTATTTAAATGCTTTAACAAACCAGATTCTAGGCTTTCAGTATCAATAGATTCAACTTGTAAAATTGTACTTATTCTTACTATTAGATCATTTATTTCCTGCGCATCTTCTTTTTTTCCCAACTTAATCATCTCGAGTAGGTAATAATTAAATACTTGATAAAAACTTTGCACATAGCTACCGTTTAGCTTGTGATAACCCCCAAATCTATAATTTATGCCTTTTATGGCGAGTTCCATTAGTCTTATTACAGTATCAAACACAAGCATCGCTTTGAGGATATCCATGAATGAAATTTGATTTGGTATCTTATTGAAGCCAATATATTTTGTCTTATCATTTTTTATGCCCGCTTTGTTCTTTGGAATGTCGGTATAGTTCCAGTCTTTAAGATTATATTCCTCGTCATACTGGACGGTAAATTCATACAAATAATTATGGGTAATATTATTTCTAACCTTAGATAGCTCCTGAAGCATGTTATTGACCATTTTGCGATTAAGCGTTATACCCTCGAATTTTAAGTTAAGTTCTTGGCCAATAATCTGAGATGCCTTTTCATAAAGCGGAAGGAAGTTAGTAAGCTTACATTTACTGCACACTGTATAGTTAAAAATAGGTATATATTTTGCATAATCAGTTGTTGACTTTACAATATATTCTAATCTCTTTACGAAGCTTTCTAGACCAGTTACTACTATTAAAATACCTGTAGTGGAATTTTCAGATTCATGTGGTGATACTTGAAAGCTTTTCTCCACAATATTGTGTTTGCTATAACTATCAAATGCTGCACTAAGACAAAACATAAGTACATCATCGGCTAAACCTAGTATAGAAACATACTTTTCCAGTGTTTTATCCATAATATTAACTAGCCACTGACTTTAACATAACCTTTCATTCAGATTGATTGCCATTTGAAACTATGTTTAAAAAACGCAGTCTGGCCATTTTCATGGCTGGGGGACAGGGAATCGGACCCCAATTACCGCATTCAGAGTGCGATGTCCTACCATTAGACGATCCCCCAATACTGTGTATAGCATATACCATTAGACCTGCCTGCGCAGGCAGGCGATCCCCCAATACCAATGACAGTTTACCAAAAACCATTGGTATTTGCAGAAATTACAACTAAAGATGAGTATTAAAAAATCTCACAGTATCTTGCATAGCCTTTTCAAAGCTAGGACTTGTAATATTGTGCCCACCAGATGGGTATTCGTTTAATTCACTAGTAATACCTTTGGTTTGCAAGATTTGAAATAAATCACGACTATAGCCTATATTAACAACATCATCGTTTACAGCATGGTCGAGCTGAATAGCTGTAGAAATATTATCTAAATAATTAGTCGGTACAACTTTTTGCCAAAATGGACTCGCTGGATCAAATTGGCCGTGTGCATCAAACAATGCTTGGCGACGGCGCTGCCTGCTTGTATCTTGAGATGGGGGTCGATAAGAATTATCGTCAATCCCATACTTTTGCATGTCTTCATAAGAATAAACAGCACCACCCCAAATCACCGCAGCAGGAATACTTTCTTCTACAGCAATCGAACGCAAAACAACATTTCCCGCCATGCTATGCCCCCACAAACCTATCTTTGACGCATCTATAAAATCGGCAGATTGCAAAGCAGCATAAGCATTGAGAGTGTCTTTTATATAATCACTACTATAGTAAGCACCGCCTGCTTCACCTTCTGACGCATCGTGCCCACGTAAATCAATTTTGAAAACGACAAAACCATTTTTTGCCAAATAATCAACATAAGCTTCATAATTTCCACGTGTCTTATATAAAGTGGGCGGTATATAACCATGAATAAAAACTATCGCTGGCCAACCATTATCTGGTTTTTGACCATCTGGAATCGTTAGCAAACCGTTAATTTTCAAGTTATCAGATGTATAAGACGTAAGATAGCTTTTATAACTGCCATTCTGCGAAACTAAGTCTAAGTCTGACAATTGGCTAATAAATGATTGTGTCCGAAGGTATGGAACAGTTAAATCTTCAAAAGGTATAGGTGAAGTATTTGTTGGTACATCAGAAAGCTTTCGATCATCCATTACATCAGGGGCAATATCGACAAGTTTGTTTGAGTAGCGTACATAAGCAAATAAACCAAGGACAACTAGTATTAATAGGGCAAAATAAGCCTTTTTCTTCTGCATAGTGATTAAATCAAAATAATGCTATTTAGCAATGACCGCAACCGCAATTGCCACCGCATTCGCAACCGCCGTCTTCACAACAACCTTCTGAGGCTGCTGGGGTACCGATATTTAACATAGTCTTAATTTTAGATATAAGAGTGTTCATATAGACCAAATATACACTGTTTTGTATATATGGCAACTTGATATAAAATAACAACATGGATTATACAAGACACAAACAACAAAGAGTCGCAGTATTCGTAGATATTCAAAATATGTACTACTCAGCCAAAAACCTTTACTCTGCCAAAGTAGATTTTCGAGCTGTTTTGGGCGAAGGAGTAGATAATCGTCAACTTATAAGAGCTTTTGCATATGTAATAAAAGCAGACGTAGGCACAGAAAGAGATTTTTTTGACGCACTTTACAAAATAGGCTTTGAAGTAAAAGAAAAAGAACTCCAGGTCTTTTATGACGGTGCAAAAAAAGGCGATTGGGATGTAGGGTTGTGCATGGACGTCGTACGAATGGTTTCAAAAATAGACGTAATGGTGTTAGTATCTGGCGACGGTGATTATGTAGACCTTTTACAATATGCGCATAGTCAAGGCGTGCGCACAGAAGTAATTGCTTTTGGAAAAACTGCGTCAGCTAAATTATTTGAAGAAGCCGATTACGTAATAGATATGTCAAAACTCCCTCAAAAGTTTTTGATAGGAAAAGCCCGATCGAGTACAAGAAATGTTGTTAAAGAGATTTAATATAAAATGGCCTAGCGTTACTACGCTTAACAATACAAAAGTATCAAAAGCAATCTTTTTGTTTTATGGTGTTTTAGTATTGGTAGGCATATATCATGCTGCATTTGCAAAAAGAATAATTCCTGGAGTGGTTATAGGAAATGTCCACGTCGGAGGAATGAAATATTATCAAGCGCTAGATTTATTAAAGAAGAGTGAAGAACAACTCGACAAAACTATTACATTTGAATTTGAATCAAAAACTTATGATATTACACCACAAGACGTAAACTTTTCTTACGATTGGGAATCTGCCGTTACACGAGCTTTTGAAGTCGGCCGCACAAAAGATTTTTTCATAGATACAAAAGATAAATTTGCTGGAATATTCAAGTCATTATACCTACCAACAAGATACGATATTGACACAGATTTATTGGATAAAGAATTTTCGTATATAAAGGCTGAAGTAAATCAAGAAGGTCAAAATTCAAAAGTTGCTTTTGATGAAAAAGAAAACATTATAATAACTCCTTCTACAATCGGGCGACGCGTATCAAAAGAAGATTTATATAATATTGCAATCGAATCATACAATAGGCTCGATTTTGCAAAAAAGACTTTGCCAGTACATATCGACAACCCCACTATTGTAGAACAACAAATATCTCCTCTACTCGATGATGTCAAAAGTATTGTCAACAAAACTATCACACTAACTTATGATGATAAAAAGATATTAGTAGAAAAAAAACAATTGTTAGACTTTATTGAATTCACATTAGAAAAAGATAATAAAGTATTACTCACTATAAATAAACCCAAGCTAGATGCATTTGTAAAATTGATCGGACAAGATGTAAACAAATTACCCAAAGGTCATGTCACAAAAACAGAAGACGATAAAGTAACTGAGTTTGAAATTATAGATCAAGGAACAGAAATAGACGAAACCAAATTTAAAGAGGAATTCAAAGATCTATACTTCAAAACTTTTAAAGATGCGACACTTGCAATTTCGACAAAACCTACTGACGCCCCAACAAAAGAAAAATACGGCATACTCGCAAAGCTAGGAGAAGGTGTTTCAAAATATACAGGATCTGGTACAGAACGCGTACATAATCTTGTACTAGCAGCAGAAAGAACAGACGGAATATTGGTTCCTCCAGGAGGAACTTACTCTTTTAACAAATCTGTGGGAGAAATCAGCAGAGCAACAGGGTACGCTACGGCTTATGTAATAAGTAACGGACGCACAGTTTTAGGAGACGGTGGTGGTGTATGTCAAACATCTACAACATTATTTAGAGCAGTGTTAAATAGTGGACTCCCAGTAGTAGCAAGATACCCTCATGCATATCGCGTACGTTATTATGAAATCGAAAGCCCGCTTGGACTCGATGCTTCTGTCTATCAACCATCGCTTGATTTTCAATTTAAAAACGACACACAAAATTATATTTTGATACAAGCCGATGCGCAGCCCAAAGACTATTCTTTAAAATTTACGATTTATGGAACACCAGATGATAGAAAAGTAGAACTTACAGAACCAATTGTTACAAATCAAACTGCTCCTCCAGAAGCGTTGTATCAAGACGATCCAACTCTACCAAAAGGGGTCACTAAACAAGTCGACTTTAGTGCATGGGGTGCAACCGTAAGTTTCACGCGCACTGTTACTAGAGATGGTGAAACAATAAATACAGATACATACACTACACGCTATCAACCTTGGAGAGCTGTGTTTTTGGTAGGAACTAAAAAATAAATAGCTGAAACATAAACCATTTCTTTCTTACATTAGTATTTCTTCATTGAAAATGTCACCTACCAACAATTTCGATGCTGGCAATTGTAGATTTATCTGTCGCAGTAGTTGCTTTGATATCAATCTTCTGATTTTCCGATTCATACGTTGCAATTTGTGAGTCTTGTGTTATGTACTCAGAGATCAAAATCCAATCATCGTCGAGCAAAATAGTTTTATAAAATTGCTGCAACGCATCGGGCGTGCGTTGTGTTTCAAAAGTCATCTGAATAGAATCTGAGTTCTCATTTGTAGAAATGTTTTGAGAGTTTTCTGGATACGGTAATGTGCGCAAAATCTGTGTGTGAGAGCCTTTTACTTCTTGCACTCTTTTGAGTATTTTGGGGCGGTATGATGAAAAATTTGCGTATGTCAAAGCCAATACACACGAAAGTAATGTGACTATTAATATATTGTTTTTAAAACTCAGTGCCATGTAATACTATTATATACTCGACAAGCCTATATGGTAAAATCCTGTTGTTAAAGCATTAGCTGCCAAAGCTTTGGCCCCATCGTCTAGCGGTTAGGACACCAGATTCTCAATCTGGTAATCGGGGTTCAACTCCCCGTGGGGTCACCATTAGGGAGTAAGGCAGTAGCAAACTGCTGTTTTAGTCCTAAATATGGTGCTAATTTAGGTGTTCCAAAACACAAATCTTGATATGTAGGCAGTCCATCGAAGAGTAGGCCAAAGTAGGCAGCTCTTTTAAGAGGGTTTGGGCTTCCCAGCAATAAATCTTCAAGGTGTTCCAAAAAGTATTCTATGTATTTCATCACTAACTCCATATTTGTAGATTTTGTATCTTTTTGAACCTTTGTTTCTTCTAATTGCTTTATTTCCCCATCAATCTTTACTAAATCGTCTTCCATATATTTGATGGCTACTTCTGAACTGAGAAAGCGTATCTTATCTGCGGTAGCTTTCGATGCCATTTGTAGTTCCTGAATTTTTGTATCAATGTTTACTGCATCCTTTTTAATTCCTTCCGTACGGCTATTCCAAGCCTCTAGAACATACTTTTTCAGTTCTTCAATATATTCAGGGGTCATATTTAGCTTTACACCCTTTACGAAGGTCTCAATAGTTTCGTTAAATTCACTTACTGGTACACGGTAGTATTTATGCCCCCTATTACAATGGTATGCAGAATATCTTAATCTTTTACCCTTTGAAGTACTTCCAAAAAAAGGTTTCTGACAGTGAGTGCAGGTGACATACTTTTTATAGGGAAATGCTGGATTGTTTGGATCTTTCTTTATGTACCATTCTGCTGGCTTTCTTTTCCATAATCGTACTTCACCAGCTTCTTCTGTGAGAGTGACTTTGCCTTTGTTTGCTTTGTTATACATTTCAATAGGTACTAAACCTTGAAACTTACCCTTTATTGGCTGACCATTTGTCCATTTCTCAACATTTACCCCTGCATAGATAGGACTTTCAACGTAACGCCAGAATTGTTTAAGGATAAGTTTATTTCCACCTGTTTCACCGATGACTTTAGTCCTGTCTTGAGGATTTCGTCTATATTGTTTTCTAGAACGAAAACCCAATGTATTTATTTCGTCTACAATCTGCTGATCAGTCATCGTACCTCGACAACGAAGTTCATACATTTTTAAAATCCACTGTGATTCTTCGGGGTGGGGTTTTAGAATAACTCGTTTACCATGTGAGGTTTCAACTTTTTCGTTCATATAACCGTAGGGAGCACGCCGAACTCTAAATCCCAATCGGACATAGCGAATTTCTGCACCAATCATTCTGGTCATAATATCTCGCATCTCATCTTTTGCTCTTTCGGCTTCAAGGATTTCTGACTTTTTGGTTGGACTATATATACTCCAGTCATATTCAATCCCCAAATGTTCAAGGGTGTTTACTTCCTGACTACCAATTACCCCGTAAATATCCACTAGTTGAACGTTGTATTTCACTAGTTGCATCTTTAAATGGTCATAGAGGTATGAACCCCCGCGGGTAAATCTATCTATAGATTTGATAACGAAAAGTTGAATGTTATTTTTTGAACTTTTACAATAATCTATAGCTTCTTGGACTGGCTGTTCCTCTTTTGAAGCCGATTCCATGAAAATAAAGAATTTCTTAATATGAATATTATGAGCCTGGGCGAAGCGTTCTATCTGCTCCTTTTGGTGCTCTGGAGAATCGCCTTGTAGGCCTTGTTTAATAGAAGATACTCGAATTGCTGCAACCGCATTTTCTTGGCGTGCTACATTATCCATGCTGTTTCTCCTTACTCAATAAAACATTGCCGTTTTGCTGTTCTTCTAAGATTCTATCTACGATAACATTGGCAAAAACTTTCAGTTGCTCTTCAAGAGACAATAAAGGAGTAGGGGTTTTCGGAGATTTTCTTTTAGTTGTAGTTACCTTACGTATTGCTCTTCCCATATCAAAATCAGATAAATCTTTAATTTACACTATCCATATATAGATAATATAATATTTTGAGATAACCTTGTCAAGAGCCTATAAAATGTTTTGACCAGGATATATAATACTTGGCTAACGAGGTAATAATATGCCATTAGAAGCAAATAGGAGAGGTACAGAAACCCCTGCACAAGGTATCTCTCATCAACTGGGACAGTGCATGCTATTGCTTCTTGATCACTCTCCAAATCAATTTTTAATTGATCATTCTTTTGGAGTATTAGCTCAGATGCTCAATCTTCCAGAGGAGACGAGTCGGTCAGAGCTCATGTACGGTGCCCTTACAATAGTAACTAGGGATTTAGGTGTTGAAGAAGAAATCGCTCAAAAAATTCAAAAAATTGCATCAAGGGCTGATTCAGGCAAATAATTTTGCCAATACACTAACCCTGATATATACTTCCCTCAGTAATATAAGCCTGCTCATGTTGCCCTAAAAAAAGTAGGCATGAATACAGGATTACAAGAACTATTCACTAACAATATTCTTTTTTCTAAACTTTTTCCGCAAGTTTCTTCATTTCTTTCTCAAGTACACATTTCTGGATCCTGGCCTCTTGTGTCTATTGTTTTTGTATATCTTCTCTTGGCTCTACTTATTGCACTCGATTTACTCCTTCTGTTTAAGTTGTTTCACATAAAACTGCAACTGAGACAAAACTACACTATCCTTGAAGTCAAACCGCTCAAGACCACAGAACAAAGTCCATATACTACACAGGAATTATTTAACCTCATTCATGGTCTGGCTCGTCAGCGAACTTTTTGGTCGAGAGTATTAGGACTTAGTAATAGCTATTCATTCGAGATTGTGGCGACAAAAGACCAAGGAATCAGATATTTGATTCGGATCGTGTCTGAAGATGCGGACTTACTGAAAAAGAGTCTATTTTCATATCTTCCAGGAGTGAGTGTTAAAGAAGTTGATGATTACGGTTTTGGCGGCATTGGAAAGTCCTTACTTAAAATCACAGAATTTAAATTATCAAACCACTTTGCCTTTCCCTTAAAGAAGCAAGCCGTCTTAGAGAAACACGATCCCATTGCTTACACCACAGGAAGTATGACCAAGCTGGAAGAAAATGAATTAGTATCTTTCCAGTTGGTGGTATCGCCAGTAACCAAATCTTTGGTAAAAGATATCTCTCGAATCTCACAACTTATTTATTCAAACAGTGATCTTTTGAAGAATATTAAAAGAAAACCATTCTGGTCTTTTTTCCTAAATAGAAATCAAAAGAAAACTGATAATCCCTATCAAATGGAGCTTGAGCAGTTGGTAAAAGAAAAGCTAGATCAACAATTATTTACTACTTCTATTCGCTTACTCATTGTGGGAAACAACTACGCTGAAATTCGCAAAAGAGAACGAGGGTTCATTTCAGCTCTTTCTTCCTTTGGTAATTCTGGATATCAGGCAATCATTCCGTCATTGCACATCAAACTGAGGTTAATAAAAACATTAAAGACATTTCTTTTCAGAAATAGGTTGCTTGGTATTTTTAGCAATTCTATTCTTTCAGTTTCAGAAATAAGTGATATCTATCATTTGCCATTTACGAGTACAACTAAAACTGAAGACTTGGTTAAACTGCACAGTAAAGAACTTCCAGCTCCGGTTTCACTCAAGCGTGCTCAGGATTTAGACATTATATTTGCCAAAAATACCTATGGAGGAAGTAGTACAAATATCGGGTTATCTTTAGATGAAAGAAGGCGACATGTATATATTTTGGGAGCTACGGGCACAGGTAAATCAACCATGCTCTTATCCATGATTAATCAAGATATTCATAACGGCAAAGGTCTATGTGTGATAGATCCGCATGGAGATTTAATAGAACAAGCCTTATCAACTATTCCTACAAAGCGAATACCAGATGTTGTGTACTTTAATCCAGACGACATTAGCTATCCGATGGGGATTAATTTACTCGAATTAACCCAAGGATTAAGTGCGGAAGATGCCGTGAGAGAAAAAGAATTTATTGCAGAAAGCATTATCTCTGTGTTCCATAAAATCTACTCTGATAAGTACTCTGGACCGAGAATGGAATATATCCTCCGAAATACTATTCATACTGCCTTTACAGTTCCAGATGCCACACTGTTTACTGTCTACAAGTTACTTATCAATACACCCTACAGAAATTCGGTCACTAAAAACATCGTTGATGAAAACCTGAAAGACTTTTGGAAGTATGAGTTTGCCAAGGCTGGTGATTATCAGAAAGTGAAAATGATCTCTCCGATTACAAATAAGATTGGGCGGTTTCTGTTTTCTCCAACTGCCAAGAGAATACTTGAACAAGGTAAATCGACTGTCAACTTTGACACGATTCTCAACGAAGGCAAAATACTCTTGTGCAATCTCTCCAAAGGAAAGATTGGAGAAGATAACTCAGAGGTATTTGGAGTATTGATTATGGCCAAGATTCAACTTGCAGCTTTAAAGAGAGCTAGGATCCCTCAAGAGCAAAGAAAAGACTTCTATTTATATGTTGACGAGTTCCAAAACTTTGCCACACCTGCATTTGCGCAAATTCTTTCGGAAGCAAGAAAATATAGGTTAGGCGCAATCCTTGCCCATCAAACAACTTCACAACTCGAAGAAACGTCACTTGTAAATGTAACCCTGGCTAATACAGGAACAGTTATTTGTTTTAGGACTGCAAACCCAGAAGACGAACGAATGATCTTGCCACAGTTTAGGCCATATATTGAACAAGGAGAAATAGCCAGTTTACCTTCATACCATTTCTATATAAGACTTGGCGCACTTAATCCAGAAGAGCCGTTTTCGGGGGTTACTATTCCTGTCAAGATTGAAGAAAATATGCAAAAAGCAAACGAAGTGATTGAAGCCTCACGAAAGAACTTTGCTGTCGAGTATAAAAGTCCCGTTGTACAAACTACGATACGATCTGAGTCAAAAACTGAGAAGAAACATGGTAATCAGCCTACACTTTATACGGATGTAGATACCTTGAGTTAGTGTAAGCGTGTTTACACTGGAATTGGTTGATTTTAAGGCTGGAATATGGAAATGTACTACCTCTATATCCTTATATATAAGGAGAAGGAATGAAAGTCTAAGTATTTATTATTTTTACTATCTTTATTTATGAACAACCAACACGACAACATATTTAATTATCTCTATCGCTTCCGTTTCTTACACCGTATTCACATCCAACATCTACTCCATCACAAACACTTCAACCGCATTATCATCTGGCTCAACGAACTAACCGAATCTGGACACATCAGACGTTATTACAATCCCAAAACAGTTACCATACCAGCTCTGTATTCATTAGGATTAAAAGGCAGAAAGTATTTGAAGAGTAATCCAGACAAATTCAGTACAGTGAAGCCTGAGCTTTTGGATCGAGTTTGGAGGGAACCAACGCTATCAACACAGTTTAAAAACCACTGTTTGTTTGTAGCAGATATTTATCTTTCTTTAGTTGAACTCACTAACAAAACCAAAGCCAAACTGAATTTTTATACCAAAGTGGATTTAGATGATATGCAGTATCTTATCCTGCCCAATCCCGATGCTTATTTTTCAATCGAAGAAGCAAATGGGAGAACAAAAAGATACTTCCTTGATATCTTTGATGAATTACCACCGAAAAATGTTCTTTATAAGCGAGTTAAGCAATATTTTGACTATTACGAGAATGAGTACTGGCAGGATCACACTGATAAACCATTCCCAGAAATTATTTTTGTCTGCCCAGATGATCGGTCAAAAAACTATTTGCATAAAGAGATTCGAAAGAAGCTTGAGGATGAAGCAAGGCTACATTTTTACCTTTCAACAAGGGAACTAATAAAAACAAAAGGACTAACCAGAGATACATTACAGAAAGTGGAGCCTAAAGATCCATAAGTGCAGATTAGAACAGTCATAAGGATCATTTATAATCCTTAACTTGAATATTTTTTGAATAGCAACTACAATCTGTAGTAGTATGACAGCTAAAACATTAAGCAACCTTGAACAAGAAGTTATGAGCGTCGTGTGGGAGCAAGAAAACTGCTCAGTTAGAGATGTATTAGAAATAATAAATCAAACTAGACAACTGGCATACACGACAATAGCAACAGTTTTGCAAAGACTTCATGACAAAGGATTGGTTAAAAAAATTGAGGACCAAGGCACAATTATGTATAGCGCGAGAGTTTCAAAAGAGCGATATAGCAGAAACATTGCCCAGTCGTTTATGCAAAAACTTGTTACCTCATTTGGTGATATAGCAATTGCCTCGTTTGCGCAGTCAGTAGATAGTTTGCCTGAAGCAAAACGGAAATATTTCCTTGAGCTTTTGGATCAATATGATAAAAAAGCATAAGCACTTAATTATTTTTTCTGGACTCTTTGGGATATTAGTCCTTTCAGTAAAGGTCATTATTCAAAAATACCTGCCTCTTTTTCTCCATAAGACTGTTTACTACTGCCAAGAGATGCTTCGGTCATTCTCTATTCAAATACCCAAGGAGGTTGGTCCGTTTATATTTATCATAGGAATCCTAATGGTAGGGATAGTATTCCTTAAATTAGCTTATACCATTACCAGAATTTATTTCTTTAGAAAAGCCTTGCAAACCCAACCATTGCCTATACGCTACAGTACTTTAATAAAAAAGATAAACTTACTTAACAAAGTATTCGTTATAAACGATAACAAACCATTTGCATTTTGTTTTGGCATCCGGAACCCTAAAATTTATATTTCAACTAGACTTTTGGCATTGACCACCATGAGCGAACTTGAGGCTGTCCTTCACCATGAAAAATACCATCTAGAACATCGAGATAGCCTGACTCATTTATTGGCATCAATGACACACTCGCTGTTCCCATTTCTTCCAATACTGATTGATATTATCAAGCACTACCAAATACAAAGAGAGGTCAACGCTGATCATGCGGTTACTCAAGCAATGAATGGAAACGAATCACTTGTTTCAGTCCTTAAGAAATTAATGTGTTGTACTCCCACACCAGTATTCGTACTTGCAACTTCTCTTGCTGAATGGGATACATTGGAATTGAGAATAAAAGCCTTGATTGAGCAGAGAGCAGTTTACCCAAAAGTTTCATTTCTCCGTATAGGAATAAGTGTGATATCAATACTTATGATGTATGGATTATTAATTGCACCAGTTAATGCAATAGATCTGCATGAAAATAACGAGGATGTTATGATGGTATGCATGAACGATAGTGAGTGCGCTAATTGGTGTAGAGAAAATGCCACAGTTATACCACCAATGAGTAGCACCTCAAATAGTTCTATTCCTTATACCTCAGCTTTTACTTCTAAATAAGTAGCTTATTGACAATCATTCCTTGTTCTACTACAGTTTGTAGTAGATTATTAAATTATAGAAATAAAATATGTCAGAAGAAAAAAAACGTAGTTTTATAAATTTCCCTTCCATACTAGTTGTCCTTCTTATTGGAGCTTCATTTGTAATTGGTTCTCTGACAACTAAAGTGAAATATTTAGAAAAAGGTGCAGTGGTAGCAGGTGCTGTAAATCAAGGAAACGCGCCATCTGCAGGAAATGCCGCTGCTCAACCACCCGCTCCAAAACAAGCGACCAAAAAACCAGAAGTGACGGACGTAGATTGGTATAAGGGTAATAAAAATGCCAAAGTAGTGCTGGTTGAATATTCTGATTTAGAGTGCCCATTTTGTATTAGGTTTCATCCAACTATGCAGCAAGTCATGAAGGAATACGGTGATAAAGTAAAGTGGGTTTATCGCCACTACCCGCTTTCCTTCCACGCCAATGCTCAAAAAGAGGCAGAAGCGGCAGAGTGTGCCGGAAAACTTGGTGGTAATGATAGTTTCTGGAAATACGCGGATGCAATTTTTGCACGAACAAGTGGCAATGGAACCGGTTTTGCCCTAGACAAACTTGTTCCTCTTGCCCAAGAGCTCGGATTAAATGAAGCACCTTTTAAACAATGTTTAGACTCGGGAGAAATGGCACAGAAAGTCAAGGATCAAATGGCTAAGGGAACAGAAGAAGGCGTAACTGGAACACCAGGTACCATAATTATTGATGCGAAAGGCACTACACAATTTATTAACGGTGCTTTACCTTTTGAACAAGTAAAGCCGATGATCGAGAAGGCTTTGCAAAGTTAATTTTTTTAGTATGAAATGAAAGAAAATATATGGAAATTACATCAATCTTTGTCACAGGACTATTTGCAGGAGGACTAACATGCTTGGCAGTACAAGGCGGGCTTCTTGCTAGTTCAATTGCCCAGCAAGAAAAAAACAAACTGGAAGAAGAAATAAAACTATTCGGACATCTTCTACCGATTCTCTCCTTTTTGGTTACCCGTCTTATTGCCTATACACTTCTTGGCTTTTTGTTGGGAAGTATTGGAACAGTTTTCCAACTCTCCCTTTCAGCCCGTGTGGCTTTGCAATTTGCTGCCGTGATCTTTATGATAGGTACTGCTCTAAATCTTCTTCAGGTTCATCCAATTTTTCGTTATTTCATCATTCAACCACCAAGGTTTTTGACTAGGTTGGTCAAAAATCAATCAAAAAGCAAGGCGGTATTTGGTCCAGCATTATTAGGCGCGATGACTGTGCTCATCCCATGTGGAGCCACTCAAGCGATGATGGCATATGCAATTGCAACCGGATCTGCTTTTGCTGGAGCAATAACAATGTTTGTCTTTATACTAGGAACCTCACCGTTGTTTTTCCTCTTTGGCTATGCAGCCAGAAAACTAGGAAATTCACTAAGTGGAACGTTTAACAAAGTTGCAGCCGGAGCAATTATATTGATTGCCGCATATAACTTTAATGGAGCTTTAGCACTGAGTGGCAGTGCTTTCACCTTTGAGAATGTAATAACTAATATTAATTGTACTATCAGTTTTTGTGATAGCAATCGAGTTGCAGCTACTGCGACCGCTTCAAACACAGTAAAGGAAGCAACGATCTTTATAACTCAAAACGGCTATCGTACAGAGCCAGCAGTTGTCAATGTTAGAGCCGGATCGAAGGTAAAATTTAATATCGTGAACCAAGGTGGAGGTGGGTGTACACAAGCACTCACCGTTCCAAAATTGGGACTACAACGTATTGTTCCTATTGGCCAATCAGATACGCTTGAGTTTACAACACCAGCAGAGCCAGGTCCGCTTGCTTTTATGTGCAGCATGGGAATGTTTAGAGGTGAAATAAATGTTGTTCCCAACTCAAATATATGAAAACAATAACGCTAAAAATTGTCGGCATGCACTGCACGAGTTGTGCGATCAACATTGATTTTGATCTTGAAGATTTAGCAGGAGTGAAGGAAGCAAAGACACATTATGCCAAACAAATTTCAGTGGTTACCTACGACCCAGATAAAATAAAACATGAACAGATTATTGCCGTTATCACAAAGCTTGGTTATGAAACTGTTATTGCTGAGCAGATATAAGTTCTGCTGGATATGAAAGAAAGTAATTATGGAAAGCAAATCATTTCCTGTCAAAGGAATGCACTGCGCTTCATGCGCATCAATTATTAAAAGAAAACTTGAGAAAATTGATGGAGTTGAGTCATGCTCCGTTAACTATGGTACTGAAAAGGCTTCAGTTTCATTTGATCCTCAAAAAGTAGATGTTCCTCAGATGAATGAGGAAATTGCTAAGTTAGGCTATTCTCTCGTGGATAGCCAAATGGACATGCCGATGGGAATGGATCGCTCCATGCACGCGGGTCATGACATGATGACTCCAATTTCATCTGACGCCTCAATTAAAGCCCAAAAACTGAAAGACCTTGCTAAGCTACAACGTCACGTTCAGATTGTCTTACCTATGGTAGCACTAAGTATCTTTGTAATGACTTGGGAAATTGGGGCAGATCCTCTTATGCTTTTGCCTCATATGCCAGAGGCTATTATGGAATTTTTTCACCACCTACTTCCCCTCTTTGCAACATATACATTATTCGTTATAGGCGTTCCGTATTTGCAAGGAATGGTTCGCTTCTTCAAACACCGAGTTGCCAACATGGACACCCTAGTGGGGATTGGTACCTCAGTTGCTTTCCTTTATAGCTTCGTTGTGACAGCATTTGATAAAGTTCTCGCTCCTTATGTAAATACCCAACAAACTTATTACGATGTCACGATTGTTGTTATCGGATTTATCACTCTAGGAAAATTCCTAGAAGCTCGCTCCAAACTTAAAACTGGGGAGGCCATAGAAAAGCTTTTGGGATTGCAGGCTAAGAATGCTCTTGTCATTCGTAATGGTAAAGAGGTCGAAATACCAATTGAGCAAGTAGTGGTTGGTGATATTGTGATTGTGAAACCTGGCCAAAAGATCCCTCTTGATGGAATCATTCTTGAAGGTAAATCTTCAGTTGACGAGTCAATGATCACTGGAGAATCAATTCCGGTGGACAAAGGACCAGAAGATATTGTTATCGGTGCAACTATCAATAAACAGGGCTCTTTGAGAATTCAAGTTACAAAGATTGGAAGTGATACCATGCTTTCCCAAATCATCAAAATGGTTGAGGAAGCCCAAGGTTCAAAAGCGCCAATTGAACGTATGGCTGATCAAATATCAGCAATTTTTGTTCCAGTTGTACTCGTTCTAGCGATTTTCACCCTTGTGCTGTGGCTAGTGGTTGGCAGTCAGTTTATGCCATTCTCCCAAGCCCTCACCTTGGGAATCTTGAGCTTTGTTGGAATTCTGGTGATTGCCTGTCCATGTGCCATGGGACTGGCAACTCCCACCGCCATTATTGTTGGTGTGGGTAAAGCTGCAGAAAATGGAATCTTAATTAAAAATGCCGAGAGTTTAGAGAAGTTTGATGGAATTAACTTTGTAGTAATGGATAAGACTGGCACAATTACCAAAGGTACACCGGAAGTGACCGATGTTCAAACAACTAGCTCTTATTCTGAGAAAGAAATTTTACAACTCCTCGCGTCCTTAGAGAGTCATTCGGAGCACCCTCTTGCTCAAGCAGTCGTTGAAAAAGCAAAGCAAGAAAAGCTTAGCTTTCACAAAGTGATGGATTTTGAAGCCATTGAAGGAAAAGGGCTCAAAGGAACTATAGATGCTACAGAATATTATGCTGGTAATCTTAAACTAACTACCAATCTCAAAATACAAGTGGACGAAGAAGTAATTAACAATTTTGCGTCACAAGGCAAGACTCCCGTCGTTTTTATGACTAAAAAGCACGTTATTGCCTACATTGGTATTGCCGACACAATTAAAGATGACGCTAAGGAAACAGTGGCAGAGCTTCATATACAGGGTATTAAAGTTGCCATGCTCACTGGAGACAACCAACGTACGGCGCAGTATATCGCAAAGCTTGTAGGTATTGATCGAGTGATTGCAGAAATATTACCTGGCGACAAAGCCGGTGAAATCAAGAAGCTGCAGAAAGAAGGATACAAAGTCGCAATGGTTGGTGATGGCATCAATGATGCACCAGCGTTAGCCACAGCTGATGTAGGCATTGCAATGGGAACTGGAACCGATGTGGCGATTGAATCGGCGGGAATCACACTCTTAGGTGGGTACATTTCTAAACTTCCTAAAGCCATTAAGTTGGCACGAGCCACAATGAATATTATCAAACAAAATCTTTTCTGGGCATTTTTCTATAACATCATCGGCATTCCTATTGCTGCGGGCGTTTTATATCCATTTTTTGGTATACTTCTAAATCCTGCAATTGCTGGAGCTGCCATGGGTCTTAGTAGTGTATCTGTTGTAACTAATTCACTGCGCCTGAAAGGAAAGAAAATATGACAAGTGATAGGAAATTTATTTTAAGTGTAGTTGGCATTACTATTGCAATATTTGCTGGAATTATTTTCTTTGCCAACAAGTCTAATTTAACAAGCAGTAATGCACCAACCGGCCAAGCTGTACTTTCTGATGATAAAAAGCAACTACTAGAGGTTGCTGCTGACGAATATATTAAAGGAAATAAAGACGCGTCAGTTACCCTCATTGAATATCTTGACTTTGAGTGTGAAGCCTGTGGAGCATACTATCCACTTATGAAACAACTCTCAGAAGAGTTCAAAAATGATGTTCGGTTTGTAAATCGATACTTTCCCCTTCCTGGACACAAAAATGGTATGCAGGCAGCTTTGTCTGTAGAAGCCGCAAGCCGTCAAGGAAAGTACTGGGAGATGCACAATATTGTGTTTGACAATCAAAAAACTTGGGGTGAGAAACCAGTAGCTGATCCAGCCATTTTTGAAGGCTTCGCCAAACAAATTGGATTAAATATTGAACAATTTAAAAAAGATGTGGTCTCAAAGGAAGTGAAAGATAGGGTTGAGCGAGACAAGGCATCTGGAGAAAAACTCGGTAACACTGGGACACCAACATTTTTCCTAAACGGTGAGAAAATCCAAAATCCAAAGACTCCTGACGATTTTAAGACTCTCATTAAAGCTGCAATTCTCAAAGCTCCGAAACTTGGTGAACCAGTACTTGGGGACAAGGTTCATGAGCATGCTGATTTTAAGGTATATCTTAATGGAAAAGCTTTTGATTTCACCTCGGCCAAATATCAAGATTCAAAGGAAGCACCTCTAGACCCTTATGCTCATTTGCATGATGGTAATGGAGACGTTACGCACAAGCATCGCCAGGGTGTAACGCTTGGGTATTTCTTCAAAACTATTGGCATTGGCTTTGACAAGAATTGTTTTGTGACTGATGATAAAAAGCAGTATTGCAGTGATGAAAAAAATACGTTGAAATTATACGTGAATGGCAAACTAAACGATAAGTTGGGTGAGTATGAATTTACTGACCTTGATAGAATCGTTATTTCATATGGTTCAGAAGATCAAGCAACGATGCAAAAGCAGATCGACTCGGTAACAGATATAGCGTGTATGTATTCGGAGAAATGTCCAGAGCGAGGAACACCACCAACTGAAAATTGTGTTGGTGGACTTGGAACAGATTGTTGAAAGGGGGTGATATTGTATGGATGAACATATAACAAATCAAAACGATCAACCAAAGCAAGCTATGAATCCTATGATTATAGGCGTTGTAGTGATTGGCATTGTACTAGTCGGTGTATATGCATTATTTGGAAATAAAGATGCTACTTCCCAAACTAGAAGCTCTGTAACTCAAAGTCCATCAGTTACAATTCAGCCAGATGCTACAAATACCCCAGTAACAAATGGTGTCAAAGAATTTACAATGACTGCCAAAAAGTTTGATTTTTCTCCAGCAACTATTACAGTTTCGGAAGGAGATAATATTAAGCTTACCGTCAACAATCTTGATGTGCCCCATGGGTTTGCAATCGACGAATTAGGTATCAAAAAGGACCTTCCTGTTGGCACAACAGTTGTTGAATTTACTGCAACTAAAAAGGGTACGTTTAGATTTTATTGTAGTCTTTTCTGTGGTCAAGGGCATAAAGAAATGGAAGGAAAGCTAATTGTAGAATAGCTATCATTAGAAAGTGAGTGGTCAAATACGCATCGGTATAGTAGAAGTTAGAAAATTTGTGTATGGGAGATTTTAAGGTATAAAAATTTAATAGAGGAAACGTATGAATGAAAAAATAACTAAGTCAGAAGCTAATTTTGAGCAGCCAAAAGCAGAAAAATTCAGGCTATTGAAAAGTAGAAAATTACTTTTATCCATTGTACTTATTGGGATTGTTTTTGGATCGTTGTTTTATTTTAAAGGTGCTTTTGTCGCAGCTATGGTAAACGGGCGCCCGGTAACAAGATTAAGTGTTATTCAAGAATTGGAAAAGCAAGGTGGTAAAAACACCTTAGATGCCCTTATTACCGAGAAGTTAATTGACAACGAAGCTAAGAAGAAAGGTATCACTGTAACCAGTGATGAAATTGATCTGGAAATAAAAAACATTGAAGTATCAATTATCCAGCAGGGAAGCACGCTTGATGCTGCACTACTCCAACAAGGAATGACTAAAGAAGCTTTGAAAAAGCATTTATTAGTTCAAAAGAAAATTGAGAAAGTTCTTGCGGATAAAATCCAAGTAACAGATGAGGAGATAAACAAATACATCCAGGACAATAAGGTTGAATTGGTAGATGGTAAGGAAACTGAAATAAAAAACCAAATAGCACAACAGCTAAAAAGCCAAAAACTAAGTCAGGAAGCTCCATCATGGATTGCTTCTCTCAAAGCTGATGCAAAAATTAATTATTATGTAAATTATTGATTAATATCTGTGTAAAATGGACCTATGCTTGTTTATGATTTACTAAAAGACAATAAATTTAAAAGATTGGCGCTAACGTTACTTCTTGTTATTCCTTTTGAGATTTTGTCTCTATTCTCAATTCATTTACCTCAATTTATTGAGATACCTGTTTTCGGTGCTATTATTTTTTTCTTTGGTAGAAATGTAATCATTAATGGGTTTAAGAGTTTTGTAAATTTGCACTTTTCTAACATCAATTTATTGATGACTGTTGCTACTTTTGGTGCATTGTACTTAGGTGAATTAGAAGAAGCAGTCATTGTCATCGTTCTTTTTGCAGTAAGTGAAGCACTTGAGGAATTTGGTATTACCAAAAGCCAAAACGCTCTTGAAGAATTGGTTGAAAAGACCCCCAAAACAGCACTGGTTAAGGGACAGAAAGAGAAAATTTCAATCGAACAGATCACTATCGGAGATATTGTAATGGTTAAACCTGGGGATTACATTCCTCTAGATGGCATAGTTGTTAACGGGGAGTCGCTGGTTGATGAAAGCACCATCACCGGGGAGCCACTTCCGAAAAATAAATATACAGGTGAACTGGTATTTGCCGGAACTCTCAATAGCCAGGGGTATTTAGAAATAAAAGTAACTAAAGTTTCTAAAGACACAACACTTGCGAAGATTGTCGATCTAACCTTCCAGGCTGCGGAACGTAAATCTCAGGCCGCTAAATTCATAGAAAAATTTTCTTCCTACTACACGCCAACCATGTTTGCATTTGCTATCTTCCTTACCGTAGTGCCAGTGGTTATCTTTGGTCAACCGTTTACATTCTGGTTTACCCAGAGCTTAACTCTTCTTCTTATTGCTTGTCCTTGTGCACTTGTCATTTCCACTCCTATTACCATCTTTTCCGCTATTGGCAATGCCACTAGACGTGGAATTCTCATTAAAGGTGGGCAGTTTTTAGAAGAAATTGGTAGGATCAAAGCCATTGCTTTTGATAAAACGCGAACTTTAACCAAAGGCGAACCAACAGTTTCTGATGTTATACCACTCAACGGTGTTTCTAAAGAAGAGCTTCTTATTTGTATGGCAGGTGCTGAAGCGTTTTCTGAACATCCAATTGCCAAAAGCATCGTTGAAAGTGCTCATAAAATTGCGGGGGAAATGCACAAGTACACAAACTTCAAAGCTACCATGGGTAAAGGTATCAGTGGTGAGTGTCTGGTCTGTGTCGACAGACACCACTGCATAGGCACCTTACGGTTTGTTATGGAGGAACACGATGTGGATAAGCGTGTAGTCGAAATCGTTGAGGGATTTGAAAAAGAAGGTAAGACAGCTATTGTCGTTTGCGATGAGAAGAAAATTAAGGGTGTTATTGGAGTTGTTGATACAATTCGTCCAGAAAGCGCGACCACCATTAAAATTCTACATCAATTAAAAGTAAAAACGGCAATGCTTACTGGTGATAATGTCTCTGCAGCTAATTATGTTGCTCAAGAAGTTGGAGTTGATGAAATTCACGCTAATCTTCTTCCTGATGACAAAGTGGTTCAGCTGTCAAACTTGCTTAAGAAATATACACATGTTGCTATGGTTGGTGATGGTGTCAATGATGCTCCAGCACTAACTATTGCATCGGTGGGTATTGCTATGGGTGCCATAGGTTCAGAAGTGGCTGTTGAAAATGCTGATATAGCACTTATGAATAACAATCTACAGCTTATTCCTTTTCTAGTTAAACTTGGTAGAGCTTCTGTTCGGACTATCAGAGTAAATATTGTGGCTTCAGTTGGAGTTAAAATAATATTTCTTATACTTGCTCTTTCTGGAATGGGTAACATTGCACTGGCAATATTTGCAGATGTAGGGATGACTGTAGTTGTAGTGGCTAATAGTCTGAGGTTATTTCATTTTGGTACTGATAAAAATAACATAAGCACATGATAATCATCAAACAAGAAACAATTATTAATGCCAATACTCAAAGCGTTTTTAACTTTCTTACTCGTATAGATACTCTTTACAAAACCTGGCATCCTAAAGATCATGTTTTTTGTAAAGTGATCTTTCAAGATTTGAATCAGCGTGGGTGTGTTTTCCACTTTTTGGAGAAAATCGGTGGTTTTCCTCTTTATTTAATCCTTAAAGTCACAAAAATAAAAAAGAATGAGTATATTGAATATGAACCAGCGTTTCCTTTCTCTTTATTCAACTTTGGGATGGGATATTTTTCTATAGAAAGTGTTTCAAAAAATACATCCAAACTGACTGCGTACGTTGAGTATGGCAATCGGGCGGGCTTAATAGATAAAATTTTTCAGTTCTTTGTGAAGACCGACGTTGCCAAGAAACATATTCAAGACGAAGGTGAGAATATAAAAAAATATTTGGAAAATTTCACTTAGGTGTAAATATTGGTTAGGAACTAAATATATTAAATTTTTTGTTTTCAAACTAATTTTTTGTTAAACTACAAAAATGAAAAAGCCACTTCTTATTGGACTTGTAATTCTAGTGTTTCTTGGGATTGGTGTAATGTTATTAGGTTATAATATAAACAAGAACTACTATACAACTTCTATTATACCTACTTCAACACATATAAATGATGAGGTTCTTACTACTCCAACTCAAGCTCAAAGCAATGATATGGTAGATTTCACTGCATCAAAAGAAGTAAAAGTGGTAATTAAGAACTTTGAATACGTTCCCAAAAAAATAAGAATTCAAGCTGGAACTACAGTCACTTGGACGAACGAAGATGATATGAAACATAACGTCATGCTTGATCATGAAGACTCGGACAAACCTCATGATGCAAAACTGGGAGACGATCCCAGTAAGTTTGAAGGACCGCTTTTGGCAAAAGGAGAAAGTTATTCTTTTACATTTCTTAACTCTTCCAATAACCCTTACCATTGTTCACCTCATCCATGGATGAAAGGGCAAGTTGAAGTAATTCAATAGCATGAACTTTTTTGATGTAACTATTTTAGGCATCATCGAAGGTTTCACAGAATTTCTACCAATTTCTTCTACAGGCCATATGATTTTGGCGTCTTCTGTTTTGCAGTTATCAAATCAGGAATTTGTGAAGACCTTTGAGATTGCTATTCAGCTTGGAGCGATTCTTGCAGTCGTTTGTTTATATGCAAAAAGCTTCCTTAGTAGTATTCAAATCTACAAAAAGTTGGCTGTAGCATTTGTGCCTACGGCCATAATTGGTTTTTTATTCTACAAAACCATCAAAATATTTTTATTTAATCCACTCGTTGTTTCTATTGCTCTTATCTTAGGAGGAATAGTACTGGTCATCGTTGATAAAAATAAATCGCTACACATAAGCAAGGACGTAGAGATTGAGAGTATTTCATACAAGAACGCGTTTATTATTGGTTTGACCCAAAGTATCTCTGTAATCCCAGGAGTTTCTCGAGCTGCTGCAACAATACTGGGAGGGATGTATACTGGTCTTTCAAAAAAGCAGGCAACGGAGTTCTCCTTTTTACTTGCAGTTCCCACCGTGCTTGCCGCAACCGGTTTTGACTTACTCAAAACGTCAGCTTCTCTCTCAAACTACGAGTTTTTACTACTTGGGATAGGCAGTGTCATTTCTTTTATTTCAGCTTGGATTGCAGTTAAACTGTTTCTAAATCTCATAGAAAAGAACGGTTTTGCTATTTTTGGGTACTATAGAATATTTTTGGGAGTATGCTTTCTATTGTACTATTAAAAATAAACGGTTAGTACAAACCAATTGACTTTACTATCTGGATTGCTATAATCTCCTCAGTTCAAGTAATTGAACAACCTGCTGCCACCTTGGCAGTTTTTTTGTATAAATCAGGTTTCATTTCTGCCCCAAGTATAAACACTTACCTAAAGGGGGTGGAATATGAAAAAATTTATCTACACACAAGCAATAATTCTCACCTTACTTCTTATCGCCGCTCCTCCAGCCTTTGCCGAGTCCGCTGATGTTTCTAAAATTCAAACATTCATCCAGAGTATTATTCAAGTTCTTGTCACTCTCTCGGGCTTAGTTGCCGCAGGTTTTCTGGTCTGGGGAGGATTTGGATATATTACGAGTTCTGGGAGTCCTGAAGCACTGGATAAATCAAAGAAGACCATTTTGTATTCAGCGGTTGGATTAACTATCGTGTTGGCTGCTTTTGTACTGTCTAATGTCATCAGTCAACTTGCAACAACAGCATTCGGATCTGGTCAGTAAGTGTCACTGCCTAAAGTGAAAGCATCCATTCATGATAAGGCGTATATGCATCCTATTTGTAATAATATTGTGTCTCTTTTTATTTCCTTCTCATACCTTTGCCGCTGATTCCGGGTTAGTTGATTACACCAACAACACACTGCAAATTTTAACTCTCATCGCTTCTTTGTCTTCAGTCTTTTTCCTGATTAAGGGTGGCTACACCTATATAACCTCAACAGGTAGACCTGATGCCTTGGAATCTGCCAAACACACGATCAAGAATGCCCTGATCGGATTACTCCTCGTTCTTTCAGCCAATCTGATTGTTTCTGTCTTTACTCAAGCACTCACACCTACAGAAAATCCTAGTGGAAGTATTCCGATTGAACTTGTTCCTATTGAAAGCGTCGAACCAAGTGAAGGTCTGACTCAAGTCCTAATTGATGCTGTTTCCGGTTTTATCCAAAATATCGTAGAAAGTTCCACCGCTCCCATTGTGAATGGCGTTATTGGCTATCTTACGACCACTCCTACACTGTTAAATAACACTGTGGTGAGAAACTTCTGGCTGGTAAGTCTGGGGATTGTCGATACGTTATTTGTCCTCGTCGTAGCCCTGCTTGGCCTCCAAGTTATGAGTGCGAGTACTTTTGGTTTTGAAGAAGTGGAACTCAAAGTGTTGCTTCCGAAACTTGGACTCGCGTTTCTAGGAGCCAATACCTCCTTATTCTTAGCCGACTACGTGATTATTACCTGCAACGCTCTAGTTGCGGCAGTTCTCAATTCAACCGGTGGACTCAATCAAGCCTGGATCATGGATGCAATTAATCCAGCTGCATTTATTACTGGTGCTACACCGCTTATTACTTTGGTATTTTTAGTTCTGTTTTTGATTCTCTCGATTGTCCTGCTTCTTATGTACATCAGCCGATTGATTCTCATTTCTCTGGGAGCAGTGCTGTCACCCTTTATCTTTTTACTCTCAACCTTACCTAAGTTTTCTGATATGGCTAGTATTGCTGTCAAAACGTACTTTGTTACAGTCTTCATGGCTTTTGTGCATGTCGTCGTCATTCAACTGGCTGCTTCATTTCTTGCCCTGCCTGCACATACTGAGAATTCTTTAATTTCTATTGCCGTTGCGATTGGACTATTTTTTACCCTCCTTAAAATTCCCTCCTACATGATGGGCATGGCTTTTTATACTTCAAGAACAGGAACATTTAAAAAGCTCGGGAACCAAATCATGAATGTGATGAGTGCTGACAATTCATCGTCTGCAACCAGAGCTGTAGCACAAGGAATCGCCAAAACACCGAGAAAGGTCATAAACGCATGAGAACCAAAGTCATCCCAGCACAAATAACTACCGTAGAAGACAAGATCGCAGGTAACTTGAGCCTAACCCAAATAATGATCCTCATTTCTCCAGTGTGTCTCGCGACAATCATTTACGTCTTGTTTCCACCAAGCATGCAGTTGGTTGTCTACAAACTAGCATTAACGATCGTAATTACGCTTATATGTATTTTTCTCTCCTTACGAATTGAAGGTGTAGTTGTTGCACAATGGTTAATAATTCTATTTCGATACAATCTGCGACCGCGATTCTATGTCTTCAACAAAAACGATACCTATCAGCGCCTACTTGACCTTCCCAAGATAGTTACCAAACCACGATTCACTTTTAAAAAGAAAGTAGTAAAGGAAACAGTAGAAACTAAACTGTCGACATTACATATATCTGACGCAATCAAACTGGAGTATGCATTGACCAATAAAAAATTTGATTTGAAGTTCCGTGTTGCAAAGAAAGGAGGCTTAAATGTGGCTTTTCAAGAAATCGCAAAATAAGGTGAGTTCACGAAGACAGATTGCCATTAAGGAAGTGCAGGATGGTATCTTAACCCTTCCTAATAACGAATATAGGCTTGTGTTGGCTTCTTCATCGGTTAATTTTGAGTTGAAAAGTGAAGATGAGCAGGATGTGTTAATTGATAGCTTCCAAAACTTCTTAAACGCTCTTCCTTGCAAACTCCAAATTCTCATTCGAGTACGGGAACTAGATATTGACGATTATGTGGGTCAAATTCTTCAGACAAAAGAGAAGGAAAAAGAGACGGTCTATAAACTACAAATCCAAGCCTACTGTGACTTCATTCGAAATTTGGTAAGTGGTAATAAAATTCTCTCCAGACATTTCTACGTTGTCATTCCCCACCATTCAGAAGACAAACATCCTGATAGAGAGTTAGTAAAGGAACAACTCCATTTAACCCGTGATTTAGTAATGAAGGGATTGGATAAACTGGGGATGAAAGCCAGACAACTGGATAGTTTAGAAATTCTGGATCTTTTCTACAGTTTCTACAACCCGTCCCAAATAAAAACTCAGGCGCTCAAAGGTCAAACCATAGAAAGGTTACTGGAACATCACTATGTTTAATATCCCAACACCACAATTATTACAAAAACTGCCACTTAGTAGATTAACTTTTAAATTTCCTAAACTAAAGAAAAGAAAGCGAAAAGCTACTACTAAAGAAATCACCAAGAAAGCAGTTGAGTTTCATTTTGGTGAACAAGATCAAGTTGACCTCATTTCATATTCCGGACTGTCAGAAGAATCTTCATATCTTAAAGTGGGAGATAAATGTGTTCGAACACTTTTCATCTCCGGTTATCCATATGTAGCATCTGTGGGTTGGCTCAATATGCTGATTAACTTTAACCACAATATTGATATTTCGTATCACATTGAACACGTTGATCCACTCTTAGCATTACCAAAACTAAATAGAAAAATCACTGAGCTTGAATCAACCAAGCGCTCAATGCTCAAAGCGGGTAAAGTGATTGGTTCAGAAATTACTGACCCTTTGGAGTCGGCAATGGAGTTAAAAGACAAAATCCAACGAGGCCAAGAAAAACTATTCCAAATCTCAATCTACATGACGATTACAGCAGATTCCTTAACTGAACTCGATAAAACCACTACCATTTTAGAAACAGTCATGTCCACCAGACTCTTTTATCTTAAAACTGCTACCTTCCAACAACTCGAAGGCTTACAGTCAGTTCTTCCTCGAGGAGAGAATCAATTAGGGCAGAGAAGAAATCTTGATAGTTCGTCAGCTGCTTTAACATTCCCGTTTGTATCTTCAGAGTTAGTACAAGAATCAGGGATATTGTATGGGATTAATAGGTCAAACAATTCGCTCGTTATTGTGGATCGATTCTCACTAAACAATGCTAACTCAATTATCTTTGCCCAATCAGGCAGTGGTAAAAGTTATACCGCAAAAGTTGAAATCTTGCGCCAGCTCATGCAAGGCACCAAGGTAATCGTCATTGACCCCGAACGGGAGTACAAGCAACTGGCGAAATCTGTTAAAGGTACATACATCAAATTATCAGCAACTTCCCACGAAAAGATCAATCCCTTTGATTTTTCATTGCATACGGCAACTGGTGAAAATGCCTTAGCTGAACATATCCAAGACCTTACTGAAATTATTTCTCTGATGGCTGGTTCACTCTCAGATGAAGAAAAGGCAGTGGTTGATAAAGCCCTTATCCAAACGTACAAGAAAGTCGGAATTACCATGAAGAAAGAGAATAGAAGCAAAAACGTCACTATGCCTCAATTGAAAGATTTTTATAAAGAACTCAAAGCTATGAATCAAAAAGAGTTATGCCACCGGCTTGATAAGTTTGTGACAGGTTCACTCTCATCTGTTTTTGATTCACAAACCAATGTAAAACTTGATAATCGATTGGTGGTATTTGATATTAAAGATTTGGATGAATCATTAAGACAAGTCATGATGCTCACGATTGCCAACTTTGTGCATTCACAAGTCAAATCACATCCACAAAAGAGAATCCTCGTCATCGATGAGGGCTGGCTACTCCTGCAACATGAGGAAAGTGCGAGGTTTGTGGCAGGACTCGTTCGCAGAGCCAGAAAATATTACTTGGGAGTAACGATTATCAGCCAACAGGCCAATGACTTTTTAAATCAAGATTATGGTCGTGCAGTTGCATCACAATCCTCGCTGAGGATTCTTATGAAGCAGGATACAACAACCATTAAAAAAGTAGCCCAAGAGTTTCATTTGAGTGAATATGAACAGCATTTTCTATTGACTTGTGATCGTGGAGAAGCTCTGGTTATAGCCGATCAAAACCATGTGGCGGTGAAAGTAGTTGCTTCAGAGAAAGAGCATCCCCTTTTAACCACTGATCCGAGGGAGATCTATACATAAATGAATGCATCCACTATTTACTGCTAGTACAATTTGGTCATTTCGTAACGAACTGAAGCTTGTCCTCTTTTCATTCCTGATTGTTTTATCACTTCCGGTTATTGCCGTATTCATCCTCATGCACACGGGTATCAATATTGTGTCTGATGCACTGGTTGATGTTGAGGTTAATACCAGTACCATCCAAGTTCTCAATCCCAAAGATGGAAGTGTTTTTGCAGAAGTACCAGGTCCATTTGCATGGCCAGCACAAGGAGTTGTTACTCTAAAGTTTGGTGAATCAAGTCTGTATCAGGTATTTCATACGGGGCTGGATATTGCTAATCCTCAAGGAAAAATTGGTGATCCAGTGATTGCTTTTATGGATGGGAAAGTCATCTATGCAGGTGAAATCTTCTGGGGATATGGCAAGCATATTATTATTGACAATGGCAACAACATTAGCTCGGTCTATGCACATCTTGACAAAATTTATGTATTTAAAGGCCAGGAAGTAAAACTAGGAGATGTAATAGGCAAAATGGGTGAGACTGGTTGGGCAACCGGACCACATTTACATTTTGAAATACGCGTGTTTGGGTTGCCAGTAGATCCCATGGTGTTTTTGCATTAATTAAGAAGGTTTTCTCTTCTACAAAAAAGAGAAAACTTTAATATTAAAAGGTCCTCATTTAACTGGCACATTTCCAAACGAGACTATTGATTTCTGTTCCAGAAAGTAATAATCTAATTATATTCAAGATAATAATAAGGTAATTAAAATGGCTCAAAAAAAGAACATACAAGAAATTCTGTACCAGCTAATAAGATTGTCTGCTGAAAATAAGTCTGAAGATTTGCAGATGTACCTCAAGCGTCATCACAAAGTTCTTAAAGAAAACTATCCAGATTTGAGTAATAAATTAAATATATTTCACAAAGGAAATGTAAGTGGTTTTAGAAACACAAAAATGGCCAATATCCCAGTAGACTTAGATACTAGACTAGAGCTGGTTCGTATGTTTCATAAACCCATTTTAGACTTTGAGCCAATTTGGGAAAATTCCATTCAAAAAATTTTTAATCAGGTAATTGTAGAAAGAACACAGAAAAGAAAATTAAGAGAGCATGGTTTACAAGCAACAAAATCAATTATATTTACTGGAAAGCCTGGTGTCGGTAAATCATTAGCAGCAAAATGGGTTGCCTATAAATTAGGCATGCCCCTCTTGGTACTTGATTTATCCGCTGTCATGAGCAGTTTTTTGGGTCGCACTGGCTCAAATATTAGAAATGTACTTGATTACGCAAAGGGTATGGAATGTGTTTTACTTTTGGATGAAATTGATGCTATTGCTAAAAAAAGAGATGACAATGCAGATGTTGGAGAACTTAAGAGATTAGTAACAGTCATTCTTCAAGAGATAGATGAGTGGCCAGAGCATAGTTTATTAATTGCTGCGACAAACCATGCTTCATTGTTAGACCCAGCAGTATGGAGAAGATTTGATTTAGAGATTGAATTTCCAATGCCTTTAACAGAGCAAGTTGTTAAGGCTGTAGACCTTTATTTGGGAAAAGAGAAAATTGAGTCAAAAGAGGTTAAAAATTATTTGGTATCACTTTTAAATTCTTTGTCTTTTAGCGATATTGAAAGGGCTGTGTTATCAATTAGAAAACAGTCAGTGATAAAAAAAATTAAATTAGATAATGCTGTTGTTGAATATTTCACGCAACACATTGATAAATTAGATAAAGAATCAAAATTGAAAGTAGCTAAATTAATGGTTAGCTTAGGTAGTTCTCAAAGAAGTGCCAGTGAGATGGTTGGTATCAGCAGAACTACTCTAAGCAAGAAGATTAAAGGAGATTAATATGCCAAGAAATTTCCTCCTCGGTTTTGGTGAACGATTAACAGAAAAAATGGATCCTCCAAAGACTGCTTTGAATAAGAGCATGCCATATTCTTTTGAGGAATCCGTGAAAAGGCTTGGGGTCCAAATTGGTCAGACTTTAAAATCTGTTCAATCTTTGCCCGATTTGGCTTGTCCCGAAAACCAAACTGTGGTTTCTTTCGTTTTGCATCCAGAATTTACAGCAAAATCATATTATCCAGAATCTTTATTTCGCTCGTGGAATTTAGAACAAGTTGGAAGCAGGATGACAAAGATAAAACCGGAAAAGTGGACGAAAAAGAGAGATACCACCGACGTAGTAACAACAGAAATATTCGTTGCCGGAGAGAAAACAAAATTAGAAGCACTACCTGAACTTTTGGTAAGAACCATTCCTAATTCAATCGAAGGAGTGGAATTATCGAAGATAGAAATGATTAAGCCTTTGAATATTTCGGAAAAATTGATTCCAATACATACGGAAAAAAATCGGTTGACGTTTGAAGCAGTCTTACATGCCTCAGCTGATGAATCTTATCTCGTAAATGGATTTAAAAAATATTTGGATTCCCTTGAAGGGGACTCGACCATTGGTGATCTTATTTTTTCAAAAGGTTTATGTTTTTTGTCACTTGAAGCCCCAAAAACTAAAGCGCAAGAAATTGCTGAATACTCTTTCTTGAGAGTGCTAAGAGAAATGCCCAAACTGCGTGGTTTCGAACCAGCTTTGCGTTCAACTGGTATAAATTTCCCTATTAATTTGCCAGATGTAAAACCTGTTGACCCTAATTTGAAAGTTGCAATATTTGACGGTGGGTTTCCCGACAACAGTTCTTTGTCAAAGTGGGTAGATAAAAAGGAAATTGGGAAATTAAGCCAACCAATTGCACATGGAGTAAATCATGGACAATGGGTATCATCGGCTTTTCTTTTCGGCTCACTGCAAGATGGTGTCCAATCACCTCAACCCTACTCATACGTTGATCTATATAGAGTTTTTGACGCCAGTGACAATGTCGATGCCAACCTAATAAAAGTGCTTAAAAGAATCAAGGATATTCTTACTTCTACTAACTATAATTTCGTCAATATAAGCTGTGGTCCAGACATACCTGTTGAGGATAGTGATGTGCACGCATGGACTTCGGTACTAGATGAAGTTTTCTCTGACGGAGCAATATTGGCAACATTAGCTGCAGGTAATAATGGTCATTTGGATAGAGCTTCTGGAAATGCTCGTATTCAACCTCCATCAGATTGTGTTAACGGGTTATGTATCGGTGCTGCGGATAGTCAAGGCGATAATTGGCAAAAAGCAAGCTATAGTTGTATTGGTCCTGGTAGACTTCCTGGATATATAAAACCTGATTTGCTTGGATTTGGTGGTTCAACCAAGGAGTTTTTCTGGGTCGTAGATAATGATAATGCCGGTTTTTCGATTCCAGTACAGGGAACTAGCTTTGCAGCTCCTTTGGTACTGAGAGGAGCAGTCGGTGTCCGTGCACTATTTGGCAGCAACTTGAATCCACTTGCAATAAAGACACTACTTATCCATTCTAGTGAAAAGGAAAATCACGATATAGCGGATGTAGGATGGGGAAAATTAAACTCCGATATTGGTTTAATAACTTCATGTGATGATCACTGTGTAAAGGTAGTCTACCAGGGTAAATTGAGTCCTGGGGAATGGATGAGAATTCCGGTTCCTCTTCCAAACACTCAAATAAGAGGAAAGGTTCTAGTTAAGGCCACTATGTGTTATGCCACTTCTACTGACCCACAGGATTCAGCGAACTATACCCAAAGTGGTCTTGAAATGGTTTTTAGACCTCATGAAGACAAAAAGAAGGATCCTAACCAGGAGTACCCAGATTCAAAACCATTCTTTTCTTCTTCTAGGCTTTACAAGGGCCTTGATGGGGACGACAAGAGGTACGATTCCCATAGGTGGGAACCCACTGTTTCTTCCTCACGGTCTATGCTTGGAAAAAGTCTTAAAAATCCTGAATTTAATGTTCACTATATTGCCAGAGATGGTGGTAATAAATCGAGAGAAGCTCAAGAGATTCCTTATGCACTAGTAGTTGAGGTTAGTGCTCCAAGGGAGGTAAATTTGTATAACCAGGTATTTAGTAGGTTCCGAACAGTTCTCGAGATCTTGAAACCAACATTAGAAATACAGGTCCAAACATAAGGTAAAAAGTTGCAAAAATTGTATATTTCCTTCGTTTGAGTGTGAGGAATTAAAGACTTATTACTCAGTTGCTTTCCTGAGAGGGTTTTCAGACTCTGAAATTCTAAAAACATTGTTTCTAGGCAGAAGATCATGAAATGGCTTATAATCTCACTATGCCGCCAAAAACAAAAATTGGGAAAAAATTAAAAGAAGCCAGACAAGAACTTGGACTAAAACAGTCCGATGTTGCCAAAAAGGCTGGGATTAATTCCAATTACTATGCTCGTATAGAAAGGGATGAAGTGAATCCTTCGTTGAAAATATTCCAGAATATACTCAAGATACTTAAAGTAAAATCTTCTGACATTTTGTCATTTTGATCCAATTTTCTGCTTTTCCTTATCAGATTCAAGTTTTACTGGTTTAATTTTTCCACTTTTTTCATCCTCAACTATTTTATGAGCCATAAGATGCGCAAGATCCTGATGTTCCTCCAAAAAGCTAATTGCATCTTCCCGTGTCGCGTTCTTCATACCCTTTTCAGTTATGAGATAGCGTAGCGTTGCCTCAATATCTTTTTCATTGATTTCGTAGCCTGTAAACTTCTTGGTCATATGGTTGGAGTATAACATAGACTATAAAAACCTCCCCAGCTTCAAATAATTAAACATTTCAACTGCTGCGCTTTTAGCTTCAATTCGTCTCATGATTTCCCTACTTTGTATTTGAGAAAGAATATTGAGACTACCTTCCCATAGGATATTTCTATCAAGGATTGCTAATTTGCGGTGATGGTTGCCTATGCAAAGGAAAACTTGTACACCCAACTGTTCGAAACGCTGTATTTCAGCTTCAGATTGTATTTCATAGCCATTAGAGTGTTCTTTAGGATCTCTGGTTATGATATAAACCTTTACACCTTGGTTCACTAGTTTTTCAAAAACAGGATACAAAGTAGCCATTCGTTCACTAGTTATGAATGGACTTTCGATAATAACCTCATGATCACATCGAAGTAAATCGGGTATAAATTGCTTATAAAATGTCCTTTCGTCAAAAAGAGAGGAGTTATCCATTGTTTCCCTCCTCTTGAGTTTCAATAACAGTCACTTTTCCATTATAATAGGTAAAGCCTAACTCTTGGAGTCTTTCAGAAGTACGTATTAAGCTCTCGAAGAGGTGTTCCAAAATGGGGACAGTGGGCTCACCAAAGGTTTTAGTCAAGGCAACCCAATTAAGGCTTCGTAAAAACGATGTATTATAGTCTCATCAATTACAAAGCTAGCATTGTCGTTTTTAAGTTTACCGTATTCTCCTATTAGTTCTAATTCATTTTCAGTGGAAAAAACTTGAGCAAAATCAAACATAGTTATTAGCTTAGGTGTGTTCAGATCAACGATTTTTGCAATACTCACTGCAATTTCCCGATCAACCAGTCTACCGCGTTTTTTAGATTGATTGTTATTCAATATCTCTAACAGCAGGGTTTGTGGAATTGTTAGGACTACTAATTGTGTTGTATAACCTGAAGATCTTGCTTGTTTTACTAGATTTTCAGTATGACCAAGGTCATCTCCGTGATCAGCAAAAACTATATTTGTTTTTGTTTCTAGAAGTTGAGCCACGATATAGTTAATGGCGTTAAGATATGAACTCTTGTATTTATTAAGTTTCTCAGGGTGTTGCATGGGTTTATCAGATTCAGAGATGTGTAAAAGTTCGATCAAAGCGCCCAAGTCAATCACAACAGTTTCGTTGATACGAACGTTGCTGACCCAATCTGAGTTATAAACTTCAGGATTTAAAATTATACCTTGCAAAAATCTTTTTCTAGTCTTAAATCCACCCGCTATATAAAAGAAAACCGGATTTTCTGCTGGTTGCTTTCCATCAAGTAAAGTTTCCAAAAGACTATCACAACTTGTTTCAATATCAGCTGTCGTATTTTCCATAATGCTATTGTAATATATCCCAACCTTTAATATTAGGTCGATTTCTAAATTTAGCGGGTACTTCACCCTCAAACTCTATTGGAGTATAGTTGACTTATGGAAAACCCAACTGTAAACGATAATATACAACCCGAGCCTAAAAAATTAGTCTCTTTAAATAAAAAGACCTTAATACTAACAGGTCTTATAGTGCTACTAGTTCTAGCAGTAATAACCTTGTTTTATAAACTTAAAACTACAAAAACTACTATGAATACCGACGCAACATCACACAACTCTAACACTGTCAAAAGTTGTCAAATAACCGATCCATACGTTTATCAATCGAAGTTTTCTGTAGGTAATGAAAGTGTAGATGTATCTGCTTTATTACTGGATAACGGCAGTGTCGATGAAAGATTTAAACCATTGTTACAAAAGATTGATTTATCAGTTATGAAAATTATAAGAGTTGCTTACTCTGAACAAACTAAATATGTAGCTCTTTTATTAGGTGTATACGATCATAATGGTAAAAATGAGTTCAAAGTATATATAACTGACACAAGTAAAAACGCAGAGTTTACGACGGTCTTAGAAAAAAGCTACCCTACTGCTACAACACATGAATCAGTATCAGATATTAGTTTTTCACCAAATGGAAAATTACTTGGAATTGCCACTACCAATGAATTTTATACATATGATATTGATAGCGCAGAAAGTGCGCCAGCTCAATTGCAGTTTTCAAATACAGAACCACTAAAAGGCGATAGATTCGTTTACCGTAGACCAATTTTTTCTGCAGACAACTCTAAAGTGTTAATTCTAAAAGGATATTATGAAGGCGGCGAATTCATAGTTTATGATTTGAATAAAAAGCAATTTGTCCCATTTCCTAACAAAAGCTTTACAACCTATGAGAGTACAGTAGGTTGGTATAACAACCAGGTAGTCATCAGCAGATACTCGAACTCAGAGATAAATAAGCAAACAGGATATTATTTAGTAACACCAGGCGGTGATGAAAAATATGTTATAAGCTTTCCGAAAAACACCAATAGTTTTAAAGGTGCCGTTAGTGGAGATAATTTGTTTTACACTATAGAATCAAGCCCATTGAGTGGTAAATATTCATGCAACAATGATAACTCAAGGTTTCAGGTAATTTCTTCAATTGACAAACTGTTTGTCTACAATTTAAAGACAGGCACAACCAAAGAGCTCTTTACCTTTGACTACACTAGCGCCTCTGGCGTGGATACATCCAAAATACACCACTTAATTACCATGATACCTTTTGAATATAAAGGTACAGACTCTGTTATTTTGCAATTAAATATTGGTGCTAGCCAAATAATGAGTAACTATGTTGTAGATTTGAACACAAATAGTCTAATTCCTGTAAATTCGACAGCTAGCTATAACTAGTGTAATAATTTTTTCTACGAAAGGTATTAATGACATTATGGACGCCTCAATTAATCAACCAGAAGTAATCTCATGCAAGGATTGCAGAAAAGGTACTGAAAAAGGAACCATTTGTAGCCTTTGTGGTGCAAGAAATTAGTACGAAAACCTACTTTGGCAGCACATAAAGCTCGCCATTTGTGACATCAACTTCGTGTAAAATGTGATAAGTTGTAGACGTACTTCCAGGGCAATAATAGTAGACAGTAAATGTCAACTTTGCACCAACAAGATTTACATTGGCAAAACCATAACTTCCATTTATAGCACATTGTTTATCAACAAGAGTCTTTCCAAAAAACTTATTGTAAAAAGTTCTCCACGTTTCAAATGTCAAATAATCTTTAACATTACCGTTGAGATCTTGTACAAAGATAGCAGTTGCCTCATCAGATTTATTTTCCCATGCCGATGTGATCCGATCCATCTGATAGTTAGTACTTTCTATTTTGTATAGTGATCTTTCTCTAGTATCTTGTGCTAGTTTGTATTCTTTTAGTGGTTGGATTTTTGTAACAAGCATTGTACTGAAATTAAATGTATAAACTTTACTAGAAACATAATCATATAATATTAAGTCATTTGTGTTAGAAGTACTTACAGTTATATCAGAAATGTTATTCGGTAATTTTCCTTTGGAAACTATATCTTTTTTTGCCAATGTATAAGGATCAATCGAAAAAATATTATCATGCATACTACCAAGCGTCTCATCATAATGATAATCGCTCATCAATACCTTTCCGTCTGCCGTGCCTATAAAAGCTGGGGCGTCTGGCCCACAACCACCAGCGTATTTTGAAATAAGTTCTTTTGTCATTGTTTCAATATTAAATTTGTATATAAAACCTCCACCACCGCAACCATCACCGCCACCTTGTCTTACGATAAACTCTTTTGAAGAAAGCTCACCATAAACAAAAGGCCCACCACAATATACAACTTTACAAGCGTCGAACAAATTTATTTGCTCATAAATTTGCGTGTCTATAGAATATATATACGTAAGGACATCTGAGCCATAAGTACCACCATAAAAATTGATTATGGCTCTTGTTTCTGTTAATGGAGATACACCTGCAACTGAATAGCTACCCATTTCAACAGGTAAACTTATATCTTCTATTTCTTTAGTGACTTTGTTGTAACGCGTTATTTTATTGGCTTGCGCATAAAATATATAATCTCCCATTTCATGTAGAGCTTCGTCTAAATCGGAAAATAATATAGGTTTATTTTGATCGATTGGATCATATACGACACTATCCAAAAAGAATTTACCATTAACAGTATCTATATAAGCCTGCTTCTTGTTTACTTCAGGCATTGGGATTGTCCCAATAAATGCCTTTTCTGTAAGTGGTGGCAGAGGTTCACTTGGTAACGAGAGTGTATTTTGCGTTGTTGTTTTATATACTGGATGAAACGAGTACCAAAATGAAAACGACACAAATAACAATCCGAAAACTAAGAAAATGTTTTTTAAAAAGAACTTTGCAGTATACATAAGTTAATTGTACAGCCAAGACACAGAAGTTGCAGTGATCAATGTTCTATAGCCCACATTAATTCATATAACGACAATCTTGAATCTTCTAAATCTGAGATAAAACCATCCAAGTCACCTGCAACATATCTTTTTATAAATTGCTCATGATGTGTAACACCATGCAGCTTACGTACAAGCTTTAGTGCCCACTGTACGTTTTCGATAGAATCAAATGTTCCTACTGTATTACGCGACAATACATTTTCTGCAGAATCAAATGTCCAGTTGCCTTCCAAAACCGCATGAATCAAAGTGGTTGCTGCTTCGTCTAATATTTTTAAATCATATAGCTGCTTTTTGTCTTTGGTACCAGATATAAGCTTTAATGTCTCGTCCGTGTCTATTTCACCATCTAATTTATACGCTTTTGGCATAAAACCACGTGATACGACAGTAACAGGAGCCTTTGTACCTTCTGGGGTGTAAACTTTGGTTTTCGATGATTGCTGAGCTAATAAATGTATTACCTCGTGTTCCAAAGTATTTTTATTATAAGAAAAAGACAACGCAATACCAGTAGTATCATCAAACTTTATTTCAGTAAGTAATCGCGAAACTACTTTGCCAGCTGTATCTCTTGTCGTATCAATCACAAATTCAGCAGGTAAATTATTTCCATGTGCCGCTACATAACCTACTTGTTCTAAAAGAAGTTGGATTTCAGGTACCGTTAAGAATGCTATTTTCCCTTTTGTATTTTCAACCTCAACATTGGCGCCCCATTTTTCAAATAACGTTTTACTTTTAGTAAAAAAACGCGAAGCAGCGCTATGAGCAAACTTATTTGTTTCTGTTAAGGCCTCGTTTGTTTTTTCTATAAATGCTTTACGCTTTTGAGCATCTTGCACAGTTTCTTTAAATAACTGTAAATGCTTAGCAGCAGTTGGCGTAACAAATCGTTCTCTTTCTAATTCTTCGCTTTGAATCGCTAACAATAATATCTCTTCTTCGTCTTCAGGTTTTACAAGACCACGCGCCACCAAAGTAATAGCGCCTGCAACTCCTTTTTTGGCAAATTCTAACTGACCTTCTTTGGTTTTTAATTTATCCTGAAGTTCGTTGAGGCTATTGGTAGGCTCATAAGCTAAATACTCATGTTCATCAGGGTTTATAGAAACTATTTCTTCCATAGCATGATTATACTGCATGCTAAAATGTCCGCATGGCACATAGCAAGATCGTATTACTAGACATTGATCGCACACTTTTTAATACAGACGAATTTGTTATAAAAACTGATGAATTAATTAGCAAAACACTTAATATAAGTAAAGCTGAGATAACCCGCGTCGATGATGAATACGTAAAAACTATAGAAGACCTTTATCATTATAACTTTTTAGACTTTATGAAATTACTTCCAGCTACAAAGCAACAATATGAAATGCTTGCTAATGAATATGAAAATAATTCTGATTTGTATCCAAAGTATCCCGATGTAATACCAGCTTTGAATTATCTACAATCTGTAAATTACCAAATTGGTATCTTTTCTGAAGGAACTCCTAGTTTCCAACGCGTGAAACTCAAAAACCTGAGAATTGATAAATATATAAATAGCGATCTAGTGTTTATTGAACAAACAAAGCGTACACCAGAGTTTTTATCAAAGCTGCCAGACAGATGCTTCATTGTAGATGATAATATTGAAATAATCGAATTGCTACTAGTCGCAAATGAATTCCAGCCAGTATACCTCAATAGAAATACTCAAAAAACAAATACAAAAAGGTGTGTAGAAATTAATTCACTAAAAGAGCTTGGTAAGATCTTGGAATAAGTCAAAAGCAACCTACTTCTGATAAACTATATAAATGAAAAACAAAGCATTTTTAATAATTACCGGTATTGCACTGCTTGGCATTATAGGATTCTTTATACTCAACGCTTTTGTGAGTAAAAACACGCAAAACTTCACAGACGCACCATACATGGAAAATGAAGATATGGAAAATAAAGAAAGAGTAGTACAGAAAGAAGATAAAAATTACGTAGAATTTAATGAAAAAGACTTTGCCCAAGCACAAAGCGACGGTAAATACATTTTACTGAATTTTTATGCTAGTTGGTGTCCTATTTGCAGAGCCGAAGAGCCACGAATCAAAGAAGGCTTTAAAATATTAAACAACCCAAACGTAAGCGCATTTAGAGTTAACTATAACGATCCTGAAACTGACGAAGTAGAAAAAGCACTGGCGAAACAATACAAAGTGACATATCAACATACAAAAGTGTTATTAGACCCACAGCAAAAGATTTTGTTAAACAAAATCGAAGCATGGGAAGCAACCGATGTAACAACCAACTTGGGCGACTTATAATATGGCAACGCTATTAATATTTGCATTTATATCAGGGCTTATTACAATCTTAGCTCCGTGCATATGGCCACTTTTACCTATTATATTGTCATCGACTACATCTGGCGGTAAAAGAAAACCATTGGGAATAACTTTTGGGTTAATGCTAAGTTTCGGAATTTCTACATTGGCGATTTCATATTTAGTAAGAATATTTTCATTCGATCCAAATACACTCAGGATATTTGCTGTCCTTATTATCGGCCTGCTTGGGCTAACTCTAGTAATTCCATATTTAGGACAAAAGCTCGAAAGTGTCGTTAGCTTTCTTACAAACAAATTAAACATTTCCACAAACGCACAAAGCGAAGGATATTGGTCAGGAATGCTTACAGGTCTTGCATTAGGTTTGGTATGGACACCATGCGCAGGGCCAATATTAGCGACAATAGCTACACTTGCAGCTACACAAAGCGTGAATTTCTCTATAGTATTAGTTACATTTGCGTATGTACTTGGAGTGGGTATTCCATTATTTATATTTGCATCTTTGGGAACTTCGATCTTTGCAAAAGCCAAAGTCTTAAACAAATATACAAAAATTATTCAACAAATCTTTGGAGCAATTATGATAGCAACTGCACTCGCGATTTATACAAATTATGACAAAGTCTTACAAACATACTTGTTAGATAAATTCCCAGCATACTCAGATTTTGTTTTTAACCTAGAAGATAATGCCAAAGTACAAAACCAACTCGACTTACTTACAAATAATAAACCGCAAATAAATGCACAGCTTGATAAAGCTAAATTCAAAGCACCAGAATTTACCGGAATAAATAACTGGCTAAATACAGAATCACCTTTGACCATGAATGATTTGAAAGGAAAAGTTGTTTTAGTAGATTTTTGGACATATACATGCATAAATTGTATCCGCACTTTGCCGTATGTAACTGCTTGGTATGAAAAATACAAAGATCAAGGGCTTGTTGTAGTAGGAGTGCATACACCAGAATTTGCATTTGAAAAAGAAACATCAAATGTGCAGAACGCGTTAGAAATGTACAAGATAAATTACCCAGTAGCACAAGACAACGATTACAAAACTTGGCAAGCGTATAACAATAGATATTGGCCTGCACATTATTTGATAGATGCAAACGGCTACATACGTAAAGTGCATTTTGGTGAAGGTGGATATGCAGAAATGGAAAGCGCTATACAAACATTGTTGGCAGAAGCAGGTAACACACAACAACAAGAAATCGCTGATATAAATGAATTACCAAAATATCAAACTACGCCTGAAACTTATCTAGGCTTGGCTCGTATGGAAAGATTCACTTCAAATGAACTACCTGTAAAAGGGGTTGCAAAGTATTCTTACGATCAAACTATCGGACAAGATGAATTTGCATATTCAGGGATTTGGAATCTTTCTAATGAATATGCACAAACTTCACAAGAAGATGCAGAACTCATACTCGCCTATAAAGGTCAAAAAGTATTTTTGGTAATGTCACCCGTCTCCGAAAATCAACTTGTCGAAGTTTATTTAGACGACAAATTAATATCCGCAGAAAATGCAGGATCAGATGTCGTAAACGGAATTGTAACTATTAATAGAGATGGATTGTACGAACTAGTAAATACACAAACTGCTGCCAAAACGCATTTATTAAAATTGATATTCAAAGGGTCAGGAATAAAAGTATTTGCATTCACTTTCGGTTAAAAAAATTCTTTTGTCAAAGTGGTTGGCAGATTTCACAAAAGAAAGCACTTCTGCTTCCGACAGTTGTACGCTTAATAAGTGTTCCGCAATTTGGACAAGGCTTTCCTTCTTTTTGAAAAATCTTTACATGTTTCCAAAAGTTACCAGGTTTACCATCGAGTGTATGCCAACCAACAGCACCGGAATCTCTTTCTAAAAAAGCTTCTATTGTAGTACCACGTTCATCAAAGGCCAATTGCATAATATCTTTTATATGTTGATATAAAGTTGAAATCTTTTCTCGTATGACAGATTGCGCTTTTGCTTGTGGATGTATACCGGTCAAGAATAATACTTCATTTACATAAATATTACCCAAACCAGAAATCTTTTTCTGATCTAGCAAAAGCGCATGAATAGCTTGTGACTTTTTTAAAATTTGAGACAGTATTGCTTCATCAAATTCATCTGAAAAAACATCGACACCTTGGCTTGCGAAACGCTCATAGGTTTCTATTTCGATATCTTGCACAACATGCAGCTTTGTCCATTGTCTACGATCACCCAGACATAATTTTGTACCATCTTCAAATACAAAAGCACATCTAAAATAGCGTGGGTAATTTGTATCATCTGACATTAATAAAGATAAGCGACCTGTAATTAACAAGTGCAAAATTACATGAAAGTCATTGCTGAATTTGAAATCAATATATTTTCCATGACGCTGTACTTGTGAAATTGTTTGTGAAGTAAATAAGTTTATGAAGTCTTGTTGTGGTAGATTTGCAATTAACTTATCTGCTGTACTTGCAAATATAATGCTTTGTATTTTCTTGCCAACAACTTTTTGATTTAATTCGTCGACTAATGTTCTGACTTCTGGACCTTCTGGCATCTATGCTTAGTCGGTAACAAAATATTTATAAAGGTAAAATGTACCAATAAAAAAGAATGCAACGACAAAAAATGGACTCATACTGGTACTACTATTAAAAATTAGATCACCAACCATAAACATCAAATACATAACTACTAGCCAAAACATAAAAACTGCATTATATAAATGCTTTTGCTTTTCATTCAAACTTTTGAGTTTTTCTATATACTTCATATAGCTATTATACACCTCGGCTTTAATGTTCTACTTTGTAAGCAGCTGCCAAAACTTGCATCATACTCTTAAACCCTGTGCGTGCTATTTGTTTAGGAGACAAGCTACGTACAGCAGCTAATAATTCTGGTTCAGATGCAACATTAGGACCACTTATATGCGGACCAATATCTGATCCAAAATAAAACATGTCTACCCAAAAAGATGCTCGAGTTATTAAAGATAAAAACTTAGTTTCTAAGTCTGGTACATCTGCGTTCATAACCTCTTCGTTGTACATAAGAATAGTATGATCCAATAGCTCAACTCGCATAAAGCCACCTGAAGTAAAAAACTCTTCAAGATGCGTAAACTCTAATTCACTAAGCTCATATTTCTCTTGCAGAACTGGTCTGGTTATTTCTGATAAATGCTGTTGGTCTCGATATTCATTTTCTGTTTCCGGTAAATCGGAATATCCCACTAGTAACTGTGTTTTTTCTTGCTGATGCAATACTTGATATCGATGATAAAGCTCTGTGAACTTTTCTTCATTAGTTTGAGGTTGTTCTAGTGTGTCGTATAAATTCATTTGTCTAATTTTAACATTTGATACTAAAGTCTGATATTAAAGCAAATTATCATATACATTCACCAAAGGATTATTCATCTCGTTTGCAACTTCTGGTGTAAAAAATGTCTTAAAATACAATTCTTTACCAAGAATAAATATCAATAAAGTACAAATAACAATTTTCAAAATTTTATACACGTTAGGATCAGCAAGAAACTCGTTATCTAATGTCAATATATGTGGTCCGCGAGAATGTATTTGTGCCCAACCTGTTATACCAGGTTTTATTTGTTCACGCGCTTTTTTCCATATATCAATTTCATCTTTTAATTCTGGGTTAGTATTATAGATGCGCTGCCAATCAGATGGTTCAAATGGGCGTGGTCCAATCAAGTACATGTCTCCTGTAAAAACATTGAATATTTGTAGCAACTCATCAATACCATGATCTCGTATAAATACACCCAATGGCGTAAGACGAGTTTGATCATTTACTTTATTACTTATTTCGTTGACATTCTTGGGTGGTTTTAATGTTTGAAACTTTATTATTTTAAATTCTTTACCAGCTTGACCTACACGAGTTGTTATCCAAAATGGGCTATACTTGTCGACAAGCAATATTATTAGCGAAACTATAAAAGATAGCTTTAGAACAAATGGTAAAAGTAAAATTGCGATAAGTATGTTTATTAACATTTTATGACCAATCGTTTTTAATAGTCTGTAAAATAGCTTTGATAATAAGAAAGACCAGCCAGAATACAGTTACATGCAAGGTTACTAGTAAAAAGAATCCAAATGAGAATATGACAGACCATTCAAAAGCTGGCCGATTTAATATAAAAATTACACCAGTTAAAAGCACATAATAGCTTATATAGGATGTAAGAATACGTTTTAGCAATAAAACCGAATCACGCCTCTTAAATTGAGTTCTGCTATCTGACCTGGCAAAAGGGTGTTGTGAAAACGAAAGTCTAAATACCATAACCCAACCAGATATGTATATAACAGTGAACAAACTATCTGCAAAGAATCCAAACTTCCACGACAGTAAGGTCACTATGGTAACCAAGGAATAGAATATTATTGCTTTTTTCTTGATCATCAATCTCATTTTATCACTAAGCTAAAACCGCTTTTATTTTGTCTATAAGCTCTGGCGATTCTAACACACGTGTATGGCCATTTATATTTATTTGGATATTGTGCGCGCCTTCCAAAAGCAAACTCTCATTTGGCAACACATGATTATCCCACGTTGGATAAAAATTATAATAATTTGTGTATATACGTTCTCTTTTTAAATTTTTAATGATGTCAGAGTCTGGTTTTAACTCCTCGACATTGTGAAATTTCAAATTACCAAACACAGTACCTTTAAATGGCGTTGCGATTGAAATTATATTTTTCACACTTGACACAATATCAGGAAAATTGTCTAACAAATATTTTTCTACAATTCCTCCTTTACTGTGAGCTATTAATGTTACCTCGCCTTTCGGCAAAGAGATGATCATCTGATATAACGCTTCGGCCATAGCTGAAATTTTATCTGTTGTATGAACATTTTGAAGCGTATGGATACAAAAACCTTCTTTATTTAGCGCATCTGCTAGTGTGAAAAGCGAATGGTAAGATCCATGCCAACCGGGAATGATAATTATATGACCTTTATCCCCTACACACCAAGATTGCGGCGGTGCAATCTTTGCATGTTTACGTTTTGTATGTTTAGCGATTAATAAATATTCTTGGACGAGATCGACCGGTAACATAATGAAATTATATCAGCTGCTATTACCAGTTTTGTTAATCCTCCAATTTGTATTTATAATTATAAGTATATGCAGGAATACTATGGAAAAAATGCAAAGAACTATCGACAACCCCCTGACAAGTATGTGCGTTTATTTCCTGCTATAGACAGGATTATAAAAAATTTATCGTTACAATCTAAAAAAGTGCTTGATTTAGGTTGTGGGGATGGTGTTCTCTATTCAATGTTTTTTGAGTCTGGTGGCTTTAATTACACAGGCATGGATATCTCTTCCGATATGATTGCTCAGGCACTAGTGAAAAATCCTACAGGGAATTTTGTAGTAGGCAATGGAAGTCAGTTTCCTGCAGAAGTGGGTAAAGATTTCGATTTCGTAATATCAAACATGCTTTTCCCTTCTGTGAGTAACTTCAAAACTTTTAAAGGTATTTTTACTGAAGTTGCCCGTGTTCTAAAGCAAAATGGATATTTCATAGCTACAATTATGAACCCATGTTTTGATGGATACATGCAAAAGATGCTTTTTGATAGAGAAGATGTTGAGACTGAGTTCAAAGGATATTATGCTTCCCCTACCAAATATGTTGTGCATCGAGAAATTGAAGGGGTGAAATTTACATTTGAAGATTATCATTGGCAATTGAGCGATTATTTAACTGTCTGTATGGCGTCATCTATGCATTTAGTATATTTGGACGAGTGCAAACCGGTTGAAGATGCAACAGGGATTGGGGGTCCATTTTTACAAAAAATGCTAAGACTTCCCAATTACTCGATACTCGTTTTTCAAAAGTTTTGACATGAAGAGTGATTTTTTTCAAAAATGTGTCTGCTATCTGGTCGGAGTGGTGCGACTCGAACGCACGGCCTCAGCGTCCCGAACGCTGCGCGCTACCAACTGCGCCACACTCCGGTGACTAAATAATATCCACAACTTGAGGCTTAACAATATCTTTGTAATCGGCTGTCGTCATAGCAATAGAAAATCTTTTGTCACCAGCATTAAAAATCATTTTGTCATTTTCAAGTAAAGTTTTATCAACAAACACCTTCAACCCAAAAAGATTTCCAAATGGAGGTACACCACCAGGCTCAACACCAGAAGTAATTTCTTTTACTTGATCTTCAGAAACAAATCGATATTCTTTGATATTGAGAATTTGTTTTAATTTACTATTGTGTAATCTGGCACTGCCAGGTATCACACACATCAATATTTCTTTTTCTTTTGTGAGTTTATAAAGAACTTCTATCAATAAAGCTTTCGCTCCTTGATCAAGTGTATACCCAGTACGCACAAGAGCAGCTTCTGCACTAGTACGTACAGGCTCATGCTCAAATACCTCGAACCAAGCATTATTTTGAATTAATAAATCTTTTATTTGTGAAACTGTTTTGTGGTATTCAACCATGCATGGATTTTACCACTAGAAGCAAGGTATGTTTGATGGGCTTCCTGGCATCGCCAGGAAGCCCAGAAAAGTTATTTAACAAAAGTTCGTATAGCTTGAGAAACTTTGCGAATCAAAGTCTCACCAGAACGTTTATTGTGTGAACCGCTATGCCCACCAGTTGTAGGTCTAGGATCAGTATCACCTGGTCTTATAGGATCAGGTACTGGAATAGGATCTGGGTCTGGATCAGGATTTGGAACTATTGGCGCGCTACCATTCGCAAAATACATACCAGTTAGTTTTAACCCACCGGCCTCATCTGGCAAAACTGCATAGACTTGTAATTTATAATATGGATAGCCTGTTGATATCGTAGTTGAAACCATGTCGGTCATATTGGAATAGTAATTCCAAAGATAGGCATTGGCTGGACCAGACCCAGCAGGTGGCACATAGGCTTGTGTGAAAGTTTTGTTAAACGGTACCCAAACTTGTGTCCAAGGGCCATTTGCAGAATTACTGCCATATACAGTCACGGTAACAGGTTTTACTGTATGAGTAACCCAATACATATCAAACTTTAAAGTTTTCTTTGATGGATCTGCTGGCACAACTTGATACAAATAAGCAGGATAATTTACAGGAATAGTTGCTGCCAAACCACCCTCTTCACCAACAGAAATTCTAGCTGAAGTACCAACAGCATTATCAGGTGAAGGATTACCAGGTTTATCAGAAGCTACCCAATGCCCCAAAGGACCTGTAGCATCTACCCAATCTTGCAAACTAGGTTTATTCAAGCTGTCTCTAAACCATGGATTTTTTAATAAATTATCAGAAGGTAATTGTGGAACCGCTGCAAAGATCGCTGTGTTGAGACTAAAAAGAAATACTATTACGATAAAGGAAATAAATGATTTCATAAATACTCCAATCAGGCAGAAAATATTACTAAACTAGAATCAGCAGGATTATACACCCTATAGTGCGCTGGGTCAAATGTACACAACGCGTGTATAATAGTGAAATGATCCTTGGTTTCAGTACAGGATGCTCATATAAGTTTGTAGATAGCCTTACAAACGAAACACTATTAAAATATTTAGACATTGGGGCAAATGCTGTCGAGATTCACGCACACGATAACCAACAATTGCAAAAGCTTAAAAACATAAGTCGTGAAGTAACCAAAAAATTTGAATTTGTTTCTATTCATACACCACCAAAAGAAAGCTATGCAAAAGGTAATGAGATATTCAATACATTAATAGAAATAGTCGAAATATTAAAACCTAACAATATAGTTTTGCACCCTGACAATATAACCGACTGGGATACTATCTTGGAATGTAAAGTGCCTTGGGCGATAGAAAATATGGATGAATTAAAAATAGCAGGACACAGACCAGACTTTTTCGAAAATCTGTTTGGAAAAATGAAATGTAACATGGTATTAGACTTACAACATGTATACACACACGACAAAGATATGTTGCTTGCAAATGAATTCAAAAAATTTTCACAAATAAATCAGATACATTTCAGCGGGTATCACAATCAATTCCTTCACCACCCCATCCACAAGACAATACAACCCGCACTAATTAATGCGCTCAAATCATGGAAACACTACCCAATAATAATAGAAAGCGTTTGCGACGATTGGGATGAAGTACAAAAAGAACTTGAATTCATCAAAAACGCTGTCATATAGAATCCAAAGAAAACACACATATAGATCTGGGTCTATGAGAAATCAGCAAAATATGATTTACTCTAATTAGCCCAGTAAATATGGAAAAAAGAATATTAATAACAGGAGCAAGTGGAGGTTTAGGAACAATATTACTTGAGCACGCGTTTAAAAAAGGATATCAAATAACTGCCCAAGTAAACACGCATAATGCGCACAATCTTATAAATGAAACTCTACCAGAAAAAAGCTTAATAATCGTAAAAAAAGACTTCACAGATGATCCAACACTAGAAATTGATTATACAACCATAGACAGCGCAATAATTTGCCATGGACAAATGTACAATACAAACCCGCTCGACCTGGATATCGCTTTGTTTTGCGAATCTATGAGAGTAAATTGCATATCGAGCATTTCAATCGCACAAAAGCTGATCTCTAGTTGGCTAAAAAGAAATCACAAAGGCAATATTGTTTATATAAGCTCAGTCGCCACGCGCACAACATCCCCACATGAAATTCTCTACCACAGTGCAAAAAGCGCAACCGAAAGTGCACTATCAGGTTTATCGAGAGAATATACAAAAGATGGCATATGTATAAATATAATTGGCCCGGGGTTGATGGATACACCGATGGGTAAAGAAGCAATTGCAAACAGACCTGATATTTTAAATCGCATTCCAACAAAGCAACCTGTTTCTACAGATGAAGTATCAAAGCTTGCATTTCTACTTTTGGAAACCCGAAGCATTGCTGGAGCTTATCTGCCAATAAACTCTGGTAGATGGACTAATGCAGCAGGTTAAGATATTTTGACTTTTTCTATATCTCCTACTGCAAGCCAAGCGCTAGAAATGCCAAAACCTTTTTTATTTATTTGAAACGGCTGTAGCTTTTTTACATCTTTTAAAAAGACTAGAATGCAATATTTGATTTTTGGTTTGGTACTAGTCCAACTTATAAACTCTTCACGCGATGTATTAGGTGCAATTTGTGTACCGTATGCATCAATTATTTCTAATATTGCCTGCCTATTTAAATCTTCAAATTGCAATACTTTTGAAACAAGCGCACTAGCTGTGACAGGCTGCCCTGATTCTTTGAAATAAACAGTATCGCCTGCAAACACTTTGCCCCAAGGAGCTACTTTATTCACATACCATCTGGATTCAATTGTTTTCGTACCTGCCAAAATGTCTCCCAACAAGTTATCTTTGGATTTTATATTTGATTTTCTTAATATAGCAACGTGATCAGACATTAAATGAATTATACCCCCACATACATCCTTGCAGTATGAGGACCTATAGCATATAATACGCCCATGTTAATAAGCAGTTACAAACATAACCAAAAGTTAAATATCTCTAATCAGCCTTGTGAAAAAGGTGCAGCTAAAATATTGCCTATTTTGGTAGCTGATGATTGCTTTTTATGTAAATACGCTTTTTTAAACTCAGATTTTAAACTATAAGTATTCTCCTAACGTGCGGTCACCAACTCCCAAAGTTGGAATCGCACAATAAAATTTAATAGGAGATCACAATGACCACAATTCAAGATCACTATCGTAATGCACCACATTACGATTATGAATACCGCGACCTGACAGCTGACATTGAGTTTAATGTCGGCCTCGCAAAAGACTTTGCTCCAAATGGCAAAATTCTAGAGTTTTGTGCTGGAACTGGGCGCATTACATTACCATTAGTAAATGCTGGTTTTAACGTTACAGGTGTAGACATCACACCGGCGATGTTGAATATCGCAAGACAAAAAGCCAGTCTTTTGCCGATGGACGTGCAAGAGCGCCTGCAATTGATAGACGGCGATATGCGGAATGTTACCGTTGGACATAGCCAATTTGATTTGGCTTTGATTCCATTCAACAGTTTTATGCATATGACTACACCGCAAGACCAACTTGCAGCCTTAACCAATGCTTACAAGCATCTTAAAGCTGGCGGATATTTCATGGCCGATATCTTTCTGCCAAATGTCGAGCGACTTGCAAGAAATATGGGGCCGTCTTGGATAGATATGGAAAAGGTCATGGCAATTGAAGAAGAAGGTATCACTTTGATCCGTAGCGGATCATTTGGATATATACCACATCAACAGTTGGTGACTGCAACTTGGATTTATCAGATTTTTGAGTCAAAAGGAGACCGAAAGTTACTTAATACTTACTGGTCACCTTTTGAGATCCGCGTTGTATTCCCAGGCGAATGGGAACTTTTGCTTGAAAAAGCTGGGTTTAATATTGTAGAAAAGTGGGGCTCGTTTGATCGAGCATCATTTGGAGAACAATCTGGACGCATGCTTTTTCTGTGTCAAAAGTGAAGAGGTTCTTCGCAGGCATGCTCAGAATAATTAATTAATCGCGATTACAATTTGGGAGTTGGAACCCCCTGAGATCAGTTTATCTGAAATCAGGGGGAACCTTCTTTTTTGACTATTTTCTAAATGATATATTTACATTTATATGAAAGAACTTTCAGCCGTAAACACATTAGAAGAACTTTGGGAATATACAAAAGAATTACACGATTCACTTTTCCCACAAAACAAACTCTCCCCCATTCTGGCAGGAGGGAAATTGCAAAGTCCAAAGTTCATGTTTGTTTTTATAAATCCTACACACAAAAATATTTCTTCTGATCCAGCTTGGGAAGGCAAGCGTAGACCATGGACAGGTACAAAATATATTTGGAAAATATTTAACAATGCTGGACATTTTGATAATGCTTTACTATACGAGATTTCAAAAAAGAAAGTCTGGGATGTTGATTTTGCAGATAAAGTTTATAAACATTTAGAAGACCGTGATTTCTATTTTACAAATATTGTAAAGTGGACAGGAGAAAATGGCGACTTGCCTGATACGCACAAAGTTAAAACTTTTTTACCAATTCTTTTACGTGAAATCGAAATCGTTAATCCAAAATACATCGTGACTTTTGGACTAATACCATTTAATGCATTGACCAATGAACAAATCAAACTCAAAGATTATTTTGAAAAATGTATGCAACAAAATATTCTAGAAACATTTCCGCTAAATATAAAAGATAAAAGTTTCAAAATTATTCCTTGTTATTTTCCTGTAGGCCGAGGCGACCCAAAACGTGCAGCAAAGTTGTTAAGCCTGTTACCAAAAAATTAAGCGTGTTTCCAATTTACCGCCTAACACCGCCACTTCGTGTAAATATTGGCTATTCATAAATTATTGCTATCACGCTTTAATATAGCTTTCGTATAATCAAAATCGGATAAATTTATTTTTCCTGTCTTATACTCTTGTATACCTTCATCAATTAGTTTCGAAATTAAATGACTCATTTCGGCCATAAGTTCACCAAGATGAGATATTTCTATCGAAGCCCGTGCGTTCAAAAGATAATCAAAATTATCTTGCGAAATAGTTTTATCTCTGATGGGTAATCCCATCAAAATCATCATTGCTTTCTTTGTAGAGTTCGAAGTAATCTTTTTTAATGGACCTTCCAATTCGGGAGGAGTTATGTAGACAATTGTGTTATTTAAACCTTTGATAAGCTTAGCAAATGGATGAAAATGGATATTAATGTTCGACGGGTAATCTTTCGGCACAAAGTTTTGATCTTCAGCAACAATGTAGTATTCCAACTTAGATTTACTCGCACCAGAATCTAGCACTGAAATAGCACATGTGTATGCGTTTGTACCTTTAGATATCTCATCATCTATAAATAATAGATTTCCTATTTTTGGAACATTAAAATCATAAATCTGGTTGTACACACCAAGTGCGAATACTTTATTTGTTCTTTCTGGTAAGTCTGTAGCAGGATCACTTCTCCTTGCTCTTTGATGAGGAATACTTAGCATTGGGGGCTTTGATATACCCAACCTATCAAACGTTAGCTGGGCTAGACGTCCCATTATCAAACCAGTATTCCCACCAGCAATTAATGCGTCGAAACTTATTTCTTTTTCGATTAGCAACATATATAAAATTGCTATATATCTTTTGAAATTAGTTTCTGCTAATAGATTTAGTTTTGGTGATTCCCAAATCCAAGAAATATCTGTATCCATACGTTACGGTAAGTTTAAATTAATTTGACCTTTTTCATCATAAAACTTTTTATCGACATGCCCACAATCAAACTTTAGCGTGATATTTTTATCATCAGCGTCTACTACTAATGGGCCATAACATCCGCGACCACATTCTGTGGCTAAATCTTTGCTAGATAAAAGAACTGTTTTTAAAACTTGCGTATCAAAATTAAAATAGTCAAATTCAAACCACTGCAATGTACAGCCAGGATCTTCAGGTTTACATTGACACCCATTGTTTTCGTCAATAAGCGATATAACCGAAGCAGGTGTGAAATCGGCAGTTTCAAATTTCTTTAAAAATAAAACACCATTGCTATCCGGAACAAATAAAGTAGACAATGATTCCAAGTTAGCTTGATCTACATTAACAGTTTTGAGTACCTTTAAGTTAATATCAGTCAAAGTATATAAGTATTCAGGGTTACTAGTTGAATAAGTAGAACCCCACAATATTTTTGAACTATCATTACTTACTCCAACAACTTCGGCGTATATACCAGAATAATTAATCGTATCTGTCTGTAAACCGGTATTATTTATTGAAATGAGAATCAATTTTCGTGCAGTTGGATCATTCAAAAAAACATGTGTGTTATCTAGCCAAACTACAAGATTACTAACATAGCCAGACATACCTCCAACTGGTACAACGGTACAACCAATAGAAGAACCAAAGTTTATAGCGTCATTAGTCACAGATTTTAATTTATACGTACATTCACCAGAAAGCGATTCTATTGATAATTTATACTCTCCATTTGGTGATACTACATAATATTTCTCTTCTATTTTTGGAGCGGAATCTAATGTCTTTGTAGGTTTAGATGATTGAGGCATCATATCAAGTGCAGTCTTTATACAAGATAGCGGCATTTCTGCATTATTGAAATCTAGAAATGAGTTAAATTTGAGAGCTGTAGAACTACAACTCAAATTTAAGCCTGTACAATACGCTATCTTTAAACTTGGATTACTATTTGATAACGTGGTGGAACCCAAACATAGGCACGGCCAAGATTTACCACCTTCCCACCCACAGACTTTGTTATTGGTAAAGGTAGAAGCCAACGCAATGCCACACAATACGCCTAAAACAATGATTAGGTATTTAACATAATGCATATGTTAATTATACATATTATTCTACTGGAATCCCTCGATAATAAGTTCGCACTTTGTCTTCACCAAAACCATCGCCAAGATCTTTGAAAGTTTCTATATCAGCGCTCTCTATAATAAAAGCATTATTATTTTCTGCCACATATTGTGGGAATAACGTACCTGGATGAGTTTCATCTAACTTTTTATTAAAAATACGATCCATAATGTAAAACACGTGATTTTTATCTTTGGCATAGCAGTCATAACATTGGGTTCCATTTATAAATTCAAATGTTTTAGTATCAAGACCATGCAAACTAATTGGTCCAATATCACCGCCATAGTTTAACCATATAGAATCCTTATCTTGGGCATTTATAAAATTAAATGAAAGTGGTCGAGGTTTTTTTGTAACTCTAAATGTCCAAGGATCTATCTGATCAGCATAAGCCCTAACAAACCAGTTGCCACCATCAGAACGTGTATAAAAGAATAAAAATAAATACCCATAAAATATTTGATAAAACAAAATAGCAAATGCTAAAAATATTGTTATTAAAAAAACACACTTCTTTTTCACTTTATTCATCTCTCTGATGCTATTTTAGCAAATTGAGACACGCTTGTTTACAACATATATACTTAGCGTATGGAAAAACTCCTACATGTAATTCAAAGCAATAGCTTTAAAAAAGCTACTGTAATAATAGGAGTCATTCTTGCTATTGGAAGCATTTTTATTTCATTCAATCCAACACAATTTTTAGAGACTGGGTACTGGGGAGTTTTTTTATATGGTATTTTTGGACCTGTAACTGTAATTATTCCAACAATGTCTCAACATTATAATATTTTTATTCTTTCAGCTGTCGCTGCTGCTGGTGTAGTCGTAAATGATACGTTGGCATACATCGTGGGCAGAAATGCCGATGTGTTTATTAGTAAAAGTAAAAAAGTTTTGATTGTAGAAAACTGGGTGAACAAATACGGTTATTGGACTTTATTTGTCTTTGCTGTGCTACCCATCCCATATGATTTTATAGGACTAATTGCAGGGTATTTAGATTTATCATTCAAAAAATATGCAATACCTTTATTTGTTGGTAAATTTTGTAGATATGTTTTGGTCGGCTTTGGTACTAATTTATTCTTGTCGATATTTTAATCACTGAAGATTTGATTCAGTGAATTTAAAATATTACCTACAGTTTTATCAGATAACCCATTTTTTATTTCAGAATAAAATGTGTCTATAAAGACCATACCTTTGCTACTCTTTTCAAGTCTTAAACTCGCATCTATATCAAAACTTTTATGTAGCATTGGATTTAATAATCCTACTTGAACAGCCCTAATTAAATGTTCTTCAAAACAAGTGTTCCAAGAATTGTAAGCTTCTGAATATTTTGGATGTGCTTGTGCAAATTCTAGTAGATAAGAATACTTTTCTATATCAACCGCATATGGTTCAATAAATCTCTTTGCAAGTGGATGAGATCCTTCGTGTAATATAAGTTCCGGTAAGTAGCTATCGCTTACTTCACCAATTACTTGGTAATTTATACCTCTTATGGTTGGTCCGAAAGATCCACGGGTAAGTGGATTAGTTACTATATTCAAAGAATACTCCACATTAGTTTTCCAAGTAGTAGTTAATATTTGGGTTAAGTTTAGTGCTTCAACAATACTCCTGTAATTTATTACAATGTTCTCTAGTTGTAGCGTAATGTACTGCCCATAATATTTCTCGAAATCTGTATTGTTATAAAAATCTAGTAAGTAAGGTTTTATAGTTTCTCCTATCTTAGCCTGCCATATAGATTCTTCTGAAAGTTGTGTTTTCATTTTTAATTCTGGTATGTTTGTTACAGAAAGGGAATACACAACTAATTTATATTCATGAATGTAATCTTCAACTTTAGGTGCTTCTCCTAAATAGTTTTTGAAATGGTTTATTATTTCTTTACGAAGAGGATGTTTTGGTTCTCCAAATGCTTGATTGAATCTGTTTAATAATGAAAAAACAGCTATTAAGTTTTTATTTGTCTCAAAGTTAATTTCCACTAAACCTATTATACCTGTTACGGTTAGTTCGACACATTTTGATACGCGTTTTTAAAAAGAACTGATTATCAAAAACAGAAAGAATAAATATACAGCAACTAGATAATTTACTTAAAAACCTAAGAAACCACTGGTACTAATTTGCTATTATTACTATTAATTAAAGCTTATCTGTTAAGATTGTTTTATGAAAACAAAGTATTCAGAAAGATTGGGATTTATTGACGATTCCCAAATTCAAGAAGCACTCAACAAGTTTAGGCTAGGTACTCTAGAAAAGGCTTTACCAATTAGAGAGGGCCTATTTGGGCAGAACTTTTTCGTTACCACGAACGAGGGAGAATTTGTTTTTAGAGGTTGCCCTCACTATGAATGGCAATTCTCTTCAGAAAAATTTTTTGCTGATAATCTTTACAAGAAAACTTCTACACCTGTTCCCTACCCCTATATTTTAGATATGTCAGAAGAAATATTTGGGTGGTCATATGTGATTATGCCTAAAATGCCAGGAGTTTCTTTAACTATCAAAGAATTTGTTACAGCTTATTCGCTTAACGATCAAAGAAATATATTAAACGCGCTTGTGGAATGCCTTGTTAAAATGCAAACATTCACTTGGGAATTTCCAGGAAAATATGATTTAAGAACTAATACGATAAAGCCTTTTGAAAATGGCTACTTAGAGTTTTTATTAGATCACATAGAATCAAGATTCGAAAAAGCTAAAGTATCTGGTAGCCCTAACATAAAGGAAGATCAAGAATGGGCAAAAAGTTTAGTAGCAGAAAGACTTCAAAATTTAACCCTAACTAAAGGTGTTTGTGTTATGCAAGACTTTAAACTAGAAAATCTTGCATTAAAAGAAACTGCAAATGATTGGGTTGTAAGCGGATTGTTTGATCTTATGGAGCTTTACATAGGCTATGGTGAATCTGATCTTGCACGTACGTATTGCATGTTGCTTGATTACAGTAAGCTAGAGCTAGGTAATTACTTTGTAGAAGAATACGCACGTCGAAGCAATTTAGAGATTCTGGGAGTTAAGAATAGACTTCCTGCTTTTTTAATTGTGGATAGAATATTAAATTGGGAATGGAATCAAAGGACAGCAGAAAAGAAAGTTGGGTTTAGAAATTGGATGGAGGATAATTATTTATAAATTTTAATGGTCGGGGTAAGAGGACTCGAACCTCTGGCCTCAGGACCCCCAGCCCTGCGCGCTAGCCAACTGCGCCATACCCCGGAGCAAGCTCTTCTACCCCGATGACTTACCAGAGCATTCTAATTTGTAGCTACTAGTTTTGCAACTGCGTCATTTTCAAGAGTCAGCTCAGTAGCTAATTGCTCCCGTATAGGATCTCCATCATCCAAGATTTGAAGGTGATTTTGTAAATGCGCAATATTTCTTGCATGTATACCAAGCAATTCTAATGTATGGTCATCAAGTTCTTTATTAAATGAAAAACCATTAAAAACTGTCATAGCCTGCTTGCTCAAAGATATATAGTAATCTTCCATAGGCAATAAAACTCTACTATCTAAAGCAAGCATATCTGTACAACCACCATACCAATCATTCATCATAGATAATGGAGCATTTTCTATACCGCCTAGCTCATATGCTGCGTCAAGTACTGAATTCACTCTTTTCTTATGCTCAAGAATCAAGTCTTGCGCGTGATTTAACTCATCTATATTAGGTAAAGCTGCTAAACCATGCATGCTGGTATTCTAGCATCTTTTATGAAACAATTAATTTGAAGTATAAAGACTTTTAAGGAGTTTTTTATGATTTTTAAAAAAGTAGAAGTTTGGACACTAGCAAAGACATACGCAGCAATACTAACTATTTTTGGACTTGCAATAGCAATACTTATGGGAATATCTATCTTATCAAGACCGGGCATACCAGGAGGTGCTTTACTCGTACTTATGCTCTTGGTGGTCTCGCCTATATTTTATGGTGCGGTCGGACTCTTGGGAGGATTAATTTCTGGAATTTTACTCAATCTAGGACTTAAAATATCAGGCGGCATAAATATGGATATAGAAGCTTCACCAGAACATGCAGGTAATTCAGGTATGGTTACAGAGATCAGGGGGTGATAAATAATGGAAGAAACACCGATGACAACAGAACAAAATCAAATGAATACAATGTCAATGCCAGCACAACCAATGGCTACAGAAGCAACAACATTAGTATATGCATCATTTGGTAAAAGATTTTTAGCAGTATTAATAGATGCAATACTTATTGGAATTGTAGGATCAGTATTGGCAGCATTAACCGGTACTACACCAGCAGCTAATACCGCAACAACAACAACTATGAATCCACTCGGAACTCTTGTAGGATTTGTTTATTATGTATTCATGATACACAAATACGGAGCAACAGTAGGAAAAATGGCACTTGGAATCAGGGTTCAAGATATTACAACAGGTCAAAACCTTGATGTTATACACGCAATACTCCGTGAAGTAGTAGGTAAACTATTATCTGGCCTAGCTTTGGGATTGGGTTATTTATGGATGCTTTGGAATCCAAACAAGCAAACTTGGCACGATATGTTAGCCAAAAGCATAGTTGTAGAAACTAAAAAATAAGTGAATTAACAAAAAGTATTAATCACTTAACAACGTTCTTATTGAGCGACAAACCCGGGCAATATGTGCAGCATACAACGGGTTTAGCTCTTCTAGCGAGACTTTTTGAAGACGAGTTTGTAAATTGGACGTTCTTTCCCGAAAGCCAATTTTTTAGCCCAAGTAGTATCAATCTGCTTTATTACATCCTTCTCCAAAGTCACACTTTCGACTAGAGAAAACCCCAACAATTGCATTTTTGGAATAATATGTTGGTTTATATAAGTTAAGTTTATTTCCGGCAAGTGCAACCGAGCAGTTTCAGTTGGTTCTAGAGATTGATCATAACCTAGAACTATTTCCAAATTACCATCGGGAACTAGCAGATTTATCACATCTTTCATACCACTATCTACCTTAACAACAGCTTCCAGCAGTCTTCCCCAGGGTAAATTTATATATACGGTATTAGCTAGATTTGTTAATTCGATGGGAAGTGCATCAACTGAAGAAACAATAAATAAAACATTAAGTAATTTCTTTTTTTGTGCTTGCTTAGAATAAATTGCGAGTTGTTTTTCACTTGGGTCGACGCCAATATATAGCGTCTCTAGACTTTTTAGTGCATTTTTATAGACAAATCGACCATCTCCTGTACCCAGATCTATAGCTACTGGGCGATTTGGCTTTAGAAATAAAGCCAAATCGCCACTTGAAAATTCTTTTGTTTTATTACCAACCACAATCCTCATAAAAAGCATTATACCAAAGGTTACCCGAACATATATTGCTTTAGTTAAAGTTTATGAGAAAATAACGGTGTTATGCCAGACTTAAAAAGAAATGGAAGAACAACTAGGCGCAAAGCACGCAAAGGTAAACGCAAACTAAAGCGAGTAACCTCAAAATGAATTTAACTTCATAAAAGAAGGTTTATTAATAATATGTCAGAAAAATTAAATGAATCTGTGAAACCTCCCAAACATATAGTAATAGTCTGTGATGGAAATCGCCGCTGGGCTGCCGCAAATAATCAACCAAAAATATTTGGTCATCGTAAGGGTGTTGAGAATATCGAAATATTAGTCAATGCCGCGCGAGACCTGGGTGTTGAATATCTTACATGTTGGGTTTTGTCTACAGAAAATCGGGAAAAACGCTCTGACGAATTTGAATACATGATGGAACTAGCCCGTGAATTTTCTACCAAATACAAAAAAAAGTGTGTGGAAGAAAAAATTAAATATAGGCATATAGGTAGAAAAGATCGCTTACCAGTAGACGTTGTCAAAGACATAGAAGAAGTCGAAGACGTTAGTAAAGATTTTGTTGGATTCAATTTTGCATTAGCAGTAGACTATGGTGGACGAGACGAAATCTTACGAGCAATCACCAAGTTGAAAGAACAAAACTTAGAAATCACAGAAGAAAATTTTTCTAATTGTTTGGATACAAAAGACATGCCAGATCCAGATTTGATTATTCGTACTGGCGCACACAACAGACTCAGCGGAATTATGCCATGGCAAGGTACTTATGCTGAATTATATTTTACCGATGTAATGTTTCCTGCATTCGATAAAAATGAACTTAAAAAAGCAATCGATTATTTTGAAAGCGTACAAAGAAATTTTGGTAAATAACCTGATAAAAATTTAATAAAATGGCAGAACTTTCTCCCGAAGCGCAATACGGGAAGCAAAAAATAAAAGAGTTTCAACAACAATTCGAACCATACATTATAAGTTATTTTGATGATGAAACTAAACAATTTACAGAAACTCGAAACGAACCCCATATACAACTAAGTTTTGACATAATTAAAGATATAACAACAAGAGATGCCAAACGTGTGCGAGCAGCATTCGTATATTTCACATATAAACTCTTGGCCGGAAAAACAGATGCACTGGCAATCGATTTAGGCATAATTATTGAATTATTTCATGCATACATTTTAATGGTAGACGACTTTATGGATATGTCAGATAAAAGGCGAGGTAAACCTACAGCACATGTAATGTTTCATGATTACCAAGTAACACAGGATTTTCACAGCAAAACCCCACAACATTTAGCAAATTCATTTGCAATGCTAACTAGCATGATGTGTTGTCATATGGCCGAAATGAAACTGGCTCAATTACAAGTTGATGAAAAAACCTTGAGAAATTTGATGTGGAATATAAATGAAAAAGATAAAATTACTGCATTTGGACAATATGAAGATATTTTGAATACAGCAAGAGCAGATGTAACTTATGATGAGTTATTGGGTATGCTTCGACTTAAAACTGGTGTATACACATATGAAAACCCAATTCATTGTGGCGCTTTATTGGCAAATGTATCAGATCAAGCAACATTAGACGCATTAACCCAATACGCTATTCCAGGTGGAATAGCATTTCAAATCTGGGATGATGTCCTAGGAATGTTTGGTGATCCAAGCGAAATGGGCAAATCTGCAATGGATGATCTCAAAGAAGGTAAGTACACACTTTTGATTCATAAAGCTTTGGAAAATGGGACATCAGAACAAAAAGAAACTTTACGAAAATATTTGGGCAAACACGATGTGACCGAAGCCGAACATGCCATCGTTAAAAAAATAATTGAAGATACAGGCTCATACGAATATTCAAAACAACTCGCCAAACAACTCGTTACACAAGCGCAAACAGCGCTTACAAATGCAAAGCAAGATTGGTGGAACAAAGATGCATTCGACTATCTCATAGGAATCGCGTCTTATACTGTCGAACGCGCAAAATAAATCTAGAAGTTATTGTATTTAAGAAAGCTACATTTCTAAATCATCAATATCGATATCTAGCTCTGCTTCCAGTTGATCGAGATCAGACTTTAATAAAGCTTCTATTTCAACCTTTACATCATCATCAGTTTTCAATTCAGGCACTTGCGTATTTGCTATTGAAGGTACATTGACCGAAGGAGAATCAGTTAGTTCTGGTATTACTGCGCTTTTGAGGTACTGACTATATACATACCAGCCAACCGTGGCAAGAGATAAAGTAACTACAAGCATAATTATTACCAAATTCGATAAGCCTTTTTGCATATTCCTCCTTTAACTAAATACTTTTTAATGATAACACATAGTAAGTATTCAAATCGCCAAGCTTTCCATCAGCCTTATACGTGGCCACTACTTTATAGGGTTGCAATAGGTGTTCGATTTCATCAGAAGTATATGCATGAAAATATCTTTCCTTTTCTGAATTATTAAACTTTAAATAATAGTCATTAGTACCTACTTTTCTTGCTTTTTGAAAACGCTTGTCATATTGAAAGTTCCAAAATGTAAGAACAAGAATACTCTTTTCATGTAGTAAATTGGCAAGCTGCGCAAACCATATGCGTCTAAACTCATCATCAGGTAAGTGGTGCGTTATACCAAATCCTACTACTAGATCAAATTTTTCCTTTATATCACCGAGGTCTAAAAAAATATCTTTTTCATAAAAAGACGCTTCCGGGTATTTAGCTGAAGCCTCCTGCAAAAAGCTTTTCTCGGTATCGAAACCTGAATACTTAAGGGACAGTCCTAAAGAGTCCCTCAAAAGCCCAAAATACCTACCGTTACCACAACCCAAGTCACATACGTTTAAAATACGCGCAGTCGGTAAATATGGTTCTAGCTGAAACCATCCAAGCCAGTAACTCTGGCGGGTCTGACTAAACATGTGTCCCAAGGACGCATAAAAGTCTCTTACATTACTTAATATAGACTGTACTGTCGGCATGTTTAACATATAACAATGATTATACATCGAGGACTGTCCTTAACTGTCCCCTGGTATAATGACCAAAGTATGGAAAAACCTACAGATATTGCAACATTTCAAAACATTATTTCGAACTTATCAAAGGTCAAAAAAGCCGATCACAAAGAGATTCAGCGGGTACTATCAAGAAATCCCAAATCAAATGGTCAGCTTTTTGCAAAGAGCGAGCTTATTGAAATGATTATAAAAAACAAGGACACTTTAGGACTGTCCCTTATGCAAACTCAACATCTCCTCTCAATATTTCAAATGAAAAACATACGCACATTATCAGGAGTCACTCCGGTAACCTTGTTAACAAAGCCCTTTCCTTGCCCTGGAAAATGTATATTTTGTCCCAACGATGTACGCATGCCAAAAAGTTATATTTCAGATGAACCCGGTGCGCAACGCGCATACACAAATCATTTTGATCCCTACTACCAAACTTTCAATCGGCTAGCAGCTTATAACGCTATTGGTCACCCAACAGATAAAATTGAAATAATTATTTTGGGCGGAACATGGACAGTTTATTCAGAGAATTATCAAATATGGTTTATTAAAAGATGTTTTGACGCTTTAAACGATTTTGGTAAGACTCCAACACCATTAACTTTAATTCCATCAGAAGAAATGCCTATCGACGAGACTTTGTTACAAGAGATTAAAGGAGCATCTTTGGAAAAATCTTATAACCAGGTAATTGCAAAAGGACTAAGCACAAAATTAAGTAATGCCAAAAAAGAAACCGCTACATGGGACGAATTGTTTGAAGTACAAAAACAAAATGAATTATCAAAAACACGATGCATAGGGTTAAGTATAGAAACAAGGCCAGACGAAATAGACGCCAATGAAATTGTGCGCATACGAAAACTGGGTGCAACAAAAGTGCAAATAGGCATTCAAAGCCTCAACGACAAAGTCTTGAAGATAAATAAACGTGGGCATGGTGTAAAACAAACTAGAGATGCATTAAACATGCTTCGTCAAGCTGGGTTCAAAATACACGCGCATTGGATGCCAAATTTGTATGGATCAACACCAAAAAAAGATATGCATGATTTCAAAAAATTATTTAACGATAGTTCTATAAAACCCGATGAGTTAAAAGTATACCCCTGTTCACTTATTGAGAGTGCAGAGCTTATGCAATATTACAATACTGGAAAATGGAAACCATATAACAAAGAAGATTTACAAAAAGTTTTGGAATTCGTCTTTTTGAATACACCAAGATATTGTCGATTAACTAGAGTCATAAGAGACATACCCTCTACAGACATAGTAGTAGGAAATAAATTAACAAACTTTAGACAAATAGTTGAAAACAGCTTAAAGCTCAAACACAGTAAAATGATGGACATACGCGCTCGTGAAATCAAAGGCGAGTTAGTAGCGCAAAGTGACTTAAAAATGAAAATCACAAAATACTCTACAAAAGTCTCAAAAGAGTTTTTTATAGAATATGTAACACCAGAAGATAAGATTGCAGGATTTGTAAGACTATCTTTACCAACAAGGCAAAACTTTATAGAAGAACTTAAAAAAGCTGCCATTATTCGCGAAGTACACGTATATGGCCAAAGCATCGAAATTGATAAAACCGACGATTCAGCTGCGCAACATAAGGGCCTTGGAAAAACGTTGATTGCCAAGTCGATAGAAATTGCAAAGAAACATCGATTTAAAAAAATATGTGTAATTTCATCTATAGGAACACGTGAGTATTACAAAAAGCTAGGATTCGAACTAGAAGATCTATATCAAGCACTTGCAATATAACTAGATAATAGACTATCATCTATACAATGCACCAAGAATCTACGCATCCGTTCTTGTATATCATCTCTGCCTTTATTATAACCGGCACAATCGCATGGACTTATTTTACAGTCATCCATACGGGTAAATTTCAACCATTAGGAGAAACTCTTGCTGCTGCCTCAGAAGTAAAAGGCGCGAATACACAAAGAGTTAAGTTTCCAAATCCACAAAAATGACACAACAACTAGCTACATTTGCAGGAGGGTGCTTTTGGTGTACCGAAGCAATATTCAAAAGAATTAAAGGAGTCACCTCTATAATTCCAGGTTATTGCGGCGGTTCAAATCCACACGCCAATTATAAAAGTATTCACGATGCAAACACTGGGGAAGCCGAGGCAATTCAATTGACTTTTGATTCAGAGATAATTTCTTACAAAGAACTTTTAGAAATCTTTTTTCAAACTCATGACCCAACTACTGTAAACAAGCAAGGCAACGATGTAGGTGCTCAATACAGGTCTGTTATTTTTTATCACGATGAAAACCAATTAAACGAGGCTCAAGAATATATCAATGAACTTACAACAAATAAGAAGTTTGTAGAACCTGTTGTAACTCAACTAGAAAAATACAATATTTTCATAGAGGCTGAGAGTTACCATCAAAACTATTTTGATCAGAACAAAGACCAGCCATATTGCAAATTTGTGATACATCCAAAGATAGAAAAATTGGAGAACAGTTTTGCAGATAAGCTGAAATAGCTATAAACTTAATATACTATGCCATTTACAGAAATAACATTCAAAGCGCAAGACACTGCCACAGGTGAGAGTGAAAAGACATCTAATTTAATATATGAAGAAAATGACGAGACAAAAAAGCGAAATGCAGCTAAATACGCGAACAAAGAAAACGATGCAAACATTATAACTAGCCGACGCGTTGAGGAAGCTGCAGCAAAAAAACACAATGAGAGACTGAAACAACTAGGTATTACTAGAGATACAATAAATCGAGTAATAGTGGCATTAGATGGAGTTCCTGATTCAAAACCTACACCAAATAAATCAACAATAGGAACGCTTATAAATACAGCTAGATCAGGTTTACCAAGTGAAGTTGCAGCGGAAGCTAGACGCTTCAGAGAAGCTGGGCGCAAAACAGCAACTTCTGATACAGATCCAATACAAACACTCGCACCAGAAGTTCAAAGCGTAAAGGCAACAGTGGAAACTACAATCGCACAACCATTAACACAAGAGGTTGTAGAGCACCCAGATGACGTGAGATTAAGAAATATTCTAGAGACCTCGAGGACTAAAAAACAAGCAGAAAAAGCAGCCGCTGAAGCTGAGGAAAGGCGCAAACAACAAGAAGCTGAATTTGATCCTGAAACAGTTGCAAAAAGTATTGAGGCGATGCCAACACAACTTGCTGTAACAATGCTACAAGACTTTACCCAAGAGCAAGTATCTCAGATTATTTCAAAGCTATCATCACAAAAAATGCATGACTTAGATACATTATTAAAAGAGTCTCAAGAAGATACACACCCAATTAGCACATTACAAACTAATTCCATACCAGATCCAGATATACCACCAATCGAAGAAGATACAAGGCTAAGTTCTTTATTTACAACCAGACCAACGACATCAAAAGCAGCTAATGATTTTTGGGACGATTAGCTAATATTAAACCGTTTCTCGTACAGTATAAGTTTTGCGATTGCCTGACTCGAAGTAATTGCGCATCATCAACTCACCTATCATTCCCATCATCATAGACTGCACTCCCATTACAACCATCAACACAGAGATCATAAATAAAGGTCTGTTACCAATACTTTCGCCCATAAGCTTTAATAAAAACAAATATGATAAACCCAGACCGCCAAGACCCGAAATCACTGCGCCTGTAGAACCAAATAATCTACCTGGCATCGCTGTAAAAGGCTTCTTTGCGAAATATAATAAGAATGCTAGTGTAACTAAGTCGAGCAAAACTTTTATAGTGCGTTTGTGACCTTTGTAATAAGATTCGCCATAATCTCTATCTTTAAACTCGGTATCTATTTCAATAATTTTTGCACCATAAACACTTGCATAATCAACCAAGAATCTATGCATTTCACCATACAAACGAAGATTGTCCAAAATTACTTTTCTAAAACCTTTCATACCTGAACCTCGATCTTTTATATCAACACCAGAAATTTTTGCTATCAACATATTTGCATAATTACTTTTTACTTGTCGCTCTCCTTTGTCTGCTTCCCAACGAGACATACGATTTGTATTTACTACATCGTAGCCTTCATCCAAAAGTTCTTTTACTTTCAAAACATAATCAAGCGGAGTTTCTAAATCTGCGGAAACTGTAATCACATAATCGCCTTTTGCCATATCAAATCCGGCTTGATAAGCTGCAGATTGACCAAAGTTTGACATAAAGTTTATACCTTTAATATTCTTTTTTGTTTGCGCATAGTGTGAAATTACATCCCAAGTTTTATCTTTGCTACCATCGTTGACTGCGATTATTTCATACTCAAAGTCTTTTGATTGCAAAACATCTAGCAATCCGTCTAGAGTTCTGTTTATATTTTTTTCTTCGTTGTAACAAGGAATTACTATCGAAATTAGTTCTGCTTTTTTCATAATGACCCTTCTGCAATAAGTGGCAGTATCTTATCTTTAAACCATATACTTGTTTGACCAAAACCTTCGTGCATAGTTGTTGCAGGATTATAATTAATTAATCTTTTTGCTTTATCGATAATAGCTGCTGTTTTATATTGGTCCCCTGCCCTTCGTGGGTACCTTTCAAATTTCAAAGGTTCGCCCAATACTTCTTCTAAAATACGTAACGCATCGCCAGTAGTTGTTGTTTTATCTGTACCAAGATTTAATACTTGCCCATTGCAAACATCTGTATGATCGATGACAGATACCAACCCATCAACTATATCTCCAACATAAGTAAAGCTACGAATATGATCTTCACTGCCCTCATAATATTTAAACTTAAATTCTGTAAGTGCACTACGGATAGCTAAAGGAAATAATTTATCAGGTCGTTCGCGCGGACCATATACAGAATACAATCTACAAGAACAAGCTGGAAAGTCTTTGTCTCTGTGTTGAGCCAAAACCAACTGTTCTGCTGCTAATTTGGTCACACCATAATAAGAAGCTGGTGCAGGGGCTGTTTCTTCTGAATAACAAGCATCCAAACCATATATTGATGATGTTGCAATATTCACAAAAAATTTAAAATTTGGTAAATTTTCAACTGCTTCGATCAAGCGATTCGTAGCGACTACGTTGTTTGCCAAATAATCTTCAAACGAAACTTTTTCTGAAATACCTGGCTGTGCTGCCAAATGATAAACAAATTCTACACCGGCAACTGCTTCTGTCAGATCATCTTCTGCCAAATTTATGCGATGTATAGTAACGCCTTTAGATTCCAAAAGCTTGGCGTTTTGTTCTTTTAAAATAACAGGGTAATAATCGGTAAATGCATCTATACCTACTACCGTATGACCCAACTCAACAAGTTTTTCTGATAAATGTGACCCTATGAAACCAGCTGCACCCGTAACCAAAATCTTCATACGGATATTATACTACAAGGGTAACTCCAAAGCCTTTTCATATAAAACAGCATCGTTATATGAACCCGGCGTAATATTGGTTATTTTGATTCGAACTTGCGGTTTATCGTAAGCAAAATAGTTAAAACTATAATCAACACCAGCCAGAGATATGGCGATTTCAGGTTGGTAGTATTCTAAACTTTTAAGTTCATAGTTGGCTCCATATATTGAGGCATTTTCTGCATTAATATGTAATGTGTAAAAGATAACGCGAGTATTTCCTTGATAAATTTCTACTTTATAATCTTTTAGCTCTTTTGGTAATTTATTTATCTCCATTGGCATACTAAATGACAATTTATAATCAGCTTGCGTTTGAGGTATTTTGACTAAGCCTATATTTTGCACACTCACAACAGATGAAAAGTCTTTTGACAACAGCTTAGCATTAGACACTATCTCTTTCTTAAATGCCATACTTCTCATAAGTTCATAAGATGTTGCTGTCACGGCTATCAGAAATAACACAACAATCAAAGCTATTGTAAAAAGAATATATTTTTTACCGAGAGAATGCGCGTACCAGAACAAACTAATAAAATACCCGCTAAAAATCGTTAATATAACCAACTGCTCAACCCACAAAGCAGGTCTAAAAAGAAATAATAACTCTACAAAAGCTAGTATCTGTGACCAACCCAGTAACGGAAGCAATAACAAACCAAATAAAACTTTCTTTACAGTAGGATTCATTTATAATAATTATAGGGTATGGTAAAACAATATTAAATGGCAAGGTCAAATTGGAACAAATTATCAAAATGGTATTCTGGCATGGCTGGTACAAGCGGGCATAAACACCACCACTACGTAATGCCTTATTTACTAGAATTACTCAAACTAACTGAAAAAGATAAGGTCTTGGATGTTGGGTGTGGCACGGGAATATTATTTGAAAACATACGTAAAACACGCTGCATGTATTTTGGCGTTGATAACAGTTTACAAATGATCAAACAAGCCAAAGAGCTGCATCCAAAAGCAAACTTTCTACAAATCAATGCGGCCAAGATGGCATCTGCGCCAGACCTTAAAAATACAAAATTTCATAAGATAATTTTCTTATTGAGCATTCAAGATATGGATCCACTAGATCAAATACTTGGAGAAGTTAACGAATTAACTGATCCCGGAGCCGAAGTATGCATAGCTATGCTTCATCCAGCATTTCGTATACCAAGACAAAGCGGATGGGGTATCGATGAAGAAAGAAAAATGACATACCGTCGCATAGATAGATATTTAAATGCAAAGGTAATACCTCTTGATACACATGTTAAATCTGGGAAAGGCTCGGTAAAATCTTATTTTTATCACAGACCAATTTCTGAATATATCAAAACACTAGTAACAAATAATTTTGCAGTCACTAACTTTGTCGAAATTCCAGGTATAGAAAAAGAATACAGCGAATTTCCATTGTTTTTATTAATTAAAGCAAAAAAAGTGGTTACTATTTGATATCTGATTTTGTATGGATATTTGGTTCACCACCATATTCTGGCAGAGCTAATTCTGAGATCGACTTTTTACCTAAAACCCAGTTTAGAACATTGGCAGCGACAGCTCCAGATTTTAATCCTGTAAATGACCCAGGACCAGGATTGGAACTTATCTCAGAGATATCTCCCAAAGAAACTTTATGAAAGTCTAATAACTCTTGTATCAGTTCTGTAATACCACCTTTTTCAGAAACTTTTTCAAAAGTTTCATTAGTTTCTGTATTTGATAAAACAACTTTTCTGATATTTCTATCAGACGAATCAATGTATAATTTCCAAGCCATTTATAATAACCTTTCTTTTATCCTCATCTATATACTCAAATGAAATTTTTATAACATTCTCTGGTAAATATTTTTCAGCTATTTCTGGCCACTCAATTATGCTTATCCCTGCAGGCTCATTTATCACCGCTTCAAAATCTAACGCATCTAGCTCAGAAATATCAAGCAATCGATACAAATCAAAGTGCTTAATCTCTTTTATTGCATGTTGACTACCACCATTTAAAACGCAATCGAAATATATACGCAATATAACAAAAGTGGGACTTTGAACTCTATCATGAAATCCTAACGCCTTAACAAGATAACTGGTAAAAGTGGTTTTCCCACTGCCCAAATCACCATACAAAGCGACAACGTCTTTTGGACGCAGTTCTTTTGCTAGTTCATTAGCCAGCTCTTCAGTTTGTTTGGTAGATGTGACAATCCTTTCCATATAATTACTCCACCCAATATTCCACCCAATGTGTCGACAAAAACATCAAAAACTCCAGCAGATCTCATCGGGGTAAATACTTGATGAATTTCGTCAAATATACCATAAAGAAATGTCAAAAATATGGCATAGAATATCTTCTTAGTAGCTTTAAAGTACATAATGCTAAGCAACAAAAACATCAAAAAATGCCCGTTAATATGTAAGATTTCATTATCAAGACCTGCGGAATTTATCGCTTCTCCAGGAGTTGATGATAGTAGAAATATAAGAAACATCACTAGTATTGCTGGCAGCCAGTTTTTTAGCATAAATCAATCTTCTCACGATTAATAGCATAAGAACAAATACACACAGAGAAACAAACATAGCTTTGTGGTCAACGTTCCATTTATATGCTTGTTGTTGTGCTGGTACATCATTTATTATTTGAATAACTTCAACCGAAGTTGGTTTACTAACAGGGGGCAATACCAAAGTTGTAAAATAAGTTTTTGCGAATTCTTCGTAAGGCCAAACTTTCACTTTATTAGTTATAAAAGTTTCAGATGTTTTTATATTACGAATTTCAAACCAAAGATTTTCTTCTTGCACTAGGTGTAAGACTTTTATATACATGCGCTGCTGCAAAGGAGGCATATCTGATAAAGCATCTGTTGAATTTACCCAAGTATCAGTAACAGGATTATGTATTAATATATTTGCACCCTCACACAGCGGACGAACTGAAAATAAACTTGGCTCTATGTCTTTTTGCCACGCTAAGTCAACATATATTATCTCATCGTGTATTACTAGCTGCTTTTGTAATGAGATAGAAATTGGATTCGGCACACAAACAATTTATAAAATTGTAAAGAAATTTCAATACACAATATTCTAGTAAGATTAGAATGTACTGTATTGCAAAGTTTTATCTTAAATGCCAATACAAAGTCATGTAATTGTCATCGTGGAAAATGAAGACACCATTTCCACCATCTCCCAAGCAATTTCTACAAAAATAAGCAGTGCCATCCTCAACGGCATAAACAGGAGTACCAGCTGAACCATACATATCCAAAGCAGGGTGCGGGTTGCCACCATAATAAATATTAGACCAACATGTATATCCAAAGCCCTGAGAAATTGTAGGATTTGAAATAGGCCACGACCAGCTTCCACTTCCTGTGTTTTTATTTCCAGAAGAACTGCACCCATCATTCCAATATACAGATTTATTCTTTAGCTTCTTGGCAGGGTCAACATAATTTGAGTAATACCAATTCCAACCATCAATTTCTTCGAAAGAAGAGTATCTGTAAACGCCAAAATGCAAATGCTCACCAGAAGAAAAACCGCTATTACCTTGATAGCCTATCACCTCACCTTGATTTACTTCTTCACCATCTTGACCGATTAATGCAGAAACTGCACCTGTTATTTGTGTCAACTCTCTGCGCGCATCTTCTAGCAACTCTTGATATTTAGATTCATCATTTTGAGTTACTTCCAATAATTTTTCTTTTTGATTTTTTTGATCTTGTAACTGGTTGTTATAATAATCGAGATTTGCTTTTTCATCTTCAAGATCTGCTTTCAAATCTTCGGCTTCGGTTTTCTTTTGTTCAAATAAAGTCTTTTGCTGATCATATGCTTCTTTTGTATTACGCATATCTTGTATCAATCTATTATCTTGTGCTTCTAGAACTTGTAGATATTCGGTTTTATGCACTAAATTATTGAATGTTGATGATCCAAAAAATACGACAAGTGCTGAGGTTTCACGTGATTTATATCTTTCTCTTATACGCTGGTTCAATACGTTTTGTTGAAATGAAATTGACTCTTCCAATTTTGCTATACGATCTTTTAATCCCAAAATGTCTTCAGACAATTTTGTAATATCGTTTTCTTTTTGTGAAATCTTTGCTGTAGTACTTTGGATCTTTAATTGAGTTAAATCAATTTGTGTATCAAACGAGGATATTTCATTTGCCAAAGATGAAACTTGATTTTGCAAATCAGTAACCTTTTTTTCATACTTTTCTATTTGTTCTTGCAAGTCTTCGATGCTTTCGGAATCCTCAGCATACACAAAAAGCCCTGAGAAAAGCAGGGCAGTAATACAAAAAGCACTAACTAAAAGTAATTTATAAAGCTTCATATTTAACTAGGTCATTATATCATTGCAAACTATTGGGCAATTTACCTACAGGTCCTATAGTTTCTTTTTGTTTAGCACTCTGATATATTTCCTACATCAATTCCAACCGTTTTTCATTAGAAAAGGAGCCTACCCATGAAAAACAAGCTTCCAGTCTGGCTAAGTTTAATATTCTTAGCCTTAATGGCATGCGGATTTTTTAGACCGATGCCTGAAGCGACGGCTACGCCGTCGCCGACCGAAACACCAATGCCTTCACCCACAGCCACTACAGAACCAACTGCTACGCCACAGTCCCTTAACCCTGGCGAGTATTTGGTGATTCTCGGTGGCACAACTTTTGTAGTCCCACAAAGTGACGAGATGGCTGTTTTCATTGTTGGGTGTACAACCCAAGATGAGAAAGCAGAATGTGTTGCATCATTGTTTCAAGAATATCCAAACTTCGAAAAGATTTCTGGTCTGGAAACAACTGAGGGCATCGAATTTTCACTCGAAACACCGGGCTTGGCGATGATGACTTTCTTTGATACAGGTGAGGTCGTCTCCACACCAGCATTGGTCATGCACAGTAGTGAGGGCACTACAATAGTAGAGATCTCTGAGATGGAGATCTTAAACTACTTTATTGTGATGCCACCGCTTTATCCGCAGTGACGCCAGCAAAAAAGAGAGGGTTGCTCCCAACCCTCTCTTGGTCATACAACATCTACCACTTTGCATTTTTAACCCTATAGCTATACAGTGAGAATAGCAATTTTAAACATCCAGAAAAAAAGAATTTAAAAAAAAGGAGAGACGCTATGAAAAGTTTGACACCTATTGTCCTACTGCTGATATTTCTTTCAGCAGGAGTGGCGGTTGTAGCGGCCAAATTTGGCCCTACAACTGTGCAGATAAGTAGCAATACTTCCATAGTCATCGACTATGGAAAATATCAACCGCTAGCTGTCCGCTGCGATCTCGAGAAACAACGCTGCACTCTGAAGAGTGCAGGCGTCTCTGGCACACCTTATGTGCCAGAATTTGAAATTACAGGCAACCCAGGCGATAAGCCTGGAGTCCTGTATTTCAAAATTTCTAACGCCAGGGTTGAACCTGGCGAAAAAAACGCAGCTGAGATACGTCAGCTGCAAGATACACACTATGCGATACTAGTTCCCACTGATGGGAACTGGTACACATTTAATGTGTATCGACCATGACACAAGCAGGAGCCCCGTCTATCTGGGCAAACAGGCGGGGCTCCTGCCCGATCAATAGCCTAGTAAACTCGACTTTACTTTTCTCCTCATAAAAACTTGTATATACTCCACTTAATGAAACAGTTGCATCAAACCCAAATAGAAATACTAAAAAATCTTTTGTTCAGAAAGTCTGCTAGATATTCAGAAATAAAACCACTAGAAATGGAACCAGCACAATTTGTATTTCATCTCACTAAACTAATTGAGGCTGACTTTATAAAAAAAGGCGACGACACATATGCACTAACTGACACCGGAAAAGAATTTGCAAATCGTATTACAACCGAAGCAAATAAAATAGAAGAGCGCGTTAAAGCGACCACTGTGTTAATACCAGTACGAAGACAAAATAACGAACTTGAATTTTTAATATATAAAAGATTAAAAAACCCATTTTATGGGTGTTTCGGATTTGCTACAGAAAAGCCATTTTGGGGAGAAACATTTACAGACGCAGCAGCAAGAGGACTTCACGAAGAAACTAATTTAACTGGCACACCACAATTATGCGCAATCAAACATTACGTAGTTTATTCGAATGAAAAGCTAGTTGAAGATAAACTTATGCATGCATTTATATTTAATAACCCAACTGGTGATTTACAAAACACTAATGAAGGAATATTTGAGTGGATAAAAGAATCCGATCTCAAACAAAAAGTTAATCCCCCACTCGAAGAATTTTGGGACTTTTACAATGCTTACAAAACGTTTGACGGAAATACTACATTTGAAGAAAAGCTAATTAATACAGAAAGGTTTTAAAATGACAATTACAATTTGTGGAAGTATTGTATTTATGGATCAAATGATAAAAGTGCAAGAGCAATTACTATCAATGGGAATCAAGCAAGTGTATATACCAGTCGGATTTGCAGAAGGAGAAAAGAAATCTGATATTAGTGAAGAAGACGGATCTCGCAAAATAGAACACAACCTAATAAAAAGACATCATGACAAAATATTAAAATCAGATGCAATACTTGTGTTAAATTATGATAAGAATGGAATCGAAAACTATATCGGTGGAAACACACTTTTAGAACTGGGGTTCGCTTTTGTAAATGATAAAAAGATATTCTTATTAAATCCTATTCCTAATATGCAATACTCACCAGAAATAATAGGAATGCAACCTAGTATCTTAAACGGCGATTTAACAAAGATAGTATTATGATCAATGTTCTTGATAGTATTAAAAAAACGAAAGAAAAATTCGAACAAGTTACTATCGACTACATAGCGATCGATAAATTAGTTCAAGAGACTCTTCACGAAGATATAGATTTCAAACCATCAGCATTTCTAAAATCAACAAATAACTTGGAAGATTTATTGCAAGAAATACTTGTTTTTAATACACAAACATTTTGTTTTTGGGCAGAAAAAGATAAACCAAAGTGGACTGTTGATAATCTTGATGGATCAGTTGCACTCGCATATTGCCTCGACAAAGAAATTGCTGATAATCAAAATCTACTCTCTGCAGATTATTTATCAGAACTTACACTTTCTGATATTAAGCGAATTTTTCTAGGCAATGTAGAAATCCCAATGATAAATGAAAGACTTCAATTGATGCGTGAAGTTGGATTGGCTTTAAAAGAAACTTATGATGGCGCATATTTTAATATGGTAGAAGCTTCTAACTATGATGCAACAACCTTACTGGAGAACTTAGTAACAAAAATGCCAGGGTTTAATGATATCTCAAATTACAAAGGTCAAGATATAGCTTTTTACAAACGTGCTCAACTTCAAGTAAAAATGACAGACGACACATTGCAAATATACAATCACAAAAGATTAACAAATGTCGACAAGCTTACGGCTATAGCTGATTATAAAATCCCACAAATTATGAGAGAAATGAAAATTTTGAATTATGCTGAATCACTTGCAAATAAAGTTGACACAATGGAATTGTTAAAAAAAGATTCTAAAGAAGAAAATGAGATTAGAATGTCAAATGTGCTTGCAATTGAATATTTACAAAAAAGACTTGCAGAAATGGGAAAGATAAAAAACGCAACCGATTTAGATAGCGTGCTATGGTTAAAATCGCAAACTCTTAACAAGCCAAAGCCTTATCACCGTGTATACACAATTGCATACTAGTAATCCAAATATCTCTTAATAGCTATTTTGCTACCTAGAATTCCTAGCATTACACCAGATAAAACCAAGATTAATGTGAGTATCAAACTATAAAGTATTGGGTGAATACTTACTCCATAAAGAAAAGCAAAAGATAAACCTTCTTTTAATATTCCAGCAAAATAAAGCGCAGCAGTAATAAGTGTCAGCAACAATCCTGCGGTTAACCCTGATAAAATCCCCAAAGTAGTACCTTGATAAAGTATGGGTTGTTTAACATAAGCATCAGTCGCACCAACAAGTTTCATAATTTCATACTCCACACCTTTTGAATTAATAGTTGCCCTTAGAGTCGCTAGAACTACAGCATATGAAATAACAAAGAATACACCAACAAGTGCAAACCCGATAACATAAACTACACCACTCCAAAATCTAAACCTGCTAACTACATCATCAAAATGCTTTACGTCCTCAACACCATCTACTTTTGCATATTCACTGGCTAGCACCGATAGATCTGACAAATCTTTTGTACGTATTTCCAAGCTTGCTGGCAAAATACTCGCAGAAACTGAATCTAATAAGATTGGTTCATCTTTATTTATTTCTTTAAACAATTTATATGCAGCTTCTTTCGAAATATATTCAACAGAGTCAACTCGCGCGTCTTGAGTTATTGTAGATTGTAATTGCAAAATTTTTTCAGCTGGAAAATCATCTTTAAAATAAACTGTTATTTGGGCTTGAGACTCCAACTTCCTTAATGCAGTTTGTGAACCCACTACAACGCTTATAAATAAACCTAAAATAAAAAAAGACAAAGTAAGAACCAAGAAATTAGAAACATTTAACAACTTTTCATTTTTAATATTTGATTTTACGCGCGACCAAAGCTTTGCCATATTAATAAGTACCTTTCTGCTTGTCTGAAACAATTTTGCCGTTTTCCAAACGAATTACACGCTTTTTTAGAGCATCAACAATTTTTTTATCGTGTGTTGCCATAAATATAGTTGTACCCAAAGCATTAATTCGATCAAAGATTTCGATAACTTCCTCGGCGGCAACAAGGTCGATCATGCCTGTAGGTTCATCTGCTACTAGTACATCAGGCTCGTGCGCAATTGCACGTGCTATAGAAATACGTTGCTTTTCTCCTCCTGACAACTGTTTTGGGTATTTATCAGCTTTATCCAAAAGACCTACCATACTAAGCACATTGGGAACTATATTTCTTATATCATCAGCACTTGCATTTACTACATCCAATGCGATTGCAACATTATCAAAAACATTTTTTGAATCAAGCAATTTGAAATCTTGAAAAACGACCCCAACACGACGACGAAGCGCAGGTACATTGGCGCGTTCTACGCTTAGTATACTTTGGCCATCAAAAAATATATCGCCAGCTGCAGGTTTGTCTTCTTTTATCAATAGTTTTACCAATGTTGATTTACCGGCGCCAGAAGGACCTACTACAAACACAAATTCACCTGGATCAACACTAAATGAAACACCATCCAAAGCTTTATAGCCGCCTGCATATTCTTTTGTGACATCAACAAATTCAATTATTGCCATTTATTGTTACCTCATCTACAGATAAAACTTCTGATTTACCGTCTGCAGTAGCCGAGACTGTACCTTTAACAGTAACCGATAAACCTTCTACGACATGCAACTTATCATCATTCGCACGTAATAAGATTATACTTTTGCCAGAATTATCAGCTAAATAATAAGTTATATTTTCCCCAGGATATGTGCGTGCGTCAATATAAGTAACTTTACCAGTTTTTGATACTAAAGAAGTGTTTTGCTCTACAGGTACGGCTGGTGGCATTTCATCTTTATTTAAGCTTTTGTTTGTAAAATACAACGCAAAGATTAGAAAAAGAGTTAAAAAGACATAAATAGCTGTTTTTAAAACCTTAGGCTGATTGGGCAATGTAATCATAGTACATGTTTATTATACAAGCTATCATGCTCAACGAAAAGCTTGAATACAATGAAGAATATTTAGTAAAGATAGAAGCTTTGGCTGTTGTTGAAAATACGCTGTATTTATTTGAAAGCCAATCACAAACTTTGTTGCCTATAAAACTTTCAAACAAATACCACACATTTTTACTGCGAGATAGCGACGACATTACACCAAGCATATACAACACTACAAATCGCATTTTAGCAGCAGCAGGACTATCGATTGAATGTGTGAAAATATATCTATCACAATTTGGTGTGTATTACACTTATGTATCTATTAAAACTACTGCACAGCTGTTAGATATAAATATTACTCTAGAAGACGCATTCAAAATGGTAGATATTTACAGCACTCCGCTTTATATAAATGTGAATATTTTGATCGATGAAGGGATAAAAATAACAAAAGAACTACTCAAAAACTATATCTGAATCTGTGCAAATTTATTCATAGATAAAGAGAGATATTATTTATGTGCTGATCTAAAGTTTCAGCATAATGCATCTTACCTTCAGTATCAGTGAGATAAAAGTAATATGGTGATTCCTGCGAAAAGATTACTGCAGTAATAGCATCCAAACTCACACTAGAAATCGGTGACGGCGGTAAACCAAAATTTACTCTTGTATTAAAAGGACTTTCATTGTTCAAATCATCTAGCGTCAAATCATGAGGCCACCAATCATCTGAGTTACCGACAACGTATTGTGTAGTAGCATCAACTTCTAGACGCATTCCTTCACGAAGGCGCTTCAATAAAATACCTGCAATCACTTTGCGATCCTCAAAACTTTTAGCTTCTCTTTCTATCAAAGAAGCTAAAATAACTACCTCTTTAGGAGATAGATCTACTCTTTGTAAATTTTCTTGAGAAAACAAAGGTTGTACACGCTCATCAAACGTTACGGCTAACAAATGCACTAATGCCGTCGCATCTATATCACCAGAAACAAAATAAGTATCTGGAAAAAGGAAACCTTCTTTATCTTGGGCCGCTTGCATAAACTCATCATAAAGAACTGAATCAAGCTGCTCATCTGCATATTTTGCAAATTGCTCCAAACGCCACCCTTCTATAAATGTAAGTTTTACATCATTTGTTCCATGCTGAAATAGTTCTGCTAAACTAACAATTGTTGCATTTGGCATAATAGTATAGTCGCCGGCTTGTATTTTATTGTCCAGACCACTAAGCTTTATATGAAGACGAAATATAACGGCCGAGTTTATTATTTTTTCATTTTGTAAACGATTGGCAATTGCTGAAACGCTTTCTCCGCTAGAAATCTTGAAACTAACCTCACCCAAAGAGTTTGATGAAATAATTAAGCTTTGATAATAAAATCCGCACCCCAAAACAACCAAAACACAAACAGCAAATAATATTGCTAAAACCTTAAAAATTAAAGCATTTTTTGATTTCAAAGGAGATTCTACAATATCTGATTCGACCATAAAATAATATTAGCATAATAACCAAAAGATGAAGTTGATAAGATTGGCTTAAGTAACCAAATAGCGATACAATACCGGCGTAGGAAACCAACTGACTACTCCCGCCATCTCGGTGGGAGAGGAAAGTCCAGACTGCATAGAGCAAGGGACGGAGGGTAACCTCCGACGCGTAAGCGCTGGTCCCCGCCTGACTGCGCAAGCAGGCCACGGAGGGGCAAATAGTGAATTGACACTATTTGAGAGCAACAGAGACGAGTCCCGCATGGCTACGTAAGTAGAACTTGGCGGGGGTGAAACGGGCAATCCCACCTGCAGCAATCCACGAATTTACCGTTATACTTAGCTCGAGAACACCCAAAGTCAGCGCAAGCTCAAACTATGGGTACGGTATAAAGATGGAGCATAGATAGATTGTCAGTTAATACAGGCAACTGTATTACACAGAATCTGGCTTATCGGTTTCCTACACTTTATTTTTAATCGTTAAAAATCTTTTTTAAGATAATTGTTGCTATCATAGTAATAGGTACAGCCAGTATTGCTCCCATAACCCCAAAAAAGTTACTACCTACTAATAAAGCTAACAAAACAACCAAAGGGCTAAAACCACTAACTTTTTGCATTATTTTTGGTACCAATATGTTATTTTCTAGTTGTTGAATTAAAGTGAACAAGATCAAAACCCCAATACCTTTTATTGGATCTTGGGCAAAAGCAACGATTGCAGCCACTATTGCAGACAAAATTGGTCCCATCATTGGAACTATCTCTAGCATTCCCGCTATCAGACCCAAAGCCAAAGGAAAGTCGACGCCCAAAATCACAAGGCCTATATAGGTTGTAAGTCCAACTACAAACATAAGTATAAACTGACCTTTCAACCAGTGACTTATGTTTGTTTCTATTTCTTTTATAGTGCTTTGCACAACTGAGCGATACTTGACTGGTAATCCACTCACAAATCTAGATTTTATATTTATCCAATCTAAAGACATGTAAACAGAAATAATAAAAAAGCTAAATACCCATGCCACATTAGACAAAATAGACGCTACTAGGTTATATAACCCCCCCGATACACTGGCCGCTTGAGGTAAAAGAGAATCAATTCTAAAATTGTTGATTTTATCAAAACCATAAAATTGGACGATGCTAGATAAACTGTTAATAAGGCGCTGTGCCTGAGTAAATAAAGGTGACCAACCAATAGTCAGAAAGACTACCAAAATAACAACAAGTAACAAATAAGACAGCATAACTGAGACATTTCTACTCAAAGGTTTGTTAAAAAATGTTATACGCATTAATATTGCGATCAGCGGCTCAAGTGAAATAACCAACAAAGTTGACACGAGCAACAAAGCTATCACCGCTTTCAATTTGTAAATCACATACATCGCTAAAATCGATAAAATTGCAAACAATACTGTTTTAAATGAAATAACTACTTGTTTATCCATGTTATATACATTATGTCAAAAAATGAGAAATGTTGCTATATAAATCTATATCCGTAATGTCAAACCACTTTATATCAACAAATTTATTCATCCGATTAAAATAAGTAACCTGGCGACGTATATACGCATGTAGTGCAAATTTCATTTGTTGCAAGGCTACATCTTCTGAAATTTCGTTTTTTAAAAATGCGACCGCTTGCTTATAAATCAACCCGTTTAATTTAGTATTATATTTATATCTAGACGTCAGAAGAGATGTGGTTTCATCCAAAAGCCCGGGTCGCCAAATTTCATTTGCCCACGCATCTGCTCGCGCATACAAGGTTTCGCGTGGGCCATTCAATCCAAAATATATGTACTCGCAATCAGTACAAAGTTCGAGCGATTCTTCTTTTGGCGACAATGTCCTTTCTATTGCACGCATTAACCTGTGCTTATTTTGTTTATCTATTTTTTCAAAAAGGTTCTGATCTATAACTTGTAATTTTGAACACAGTTCAGCAAGAGAAAGTTGTTCTAACTCATTACGCAGTTCAAGATTTGGCGCGCCTTGGTCAAGTTTTACATTTCCTGTTAATACATCTATATACAAACCTGTACCTCCCACCAAAAATATTTTTTTGTCTGGCGTAGTTTTTTGTATTTCAGATATTTTACTCAACGCAAACTTTGCAAAATCAAAAGCAGAAAAATAGTCATCTGGAGTTACCAGATCGTACCCCCATACCTTAACACCGTCGATTAACCAATGATCTCCTTTATTCTTTACGCTAGTTTTGTTGTAAGTTGGTACTTTGCCTGTACCAATATTCATATACTTACATATTTGACGTGAATCGCACGAAATTATTTCTCCATCAAATTGGTTACACAACTTAACTACTAACGAAGTCTTTCCCGACGAGGTAGGTCCTAACAATATATAAACTTTTTTAGATTTCATTTTTGTTTCTTTTTGAGTCATTCCAAATTTTTGTCAAATACGCGTGGCGCCATTTTTTTTCTTCTTTTGTAACATCATCGACATAAAACCTAGTCGCAGGAGTACCTTCTCGTTGAGAATACATACTGATATATGCGACTGCAAAATCAACTCTTTTAAATAATTCAACTGTATCTAAAAACTGTTCACGAGTTTCACCAGGAAAGCCCACAATTATATCTGTACCTAGTTCTAATTGTGGCTTTGCGACTTTCAAACGGTCTGCCAAATAAATAAAGTCTTCGACTGTATGTCTACGATTCATTTTTTTTAAAACTTCGTTGTTACCTGATTGCACTGCGATATGCATATAATTAGAAATCTTTGGCAGTTTGATTGTTTCTATAAGTTCATTTGCAAAGTCGAAAGGATTAGATGACACAAAATCTATTTGTTGAATACCGTCGATCGCGTGTATTTCTCTTAATAAATCTGCAAACGGAATTTGGTGATCGCTACCTGTGCGAATTTCGAATTTTTCAGACATCGAAAGCCCCCACGAATTTACATTCTGACCACATAACGTGATATGCGTAACTCCGCGTTTTGCCAAATGATTTATTTCGCCCAAGATTTCTTTTTTTGTACGAGAAACTTCTTTACCTCTTGCGTACGGTACGACACAAAATGTACAAAAGTTATCACAACCTTGAGAAATGTTTACAAATGCACGTTTTTCATCTTCAGACTTTGGAACTATAGAGGTAACATCAAATGTAGACAACGCCCAATCTGATAATATTCCTTTTTCAAAAAGTTTGTTTGGCAATTCAAAAATCTGAGAAGGATTAATATACAAATCAACCCACTGAGTCTTTTTTTGTAATTTTTCAAACTCATATCTTTGACGTTCACCTGTAACACTGCCCACCATACACCCAGACATGACTACAAACGGTTTATGGCCTGTCGCATCTTTTGCCAAGCGTAAGTGTCTTCCCACACCGTATGCTTTATCTTCACTTTTTTGTCTAATAGAACAAGTATTGAGTATGAATAAATCGACTTTGCCCAAAACATCTACCATTTCTTGTTGCTCATTTTCATATACCTTTTCTATTTTATAGGGTAAAAAATCCAAAGCCTCCAATAAACCTGCAATTGTATTTGAATCGGCAATATTGGCTTGGCAGCCGAGCGTTTTAATATAGTAAGTTTTTTGCATAAACAAAGCGATTATATCAACTTATGACTATCTAACACCTTCGCCGTTTGGTGCATAATCTTTGGGAATTAAGAAAACTGGTTTTGTATCGTCAGATAACCCCAAAGCAAAAACCATACCTTGAGACTCCAACCCCATCATTTTACGAATAGGTAAATTAACAACAAAAGTAGTTTGCAAACCAACCAATTCTGCTGGCTGATACCACTTGGCCATACCAGTTAGAATCTGCCTTTTTCCCAAATCTGCAAAGTCTACTTCTAGCCTAAGTAATTTTTCTGAACCAGGCACAATTTCACAAACTAGAATAGTGCCAAGCCTGACGTCGATTTTATATAAGTCGTCTATAGAAGCTTCATGTTTTTGTTCCATACACAGCATTATACCTTAAATACATTGACTACAAAGCCTTAATAAGCTATTATTCTGGCTGTTATGGCAAAGACAAAAAGAGTTTGGCAACCCAAAAAAGTCAAACGAGCAAAAAAACACGGTTTCTTATCAAAAATGGCTACACCAGGCGGTAAAAACGTTATTAAAAGACGTATGGCCAAAGGTAGAAAAAGACTCACAGTCAGCTATTCTACAAAACAAAAACCTTCAAACGACTAATCAGCATCTAAAGTCTATAATATACACATGTTAAAAAGCCAAAATCGTCTTACGACTAACTTTGAGTTTAATATCACTCGTAAATATGGCAAACCTATAGACACCGCTTACGCTAAAATTATTTATTTAAAGCCTACAAACTACACGGGACCTACTCGTATAGGCATCGTGACGAGCGCACATTTTGACAAAAAAGCTGTCGTCAGAAATCATGTAAAAAGGCTTTTTAGAGAAGCATTTAGGCTAGGGCTCGAAGATTTACCGCAAAATCTTTGGATCAGTGTATATCCCAAGCAATCAGCCAAAGAACAAAGTTATGAAAATATTAATACTGAAATTATTAGATTTATACAAAAAGTGGCTATCTCCCGCTAGATGGGGCGTACATACATGCAGGTTTACACCTTCGTGCGCTGACTATACAAAAGAAGCTATTGAAAAATATGGCGTTATAAAAGGCGGGTATTTAGGAACGATACGTACACTAAAATGCAACCCCTGGGGACCAAGCGGGTATGACCCGGTGAAATGAAATAGCGGCTGTGGTTAGAGAGATAATTGATTTTTACAGCCAACGATAAGTTTTTCGAAGTACTATTAGTATTCTACTTGCACCTCACTTTGCGTGGGCGTAACAGCCCACGAGCGAAATTCGTTGCTAGATATAGCTAGCAACAGCATGACCGCCAGTAGTAACAAAGCAACAATCGACAGCAATCTTTTTTTCATGCCTTTCTCCTTCGTAGTCTCTCTAACCACGTTGGATTTATAGCATAAAAATCGGATTTTTCAAAAATAATAAGGTGGAGTTTACAAAGCTTTGAACCCGTGCGCTGGGGTTGGGCAAAACCCCAGCGCACATTTGTGGGAATACTTAGATGAAAACTCTTTCACCAGAACTATCTCCCGCTATGTAGCCGTAAGGCTGTCCCTTTGTGGCCACGGCTTTCAGCATCCAGCCATGGATGCGGTGATTGTAAATTTCTAACCTTCCCTCGTCTAGAGGGAAACTGAAACTTACACGCGCACCAGACCGCAGTATACGGCCTATCTCACCGCTCAGTTGGACTAACTGTCCAACTATCTGCACGGAAGTGAAAAAAAACTCAAACCCGTTGGACCCTACATGATTTACCTCTGGAAAAAAGTAAACCTTGTCTCTACTTTCAATAAAAAAACTTTGGATCCTTTCAGTCTGCAAGTCCCTAACCAAGCCCTGGTTAGGGTATGCTTGGCTGGGAGTTATTTCGGCCAGATTTCCATAGACCGACAAAACAATTGCTGGAATGTTATCAAATATTATAAAAGACATCATATGCTCCTTTTTTCTATTGGCCTTGCGGCCGTTTGATTGTTGCACCGACTATAGCAAATTCGTGACGATAAATAAACTATAGGACATAAAGGTAGGCAAACTTGCTATAAAAGGCTATTCAGCTTAAAATGGAGCGGTTATATGTCACACCTATGGAATCTTATTTTAGTCACACCAATACTCAATGTATTGGTTTATTTTTACCAACTAACTGGTAATTTGGGTATTTCTATAATATTGCTTACCGTAGCGGTAAGGACGATACTTTTGCCATTTGTTTTACCATCAATGAAATCAATGAATAAACAAAAAGAGCTTCAACCAGAGATTCAAAAGCTCAAAAAAAAGTATGGCGACGACAAACAACTGTTAGCAAAAAAACAAATGGAGCTTCTCAAAGAAAACGGCATCAACCCAGCATCTGGCTGCCTTACCCAGGTCGTTATGATAATTGTACTTATAGCTTTATTTGGAGTTATAAGGCTTATGTCGGTTGACCCTGATATCACCAAAATAAATAGCATGCTTTATGTACCAAGTTTTGCATTTGAAAATAAAGAAGCTATTAAAACAAGCTTTTTGTATATGGATTTATCAAAAGCTGACCCTTATTATGTACTCGCAGTATTGTCTGGGCTTTTGCAATATGTACTGACCAAACTAACAGCACCACTTGCAAAAATTGGTAAAGAAGCTGCCGAAGAAACAAAAGATAAAAGCGATGATTTTGCCTACGAAGTACAAAATCAAATGTTACTTATGATGCCAATTATGAATGCTATCGTAGCACTTACACTACCTTCGGGAGTTGCCCTTTATATAGTAATTGGTACGCTATACTCACTAGCACAACAATATGCTCTTATGCACAAAGAAATAATAAAAAGCTGGATAAAAGTCATAAAATTTGGTAAAAGGTAGATACTATATTATGGAAGCAAACATGGAATCAAAAATTAAAACAGTAACAGAGGACCTCCTCAAGAAATTGGGAATTAGTGCAGGAGTAGTAGTCACCAAACAACCTCATACAGAATTATCTGAAGAAGGCGTAGAAACTTACGATGTAATTGTCGAAGGCGATGACCTTAGTTTCTTGATTGGTACACGTGGTTATACATTGGACAATATGCAAAATGTTATTGGACTTATTATGTACAAACAAACTGGATCCCGCGTTTTTGCAAACCTTGATATCAATGGATACAAAGTAAAAAAAGAAGAAAAGATATATGAAATGGTAAAAAGATATATCGATAAAGTAAGATTTTTTCAAAAAGATGTCGAACTACCTCCAATGAGTCCTTGGGAACGAAGACTTGTGCATATGTTTGTACGCGAATATGCAGATGTGATTTCTGAAAGCACAGGCGAAGGACAAACAAGGCATATTATCTTAACAACCAAAAAAGACTAATAATTGAAAATTTATGAAATTTACCTGCTTGAAAGAAAATTTAGGCAAAAGTATTAATATAGTTCATCGAGTAATTCCTTCAAAGTCAACGCTAGATATTTTAAAAAACATTCTCATAGAAGCAGAAAACGACACGCTGACTTTATCAGGCACTGATCAAACTACCTCAATAAAAACAAATGTAAAAGCTTCTATAGATGCACCAGGAAAAATAACTGTGTCTGCAAAAAAAATAAAAGATCTTATCGATAACATTTCTTCTCGTACTTTGGACATAGAACTAAAAAAAGATATTTTACATTTGATTAGTGACACAGCCAAAACAAAAATAAATGGAATTAATGCACACGATTTTCCAGAATTGCCAAACATGGAGACAAACGATATTTTTATAGAGGTCGATCCAAAAACATTGAACACTGCACTTAACTATATAACTTTTGCAACAGGCGGCCCCGACAGTCAACCAGTACTCACCGGAGTCTTATTATCATACGCTGATGATTTACTAACACTCGTAGGTTGTGACGGATTTCGCTTGGCAGAAAAATCTATACCAATCAGTTCACACAGCGAAAGCAACACACCATTTTCAATAATTGTACCTGCACGCATTTTATCTGAAATCTGTAAAATATTTGGAGACGATCAATTAAAAATTGGAGTGAACACAAATGAAAACTCAATAATCTTGAGTGATAGTCAAACTCAAGCAACAACGGTAGTAATTAGCGGACAATACCCAAATTACAAAGCAATAATTCCGCAAAATACATCTACACAAATACAAGTAGAAGCCGATGCACTTTTGGAAGCTATTTCTTTGGCAAATGTTTTTAATGGCGACGAAAACAAAACTGTGAAAATACATTTTAATCCAGAGGGAAATGTAACTATCACCGCAAAATCATCGGAAGATGGTACACACGAAAGCAACCTTCCAGCAAAAATAACGGGAAGTGCAATGGAAATCGCATTTAAGTCAAAGTATCTTTTGGATTATTTAAATATACATAAAGGTACAACTCTCACCATTGACGCTTCGAGTGCGGCTGCACCAATAAAAGTAACTGCAAACAATCACGACAAATACGTCTATGTTGTAATGCCAATGCAAGTACGCTGAGATTTAACCAATCACAGTCTTATATCTACTATCCGAGTAGCCATCCTATCTAATTATGGGTTTGCGTAATAAATTTGGATCTTGTGGCGCCTGTGTAGGAGGTGCCAATGGCGTTGGGGTTGCCGTTGGAGCTAAAGGCATTTGTGTTGAACTAGGTTGAACTGAATTCATAGGTGAAGGTACTTGAGACAAAGGCATTGGTTGTGCAGCCTGAGCAAGAGGAGCAGAAGGTAAGCTTTCATTTACCGAGTTCATTATGTCTGTGGAAGTTGGTTCGTGTGCTTCTTCAGCAGCAGCTGCAGCAACTTGTGCTGCTTCCTCAGCTTGCACAGCTTCGTTATGAGCTACAGAAACAGCTTTCATGTCTTCTAGACTTGGCGTACCATTTTTATCTCCGATAATATGATATTTATTCAAATCGATATGCTCATACCTTTCATATACAGGTCTTTGCTCTTGTGCAACAGCACCAAGCTTACCTTCTTGTTTCATGCGCAATAATTCTGCCGGATTGGTTGTTATTAACTTGTGTTCTTCTGGAGACGCTTTTACATTTATAGCAACGTGATTTGAACCAGCAAAGAATAAACCTTCTCCTACATCGGCAGCCAGCAAAAATCTTTTTTCACCTTCACTCAAATTAAAGGTTTCTGCAACTTTATCAATAGCTGACGGATGTTGTTTGAACAAAACTTGAATTGACGAATTTGAAACTACCGCTGCACCATGAGATGAACCCAAAAAGTCATCAACATCTTGAGATATAGTGGTGAGTCCCAAATAATATTTACGTGCGCGTTTTGCTATACCATAAATAAACCTTGCACTATCTTCGTTTTGCATCAAATACCAAGCTTCTTCGATGATCAATATGCGCTTTCGTAAATCTTTTCGTATTTTGGTCCAAACATGGTCAAGAATTATATAAAAAGCAATCGGTCGCAAGGTTTCTTCAAGATTTCTTGTAGAAAATACTGTCATTTTTGTGTCGAACTTAACATTTGATTGAGAATCAAAAATACCAGCCATAGAGCCCCTAATGTACTTTTCCAAACGATCGGCCATACCACGTGCTTCAGGTTCTTCTGCACCCAAAAGTACTTTATACAAATCTTCTAGTACTGGAGGAGTTTTTGATATTTGAGTTTCAGGATCGGTATTTATTCCCATTAACCGATACGTTTCCATAAGTGCTCTGTCTAAAATAGCCTCTTCTGTTGGATTCAAACTTCCCATCATCAATTTCAACAACGTGTGCAATGATTGCACTTTCTGTCCCAATTCATTTTCACCTTCAACGGCAATACCTGCCAAATCAAATGGGTTAATCTTTGTCAACGAACCCGGAGAAAAGTCTATAAAATTACCACCTACTGCTTCACAAAGCAATTTATACTCATTTTCAGGATCGACAACTATACATTCAGCGCCAAATACCATCAAACGCAAAGCTTCTAGTTTTACAAAATAAGATTTACCAGAACCAGATTTTGCAAAAACAACTGCATTGGCATTTTCCATTGAAAATCGGTCAAATATAACTAATGAGCCATTATGCATATTAATTCCATACATAATGCCTTCATCAGAAGTCAGATCAGATGATGTAAACGGAAATGTCGTAGCCAAGCTAGTCGTATCCATATTTCTAGTAATTAGTAGCTTGTCGATACCTGCAGGTACAGTCGATTGAAATGCGTCTTCCATTTGCAAAGCTGCAGTTTTTGAAATAAGAATTAAAGAAGCTAAGGTAGATTCGAGTTTGCTTGAAACCACATTCAACTCTTCAAGAGAATCTGCAGGTATTGTTATATAAAATGAATATTGGAAATATTTTTCTACACCTTTGACCAATTGCTCTTGTAAATCTTTTGCATCTTCGAGAGCAGCTTTTACAACTGGATCTGTAACTTTACCTTTTTCTTGATCAGCCATCATAGTTGCTTCTAGCTCTGTAATTTTTCTGCGCAAATCATCTAAAATTACTTTTGACTTTACTGGATAATAAAAAAACGAAATATCAAGAGAATGATCAAAGTTGATAATTGGCGATAACCAATTTGCGCCAACAAATCTAGGATAACCAGCAACAAAAAATGTGCGGTAATATTTATTTCCAATTTTTAAATGATTGAAATCGACCTCGATTGCTGAAGGCGCTATAATGTCGCGTACGTTTATCATGCCTTGAGAAAGCATTTCTGCTGGTTTTTTTTCATCTCCAGCTTGATCTTTTTTTACAGCATCATTCAACTGTGTAACACCAGTTGCGTCTTGCTCCATCTTTTTTCTATTAAATAATGTAAAGGCATTAAACATAAAATAATTATTCTTCCAAAATAGCAGGGCTCACAATAGCAGTCTTATAATCTTCTACATTTGTTCTTATACGCTGTCCATGCAAGGATGTCGGATTATATATATCAAAATAAAGTTCTACTAATTCTTGTGTATCTAGTTTTCTAATTTTAACACCCAACCTTTGAAATTCGCTTACGATATGATCGATTTTTGGTATCAAACTAGTTTGAGCTTCTTTATATAATCTTTCTGTATCTACAACATCTAATCTTTTTGATTGTTTACCCAACAGCTTCAATGCCCAATCAAATGGGCCTGATCCAGGTTCAGAAAAAACTTGAGGGCCAGTAGAAACAACTATATAAAAGTTTTTATCCAAAACATCATTTTCTTTTATTATGTCTTGTACATATTTTCTATAAGACTCTGCATGATATCTCATTAATGGATCTTTTATTTTAGTTTCAATTTTATAAATCTTTTCTAGGTATTTGGTAATATCCAATTTTTTAGATCTTACAACAACTTGTACAGAAAATGTGATTGAATTGAGAATCATAGAAAAAGCTGCAATAATTGCGTCTTGCTCAATCTCTGATAAAAGATCGAAATTTACAGCCGTTGTTTGAATAACAGCACTCACCGAACCATTCTTTAAAAAAACTAAGTCATATTTGATATCGTATATATCTAAATGATCTTGAGTTGTTGCTAATTGTTCTTTAGTTTTTTTAGCCATTGTTATTTATTTCTCTAACTCGTCCAGTCAGTTGTATGGGTGGTAAAACTGATCCATTTATTTCTACTGAAATTATATCAAAACGCAGATCCAAATTACTTGATGGACTTGGCTCTACAGTATAAACACCGCGATCCAAAGGTGTACTCAGCACGAAATTCCCCAGAGTATCTGTTTTTACTGCGCGAACGGCTTCACCCTTACTATTCTTTATCATCAAAACTAATCCATGAACTACATTGCCTTTGTCATCTGTAACTATACCAGAAACTATGTCTTTCTCATCAGTCAATGGTTTCACTTGCGCTGGTGTTGATGGCTTTATTACTGCAGATAAACTTGTATTGCTGACACTACCTTTTTCTCTAAGCCTATTTTGCAGTTCTAACATTTGCCTTTGTAAAACTTCATATTCGTTTGCGGCTACTTGTTTACTTTTTTCAAGTTCATCTATCTTAGTAACCATATCCGACACATCTGTCGATTTAGTACTTCCAGACTCTACAGTTCTCTTCAAATGCTCTATCTCCTCTGTTAACTGTATATTTTTTTGCTTTAATGCATCTGCTACTGCACCTGCTTCTTTAGCAACTTCGACTTCTTTTACTTGCTCGACTGTTGCGGCCGGTATATCTTGCGCCACAACTTCCAAAGACTCTTCACGAGTAATCATCTCTTGCGATTTTATTTGCGCAATAAGCCCTTGTAATTTCTTGGCTTTCTCACCTATATCATCGTCAATAGCAATTTCTTCAGAAGTTTTTAATACTTTTTCGCCTCGAATTGGCAAAACAAGCTCACCAGTAGTTGGTAATAAACTTGTAAACCGTCTACCCGAATGTCTGTCAGGCGTCATCGGTAAAACAGTAAAGCTTTCTTTCGGGCGTACAGAAGGAACATTTAGTGAAAGGCTACGCTTCTTTGGCTGAGTTTGTGAAACGGCTTTTTGCACTGGTTTAGGCGTTGCAGGCTTAATAGCAGCCACTACTGGCTTCATATTTGAAATTGGCGGTACTACAGCACTAATTGGAGTTGCTATAGGTGGTGTAACAGATACTTGTGGCTGCACCATAACAGGTTCAGGCAAAGAAACCGGTGTGGAAGAAACTGGTGACTCTGTCGCAGCAACTTGGGAATCATTGGCTGTATCTACAAAAGTTTGCACTTGAACAACTGGTGAAATAGGTAACTGAGAGGCTACGTCTGCTTCCTGGACAACTTCTTGGTATGTGGGTTGTGGCAATTCGGATACAGGCTCTACGACAGAAACTTGAACACCGCCACCATACATAGCTTGCTGATCTTGTTGGACTACTGCCGAATTTGCAAAAGCCGAGCGTACTTTCATTATGTAGTCACGTTCTGGAATATCGAGTGGATCAATCTCTTGCTTTTGATAAGATGTAAGATATTCTTCAAGTTTTCTCCTGCTAGAAGTAGGAGCCAAAGTGATAAGCTCTTGCTGTACAACTGCAATGTTATCGTACATAAAAGCTGTCGGTACAAAAGTACCTTTATGCCAAACCAACCTGGTTTCAGAATAAATAGCCTTTAAAAAATTGACTATCCATTCATCCATACCACGCTCTTGTATAGGAACAAACGCCAATCCCAAACCAATCAAAATAAAAAACCCTGTAAATGGCCATTTGAAAATACCCCCTACAGTCCTTGCTGTAAAATATGCAAGGACACCAAATACCAACAAATAAGCGAATTGGCGCATGGTAAGATCTCCTACCAATTTAAATTCCACATCCATAATATTTTGTGGAACTGCATGTTGTTTATTCAACATTTGTCTTTCTTGAATAGGCATATCTGAGTCTTAGTTTACCAGGTTTTTTTCCTTATTTGATAAATTATTTAAAGTGAAATCTGTAATATTTATCTGTATTCAAAACACCTGCATCTTTAATCACTTCTGAATCATGTTCGATTTTTGGAAATATATCTTCTACAGTCATACCAAAAGGATAGTCAAAAACAATATTATAGTTATCATCTTGTGTACCTGGTTGTTTTTGCCAATACAACTCATAATTCTTGTTTGTTGTGGTTATAGATAAAGTTTGTGGTAAATCATACATAAAAGTTAGTTCAACAGTCTCTTTTGGTTTTAATGTAAAACTTGATTCAAAAGACGTATAATCACCTACTTTATCTATTAAAACGCTTTTGTAAATATCTTCTTCGGTAGCCAAAGTTTTATTCGATAGTTTAGCGCCAGTCAATTTTGATCCTGATTGAGTAAGCACTCTTACATAGTCTTGATAAGGTCCACCTGGCCATGAATCATCATTCCCGTTATGAGAATATGTTAAGACTAACTCAGCACGTAAAAGACCATCGCGTGTCATAGACATTATTCTGTAGTTCATTTTTTGATCAACATAATAATTTGACTTTGTTCCACCCAGATTAGCATTGACTACATATAAATAGTCTTTCGGAAAGCTAACCAGACTGCCATCGACTTTTGCTTCTTTGAATACATTACCCAATGAACCATCAAAAAAGTAACCCATTACATGCCTCTCAGCAATTGAACGCTGTAACAAATCGGTAAAAGCTGATGCATGAGTTTTATCCATAGCAAAAACTTGCTCTAAGACTTTACCTCCTAAAACAGCTAAAAATGACTTCTTCTGAGAAACCCCTTCTTTATAATTGAAATCACTGTGCAATTGGGTACGCTCATAAAAATTATCAGCAGAAACTTCCTCATTATAAGCCGTTAAATAAATCGGACCTGTTATATTTAGTAAGTATTTAACAAAGTATAAGTCTATAGCAAAAACACCATCGACTTTTTCCCCCGTTGCTTTTGTATAAAGATCTGCAATTACCTTTGATGATTCAACAAAGTCAGGATGCCAATTTGCATTTCTAATGTGCAAAGTATCTTCTTTCAAAAAATCGACGACTGGCTTGGGTTGATCAGTTTTTATGTCAAGTATGTCTAATTGACCGTCAGGATTATAAATGTCATCAATATTAATCTGAGATATCTTGCCTTTGTTTAAGGTTAAAGATGCATACGACCCTATAAAACCGCCTGTAGGTCTTAATTCGTTGTTGTTCATAAATAAAACTAAATACTTTTTATCTCCATTCAAACCAAGCAAAGAAGGTAATTGGTCAGACAAAGTAACCAATGGATCTATCGTCGCAGAAAGCATAGACAGCTTTGATGAATATTCAGAGACTTTTTGACCTACTTTAGTGTCTAGTTTGGATATATCGACATTCAACAAATCTGCCTCAGCGAGCTGCAAATAACTTCGCGCATTAGCAATTGCCAACTTCGAATCATTGAAAACCGAAGCATCCAAAGTAGTTTGAGAAGTTGGCTTTAAAGTTTCTATTACACTAGTTGCAGGAGCAAATCCTTGTGACAAGCTATAAACGGCCCTCGAAAAATAAGTAGCAGAGCTCAATAACCTAGAATAAGAAGAATATGCATCTTGTTTACCAACTAGGACAAATAACCATCTCAATTTTGAAAAACTCTTTGTAGATTTGCTCAATTGAACATATGCTGCTTTTGACGATTCAAGAGCAGAAACAGTATCCAAAGCTTTTAACTGAGCTTCGGTGTTTTGCAAATTTGATGCAGCACGTTGTACACCAAAATATGTTTGAGTTATAGGCAATAATAGAAATACCAACGATAACGCAAATACAACACCCAAACCACTGTATAAATAGTAAGTCTTTGTACTTTTAATCTCTTGATTAGAAACATTGCTAACTGGAGACTTTCTAAAAAAGCGGAAAAAAGCTTTAAAATCAGGCATGTGGCCAAATCTATGTTTTGATGTTACATCTGAAACTGCCGTCGGCTTTTGTGAAAGATTCAAAACAAGCGGACTGCGTAACCTATCGGTATCAGAAGAAAATACAGAAATATTTTGAGAACTAGAATCGACGAGCGAGGTCACCATACCTAGTTTCTCCTCTTGTTTTTGTTCAATATATTTTGCAGGTTTAAATGCGTGCTCATTTGGAGAGTACCCAAACGAACTCAACGTTTCTAAAATGCCTTCTTTTAACGAAGTTTTCGATGACCAACCAAGATCTCTCAGATTATACGTATCGGTCGTTATACGTCTTTGAGGTTTTTTGATATCTGATGCAGGACTAAAAACCACATCAACTTTTCTATCTGCTACACTTTTTACCAAAAAAGCTAGCTCCAACTCTGCTACAGAATCGGTATAAAGTGAATAAATATTGCCTGCTGTATTTGGTGAAAACAAAGCCTTAGCAATACCAGACACTGCATCTTGTATATACAAATATGCAGATTTTTCATTACCATCACCATAAATTGTCAAATTTTTACCCTGAATTAAGTCTTGTAAATAAATGCCCAAAACCCCGCATGAAGATAAATCCATACCCGGACCATATATTTCTGGCAAACGCACAATGCGCGCATCTAATTTTGATTTTTTAAAATATTCCCATACCAAAGCTTCAGCATAACGTTTAGCTTCGGTCAAAGAATACATTTTTTCATCTTGTTGAGTTTTCCCAAAGTAACTAGCGACATCCAATTGAGACATCATCCCCATATAGACATCGACAGACGAAACCAACATAAATTTGGCGTTACACTTGGTGGCAAAGTCTAAAAGATTTTTTGTACCTATTCCATTGGTCAGAAGCAAATCTAAATTGAGATAGTCATTATTGTATAAATATTCTTCTAATGCTGCTAAATGTACTACATAATCGACACTTTCAATTTCAGATGGGACCCCTTGATTTATGTCTCCATTAAATAATGCAAAAGAAGGATTTGCTAAAAGCTTGTCTACATAAGTTTTTTTACCAGTTGAAAAATCATCCAAAACTATTACACGCGCTCCTTGTAAAAGTATTGTTTCCGCCAAATGTGACCCAACAAAACCTGCACCACCGGCAATCAGTACAGTAGGGATCTTTACAGATTTTTTAATAACATTCGTTTTGGGCATTTTGGGCAGTCTTCCAACGAAACTCGTCTATTAAAGTATACGGACAACATACTATACAAGCAAGGATTTTTAGATAAAAAATAACAAATAATTTTTATTGTATATAAACAGGAGTAACTGGTGCAGGAACACCACGTTTTTCCCAAGACAAAGCTACGCTAGAAGTACCGGAGTTTTCAAAATACTCTACCTGTATAGTATGTTGGCCTGCAGTCAAAAACAAATCTTGTGTAGACGTTCTTTTCATACCAGACTTCCAATCATCTATCACCAAATTACCATCAACATAAAGTCTCAGACCATCATCATAGGTAGCAATAAATCTATATGTATCAGAAGTAACAAAATAAAATGGTCCGAACCACCTTGCAGAGAAAGCATCCTTGGCTAGTGTTTTATATGGCGCGCCACTTCCCCAATCGAAATCAATTGTTGGTGTATTAACACCAGACACTTTGAGATCTGACAAAGTCACACCCTTATAATATTGACCCGAGAATGTATTGATTTCTGTAGAAGCTTGCAAAACGTTGCCTGCATTTGCACCATAGACATACGACATATCAGCCAAATAATTGAGGTACAACCCAGTAGTAAGCAAAGCCATAGACAAATATACTTTAGTCGTCATTTCTAGTTGTTGTGTAATGCGATGGTATGGCATTGATAAGATCATAACAAAACTTCAACATTAAATACAATAATTTTGTATGATTACATTATGATCTCCTCACTAATACCAGAAGATTCAATTGACACTCGACCAGCGCCACTATATTTAACAACAGACGAATTACCCTTTCATGAGTCCGAAGAAATAGCTAGACAAATACCTAGATATGCTGGAATGTATTTATCTACATACCATCCGCTTAATCCATATAGAGATAATGAAACTATCATAGAAGGAGATTCGAAGCTCTATATATCAGACAACTTAGATAGTTTACAAAGCCTTAAAGCTAGACTGAACCCAAAAATAAGTCAATTGCAAATAGAAATAATAACAACACTAGAAAAAACACTTAGTGAAAATATAGAATCACCAGAACTTATTGGACAAGGACGACAACTTACGAAAGTTCATGAAGAGACACACAGGTTGCAAGAAACTAGGTATAGTTATGGGCGCATTGAAAATGACATAGCTAATACAATACTAAATATGCATCCAAATGAGATAGACCAATATGTACGCGTGTACAATGAGTTATCTCGAAACATAATAATGTATATGGAACTACAATCGTTTATATCCGAATTACATGCAATAAATACAAACAGCAAAAAGTATAATACTCAGCTGTACACATCACTAATGATGCTAAGCACTGTACAATTACTAGAAAAATACAATATACAAAGCCAATCGCAGCAGATAAAACAAAACACTCTCGACGTACATGACGCAGCAAAACTCATCCTGTTGACAAATGACATAGAGATCATAGACAAGATAAAAGCTGGACAACTAGGAAAACAAAAAGTTATGCAACTCGTAACTTTTGGGTTGTTGGAAATGCTCACAGATACAGAAGCATTTATAACTAGCAGAACACAAGAAAAGCTTTTATTGGAAACAGATGAAAAATTGGCAATTGAAATGAAAAAATTTAACAAGTTGAAAGAAAAATTAGATACACGACAACCTATTGATTCTGCCTGATATACTTAGCATATATGGATTTGGTGAAATTTTTTTTAAATATTAGAAGACACAAAAAATACTTATTAATAGCTTTTTGTATTGGGGTAGCGTTGGGAATTGGTATTTATGCTCTACCAAAAAAATATATTGTGGAAGGAGATTTTTTCATCGGTAGGCAAATAGAACCATCAGCAGAATTTTTCACATACGAAGGATACTACAGTCAAACTAATGCAGCATTATTCGCAGATACGTTTGTTGCACTTACAGAAAGCAACGATATAAAAAAAGAGTTATTAGTGAAACTAGATATGCCTGTAAATACAGAAAACATTAAAAAAATCAAAAAATATATTCAGACCAAACGCCCAGGGGCTCATATTGCAAATATAACTATCAAAAGTTATGACAAAAACACAGCGGTAAAAATTTGGGATAACTTATCTGAAATTTTACTTTCAAAAACACAATACCTTACACAACAGTCTGATCCAAATTTAAAAATTTCAAGAGTTGCTGATACACCACTTATTAGAAGAGACGATCACGTGTTAATTGTAGATGCATTACTTGGTGGATTAGTCAGTGTTGTTTTATACGTGTCATATTTATTTGTAAAAAGTTATTACACAAAAAATTTATGAAAGCACAACTATATACAGATGGTGGATCTAGAGGCAATCCAGGACCAGCCGCTGCAGGTATATTAATAATTGATGAGAATAAAAAAGAAATAAAGGCAGGAAAGTATTTGGGACATGCAACAAACAACGAGGCTGAATATAATGCTCTGATCCTGGGATTACAAAAATGCTCAAGTATCGGTGTCTCCGAACTAGAGTGTTTCATGGATAGCGAACTAGTAATAAAACAAATGCAAGGATTATACAAAGTGAAAGACTCAAGAATGCAAGCACTGTTTGCACTAGCATCAGATCTAAAAAACAGATTTGACACAATCTCTTTTACACATATAGAGCGGGCAAAAAACAAAACGGCAGATCAAATTGTAAATTATGTTTTAGATAAAAATGTCAAACTGTGAACAAGCTATTTTAGAAACACTAGCTTATAAAGGTGTTTTTAACGCTAGCGTCTCTTATTTTCAACTTACATACTTCTTGAATTCTAAAACACCATATAATAAGTTAGAGATTGATACTGCTTTAAATAAATTAGTAAAACAAAAAAAGATTGAATCAAAAAAGAACAAATATTCTTTAAAAAATGTACGGATTTACGAATGGAAAACACGATATAAGAATTCCAAAGGACTAATTGAAGAAAACTCTAGAATTCTGGATACTATAAAAAGTATACCTTGGGTTAAAATGTTGGCGCTAACCGGATCGGTTGCCGCATTCAATGCAAAAGAAAACGACGATTTAGATATTTTGATTGTTACTCAAAAGAATAGAGTTTGGTTAACCAGATTGTTTGTCACATGCATTTTAATAATTGCAAATAAATATCCTCGAACAGAAACAAAAAATAAGTTATGTCCAAATATATATTTATCTGAGAATGCGCTAAAGTGGGACAAGCGCGGTAGAAATTATTACACAGCAAATGAAGTAGTCTTACTTCAACCCTATTTTTACAAAGACAATATATATTTTAGTTTTTTACAAAAGAATGATTGGGCTAAAAAATATTTGTGTAATTACCCATTTGAAAAAACTTCTGTGCAAAGAAGTACAAATAAAAACAGTCTTTTAATAGATAAATTAGAATATGTCTTATACAAACTACAAACCAAATATATGAGAAAAAGACAAACCACAGAGCATGTAAGTAAAGACATAATACATTTCAATAAAAATGATTCAACAAATATTGTTTTGCACAAATACACCAAGCTTATAAACAATAAGTAATGAGATATTTATAAATAAAAACAAATTTAAAGTGGTATTGACATGTTATCACTCGGTTTGCTAGAGTGATAATGCTATGGCAAAGCCTAGCATAGTATTTAGTTCTTAAAGAAAGGAAATATTATGGCTATAGTAAAGTATTCTCCTATGTGGGCTCCTTTTTTCGAGGAAGACCCATGGCAATCTCTCATGAGATGGCCAGATTCAGTAGAAAGTTCACACGGGCTAGAGGTATATGAAACCGATACCGAGATGGTAGTTAAAGCACCGTTACCAGGTATACCAGAAGAAAAGATAGAAGTATCAACCGAAGGTAACGTGTTGACCATCAGAGCAAATGTAGAAGAAACGCAAGAAGAAAAAGATAAGAAAAAAGTAGTATACAAATCTTCTATGCAAAGGGCTTTTAGCTACACAACTAGCCTTCCCCGCATTGTAAATGCTAACAAGGCTGAAGCCGAGTTGGACAATGGTGTGCTTACAGTCAAAATACCAAAATTAGAAGACGAACAACCAAAGTCTATAGTAATCAAGAAAAAGTCTAAATAAAATAGACTTTCGTTTGTGGGCACAACTGAAGAAGCCCTAGCAAATTTGCTAGGGCTTCTCTTTTTATATTAGTTACTTCATGGACACATGAAGGACGCGAGCATAGCGAGCGTCTAGCCGTAGGCGAACCTAAGCTTAGCTTAGGTTACATCATATCATCCATACCCATACCGCCCATGCCACCCATTCCCGGATTACCCATCGATGGTTTTTCATCTTTTGGTGCATCGGTTACCAAACATTCTGTTGTCAAAATCATAATAGCTACAGAAACAGCGTTTTTGAGAGCACTGCGAGTAACTTTTGTAGGATCAGCAATACCAGAAGCTACCATATCTACATATTTTTCAGAAATTACATCGAAACCAAGATTTACATTTTTTGTTTCTTGGAATCTAGCGTCTAACTCTGCCAATACTCTGCCGGCTTCGAGACCTGCATTTTGAACAATTAATCTAAATGGTTTATCTAGCGCGTTGTAAAGTATTTTTACTCCCAATGCTTCTTCGCCTTCTAGTTTTAATTTGTCCAAAACTGATCTTGCTCGCAACAAAGTTACACCACCACCTGGGACAATTCCTTCTTCAACTGCGGCTTTGGTAGCATTTACAGCATCTTCTACACGCAATTTCTTTTCTTTCATTTCAGATTCTGTTGCTGCGCCTACACTTACTACGGCTACTCCACCACTTAGCTTGGCGAGTCTTTCTTGAAGTTTTTCTTTATCATAATCAGACGTTGCAGATTTCATTTCTGCCTCTATCTGATGTATGCGTGCTTTGACTGCTACGTCTTCACCTTTACCACCTACTATTACTGTAGTTTCTTTGTCTGAAACTACCTTTTCTGCTTGACCTAAATCTTCGATGGTAGCTGAATCTAATTTTCGACCAGTTTCTTCGCTAATTACAGTTGCACCTGTGAGAGCTGCGATATCTTGCATAATTGCTTTGCGTCTATCGCCAAATCCTGGTGCTTTGATTGGTAAAACATTAAATGTTCCACGGATTTTATTTACTATCAAAGTTGCAAGAGCTTCGCTGTCTACATCGTCAGCGATTATTACCAAATTCTTCGAAACTTTTACAAAGCTTTCGAGAAGTGGCAAAAGATCTTGAATGCTAGAAATCTTTGAATCGGTAATAAGTACATAAGCGTTTTCGATTACTGATTCCATTTTTTCTGGGTTTGTCACGAAATAAGGAGATACATACCCTTTATCAAATTGCATACCTTCTTTGTAATCTAGTTCGATTGTGAAACCTTTACCTTCGTCTACTGTGATTACACCATTGTCACCTACTTTTTCCATCGCTTCTGCAATAAGATCGCCGATTGCTGCATCTTGTGCAGAAATAGTTGCGACTTGAGCTTTTTCTTCTTTTGTACTGATTTCTTTTGACAATCTTTTGACTTCTTCACTGACTACTTCTGCAGCTTTTTCCAACCCTCTTCGCAAAATCATTGGATTAGCACCTGCGCTAACATTTTTGAGACCTTCGTCTACCAATGCTTGTGCAAGTACTGTTGCTGTTGTAGTACCATCGCCTGCTACGTCGTTTGTTTTGGATGCTGCTTCGCGCACGATTTGAGCACCCATATTTTCAAATTTGTCTACCAATTCTATTTCTTTTGCTACTGTTACACCGTCGTGAACTACTTGAGGTGTACCCCAGCTTTTATCTAGTGCAACATTTGCACCTTTTGGACCAAGCGTCGTTGCTACAGCTCGCGCCAAAGCATCAACACCGGCTTTCAATTTTTTACGTGCATCTTCTCCGTATATTATTTTTTTTGCTGCCATATATTTATTCCTTTTTAACCTTCTACTATGGCAAGAATGTCTTCTTCTTTTACAAGAAGCATTTCTTTACCAGAAACTTTTATTTCTGTACCACCCCATTTTTTGTACATAACAACATCACCAAGTTTGACAGTCATTGATATCAATGTACCGTCTTCTTTGACTTTGCCTGTACCTATTGCTACTACTTTTCCTTTTTGGGGTTTTTCTTTTGCACTGTCTGGCAATACTATGCCAGATGGAAGCATCGTTTCCTGCAAAACAGGATCGATAAGAACATAATCAGAAAGCGGTCTAATCTTTGTTAAATCTTCTGACATTTTTATTTCCTTTTTTGAAAATTTTATACTTCAATGTTATTTGTGGGCATGAAAAAAATAGCACTCTATTGCCTTGAGTGTCAAGGGGCAATGATAGTTTATATATACTGTTGCATTTAATTTGGTTAAAGAGTAAGTTGAATATAAGGATTGTTGGTGGAACCGAAGCGGAATTGGGGTGAAATTAATTTTCACGCTCTGAACCATTTCAGTCCACAACAATCCTTTCTCTTTTTCTAAATCCTGTATTTATTTTTCATATGTTGAAATGTTTTTAAATAGTGATGGCGTCTGTGCGCCTGCAATGAAAAATCATTAGCAGGCGCACAGCACCTCGGCAGGTTACTTGGAGTCCAAATACTCCTGCCAAGTCTTCATGACCTTATTGTAAAGGCCTGTGTCTTGAATCTTTAAAAGATCCATATCATAAGTGATTAGATCTTCTAAAGCTATGACGGCCTCAGGGGGAGCGTCTTTATCGACCGCCACGCCCAAAGCCCCTATTGCGTCATTTAGTTTTTGGGCCGCTACTTTCGGCTCATATTCACCGAGCGCTTGCTCGGCAGCCCCCTCCTGCTCCACAACATCTTGCAGAGCCTCTTCGGCTGTAAGCCCAGCATCGGTGCTGAGCAAAAGCGTGCTGGAAGTTTGAGCCCCAGCAATGGCCAAAACGATCAGGGTTACCACAATGAGTAACCCAACCAAAATGGCTTTGGGGGAAATTAAACGTGGGGTGTCAGTAATCATGACACATCTCCTTTTTTGTGGCCTTTTTAAAGGGCCAAGATTAAAGTGATTTTTCCCAGTAAAACTGGGCTTGGTGATAGGAATTATATCATATCTGAGAACCTATAGCCGTATTAACGCTCTGCTGATAGCGCTGTAGCTACTTTTTGAGTAACAGCAGTAGGATGTTGATTTGGAAACTTACTTCGAAGTAATTTACGTTTGCGCATTTGAATAGTTTCGTAATATTCACCAAACGCCTCTGATATTTCAGAAATAGATTTTCCTTGATGGGTCATATAAAGCAACCTAGCTTCATCAGAAGATAAAACAACATTATCAACTATAAGCCTGTGGTGTTTTTTACTCAATGCGATGGCCCGCTCAGGCAATGCTTGTACAACTCTTTTTGAAAACTCTACTCGGTTTGAAACACCAAGCCTTGTATAAAATTTAGAAGATAAGTAGTGGTAAATTGTTCCTTTTGCAAGCGCATATTTTTTTTCTAAATCATCTATTGAAAGAAGTAAAGCAGCATCTAACATAAACTCGGTTTCTTTCGGTGAAAATATTTCCTTTTCAATAATGGCGCAACCACGGCTTTGTGCAAACTCAACTACACGCTCCCAACTAGCCACATGTAGCTTGTGTGGTACAGAAGCTGCATCAGATACTCCTAACTTTGGATATAAACTTTTTGCGCAAACATGCTGCAAAGTTTGTGGCGGTACTGACAATTCGGAAGCTACTTGATCAAGTGTGTATCCCACACTCAAAAGCAAAGCGACTTTTGTATCATTTGCTGACAATGCAACTTCCCCTACAACCAAAGGCTCAAAAAAATCTCTGGGGGCATCTGTACTATGCTCTAAACTTTGCATACATTCTCATTTTACCCTCACCAATCTTTTCTTGCTTGTAGATAGTGATATGACCTATTTCACTGGTATTAGACACATGTGGGCCACCACAGAATTCTTTGCTAATCGCGCTGTCCAAGCTTTCGCCTATGAAATAAACTTTTACGCTATCACCGTATTTTTCACCAAACGCATGGATTGCACCTGTTTTTTCGGCTTGTTCTTTGGGCATCATTTCGAAATTTACATGCAATTTTGCATCTACTGCATCATTAATGATTTTTTCAACTTGTTTTACCTGATCGTCAGAAAGCTTTTCAAAATGGTTGAAATCAAATCGCAATCTTTCACCAGTGATATTGCTGCCTTGTTGTACAACTTGATCACCCAAAACTTTACGCAAACCTAAATGCAAAAGATGTGTAGCGGTATGATATTTCACAACTGATTCACTATGATCTGCGAGACCACCTTTGAACTTTTGCTCTGCACCGGCACGAGACAAGTCTTGATGAGATTTTATTTTTGCTTCTACAAGTTGTTCTAGATTTTCTACAGAAATATTTTTTTCTTTCAAATCTTGCACAAACATTTCTACTGGATAACCTACAGATTGGTATAAATCAAAAGCTATCTCTGCAAGATTTTCTACAGAATGATCTGTAACTTTTGCAAATCTTTTTTCAAATTCACGTGCACCGGCATTCAAAGTTTTTCTAAACTTTTCTTCTTCTAAAGCAAAAGTGGTTTGAATAGTTTCTTGCTTACTTGGTAAGTCTGGGTATAACCAAGCAAATGTTTGTACTACAATCGGTACAAGCGAAACCGAAATATCTTTTTCCACACCCAATGTCTTACCAAACCTCACCATACGCCTGATTAGTCGACGCAACAAATATCCTTGATCTTTATTACCAGGAATTACGCCATCCATAGCCATGTATGTCGCACCGCGTGCATGATCTGCGATGATACGCATAGCTTTTGTTGTTTGACCATCTTGAGTATAAGATCGACCACTAAGTTCTTCTATTTTCTGAATTAAAGGATAAAAATTATCTGTTTCAAAAATATCAGACTTACCTTGTACTACCATTGCTATTCTTTCAAGCCCGCCACCAAAATCTACATTTTTTTGTGGCAATTCTTCCCACCCTTTTTCTGATTTTTTGTATTGCATAAAAACTGAATTACCAATTTCCAAAAAATCATCTTCTGCTTGCGATGGGTCAACACCAAGTGGTGCTTCACCTTTTCCTACATAATAATAGACTTCACTATCTGGACCACCTAGCTCACCAATGGCCTCACCACGTTGCCACCAATTTTTATCGCGACCACAAGCAAATATACGTTCGCCTTCTTTTGCATCTATTCCATATTTAGCAAAAATTTCTTGCAAGATTTTTATTGAAACTTCATCTTTTGGCGCAAATTCATCTCCTGCAAAAACTGTAGGAAATAATCTCTTTGGATCGAGTCCAACTTCTTCAATCAAAAATTCAAACGCCCAAGGTAATTGCTGATCTTTGAAATAATCTCCCAAGCTCCAATTTCCTATCATATGAAATGCAGTTGTATGTCTTGAATCTCCGACTTCTTCCAAATCTACATCAAATCTTCCTGCGCGTTGAACATTGACGAGTCTCTTACCAAGCGGATGTTCTTGACCAGATAAATATGGGACAAGCGGAAACATGCCAGAATTTACAAATAACAAAGTTGAATCACCTTCTGGAATAAGTGAAACATTTGGCACTTGTTTGTGGCCACGTTCTTTATAAAAATTTAAATACTTTTCTAATATTTCTTGCGATGTCATTTTATTTTTCCTCCATAAACAAATTACTAATACTGTCAGATTTTTCTGTTTTTATCGTATGGTGTGTCAATTGCATATAATTTATAAACGATTGAATATGCAAATCATCCCAATTTTTAAGCTCGAAACTTTTCACATCTCCTGTTTTTAATTTGTAAAAAAGTTTGGGCATTTCTTCGTTTGTTTTAATCTTTATTTCTGCAACATTTAATAAAGTTTCTTTTTCATAAAAATCACGATGGATTCTTCCATGCCCAAGACGGGCAAAAATTATTTGCGTATCGGTCAGATGAATCTCGTGTCGAAGACCATTTTTACCTTGAAGAACTCTGAGTAGGCTAAAACCAAATATACAAAAGAAAGCAATAATAAATACGTTTGCTAATTGTTCACTAAAATTAAGACGCAAGACAAAAACAACAAAATTACCTACTACTATGCCCATGAATATATATATGTATGCATTCGGTAAATCTTTACCTCTAAATATTTTCATACAACAAATCCTCCTAGCGGATTGTTTATGCCTAAGCTCGCGATGCTCGCTAACGCACAAACAAAAAAACCTCGTCTCTACAAACTAAATACTATCTAGCTTGCAAGGACGAGGTTTTAACCACGTGGTACCACCTTACTTTCGTCCCGCTTAGCGGGACCTTATTAATCAACTAACGTATGAAAACGGCATTGCTTAGCATAAAGGATCGCAAGCAGCTCGGAGTGCAACAAAGTACCCCCCAGACGAAGACAGCATATTTCCTCGTCATAGCTTTGGGAGATTATAGCATAAGGTCATTCTTCATTAAAAAACTTATCTTTCAAAAACTTTCCGAATGCTTTCATTTCTGTTTGTTCCACGGCAAGCTCTTTTTTCGCATCTTCAATTTCTTCTGGTAAAAGAATGCCTTTACCAGGGTATGGTGGGCCAACATGTTTTTTGCAATGTACACCAAATTTTCCAATTGGACCAACTCCATCTGTAGTAAGCCGCACAGCATCAACAGTTTCACGACCATTATAAAATTCAGTGAGAAGAGCATTCACACGTATTTCTAAAGCCTGGTTTTTCTCTCGTACAGCTATATATTCATCGGTTTCTTGCGCATCATCAGTAGTTTTCCAAAAAGCCCTCATTGCATTATTAACTTTCTCTAATTTTCTATCTATAGGTTCACCGGTTTCTTGCTCAATTTTCATACGAATAGCTTCTTCATCAACATATCGAAATTTTGGTTCATCGTATCCCACAGAAACATAAGGATAAATATAACGCCATTTACCAAACCTTTCTTCTACATGTCCTTCACACGACTTATAAGTTGGGATCCCAAGCACATTAAAGGCAGTAACCTCATCTTTAATGCCTGGATCCATACGATATCCTTTAACAGCATCCAATTTTGCAAATGCTTCGTCCCAAATCTTTTGTTTTTCATTCGAGTTTTCGTTTGTGGGAAATTGGGTTAATTTTTGTATGGTGATATTTTAACACTCTAAAACGACAAAAGCCGCCAGTGGAAGAAGTATTACATAGCGTAAAGCTATTCTTCTTGCCATAAGGCGGCTCTTGATCGACTCAGACTTTTTTTATCTCACCACTAGGGGGAGATAAATATTAAATGTTTCGGCCTCAGGGGGCCACGGCGCGAGGGTTCCGTTAATAGAAACCCCTACAACTGTTGTTTCGACTGGGGTAAGAATCACATCCCAAAAAGTCAAAACAAATCCCTTGATGGTTTCTGCGGGTATGGCATATGGCGCCTCAAACTTTACCTGTCCACGACGGCAAATGTAACCGTCAAAGCAGGGAGTCCCCACATCAGTCTTTACTAGCCACGGCATGTCGCTAACGACCGTATCATCATTAGCAATCAACCAGACCTGCCATCTTGGAAAAGGTGTGCCAATTTCTCCCTCCTGTTGAACCATATAGAACTGCAGCATGGTTTCATTGGGAATGAAATCGGATTGGAAAGTGTGGGAAATCCCCACATATTGATAAGCTGTATCCGATTCTGGAATGTTGCTGTATGCAAATCCCAGAGGAATAAGGGCATTATAGCCCTTGCTATCAAAATATTCAGACGTCATGGTAATGACTTCTGAGTTACCAAACAAAATATCCCCATCCATTGCTGGAATGGGAAAGGTGATGGGTTGAGTTTCGGGCTGGGGAACTTCTTCCTCGGCCTCTGCATACTGGGGATTAGCCAGTACAAATGCGGCGAAAAAGCCACAAATTAAAGCAAAAACGATTGTGCGGGACATGCGAACTCTCCTTATATCTAAATATGCAACGGATACGCTGCCTTTCAAACATAAAACAATAGTTATGTGCTCAAAAGGCAACGCATCGACATAGATTTAAATAAAGGAGATTAAGTCTGAGTCGACCTATAAAATGGCGTTACAACAACTAAAGTCACTTTATAGATCGACCCAATAGTATGGGCATTTTCAAAGAGCAGAAATAGAGGGTACTGGTAATATAATGATATAAATTATATCACTCACTATAGGTTACGTCAATTTTGAAGAGATATTTAAATAGTACGGTTAAACCGGATTTAAGCCTATAATTTGGAGACCTGGGCGGGAATCGTCCGCCTTTGGCGGATTGCAGACTCTCATTGTTTATCATTGGAGACCTGGGCGGGAATCGAACCCGCGTGTAAGGGTTTTGCAGACCCTTGCCTTACCACTTGGCGACCAGGTCACACACTAAACTCTTTGTGTAACCATTCTCTACCTACACCACTCTTCAACCACTTTTCTCTATTCATTGCATCAGCCTTAATAGCAAACTGCTCAGAATATAACAGCTTTTCAAAGTTTTTTCTTGTTGATCTTACTATACCTCTTTTATGTTCAGAAAGGCGTCTGTCTAAATCTGCAGTAAACCCAATATACACTGATTTTTTACCACTGAGTTTAAGTATATAAACATAATACATATAGGAAATGAACGGAAATCGTCCGCCGAAGGCGGACCTGCCTGTCGCAGGCTGGTTGCAGACCCTTGCCTGGACCCTGTCCGCCTTTGGCGGAACTTGGCGACATCGCTATCGCGACCTTGCCAATTTTATCACGTAGAATACCATAGCATGTGATATTATTTTAAATATGAATCCCAAGGTTAAAAACTTTCTTATTTACCTCGTAGGCATCATCGCAGTAGGCCTTTTGGTTTACTTTGGTGGAGATCTTGTAAAAACATTGGTCAGCATAAAAAGCAAAGCAGCGATATCAGTAGACAGTTCAAATAAAAAAGCCGAAGTTTATATAAACGGTGCATACGTTGGCGCAACACCATTTGAATCTACAGACATAAAACCAGGCGAAAACAAGATAACATTGAAAACTGACACACGACAATACGAAACAGCTATAAACTTTTTGGCAAATAATAAAAGGTACATACACAACGTAGGAATATTTAGAGATTTAGGCGTGTCTGATACATTTTCATCAGGCCAAGAATTTTGGTTTGAACCAAGCGAATCAGGAGACATCTTACGTATAGTTACGTCGCCATCAAACGCAAGCGTTTTTATTGACAATACAGATGTAGGCAAAACACCTTATACTTCAAATAAATTAACTGATGGAAGCTATAACATACGAGTTGAACTTGCAGGATACGAAGCACAAACCGCAAGGCTCAATATCAAAAAAGATTACACATTAAACGTGTCTATGAAATTATTCCCCACACCTACTCAAGCACGAATAGAAACATTCAAAGACGCACAAGGCTTGTACAACGTTTATACGTTAGACTCAAATGCAGCAAATGATACAGACAACTGGATAAAAGCGATTTTATACTGGAATGATACGCGAGGTCTTAGCATCGCCGAACAAGGTATAAAGAAAGACCGCTTTTTTGATTACTTTGTAGATTATAAAGGTAATATTTATGATAATACAGGCGCGCGTATCACAAGTGAACAAATTAAAGAAAAGATTACAAAAACTGATAATGGTGCATATTTAAACAAATCCAAAGACGATACAGCCCTAACTACAGAAGCAGTGAAATCTTTGGAGCTGGTCAAATCTGGAATTACAGCCAGCAAGTACGCAACTATATTAGAAACCGGCCTTGGATGGTTACGAGTAAGAGATTTGCCAAATACAAATGGTAAAGAACTTGCAAAAGTTAACACTGGTGAGAAATATCCAGTTTTAGAAGAACAAACCGAATGGATCAAAATAAAAGTATCAGATACTATACAAGGCTGGGTATCAGCGACTTACGCAGAAGTTAAATAAACTACAATTTCCATTCCAGCAAGTCTGGGCGAAGTTCTCTAATCAATTCTATAGTCTCCTTGTATTCGTTTTGCATAGAGAGTGAGTTTTCAATTTCTGCAATCTCTACCAGCACACCAGCATCATTTGAATAATCCGTTTTCAACTTTGCCAGGTATGCGTGGGTTTGTTGTAAAAAGTAGTCATCACTATATGAATAGTCGGCTGCAGCATTGTATGCCATATAAAAATAAACTGGCAAAGAGTTTCTCAAAGTTACCAAGTTGATTTTATTTAAACTAATCGCATATTCTATATCGGCTAATGCTTGCAACTTCAAATATGCAGCTACTTCTGGCTTGAGGGTTAATGTTTGCAATACTACAGCGTTGGCACGATATACGTAATAGCTTGGTTCCAAGTTGTTGTGAGCACTAGCTTTGTCGGCATATTTAATAACTTGTTTATAATCTGACGTATCAAAAAAGCTACGCGCTTTGACCATGTAAACATCTGCCAAATACATGCGCACAACAAATGTTGCAAATAAAACTACCAAAGTTAGTAATGAAACTTTAATACCTAATCTTTTATACATGCTCTTCCTAACAACACAACCCAAAAAATAATCTCAAGACTTACAACCGGCCAACCAAAAAATAATGCTACCAACAAACCTACAAACCCCGCGACAGTTTGACCATCTAGTCTTTTAAATAATTCAATTACAATCAAACAAAACACTACTAAGCCAAGCAAACCCGTTTCTACCAATATCTCCAAGAAATAATTGTGTGGTTTATTTATTACAAAATCCCACTCAGAAGAATAATTTAGCGAATTTGCTCTAAAAAATGGCAACTGATAAACAAATTGTTCTGGGCCAATTCCAAATAAAACTGTTTTTAAATCTTGAGTGTACATTTTGACTGTGCTTTGCCATACAGAAAGTCTAATAAAGCCCGGGTCTGATAAAGCATAGTGCTGTGGAGATGGGTTGAAAATAACAATTAATGCATCGTGCAGTTTTTGTTGCATAAGTGTAGAAAACAAAGTTGAAAAACCTAGCACAAGCAACAGAGTAACTAAACCGGCAAGCCAATATTTTTTTGCAAATTTATGCCTAATGCTCAAAAGTAAATAGGCCACACCACAAATCACTCCCAACAAACCAGATAATGAAAAAGTTAACCATACTACTGCAAACAAAACCAAGCTCAGACAAAACCAAAGTATCCTATAACTACCAAGCAATGCTCTGTATAAAACTATAGGTATAAAAAAGACTAAATATGACGCTAACCAATTGGGTTGTCCAAAAGTTGAATACAAACGTATACCGTCTATATCTACAAATCCTATTTTTTGGATAAATGCATACAAACATATAGGAACTGTAGAAAATAGTGCCAAATTTAACAGATTATCAAAATCTTTCTTTTTTAAAAAGCTAATAGAGATTAAAAACAAAAAAGTATAAACAAAAAGCGAAGCTAAACCACCATTATATCTCCCATAATACCCCCAAACTGCTGTATACAAATGTAAATCCCCGCTAAAAAAATTGATAGCAACCGATACGACATTTACAATCAAAAAAAGCAAACTCAGATATATAAGCCAATGGTCACGCAGCCCCCCAAAGTTAAGCACGAACCTTGTTTCCAAGGCAGATTCACGTTCATGTGCAACCTTTGCAACTTTTTCTTTTTTCAGTCCCAAATACTTACCACTCAAAATGAATATGGCGGCTATTACACAAAATATTAAATAGACAAACGTCAGCTTTGGAAACTCATATGCTTCACGAGTCAAAGGTAATACAATAATAGGTGTAATAAATGCTAATAGTGCATAAAGAAAAAATACTGACATTGACTGAACTTTCTGCATAATAGTATTATCATATCAACCTGCCATGAAATTTTCTAAGATTTTGGTAAAACTTATAGATCAAGCAATAGTGCCTGCACTCACACTGCTAAGTGTCAGATTTGCATTTCTCATCGGAGTAAGTAAGTATTACGGCTTCAATATAAGTATGAGCCAAAATGGTTTTGTTTTTGAAAGCGCAAGCGAATACAAGATCGCTAACACTTACTCACTTTTTGCTATGATAGCAGTACTTGCTATAGCACTTGTTTACGTATTACTAAAAGCTTTTATATTTCATGATACGCATATAAAACCAGGACTTACTGCAAAACTATTTTCTCTCAACCTCAGCGCTATAATCGATAATTCATTTGATCTTTATTCATACGCAACAATCTGGCTTTTATTTTCATACTTACTCACAGCAATTTCTGGCTTAATGTTAGTCTATAATGCCGTAGAATCATGGGTATTTTATACAAGCTTGATACTAACCATAATAGCCACAGCGCTCCTTGTTATCGATGTAGAAAATGAAATAGATTTAAACAAATCATCAAATTTTCAAGGGTGGAAAGCAGAGTAATATGCAAAGAATGGTCATGGATACTTTATTGTTAATATTGCTTATCGCTGTACTTGCTTTGCCTATCGGGGCGATTGGATGGGTGAACATAAGCAATACGCATTCTCCGAATAATGTACTTTCTACACAATCACAAAGAAATGATTACAACACACAGGGTATAAAAGAATCAACAAATTCTGTTAGATACGCGCCTATAAACGATCGATACCTGGAAGAAGGTATAATAAAACAAAGATAAAAAAGCCCCATGCAAAGATTGTAAACAACATTGGCTTGTCTGAAAGTAAAACTCTTTCTGGAGATTCGCCTTCTTTCTTTTCATAAACTACATATAAATAGCGTGCTACACCATAAATTACAAACGGAATAGTCAACATCATAAGTTTGGGACTTCTCAGGATTGATGGGAGGTAGCTCAAAACTACTTTGCCATCAAAATCTTCAGAGATTTGAAAAGTGAATAACGAGTAAGTAATAATTGTGTAAGTTGCAGACATAGAAATCATACTGTCCAAAAGTGTATCTGGGTAATGTCTGAGTGTTTCACGAGTTTTTATGTCTTCAGTAGTACTGGTATATTGCTTCAATAATGTTTTTTCTGACCTACGTTTACCAAAAGCCAAAAGCAATGAAATACCAATAGTGGTCAGTGCAAGCCAAGAAGATATGGAGGTAGTTGTCGCAATTCCCCCTGCAATAACTCTAAAAACAAACCCCGTGGCAATAACCAACGAATCCAAAATAATTACGTTTCGAAAATAAAAAACGTAAGACAACATAAGCGCTAAGTAACCAAGTAATGTGAATGCAAAAAAATTACCTACTGTCTGCGCAGCAAAAATAACAGAACTAGATATTAGTACAGCGCTTATACAAAGCGCAGAGTTTGTAGAAACTTTGCCTGAAGCAATAGCACGATTCTTTTTTACAGGGTGCGATTTGTCTTTGGTAACATCGACAACATCATTCAAAAAGTATATACCAGAAGCCAAAGCACAAAACGAAATGAAGGCATAAACTGAGGTTGTAAATGTATCAGCATCAAGCAACGTGCCGACAAAAAAAGGAGCAGCAAAAACCGCACCGTTCTTTAGCCATTGTCGTGGTCGCGCTGTCCTTAGTATGTGATATAAATACATTATCATAATGCTATCCTACAGATATTTTGTATCCTAGTCCATAAACAGTTGTTATTATCTTGGTACCATAAGGTCTATCTATCTTATCTCTCAAGTTTTTGATGTGGACTTCAAGTACATTTGATAGGTTATAAGTACCCGGTCGCCATAAATGCTCTATCAACTCTTCTTGTCCTACAACTTTGCCTTTATTTATGATTAGATACTCCAATATTTCATACTCCTTACGTCTTATTACAATAGAGTTACCCGATACACGCACAGACTTTTTCATCAAATCTACTTCTAAATGTTTGTATTTAAAATTGGAAGAAAAAGAACCGTACTTGCGACGTAAAAGCGATTGGATATTTGCTCTCAAATCGCGAGAGTTAAAAGGTTTCTGTAATGATAGATCAGCACCATACTCTAATGAAAGCGTTCTCAAACTCTGTAAGTTACTATCATATGCGAACAATATTGGTGAGCTAATTTCACGATCGCGCAGTCTTTGACAAACAGTTATACCTGGTTTATCTGGCAATGAATTGTCTACATATATCAAATCATAATCATTGATTTCTGATAAATAAGACGCATCACTACTATCAAAGGCTGCATCCACTACAAACGAATCTTTAACGTTATCTATAATAAGGTCTAAATAGGCAGGATCGTCTTCGATAAGAAGAATCCTCATAATAGCAACATTGTAGAATATTAGAATTATCAAAGCAAATACTGTACTATTTTAGGCATATGTTATTAATACCACACACACTTACTGGGATTGCCATAGCGACATTGATTCCAAATCCTTTGATCGCCGCACCATTGTCTTTTGTAATGCACTTTGTTTATGACGTAGTACCGCATTGGGATTTTTATACGAATGTACCTAAAGAAAATCGTAAAGAAGGCTGGCGACCGCTTGCAGTTATGGCTGATTTGGCTATTGGTGTAGCCATTGGAACAGCTGCCACATTATATGCGTTATGGGTATTACACGACACCTCTCTTGCGCTAAATGTGTTCGTATGCGGAATCGCTTCTGTACTACCTGATGTGCTTACAGGACCGTGGCTTTATTTAAAAAATCCAAACGCATTATTTACGATAATGCATGCAATACAAAGTAAATTACAAACACGCGCGGGGTTTTTCGTTGGGATTACGACTCAGGTAGTTGCTTCTGCTGTTGCAATCTTGTTGTTATTACGTTCAATACAACAATAATAGAACCAACGAACCCAACTAAGATCAAAGCCAACTGAAGTAACATCTTTTCAGACGAAAAAAGGGCAATAGAACCAAATAAAATTGTGGTAGACCAATAAAATATAGCCACTCTCGGTACAGACCAGCCACGTAACATAAGCAAATGATGTAAATGAAATCTATCGCCTTTCAACGGATTCTTTCTTTGTAATAATCTCCTAATAACTGAAACTACAGCATCCAAAAAGGGAATCAAAATTATCAATACAGAAACTGTGATTTTTGCACTGATCAAAATTGATAAGCTAGACAAAATCAAACCTGCACAAACTGCGCCAAATCCCCACATAATTTTTGACGGATACCAAACATATTTTGTAAATCCAAATGCAGCACCAGAAGCAATTGCAGCCAGTGTGGCATATTTAACATTGATATCCTCAAGAGGAACAAATCTTAATGCCAAGATTAAAAGTATCAACAAAGCAACTCCTACAACACCATTGTATTGACCATCAATTCCGTTTGACCATGACAACACATTCAAAACCCAAACAATCCAAATAATCGTGAAAATGTCATTTAAGTGTGGGAAGAGCGTCAAGTTGCCCAAACCCCAAGGCAAAGTAGTAACACTATCTATACTTACACCAGACAACACAACAATGGAAACAATAGATATCATCAAAAGTAAACGCAATGCCGGATTTTCTAAAATACGCATCTGCGTATTTGGGTGCGTATTTTGATAATCATCGAATAAGCCCAATAAAGCAAGTAACAAAACTGACAAAAAAATACCAACGACTTGTTTATTTATAAACCCGACAAATACTGACGCAACCAAAATAAAAACAACAACAAAAATGAAACCACCGCCTCGTGCCGATGCATCTTTCAACGCCATTCCGGGATGAGTATGTACCCGAGGGTTTGTAATCAAACCGTATTTCTTATATATGTCTATAAATACCGGCGTTAACAAATACACTCCCAAAAATGCTATTAAAAATGGGATAAACAAGTCTACATACAAAGGGTTTATCAATGGTGTGAAAGGTGTAGACGATACAAAGATTATTCTGAGCAATGAAAATGTCAAAAGTAAATTACACAAAGTTGTTATTACAAAAACAGTTTTATACACATGTGTGACAAATGCTTTATGCAGCAAGATTAAAAAAACAACACCAAAGATTACAAACAAAGTGGATATACCAGGAATGTAAAATAAATTTTCTTTATGACTCAGTTGCGCAAGCCCCCATGGCTTTGTGTACCAAAAAGGAATCTCTGCTGAAATGAAAGTCCAGCGCAGCTTTAAATAAATAAATTGAAACACAATAATAATAGTGTTTACGATCAAAATAGGTGACAATGAATTTTTTGATGTGTTCTGTAAGAATGTAAGAAATCTATATAAATAAATTTTGTTAAAAAATTTTGACATATGATGTGTATCTCATATTAGCGTTGTTTTTGTGTATAGTGCAAATTCACCATCTTTTTACCCAACATCATCCGAGTCTGAGCTTCGATCCAAGGTAGAAAAGAATAAGTAAACAAATTGACTATCACAAGTGGACCTTCCATAAATACAAGAAACTTTTTTAGTATGTTCCAGTTTTTTGGCATAGGTTTTATCAGAGCCAAGCGATAGTACGTAACAGGAATCAACAGAAACATTGTGAAAGTCAAAATCATGCTCATCAGATTTGGTAAACTATAGACCAAATTTAGCTGTCTTGCATGAGGATTTATCAAAGTCGCAAGAGATATTCCAAATGTCATCAAGAACACAACAGTGATCATGACGACTTTCATTTCGATATGTTTGATAAACCAATGTAATTTAATACTAAATGGAATATTTTTACGTTTCAAAAATTCGGTCATAGAAAGTGGTAATGATATAACACCCCATCCCCAGCGCAAAAGTTGTTTGTACATGCTAACGTGTGATTTTGCATAAGTCTCTGCTTGCACTGCATCGGCAGAGTAAGGAATATAATGCTCAGCTCCCTCAAAATCACCATTACGTGCAAAAAAAGCTCGCCAATAAAAGATCGTGTCGTCTATTCCAAGCTGAGAATCCCAATAATTAGCAGCAATCAAAGTGTTTAATGATGCAGCATAACAAGAAAAAGTGTCTTTAACTCTTTTTGATGTTGTTACCCAATCAGACAAAGAACCAAGTGTAACCATGTTTGCCTCTATGCGCATCAACATAGGAACATTCCAAATATTATTGTTAAAAAGATGTACAGCTGTAGAATAAAATTTGTTGTCGCGCTTATCTGAAGTTAAATATAAATGCACCAACCGAGATAGAAATTGCTTATCAAGCACACTGTCGGCATCGTATGTCAAAAATAAATAATTGCGTAAATTTTCATGCGCTTCAAATAATTCTGAGACTGCGTGTTTTGCTCCCCAATTTCTGTTTGCGCCTGCAACACCACGAGCCTCCCCTTCTATATTTTGGGGATGCACATAAAATAATATCTTTGAAAAAAGCCCAGCATGGGGATCTGTAATTTCATGCAAATCTGATAAAACTCGCTCTGAATATTTTTCTTCTACAGAATAAACCAAAACTACATTCTTGAGAGAAAATGTTTGATTTAATATCGCTGCAAAAGACTCACTCAAAATTGTTTTTGACTCGGAATAACATGGTGACAATATAAATAGTTTTGTTTCATCAAGTGAACTCGGTAATGTTAACTTGTCTGGTAACATAGAAAAGTCCAAAGCTTTACAAGCAGCATACCAGTCGGTAGACATTTCTTTTTTGTGACGGTAATAACCAATAATCACGCCATATGCCAATTTGAACCCTAGATAAAACCAATAAACAGTCAAAAATGTAATATAAAAGATTAAGATCTTTGGAGCTAATAAACCAAGCCAAAATGGCGATAACAACAATGTCCAGGTAAGTATACCTGGTATTACTTCAAAGAATCTGTGCATATACATATCTAAAGCCTTTGGTTGATCTGTTATATTTTTTTGCATCTTTTAATGTCCTGCCAATTTAAATAATTTAATAGCATTTTGGCTCGTAACTGCAGCTACTTCGTCTAAAGGCACTTGCCATATATCAGCTAATTTCATAGCAATTTCAGATATATTGGCTGGCTCATTGACACTACCACGCTTACTTTGTGGAGGCAAATACGGTGCATCCGTTTCTACCACTATTCTGTCGTGCGGTACAAATTTTGCTACGTCTATCAAATGGGTGTTTTTTGGATATGTCAGCATGCCAGAAAAAGATATATAAAGACCAGCATCAATACACCTTTTTGCAAAAGTAACGTCTTGTGAAAAACAATGCGCTACACCTGCTACATTCGGAAACTTTGCCAAGGCAGAAAGCACATAATCATCACCGTTCCGATTATGAATAACAACAGGTAGATTATTTTTTGAGGCCAAATTCAACTGCAATTCAAAAAGTTCTACTTGCTTATCTAAAGTACGAAGTTCTGCTGGATTATAGTGATCACCAAAATCGATACCACACTCACCTATCGCTACAATCTTATCAGCGTGCATAAATAATGCGTTTATAAGTTCTCGCTCTATGTCGGTAGCATCTGAATCCAAATCTTCATGGGGATACACGCCAACAGCAGCAAACACACTTGGGTACTTTTCGGCTATTTGAATGCAAAGACGCGCATTACTCAAAGATGTTGCAATAGTTATCAGCTGGTCTATCCCTGCGTGTGCAGCGTTTTGTAAAATAATATCTACATTTGTATATTTTTCATCTGTCAAATGACAGTGTGTATCTATCAACATTAATGAGTATGCACTTTCGTAATATCTTTTAGATAAAAATAAATACCTATATACAACAAACAAAACAACCCACCGTTTAATATGTTGAAAATATCAAATGCACGTAAAGTAAACAACCCAGTAACCCCAAATGACCCAAAGCCTCCCCAAGCCAAAGCTCTACGGTAAATGGTGCGTGTGTTTGTAACTGCATGGTACGATTTGGCACGGATTAAGAAAAATAACGGAAGTGATAGTGTAAATGAGGTAGCCAAAAAGAATACTCCTAGAAATCCTATAATGGTGCTAAATGATGTCGGTGCAAGCCATACAAGTATATATCCAAAACAAGACCACAGAAAAATACAAAAGAATACAATTGTCCATAAAAAAGATGGCATACATAGATTTTACTATGTTGTAGACAATTAAACAGTGGGAAACAAAAAAGACCTCTTTCGAGATCTTTTTTTGTACCAGGGTTATTCTAGTGGAATTCCCTTGCCTTAAGTATATAGACTATACAATGTTGATTGTTGTATGTCAAACTATATTATCATGGTGGACCCGATGGGAATCGAACCCACAAACCCTGGTTCTTAAGGCAATATCAACCACCAGATTCGGGCCCGCCACATAGTATTCAAACAAAAAAACATGTTTTTGAAAGAGAGTATATTCTAGTGAAATTGGAATATGCTATAGAGTAGAGGTTTCTTGTAACAAAGGTAATTCTTGAGGTTCTTGTAAATGGATCTTTTCAACAATCTTTACTAGTTGGCGAGTTCTTGTGGTATCGACCTCATCGTATTGCTTACTTAGCGATTTGATTCTTTCACCTATTTTTATAAATTCTTCGTTATATTTCGAGAACTCTTTATCAAACTCATTTATCATAGAAACTATTTTGTGTAAGTTGTTTTGAGTTTTAAAATTGGCATACGATTGTCTTACCAATCTAAGTGTTGCGGTAAAACTAAAAGGGCCGACAAAAACTACTTTTTTACGCATGCCTTCTTCCCAGACACTGTTCATCTTTTCATAAATGAAAGAAAAGATCATTTCATTTGGAATAAATAGAAGTACAAAGTCAACTGTATTATCTTCAGGATTTATATAATCGCGTGAGGTTACTTGTTTTATTTTTTCTTTGATATCTGTTTCGAAATGTTTTAAATAAACAGATTGTGATTCTTTGTCTTCATGCTCGAGATATTTTTGCAAATTGGAATATGGGAATTTTGCATCAACATTTATTTTTACACCATCTGGTAAGAATATTGTGAAATCTGGGCGTGTACCCGTACCTTGCGCAATATTGTAATCATAATCAACTCCTCGCACAAATCCGGTCATACGCAAAAGTTCTTCAGCGACTTGCTCACCAAATTGACCTCGCAACTGATTATTTGATAAAACTTTACGCAGGTTATCTGTAGTCACAGAAAGTTGTTCTGAAATTTTTCTTTGATTTTCTAACTCTGCCTTTATTTCCCTAAACGAACCCACACGTTCTTTTTCTGCGGTTTCTAGTTTTTTATTACTATTATCAAGTTCTGCCTTTATACCTTTTATAAGATCTTCGATTGCACCTTTTTTATTTGCTAAATCATTTTGAATAACCTCTTGTTTAGCATCAAGCTTTTGATCTGAAACAGCGACAAGCTGTTCGGTAGCCATTTTCAAAGCCTGAGGAAATATTTCATTTAGCTTTTGTTCAAGTAAAGCAGTGTGGTCAATCGATTGCCCAAAGAATTTGTCTTTGAACATATAAACAAAGCCAAGAGCTATACCAACACCACTAAAAACGGAAAGAATTATGAGTAAAATATTCATAAGCTAAACTATTATAACACCAGCAAACTGTGTACAACGGATCAATGATAAAATACCTTTATCGTGGATAAACTTAACCTAAACGCAAATCAAAAGTCAGCGATTCAACATAAATCAGGGCCACTACTTGTAGTAGCTGGTGCAGGTACTGGGAAAACTCGCGTTATCACAGAACGTATAAGCCACCTTATACAAAAACAAAAAGTAGGATCACAAAATATATTGGCGCTTACATTTACAGAAAAAGCATCAGCAGAAATGACACAACGTATAGGAGATATCATGCCACTGGGATACGAAGAACCATGGGTCTACACATTTCACTCATTTGCAGACAGAATACTGCGCAACGAAGCTTTGGAAATTGGGCTTGATACTTCTTATAAAATAATAAGTTCACCAGAACAATGGTTACTTTTGCGCAAAAATATTTTTGACCTAGATTTGAAATACTTTAGACCACTTGGTAATCCGACAAAATTTATTTCTGCAATTATAAAATTTGTTTCACGCTTACAAGACGAATGTATTACAGAAAAAGAAATCAGCACATACGCTGAACATTCTGTCGACGATGTTGAAGAAAAACAGCGCTGGCACGAATTAGCCTATATATACAAAGCTTATTCAGAATTAAAAATTAAAAATAATTATATGGACTTTGGAGATCTCATTTCTTGGACAATTAAACTATTTGAAACACGTCCACATATCTTGGAAAAATATAAAAAGCAATTTGAACATATTTTGGTAGATGAGTTTCAAGACACAAACTATGCACAATATATTTTGATCAAAATGTTGTACACCAAAGATGACAATAGTAAGAGATCACTTGTAGTAGTAGGAGACGACTCGCAATCAATATATAAATTTAGAGGGGCTGCTGTTTCGAACATTTTAGAATTTATGAAAGACTACCCAAAAGCAAAAATGACAACACTCACAGAAAATTATCGATCTCTTCAAACTATTTTAGACAGTTCATATAATGTAATACAAAATAATAATCCTGACACATTAGAAGTAAAACTTGGGATATCCAAGAAACTCATACAAGCCAATGAAGATTTAGATAACTCAAAAGAATCAAAGATAGTAGAAGCTCAATCACTAACAGATGAGGTTGAATTTGTAGTAAACGAGATAAAAAGTGTTATCTCCTCAAACCCAGAAATAAACTTTAAAGATATTGCTATTTTGGCTAGAGCGAATAATCATTTAGAACCTTTTGTTCTAGGTTTACGACAAGCTGGATTACCGTATCAACTTGTAGGAAATAGAGGCTTGTACGATCGTGATGAAATCAAAGATCTGATAGCATTTTTAAAAATACTCATCAATCCTTTTGATGGAGTTAATCTTTACCGAGTACTTACAATACAAAGTTTAGAGATCCCGTACGATTTGGTAGGCAAACATATTGCGCAAGCAAAATTTAAAAAAACTTTCTTATGGGAAGTTATAAAAGCATCAGAAGACGAAACCATCAAACAATTTGTCGAAAAGATTACAATACTTCAAGAGCAATTGCACAAAAGTGCGCCTGTAGAATTTTTATTCTTTCTCGTAAACAATATAAATTATTTACAACAATTTTTGGAAAATGAAAGTGTTGAATCACACTTATGCATAAAAAATCTAGATTTATTTGCACAGCGCGTCAAACAATTTGAAAATGATTATCACGGTGAAAATGGTGTAGCGCCAAACATAATCGAATTAGTTGATTATTTAGATCTTATTGTTGAAGCTGGTGAAAACCCTGCACAAGCACAAATTGAAGATATAGACACAATAAATTTACTTACAGTGCACGCTGCCAAAGGGTTGGAATACCCAGTTGTATTTATGGTAAATCTCGTACAAGGTAGATTTCCCACAAAAAATAAAGGTGATCAAATTGAGATCCCAGATGAACTTATAAAAGAATCTCTTCCTACAGGCAATGAGCATATACAAGAAGAACGTAGATTATTTTATGTTGGTATGACGCGTGCAAAGAATGTATTGTATTTAACATACTCCAAAGACTACGGAGGAAAAAAAGAAACAACTCCTACAGGATATCTTGATGAAACTCACTTAAAAACAGAGTTATACGTTGCTGGAGCAACATCTGAGCAAGGCCTATTTGGTCATGATACTGACTTCAGAAAAGGTGTAATAAAGTTTTCTCCACCATTCTTAAGCTATTCACAAATAGATACATATGAAACATGCGGGCTGCAATATAAATATAAGTACGTTCTTAACATACCTGTAGCACCAAACCATGTGTTTAGTTTTGGAAACACCATACATGCGACATTACAAGATTTTCACATGAAAAAGATGGCAAAAGATGTTTCGTTAGAAGAACTTTTTGATATTTATAAAACAAAGTGGGAACCTCTGGGATATTTTGACGATAAACACAGACAATTGAGATTTGAAGAAGGTAAAAAACTATTGGAAAGATATTATGAACAAAATAAAAATGAACACCCAAAACATTTGGCGTTGGAAAAAAGCTTTAATGTCTGGATTGATGGAATAAAGTTTTTGGGCAAAATAGACCGTATAGACCAACTAGAGGATGGTGTCGAAATTATCGATTATAAAACCGGTCAAACCAAAACACAAAAAGAGATCGACAAAGATGCGCAAGTCACTTTTTATGCATTAGCAGCAAAGGAGGCTTTGGGATACACGCCAAAAAAACTTACTTACTATTTTGTTGAAAGTAATGAAAAGCTTTCTACAACACGCACTCAAAAAGACATCGATGAAAAAAAACAAGAGGTAAAAGAAACTATAGATAAAATCAAGTCTGGAGTTTTCGAAGCTCACCCGGGTATGCACTGCAAATGGTGTGACTTCAAAGACATTTGCCCTTTTGCATATAAGGGATAGTTGCCATAGGGCTAGGCCCTTTATTAAACGAAGCTTGTATAGTTATGTGATCTCTGGGCCTAGCCCTTAGTATAAAGGTAAACATCATTTTCAACTCGAACATGCTTCCAGTTTGGAAAAGGAAATTTATTTGAAACTACGCGTGCGCCTGGTTTAAGTTCGTTTAAAAGTTTGTACTCAAGTTGCTGCATCATATTCGGAATCCCATACAAAGTAACTATGTCATATCTAGATACATCAAACTTCCAAATATTTTTGCGATAAACTTTGGCTGAAGTTTGGGATAAGCGCAACTTAGATAAAACAAATAATAAAGGGTTTATTTCTAAACCGTGTGCGATGTCGCACACTTTTGAAAATTCAAAAAGTATATCTCCCATACCAGACCCCAAATCTATCATGCAGGTTTCGCTAGAGGGGTTCGACAATGAAATCATACTCGAGATATGACTGGTTGGTGTACGCACAAAAGGTGCACCACCAAAAACAAAATGTGAAAAAAAGATAATTGAAAATACGATTCCAAAAACTATTAGGAATAAAAGTAAATGAATCTGGCCGATAGAAAAATAAAAAAGTAATAACAAAAAAACTACAAGTATTATTTGATTGCGCATCAACGCATGGCTCTCAAAATTAGCCATCGCACTTTATTCATTAAGTTAAAAAAATTATAGATCGGCCAATTCAAAACATAATCATATGATTTCATATAAGTAACATGTGTCCCGCCAAATCTTGATTTAAATTGAGTAAATCCAAAGTACGAATCTTTTTCGTCAGTTGGATCTTTTGAAGCACCCCACATATCAAATAGTGTACATGCATTTTGCTTTCCAAACTTGATTGCCTCCCAACCAAGTAATTCGCTAGCATGGTATTTGCCACTTTCAGCATTTGAACCGCCATAAGGATAATACAAAACGTTCCCGTGTATAAACAACATCCATGAGGCTAAGGGGCTTTCATTAACATACGCAGTAAGAATATGTGCTTTATTTTCACCAGCTGGTCCCAATGTATCCCAAATCATTTTGTAATATTTTTTTGGATGTAAAAAAAACTTTTGTGTCGTAGCAGTTTCATTTAGTAAATTCCAAAATTCATCGAACGTACCTTCTTTTATATAAACGTTCTGCTTCTGAGCTTGCTTGATATTGTATCTACGTTTGTGATGCATTTCTGATAAAAGTTCTTCGTCAGATTTTGTTAGATCTATAAGTATATTTGCATTTGCAAAAGTTTCTTTTTGTGAAATAACACACTTTTGGTTTTCAAATATCTCACGTGCTGCTGCGGCTGTTTCAGAGGTCAAAACAATATTAGGAACATCAAAGTTTATATAAACACAATTATTTTGCAATAACGATTTATGTAAACCAGCAAAATCTATATCAAAAGGGTTAACACGAGGGCAATAAGCAACATAATAATGCGTAAGAGGAATCTTATGCTTTGTATAAAAAACGCCACTGGAACTAACACATGTAGTGCCATATGCATTTTTCAATTTACACCACGATGCTGACTGAACAAAATGTGAGATCATCAAATCAATAATACACTACAATCTCATTGACACGTTACTTGTATATCAGGGTTGCCAGGATTTATACAGGAACCGCCACTAACACCACCAGGCGCACATACATACTCATGGCAGACTTCTTCTTTTGTCAAATATCTATTGTAAACTTTGACATCGTCCATATATGCCTTGACATAACCTGCCCACCCATACAAGCCAGGAGTATACTCATAACCATCGCCACCTATATAAGTACCACCATAACCATCAGTTGGGCTAGCATATCTATCCCAAAAACCTGGATCGTGTAAAAACACATCTTCATCAACTTTTACACCATCGATGTAAAGTCGTTGATGTGCATATTCTTGCCATGGAGGATAATAATCTTCATAGCGTGTTAAAGCTATATGATGCCACATATTTGGCATGAGTAAATCTACAGACTCAAGAGAATCTACATTATTCCATCTAACTTTTAAACGGCTTGTAGAGGGATAAACATCAGACAAAAAACCCACTTGGCGATTTGGACCATACGCATCACGATGTATAAATGCGGAACAATATTGAGAGTTACCATGATTATTACAACCCTCGCCAGGTGTTCTAGAAGCAATTGGGTAAATCCAAAATGACCAAGTAAAATCATGAATTGGGTCATTATTATTACCAGGTGTCACAGCCAAAGGAGCTGGCATAGACATATAATCATCTTTACCATCAAATTGAACACAGTCGGAACCTACCTTACACCCAGAAGAAACAATTAATGGATCTATTGAGCCGTTTCCTGAGTCACCTAAAGTACCGTTATTATTACAACCAGATAAATCTGGAACAGTCGACCCGCTAACATTTTCAAAATCAAAATGTGCATACAAACCATCAGTACCACAAGTATTTGGCTTACGCTCCTTTTGTACGTTTGCTATATCATCAACAGCTGGTCTTGTAACCATACCGGCTAATACACGGCCTGCGTTTGAAATCTTTTCTTGTATTGTGAAATACTGAGTACCGTAAATGACAGAAAGAGTACCTACAGCCAAAATTAATAAAAGCGTAGAAATATTAAAGAAACCATTTTGAAAATATTTGGGCATATATTAATTGTGCGGATATATTTTGGCTTTGTAAATAGATATGCTTAGTTAATTGACATGCATCTATGCTTACTGTAGCTTTATATATAGTATTTGTATCTCAGGGGTGAGGTACAAAGAGACCAAAGGGGTCCATACTGAGATTCTAAATGAGGGTCCAGGTGGGCCTCTTTTCAGCTAACATGTTTGAAAAAAGCGTCAATCCATTTATCACAACTAATATTTTCTGGACGTAAATGGCCATCCAAATCTAGTAGTTTCAATTCATCATCAGAAAACACTTTGTTAATCATTTTGCGAGGGTTTTTATATACATGGTGTAAAAACTTTTCATACTTATATGCATCTTGCGGATCTATTCTTTGCAAAGATTTTTTCTTTAAAGAAATAATCGCACTATCAACCTCAGGTATAGGGAAAAATGATCCTCGTAATACCACTTTTATAATTTTTACATCAAAAAAAGCTTGTACAAATGAAGACATATAACTTGAGTCACCGTCTGATGCACAGATTTTTTGTGCAACTTCTTTTTGGATAAGAAAAACACATTCATCGGGTTGATGATCGGTTTTTATGATTGTATGAAAAATAGGTGACGTGATGTAATACGGAAGTGATCCTATTATTTTAAAGCTATCTGGAACAACACAATTAGGAAACCAATCTAAAAAGTCTGCCTGGACTATCTCAACAAAATCAAAATTCTCAAACTTTGTTTTTAAATCTGTGACAAGATTTTGGTCTATTTCTATTGCTCGCAGGCTGAATGGTGCGCGCGCTGCAAGCGCGCGCGTAACGACACCTTCACCTGGACCAATTTCAATTAGTGTATCTGTATGCTGCACATCTAATGATGCAACCATCAAATCTACTACTGTATTATCTCGTAAAAAATTTTGTCCTAATTTCTTTATCGGCTTATGCATAAACTGTATTTATGCTTGTATATCTGCTTTTCTAGCTTGGGCGCTGCATATACCCTGCGCGTCGAAAATCAGATATACAAGCACGACTTAACACATTATATGATATTGCACAGCAAAGAGCTCTCGCAGCGAAGGATGATATGCAGCCGCCCGAGCGAGAAAGCCTTTGCTGCGCATGATCACCAAGTAAAATTGCTACGATTAATTTCATCCTCCAAAAACTCGTCGTCAAAATTGTAAGACTTTGGCCTAAAATGCGCACTGCCAGTACCAAGTTGCATAATTACATTCTTCGGTAATTCAGCCAAAAATCTACTAGGAATATTATTTTGATACGTGCCATAACTCAAACGAGATCTAGCATGAGTCAAGATCAACTTATTTTTTGCACGCGTAATCGCGACATAACAAAGTCTTCTCTCTTCTTCCAACTCATCTGTGTTTTCCATCGATTGTGAATGCGGAAACAAACCTTCTTCCATACCAATCACAAACACCAAAGCAAATTCCAAACCTTTTGATGAATGCACAGTCATCAGACTAACAACATCGTCTTTATCTTCTGTCATAGACTTTTTCTTTGACTTTGGTGTTTCAGAGCTCTCTATTAACGCGACATTTTCCAAAAACTCACCTACATCCAAAAATTGCGCCGACACAGACTTGAGTTCGTTTATATTTTCAATTCTATCTTTTCCGTCATCGCTACCATCATTTAACCACTTCAAATATCCTGTTACCTCCAAAATATCTGTCATCAATTCTAGCGTCGACATAGTCTCACAATCTTTGATCCACTTTTTGAATGGTAATTTTGAAGTTGCCTCAACCAAATCTAAATTCCAATCGGCATCTGCCAAAGCTTGCATCCCTTTTTGGCCTATACCTCTGGGCGGAGTGTTTATAATACGCTTCCATGAAACAGAATCTTTTGGATTTTTTACAACACGCAAAAAGGCAATCACATCTTTTATTTCTTTACGTGAATAAAATCTCAATCCGCCAATTATTTTATAAGGAATACTAGAACGAATTAAAAATTCTTCGATGTTTCGTGACTGAGCATTTGTTCGATATAAAATTGCAATATCTTTAAAATCATTCCCATTAGAAATAAAGTTATTAATCTCACTTATTACAAATGTGGCTTCTTCGGTATCTGATCCCCCACAATATATAGTAACTTTTTCTCCTGTCCCCGAATCGGTCCACAATTCTAATGGTATATGAGTTGCATTATTTGTAATCAAACTCGTTGCTGCGTCCAAAATATTTTGTGTCGACCTATAATTTCTAGCCAGGTTATAAACAGCGGCACCAGGGTAGTCGTTTTGAAAATTTAAGATATTACGATAATCTGCCCCCCTAAAACTATAAATTGCCTGTGACATATCTCCTACTACAAATAAGTTTTGATGCTGAGACGCTAGCATCTTTGTCAAAACGTACTGCGCTTTGTTTGTATCTTGATATTCGTCTATCAAAATATACTTAAACATCGACGTGTACTTGTCCAAAACCGCCGGTTCTTGTTTAAAGAGGTTAACTGTTTCGACCAAAATGTCATCAAAATCCAAAGCATTATTCTTTTTCAAAAGTCGTTGATACTCAAAATATATTTTTGAAACTGTTTTTTGAAAAAACCCATGAGCGTATCGCTCGTATGCTTCTGGAGCAATAAGCTCGCTCTTTGCATTTGAAATAGTCGCAAGAGCTGAATATGGCTTTACTTGTTTGGGATCTATACCAAAGTTTTTACTGATTTCTTTTATTAAATCTATCTGATCATCTGTATCATAAATCACAAAAGAAATCGGAATCCCAATATGATACCCATCTTTACGCAGTATACGTGCACAAATCGAGTGAAAAGTTCCACTCCATGTCAAAATTTTATTTCCATCTAGCAATTTCTGAACGCGTTCTTTTATTTCTGCTGCAGCTTTGTTTGTAAATGTAACACACAATATTTCATTTTCATTTACACGATGATTGTGAATAAGGTTGGCAATACGATATGTTAATACACGTGTCTTTCCGCTACCCGGACCAGCTACAACCAGCGCCGGCCCAGTCAAATGGCTAACTGCTTGTGATTGCTCTGAATTTAAACTTTCCAAAAGGTCTGACACAAATGAATAATACCATTGCGATCACTGGCTTGGGGTAGATTCTTGAGTAACAACAGGTTCTGCACCTAACCCTTTTGTAAATCTGAATGATGTTGCAGAAACATCAAACAATTTTAAATAGTCATCTTTATATTTGTTGTCTTTTTCTATACTAAATTCAAATATTATATTGGCTACAGAATTTGAATAAACATAAAGCTTTGTATACACAATAGAAGTTCTTTTATCTTGGGTAAAACTACGCTCACCATCAACAATAGCAGTTAAGGGGGCAACAACTTCTGTATTAATTGTTGGCGGATTTAAATCGTATATTTTTGCAAAATCTTCTGTATTACCCAGCTCATACACTTTGAAATAACCGCCGTATATATTCTTCAAAAAAGGTGAAAAATAAAAAGCGTCACCTTCAAATAACAACCCTTTGTCGTACATGTACTCAAAAGAATAATTAGGCTTGTCGACGCTGTAAGAAAAAACATGCTTTTCTTCTGTAGGCTCAACGGTCTGCGGAACAACCGTGTTTTTCTTTACATAAAAAAAAGCGCTAACACCTAAAGCTATAAACACAACTACTGCAATCGCTACAAAGATTAAAACGCGATATTTTGTGAAGATAAAAGGATTTGATTTGGGTATTACTTTTGTAAATGTGTTTGCATCTGTATACCCACCCAAAGTTTGTGGAGAAATTATCTTGGGCTCGCTATCGATAATTTGATTGTCTGGAATTTGGGTACTACTCACGACAAAAGCATATCATAATTTTGTAATATCATGGCAAAAAGGTTAAACTATAAATATGAAATTACTAATCAATCTAGTCATAAGCACAGTTTCTATTGTATTAGCATCAAAAATAGTACCAGGCATCGAAGTTGCAAGCTGGCAAACGGCCGTAATTGTAGCTATAGTACTTGGAACAATAAATACCTTTATAAAACCACTACTTTTACTATTAACGTTACCAATTACTATCTTATCTTTTGGCCTTTTTGCATTGGTTATTAATGTGGCAATTATTATGTTTGTCGGACAAATTGTCCCAGGGTTTACTGTGGCAACATTTTTGGCTGCTTTACTGTTTGGTATAGTCGTTTCTCTTGTAAGCTCGTTTTTGAGCATACTTTCTAGATGAGAGAGCTAGTTATTTCCATATTAATTATAGGTCTATGCTTTGTAGCTATGATATTTTATTGGAAAATTAAATCTACAGCTCCATTTCAAACAACCACTATCACGCTTGGAGATCAACAAATAAACGCAGAAGTTGCAAATGACAAATTCAAACAAAGTAATGGGCTTATGGGCAGGAAATCTTTGGCAGAAAATGCAGGTATGTTATTTCCAATGGGATATTCAGATAAACATCATATCTGGATGTTTAATACATATATTCCGTTAGATATCATTTGGATTGACGAAAATTTTAAAATTGTTGATATCAAAAAAGATATACCTCCCTGCACAGAGTCTCTCAAATCTGCCTGTACTATTTATTCACCAAGTACTGACGCATTTTACATTTTGGAAGTAAATGCAGGCTTTTGCGAAAAAAATAATATAACGTTAGGCCAAAAAGCTACTTTTGCTTTATAATCCAAGCATGAACGATACAGTTTATGAGAATTTGGAAAAATTTGTTTTAAGTACATTTGATCGCAAATTAAATTCGGTAATAGTATCTGTCCCAGGAGTAGGCGTAGGCCACGAGCTCAATAAGATTTGTTCAAAGCATAACTTCACATATATTGTTGACAAAAACGATACTTTTGGAAACAAAAATATAATAGATATAGACTTTCACAATGGCGACGCAACTATAGAATCGTCTTTATTGCTATTTGAAAAAAATAAAAAAACCGACCCCAAAAACTTTTTTTGTTTTGTAATAGACGCACCACAAGTTATTACAACAGATACATATAAAAAGTCGGACCTTTCTGCACATATTTGGGATTATTATTATATGAAAGTTCGCACGCTAGAAGAGACAGATTATTTACTCCATACTTGGGAATTTAATTATTCTGAAGATCAAGTTAAAAGAATACACGATAGATCAAATGGAGTAACTAGACTTATAAAATATTTTGCAAATTTTCCAGATAGTACAGAAAAGTCTAACCAAGAGCTTTTTGCTGATGAAACTTTTGTCAGAATATTTTTACCAAGTCTACAAGTCGTTTCAAAATTAGATACACAAACACAAATCAAATTAGGACTTGACCCAAAGAACGAGCTTTTTATAGCTGGCGCAAATGAAACTACATTTATTTCTGATTTACAAATGAATCTCAAAATCAACGATGACCTTAGCTTTATAGAAAATAACAAAGACTCTGAAACTGTGCTTAGCTTATTTGAAGCTGAGTTATTAAAAACTCTTCTCGACCAATCGGTAATAACGCGAGATCATATTGCGCAATTAAAATGGGGCGATAATTATGCTGACAAATTTTCTGATCAAGCAATCAACCAAGCAATTGCACGTCTCAACGATAAATTGTCAAATCATATTGTAAAGGCCGTAAGTAAACTTGGTTATAAATTAGCTACAAAATGATTTCTACATTACAACCTACGGATACGCTAGAAGATATAAAGCCAGATCCTGTATGGCAAGTTGCTGCTCAAATCGAAAAGCCCAAAACACCTATGAAGGTTGTTCCTGCAGCAAAATGGGAACGCGTTGGAATTGCAGCTTTTTTTAATGAGTCTGACCCAGAAAACAGAATGTATGTACCACTTTTTGTTGATAACACATCAACTTTAGCAGGGTTTGAAAGAGGTATGGATAAAGAATGGATCCCAGAAGAAAAACGTAAAAATTTAATCGAAGCAATACACTTTACTGACTTACCTTTTATAGTTGTTTTTCATGAAACAGTAAATAACGGACTGGACCTTGAAGAAATAGATAAGAAATATAATATAAAAAAAGAGCATCCTTTATTAATAGGCCTTGTTGGTTTGAGTGAACAAGGTAAATCACAAGTAACAGGCTATCTAGGAGAAATGGGATTTTTAACACATAACTTAGATGCTAGAAATCCACACGAAGAGTACAAAGAACTTCGTAAAAACTTTCCAGAAAAGCATCATTTACCAGAACCATATTCGCCTTTGGATACAAGTGTAGATGAATCGCCAGAAGCTTTAAAAGAATTTCTCGATAATCTATGTACAAAATATAAAGAGGCATCTGATAAAGGATTACCGTTGGTGTGTGACACAGCAGGTTACACAAAAGATAGACCTCGTGGCTATCGCAACGCACGCGGAATGGTAACAAACAGCGTAGAAGCATTAATATTGCCTTTACTAGATACACCAAACCACAAAGGAAATGTTTTACCAGCGGACCTCTTTATGACTGAAAGAGACATAGAGCTACCTTTAGGAAATTCGTCTGAAGACGATATTCTAACCCAAAACCTATTTCCTAGGATGGCTTATTTAAAGGGCGAGCCTGTTAAATTACTCGAACCAGAAATTACTGAATTTCAAATGAGTTACAAAGACTACGCGTTTGAACAAATGTTAGAAGCTTATGTAGGGAATACTTGTTTAAAAGATTTATTATTTGGTAGACGCGTATGGTTTATGAAATCTAGTGAAAGTAATAAAGAACGTGCAAAGCTAATAGCGAGTTTTATAGATGAGCATAAAAAAGATATAAAAGAACACAATTTACATGCACGACATCATAGTATTGGTAGAAGTTTAGTGAGCTTGTGGGGGCCATTACATGTACCAGAGCAAAATAGAGATTAGTTGAATTTGAATTTGCCTGTTTCGTAATCCCGCTGAGCGGGGAAACTGTATGTGTCAGGCAGTGAGAGTTCTCTCACAGTTATATCGAAATTGTTACCGCGTAAGCTTCTTCTGCAAAGCCTCAATCTTTTCATCCTGCCCAACCAATTTGATAGTGGCATATGAAAAAAATTGGGCTGCGGAATCAGCGCTCATGCTGAAAATGACAAACGCATTTTGCTCAGTTGCGATGAGCTCCAACGGCTTGTCACTAACACTAACAAGATCATAGGCAAGTTGCGTATCAAGCATTTGCTTAAGCATGCGCAACTTCATGGAATCGTCAGCCTGCATGAGATTATGGAATGCAGTGGGATTCAAAAACCCTTTTGCGCCTGCATATTGCTGTTGAGTAAAAGTCATTGATGCCATAGCTTACTCCTCCACCGTTTCATCAGTTTGTAACCATTGAAGTACTGTTAAAACGACAAAGGTACCGATAAGCCCATAACCAACCACTGTACCAACTGCGCGCAGATAAGGATCTTCTTTCAGAAAACCCAGATACGCAATCAATCGGTATCCCAAAAACCAAACAACACTGCTAAATGCGACTGTTAGGATTTGGATCTTTGCGTGAGTAACTGGACTATCAGGAAGATTGATGACTTCAGCAACCTTATCGGTTAACATCAGCCCTGGTAAAGTCAGCATCACGGAAATCAGATGCTTAATGGCCTGCAAAAGTTGCTTTAGTGCAACAATGTACGGATTGGCGTTCATTTTTTTCTCCTTTAATGAACATTATTTCCCCTACTTATTTTCGGGGAGTTGGTTTGTTTTGATAGGATAAATATATATGCTATAGGGTAAGCTGTGATGATATAAAAGTAACGAAACGATAACGTTTAAGTTTTATGCCTCTATAACTTGGGCTTTACCAAAACCAGCAACTAAACCTAACTCCTTTGCCTTTGCATTGTAATCAGAAGGAAGTACCTTCATATCTTTTAACAAAACTTGAACACTTGGTACACTACCAGGTTCTACATCGCTAGGAAGATTGTACAAATCTGCCAATACACGCCCCATATGGCTCATATGGCTAAGTGGACTCTCTTTCATGTCATGCTCTAACAAAAAACTAGAATCTGTAAGATAAGGTGTATTACCGCTTTCATAAGATTCAGAAACAGCTGAAAATTTATTTAATAAGGCAATTCGCCCATCACCATTCATAAACTGCTTCCAAAAATCAAGATAAGATAGATGCGGGTACTGAGTAAGCGCCACACGCCAAGCGTCTAAAACTGCATCAAACATATATTTCTGCATATCTTCTTTTTCAAATAAACCATGCATATCTGCTGCAAGAGTTTTTAAATGTTCAGAATAATTGGATGAACCACCCATACGTTCTTTTAAAGAATATTGCAACTCTTCTTGATTAAAAGAATACGCACTAGGGTTGTTTCGCATGAGAGTTAAAACATCAGAGCGATTTTTAGAAGCTCTTTCTACGACTTCGTTAACAGGGTCTTGTATGGGAAATGCATTTATATTCATATGCATAAATTGTAACACTGGGAATTTTAATTTAATAACGAAAAAATAACGTACTTTTAAAAATGAAAATTGCCCGTTTAGTAAATCCCCGCCGAGGCGAAGAAAACTGTAATCGGGCAATGAGATCTCTCTCACAGTTTTTCAGATGACCTAAAAGTATTTCTCCAGGTCGTCATAGATTTTATCTGCTAGCGCTAATAGCGCGAACAGCGGAAAGCTTCCGAAAGTTACAAGGGTCAACATGAATAGCGCAATGGCTACCATATCGGACCCTATAACTAAGGCAAGCATTAAGAAAAATACCACCCAGAAAAGGAGCGCTAAGACTAGCGCTGCAATTCCCAGGCAAAGTTGTTTAAGCTTTGCCTTTATGTGGCGAAGAACTTTTTCTTTCAGCGTCATATCAGACTCCGTTGAAAAGTATAAGCAGGGTGGTCGGTGAGACCAGCTGCAAACACCTTCCAAGAAAGTACAACAGTTGTTGGTGTACCACTCAAAGGCGCTTTCAGCACTTTGAGAGTAACCAACCCTGGCATTTGCAGTTTTTCAACCCAAGAAACATCTTGGGTGAGACAAATGTAGACCTCAAGTAGGTCTAATAAAGCATTTGCCTCAGAAACTGGGTTTTGCTTCTCCGTTGTAGCCAATCGATCACAAAATGCTGTATGAGCAGAAACCACAAGCTTTCGCAGCTCGGTTGCACCGAGCACGCGCGAAACTTGCATGTTTTTCTCATATGCTTGCGATCGTTTTGCCCATTCTCGATTGAAAGACCCAAGCAGATGTGTGGTTAGCGCACACGCTCCTATGGCCCACCAACCAAGATTCAAGTCTTGCGCATCAATACTCCAGATAGCCCAGAGAACACTTAGCACAACAAAAACCAGTGCTGATGCCATTCCGGCGTCTCGGTAGAAACGCCATTTCTTCTCTGAAAGCATGATGTCGCGGATATGGTGATACATTGCATTTCTCCTTTCCAACAGCCTTGGCGACCAAAGCGGTCACAGCTGTTGGGATAAGTGGTTTTCTGCAAACTAGAGTCTGCAATTGATAAACAAATAATAAATGCTATAGGGTGTATTATGATGACACCAAAATAACGGATAAGTAACGCTTAAATTAAGTAACGCTTAATTAAGCAGCGCCGGAATATGGTCTGATTACAGTAAATTATGCTCTATGGCTACTCCCACGCTAGAAAAGGCGTGGTCGAGCATCAAGATCATATCGCCTTTACGGTCTGTACTAGATAAAACAACGCCTATTAATTCGTGGCCATCGTTTGATGCATAAGTCACCAAGCACAAACCTGCAGCTTCGGTATAACCTGTTTTGACACCATATACTCCGGGGTAAGTCGACAATAAATTGGTCTGATTTTCTAAAAAAAGATCTTTGTGAGAATTTGATGCTAAATACTTTTCTTTCAGCTTTACAATATCTCTAAACTTTTGATGATTTAATGCATATCGCGTGAGTTTGACTAAATCTTGGGCAGTGCTTATGTTGCCGTCATCAAGACCACTTGGATCTGTAAACACAGTGTCAACTAAACCAAGTTCTTGAGCTTTTATATTCATCCATTTTACAAATTCAGGTTTACTCCCTGCGACACCTTCTGCCAAAGCATATGCTGCGTCATTTCCAGAATTTAACAATAACCCATCGAGCAACTCCTCTATAGAATAAACTTCGTCAGCGCTAATACCCATAGCATTTTCTCCTATAGACGCAGCTTCTGCAGAAATTTTAATTTTTTTTGTCAGATCTGAATGCTCCAAGACAAGTATTGCAGTCATTATTTTGGTAAGGCTCGCGATCGGACGTCTTTCTCGAGAATTTTTATCAAAAAGTATTTTGTCTGATCCCATTTCTACAATTAACGCTGAACTTCCCAAAACAAAAGGTTGGTTTGCAGTATTAAATTGAATCCCCGGTCTCCAACTTGTTTCTGGATCAAACGAGTATTGACGTGTCAGTTTGTAATTACTTGTATCAATAACTATCGGATTTAATAAATCGAGCGCAAAAGTCTTATCTTGGAAAAACAAAAACAAAAAAATAATTATTATTAACAATGCAAATGTGACTTTTATCAACAGAAATTTCATTGAGAAGATTATCTTCATAGAAGGGTTTATCAAGTATGTTATCATAATTGCATGATTACATTAATCGATTTTTACGCAGATTGGTGCGGGCCTTGCCAAGCCATGAAGCCTATTTTCAAAGAGTTAGAAAAAGAACTACAAGGTAAAGTAGAATTTAAAACTATAGATGTCGAAGCCGATCAACAGCTTTCATCTCAATATGGAATTATGAGTATTCCAACTTTTGTAATTTTGAAAGATGGAAAAGAAATAGATCGCAAAATGGGTGCAATGCCAAAACAAGTGTTTCTTTCTTGGTTAACACCACATTTAGCATAAATAAATATGACTGCCCGCATAGCAATAAATGGATTTGGAAGAATCGGCCGAGCCGCGTTCAGAATTTTACAAGACAAAGCAGATGTTGAAGTTGTGTGTATAAATGATCTGGGTGAACCAAAAGTACTAGCTCATTTATTAAAATACGATTCTGCTTATGGAATTTTTCAAAAAAACATATCAGTAGAAGATAATTATTTGGTTGTTGATGACAAAAAAACATTGATAACTGCAGAAAAGGACCCCACGTTACTTCCATGGCAAAAATTGAACGTTGATGTAGTAATTGAATGCACAGGAAGATTTACAAAAGATGATGCATCACTTGCACACGTACAAGCAGGAGCAAAAAAAGTAGTCGTATCTGCGCCTACTGACGGAACTATACCTACATTCCTCAAAGGCGTAAATGCGGATCAATATATTGGACAAAATGCAATTTCAAATGCATCTTGCACTACTAACTCTTTGGCGCCTGTTATTTCGATCATGCATAAAAACTTCAAAATCTTGAAATCAATGATGACAACAATTCACGCTGTAACAGCAGAACAAAATTTGGTAGACGGGGCTCCACCAGGGTTACATCCAGATTTACGTAGAGCACGATCAGCACTTACAAACATGATACCTACAACTACTGGGGCGGCTAAAGCAGTAACAAAAGTGATACCCGATTTAAAAGATAAATTTGACGGCCTAGCAATACGTGTACCAATCTTGGTCGGGTCTCTCAGTGATATCACAATGCTGGTTGAAAAAAAGACAACCGTTGATGAAGTAAACAATGCATTTTTAGAAGCAAAGAAAAATCCTTTTTATAAAGATGTGATTGATGTCACTTTTGAACCATTGGTTTCGAGCGACATTGTAAAAAGTCCATTTTCTTCGATTGTTGATTTATCTTTGACAAAAGTAGTCGACGGCGACTTGGTCAAAGTCATGGCTTGGTACGACAACGAATGGGGTTATAGCAATCGTCTTGTCGAAATGGCGCTAAGCATGTGCTAAAAAATTCTATCTTTATTTGTACATACAATATCTTATATGGAGTTAAGCCTGATGTAATCTCTTCACTAAGGGAGCTTGCTGCAATTGCAAGAACATATAGGTATTCATTTATAACTCTGCAAGAAGTAAGGCTTAGTACTAAAACAAGTAAATTGGTAGAACAAATCGAAACTTGCTTCAAAGGATTTCATTGCACATTTAATATGTATAAAGAACCTGATGTTAATAATCTAGGAATTTGCACTATAACAAATTGCACGACAACAAAAACAGCAAAACTAACATTACCGCAGTTAAAAAAATCCCCGTGGAGAATACAAGGCTATTTTATGAAGCAAATGCCTTTGTATGGGGCGATTGTGAGTGAACATAAAATAGAAAATGATACTTTACAGGTAGCTGTTGTACATTTGGATTTAGCTGGGGGATATGCACAAAAGCATAAGCAACTTATGGCATTAAAAAAAGAATTACGCACAGATATAAAACACACTATAATTTTAGGCGATTTCAACACTATAGGAATTTTGCCATATCAACATGAAAAGGTTACTGGTGAGATTTATAAGATAGCCAACGACGTAGGAACTGCATTTAACATAGTAGGAAATACAAATACGCATACATCTGATATTCGAAATGCTGTTAACCCAGCGATACCTTTTCACACTGCTATAGAGAAACTGCCTCATATAGGTATCACGCTAGAACAAAGAACTGATTGGATTCTACACAAGGGGTTACATATAATACGATCAGGGGTATATCATAATTTAATAGGATCTGACCATTATCCAGTTTGGGCAGAAATGGAGATTTGAGAAATCAATGAAAAAACGATTGTTATTCATACATCATTCAACCGGTGGTAATTTAATACATCAAGGAAATCTTCGAGAAAAGCTGTATCAACAAACCACTCAAATAGAACTTTGGGATCATGGTTACAATTTATATAAAGATATTCCTCGTTTATTACTAAATATAATTGCAAATAAACTTACATTTCACACAGGACTAAGCAATGATAAAGGCATGATGCTTTTTAAAGATTTCAATATTAAACTTGGTAATAATGACCCCAAAGACTTTGAAAAGCTTTTTTGTACACCAAGCACAACACTAGACCAAATACTAGGGTTTGACATTATAGCGTTTAAGAATTGTTTTCCAACCACAAAAATAGAAAGTGATGAAAAACTGAGAAGGTATAAAAACCATTATGAACAAATGGCAATTGCCTTTGAAAAGCTTAACGACAAAATATTCATACCATTTACTCCCCCACCGCTTAGAAAAGAAGTAACTACTACAGAATGTGCGCACCGTGCAAAAGAATTTGCCAGTTGGCTCGCAACCACATGGAAAAGATCTAGCAGCGTACATGTATTTGATCTCTTTGACACATTAGCAGATGAGCGTGGCTTTCTAAAAAGTGAATACTGTCCAATGATTCCTATAGATTCTCATCCAAATAAACATGCCAATCAACTAGTCGCAGATACCTTGGTTAGCTTCCTTGTAAAAGAAGTGATTTGAACCTTTTTCTGGTAAAATAGCCACTGATGCATATTAAATCTATCGTTGATGCAGACATAAAAAAAGACTCACGCATATTTGTAAGAACAGATTTGGATGTACCATTGAAAGATGGCGTTGTCTTGGACACGTTCAGATTGGATCGAGCTTTACCAACATTAAAGTACATAATTGAAAAACAAGCAAAACCCGTTATTGCAGGGCACTTAGGCAAACCGAAAGGGCAAACTGTTCCCGAATTAAGCACCAAGCACTTGCAAAGTTATTTTGATGAAAATTTGGGAATAAATAAATATGAGCTTGTAGAAAACTTGAGATTTGACCCAAGAGAAGAGGCAAATTCAGCAGAATTTGCCGAAGAGTTGATTCAAAAATACTCGTTAGATATATACGTAAATGAAAGCTTTGCCACTTCTCATCGAGAACACGCATCAATTATGCAATTACCAAAATTGTTACCGGCATATGCTGGGCTAAACTTGCTCACAGAAGTCGAAGTCTTACAAAAGTTGCTTAACAATCCAGAACGTCCATTCATTGCGATAATAGGCGGGGCAAAAGTAGAAAGTAAAAGTCCTACAATTGCAAATCTTTTAAAAAAGGCAGACAAAGTACTTTTAGCCGGAAGACTAGGTTTGGAATGGACACAAGAAGTACCAGAAAATTTAGAAATACCGCGCGATTACACCGATAATAGAGATATTGGATCAAATACACTTCAAGCCTACCTAGAATGCTTACGTGGTGCCAAAACAATTATCTGGGCAGGTCCAATAGGAATGTGGGAAGACCCAAATTATATAAAAGGAACTAAAACAATTGCACAACAAATAACCGAAATGCATGTGTACACTGTAGTTGGCGGTGGAGACACTATAGCCGCATTAAATCATTTGGAATTAACCGAAGGCATAAGCTTTATTTCAACAGGTGGTAGCGCTATGTTACAGTTTTTAGCAAATGAAACACTGCCTGGGTTGGAGATAATACAAACCAAATGAAAATACTTAACATTTCTTTTCCGGAAAAATGCATTGGATGCGAATTGTGCATATTTGAAGCACAAAGACAGTTACAAAAAGTAGGGATTGAAGAATCTCTAATAAGAGTATTCCGTGATGACAGCGGAATTAAGTTTTTGATTGATATGGACCCACGCATAAACAATTTGGACATAAATAAGATCAAAAGAATATGTCCGACAGGTGTATTTGAAATTAAAGAAGAAAGTGAAAATGCAATTAACAACGGATTCTAGGAAAGTATTATTAATAGACCTCCAAACCAATACACACGAGCTAAAAAGTATTACTGGACTACATAAATATATAGGCGGCGTCGGTCTGGGAATAAAGTTGCAGCAACTGTACAAAGACCAACAACCATTGATTTTTGCAATTGGTCCGCTCAATGGATTTTTTCCATATATCTCAAAAACAGCTATTGTATTTGAAAATGCGCCTCACATCGAAGATGTATACATTGGCGGTTCATTATCAACAAAATTAAGGTTCACTGGTGCAGACGCAATTGTATTACTCAATAAAGCACAACAAACAACAACTTTAGAAATCGTCAACAGTAATGTAGAATTTCATGACGAAAGTATAGACATTAAAAAGCTAGGATTGCCCGGCAAGCGCTGTGTTTTGAATGCTGGTATATTAGATAATTATTTTTGTACTCCTCAAGATATCTTAAAAGGCAAGCTAAACGAAAAAAATGTAGCTTCAATTGTAATCACCGGTACAGAAGCCTTTGAAGTCAAAGACTTTGAAAAGTATAATGACCTATACAATGAGATATTGTCTAAAGTAGACAAAATATCAATTAACCCATCAAACAAACCTTCTTGTAGCAATTGCCCAATGGGATGCGAAGATTCAAAACAAGGTGAAATTGGCGGAAATGTATTATTACATTCTCTTGTAGGCTGTAAGTATGCAGAAAGTTTGTATGCTGATTTGGGTTTAGTATTTTCTTGTTTAAATTGTTTGGGGTATAACTATACACACGAAGATTTAGAAAATCTTCCAAAGTATATAGAAGAAGTAATGCATGAAATACATAAAGAGAGTTTATGAAGTACATAAAAAGAGTTTATGAAGTACATAATAGCCAATTTTAAATTGAGCAAAAATACAACAGAGGAAATAACCAACTGGCTAAAAATAGTTTCTCAATATAGTTCTCAAAAAACAAAGCTTATAGTAGCGCCACAAGTAGCGTTTTTGGAATTAACAAGTGAAACATTAGCCACAGCATCTCAAGATATTTCTATATTTGAAACAGGTGCGCACACAGGGGCAACTTCTATTGAGAGTATAAAAGCTTTTTGTAAATACTGCATAATTGGACACAGCGAAACAAAACCTAAAAACGAAGAAACTTTGATAAAAAGAGATTTATGTTTGAAAAATAAGATAACGCCAATAATATGTTTTGAAACATTGGAACAAGCACAAACTTTTGACCATCAAGACGCGTTATTAGCTTGGGAAGATCACAATAATATAAGTCAAAATGGTGTATACAAAAATACAAATATTGATCAAATTTCTTCAAATATAAAAGAGATCACAACCAAATTGCAGTTTAGTAAAAAAATTATATATGGCGGGTCTGTAAATAGACAAAATGTGGAAAATCTCGCTAATATACAAGATATCTCAGGAGTACTTGTAGGACATGCTAGCTTGGATCCCGAACACTTTTTGGACATAGCTAAAGCATTTGATAAATAAAAGATAATTTAATGACATACATAGATATAAAACAAAAAGAAAAACCACAAAAAAGCAGAGGCAGGATTACTGCCGCAGTTGGGCTGTTGCTAACAATGATTATTGTGGGGCTCGCACTTTCTGGTAAGTTAAATGGTATTTTTAATCCAATCAGTGTAGTTGCCAATGTCGTATCACCAAACTTGAAAGACACAGATGGACGTACAAACATTTTGATACTAGGGCTCGATAAACGCCATAACGGTACAGTTACATCAGTATTAACTGACACAATATTAATAGCATCAGTCAGCAAAGTAGATAAAAATGCTGTGCTTATATCTGTACCGCGTGATTTATGGGTAGAACAACCCTCAGGAGGATTTTCCAAAATAAATGCAGTTTATACTTCTAAAGGTCCAGAAGAACTTAGAAAGATAATTGAAACATCTATGGGTGTACCTATTCATTACTACTCTGTCGTCACATTTGATATGTTTGAACAAGTTATAGACATACTAGATGGTGTAGACATAAACGTAGAAACGGCTTTCACTGATTATGAATATCCGATAGAAGGAAAAGAAAACGCCCCCATCAATGAACGGTATGAAACACTTCACTTTGAAGCAGGTATACAAAACATGGACGGCAAAACTGCATTAAAATTTGCACGATCAAGAAAAGGCAACAACAATGAAGGCACAGATTTTGCTCGGGCAAAACGTCAACACAAAGTCATCTTAGCAATAAAAGATAAAGCGTTATCTACAGGTATTCTTGCCAACCCTAGTAAAATCATAGAATTATATAACTCGTATGCAAAAAATGTTGAGACAGATGTCGATATCTCTGCGGTTCAGGCATTTCTTTTATTAGCCAAAGACTTCGACTTCAAAAACATCACTTCTGTAGTTTTAGACGATAGAAGTACAGAAGAAGAAGGCGGATTACTATATGCACCACAAGACACATCTCTATACGGAGGTGCGTATGTGCTTATACCCAAAGCAGGAGACTACACACAAATACGTGCATACGTACAAAAATACCTTTTTAGTACAAAATGATTTATATTGTACACGGTACCGACTATACAGCTAATAGAAAAATAGTTAAAAACCAGCAAAAGAAAATTACTAATGTAATTGTTTTTGAAAAAAAACTCGAAGAACTCACACCAGATGAACTTAACTCGCAAGTGAGCGCGTTTGGTATTTTTGGGGAAACGCCTTTTGTAGTTATAGATATATCAGCATCAAAAACTGGCGACTACACCGACCATATTCAAATAATCAAAGATGCACCAGAAACAGCCACAGTAATATTACTAGCAAACAAATCTCTAACAAAATCAAATGCTTTTATAAAAGCTGCAGCAAGCCTCAAAGCAAAAATTGTTGAAAATACTAAGCCAATCGAAGGTAATGTCTTTGCATATGTTGATGCTGTTTTTGCAAAAGATCGCACAAAAGCATATAAAGAATTGCAAAAAGCTATGACTTTAGAAGATAACGATCCAATATATTTCTTTTCGCTTTTGCTATACGGATTGCGTACTGTTGGTTATTTAGTATGCGGCTCTGATAAAGGCAAAACTTTATCACCTTTTACAAAATCAAAGTATGAAAAGTTTGCGACAAAGTTTTCTGAACAAAGTATCAAAGAAATTTATACCTATTTTTATGATCTAGATAAAAATGCAAAAACTGGCGTGATGCCTTTGGATTTATTATTACCTTTAGCCATGGAAAAAGTGATAAACTCTGAATAATGCCCATATTTAATAAATTTGAAAAAAAGATATATTTCAAAGATTATTCGCGAATCCCATTTTATACACAAAAAAACAAAAGTTTCTTTGCGCGTACAAATTTGCACAGGTTTTTATTTATAGTTGGACTCGCAGTCTTGGTCGTACAAGTGATCATGCCATTGGTTTTTTTTACTACGCCGTTACAACATTTGGAGAACAAATTTAAACAACAAAATACGTTATTTGCATGGGCAGTGGGTTTTGAAAAATTTGAATTTACAGAACTTAGAAAACAAATTTCCAAGCAACAACCCAAAGAATTGGAAGTTGATCTGGCACAAAATAATTTGTCAGCACCGATAAATAACATTGTTACAAATCCAGCGGTGCTAGCTGCAAAAGATACAAATATACCAAAATACTTTTATATTTCGATACCAAAGCTCAATATAGAAAATGCGCTAGTTGAAACAAATTCACAAGAACTAAGCCCAGAAAACTTTTTGGGGCATTACCCAAATACTGCTTTACCCGGCGAAAATGGTAACACACTCATTTATGGACATTCGGTTTTAGCTTTCTTTTATAATCCAAAGAACTACAAAACCATTTTTGCAACACTAGATAGATTAGTTACTGGAGATGAAATAAATGTAAATTACAACAACAAAGAAATAAAATACATTGTTCAAAAAACAGAGATAAAAAAACCAAATGAAATAAATCCTATCGATACGGTTAATCCTTTATACCTAAACAAACCTACGCTTACATTATTAACGTGCTGGCCCGGAGGATTGAAAACTAATAGATTGCTGGTAACAGCTGAATTAGACGAATAGAAATATTACTGCTCCCATATATGCGTGTCGATGGTACCTCTGCTACCAGAATGCTCGAATATCACAGTGTAGTGAGTGCCATTCATTTCAACCTCGGTAGTAGCTCTATCACCCTTGTGACCATGATGCGCAAGGTCATCTCTTATAGCGATTACTTCTGGATGTTGCGTTCTTAAATCATAAAGTAGAGCCACTTTATCTATTGGCATAGTTTCGTTTTGATAACCCGTGCCTGTAGCGCCATGCTGATAAACATGATGCACTTCACTTGCACGTGTCACATCTGCATATGGAAGTGGGGCTGATTCTGCGTGTGCGCCAGATGAAGAAATTATATTACCTTTGGCATCGGCTGTAAGATTTGGATCGCCATAAAAATTAGAACCGGAGTCTGCCTTAGCACCAAAAAGATTTTCTAAACCAAATATTGCCATAAATACTACAAATTCTTTGTTACATTGTCTTCGAATGCTTTGAGTGCATTCTTTCTTGGATCTTTTGATATCCAATATACGCCAGCAGCAAAAACTACGGTAGAAAATGCAAGACCCAGTGTGATACCCGTACTTCCAGTCTCTGGAACTGGAGGAGTTGTACTTTCTGATGTAGAACCAGCTAAAACAAATTTTGGTTGTACATTTGGTTTTTGATTTGCCAACTCTTTAAATACACTAGGTTGATCATCTTGAACAGGAACTGTGGGTTGTTGTGGTTCTGATACAGTCTCGGTACCCAATACAGCGCCATCAGATACAGTTGCGCTAGGTGCATCTTGTGAAGCAACTTGCATAGACAGATCATTTGCTAAATCATTAGCATAATCTCGAGAGCTTATTTGATTGGCCAGATAATATACTGCGCTAAAAACCACGAATGATACTAGAAGTGTGATTATAAATGTTTTAAAACCTTTTTGTGCTTGTGTGCTATTCATATGGCAGGACAGTTCGTCACCTAATTGGTGATTCAAACTGTTTAAGAAATTCTATATCAATATTATCATCGAATAAAGAAGATTTTTCAACTACATCTTTTGGCAAAGCATTTTCATTTGCTGGTGACTTTACAATCACTGCCATCCACAACACAGTCATCAGAAAATATACCAACACTAATATAGCCGTATCTCTTAACCCAAAGACTTTCATAACGTATACATGTGCAAATTTATACTAACATTATATTTATTATCGCTAAAAGGAGAAAGACTAGAACTTACAGAAACTATGGTAACTGTACTGCGCATTTGTTCAATAGCACGCACCAAGTCTTGAACGCTGCCATCACCAGCAAATGTAACGTCATACTCGCTATAATCATCGGCAGCTACTGAAAATCTGAAATTTCTAATAACAAAATTTGCCGAAGCTGCGGCTGCGTCAAGATTCGTAAGATAATCTTGAATACTATATGTATTTGGAAGACTCAAACGAAATTCGTCTATGAATGGACCATATATTTGCAACCTGCTAGCAGCAACATCTAACTGCGCAACATTTTGCGAAAGATTTTCGTTTACGGCTTTCATATCTTGTATAAGCTCATATTTTGCACGAGCCTGCTTCACCATAGGAATAACACCTAATATGAAAAAAACTACAAAGGCACAACCAGCAGCAATAAAATAATACTGCGTCTGTAGTTGCAACCACAGTAAGCTTCTTTTTGCATTTACATATGTCTTTGATAAATTCATTTGAAAAATACCTCCAAATCTACTATATAAGCTTGGGTGTCAGGATTAAAATATGCGCTTTTTAAAACCAAATAGCTAACTTTGTCAGACGAAGCGTACTCGTGTATAAGTCGTGTAAAAGACAAAACACTAGCGGATTCGCCATAAATAGTCATGTGCGATCTATCTATGATCATAGTATGCAAACTAATATTATGGACAAAAGATCTATAAGCTAACGACACGTAATCACTCATACTCGTTGCATCTAACAAGGGTAAAGTGTTTTTATATAAAGTTATTTGAGATTGTAATAGAAATAAATCGGCTTTTGTTTCGGCTTTGGAGTCATAATTTTGGACCAAAGCAGTCTGTTCAGCTTTGAGAGATGTTATAACCTGATCAAAGTAAAAATTTACTCCGATTACTAAAATAAACAAGAAAGCGGTAATATACAAAATTGCTTTAGCAAATTTTATGCGATTATTTAGCTTTGTGCGGTTAAAAGTGGTGAGACTAGATTCATGCAACAAGTTGATATCGTAGACATCACTTCGCTGATTTTCTTGTTGACTTAGATTTTTCTTTTGTTGGCTCAGCAGAGTTTGTAGATCCGCTAACCAGAGCAGAAACTTTTTTAGCATATCTAGATTTTAATCTATTAGCTTTATTCTTATGAATAACTTGCTCTTTTGATGCTTTGTCGAGCAATTTTTGCAATAAATTAACCTTTGGATTTAGTATATCAAGAGAAACACCTTTCTCGCTTAACAAAGTTGTTAATTCTTTTTTTGCAAACTTTATGCGCTCTTTCCAGAAAAGGTTGTGTTGGCGCTTTTTAGCACTTGACCTAACTGCTTTTTTAGTTGATAGTTTATTTGGCATAGACAGGCGGTATAATACCATATACTAAACAGGACGTGAAGTATGGTCGACATATTAAGAAAAATAGCAAACAATGCAAAAACAGGATCACTGGGTAATTTCTTGTTAAGAACCCAAAATACGATAATATCTGCTGCGGTAATTCTGTCGCTTGCTGGCGGTATAAACGCCTTTCTTGGCTTTATAAAAGGTAGGGTTACGGCAACATATTTCGGTGATTCTACAGAAGTTGCCGTTTTTTTTACTGCAGATAAAATACCAAGCTTAATATTTCAAGTACTAGTATGGGGGTCACTTTCGACTATATTTATCCCTATTTTCAATAATTTATATAACAAGAACAAAGAAGAGGCGTTCAAGGCCGCATCTGCAATTATAAATACTACGCTTCTAGTCTTTAGCGTTATAAGCATCCCAGTTTTCATTTTTGCCAAGCAGATAATTGGGCTGTTAGCCTTGGGCACATTTGGCCCTACTGAGATTGCATTAGGTGCCGATTTGTTAAGAATAATGTTAGTTGGGCAAATAATACTTGTCGCAAGCACTTTTATAACAAGCATACTTCAATCATTTAGACATTTTCTTGCTACCGCCATAGCACCAATAGTATTTAACCTAGGCTATATATTTGGCACCTTAATATTGGTCAAATCATTTGGTATTTACGCCATGGCATATAGCGTAATCATTGGTGCTGTACTTCATTTGTTACTCCAAATACCTTTTGCACTCAAAGTAGATTTTAAATATATTCCGGCAATAAAAATAAAAGCAGGTGAAATCAGGGAATTACTGAGTATGTTATTGCCCAGAATTGGGAGCGTATTTATTACAAACCTAATATACACAGTTAATAACTCATTTGCTCTGCTAATATCACCCTCTGCCGCTGCACACTTTAAATACGCAACACAGTTACAATTCTTTCCTGTACAAATTTTTGGTGTCGCTATAGCAACGGCAGCTTTACCGACGCTCTCTGCTGAAGGCGAAGAAGATAACTACAAAAGATTTAAGGAAACGTTTTTGACTTCTTTTCATCAAATGATGTTTTTGATAGTACCAGTAAGCATAATCTTGTTGGTACTTAGAATTCCTGTAGTAAGAATAGTATACGGCGCAGATAGATTCCCCTGGGATGCTACTGTGAGCACGGCATACACGCTAGCCTTTTTTAGCGTATCTATATTTGCACAAAGCGCGGTGTACATAATTACACGAGCATTTTATGCACTCAAAGATACACAAACACCTGTAAAGATTAGCTTATTCACTATCTTTGTAAACATACTGCTTTCTCTATACTTTATAAGAATCTTAGATTTGGGGGTTTGGTGCATAGCTTTATCTTTTTCAATCACAGCAATAATGGACATGCTTCTTATGTTTTATGCACTTAACAAAAAGGTACTTGGTTTTGATATAGAAAAAATAATCATTCCAATGACAAAAATCAGCATGGCTGGACTTCTTATGGGCGCAAGCATTTATATCCCAATGAAATTGCTAGACCAATTGGTATTTGATACTACCAAAACCATAAACTTACTCGTTCTTAGCGGAATAGTAACTTTGGCGGGCATGACAACTTATCTTATATTCACAAAACTATTCAAAGTCACAGAAATAGAAATGTTTTATAGCATATTAAGAAGACTAAAAATCAAAAAGACATACCAAAGCTTTGATCAAACTTTATCTCAAAACCTTAAGTAAACTATACAAACCCTGCTAGAATCGCTTACTAATGGTAAAATCCCCGCATGCAACAAAAAATACGTAACTTTTGCATAATTGCACACATAGACCACGGGAAGTCAACTTTGGCCGATAGGTTCTTGGAGATGACTGGTACCGTAGATAAAAGGCATTTAATAGAACAAACTCTAGACTCTATGGAGTTAGAAAAAGAAAAAGGCATAACTATAAAACTAAAACCTGTGCGTATGCACTACGACTACGAAGGAGAAACTTACCAACTTAATCTTATAGATACACCAGGACACGTCGACTTTGCATACGAAGTTTCGCGATCACTAGCGGCATGCGAAGGAGCTATTTTGGTAGTAGACGCAACACAAGGAATCCAAGCTCAAACAATATCCAACATATATAAAGCGCTAGATGCAAATCTGCACATTATTCCGGTATTAAACAAAATTGATATGCAAAATGCCGAAGTAGAAAAAGTTACACAAGCAATGGTCAAAAACTTCGGGTTTAAAAAAGAAGAAATTATGTGTGTATCAGCAAAAACAGGACTAGGAGTAAAAGAACTTCTCGATAGAGTGGTAAAAGAAATTCCAGAACCAAAAGGTACACCAGAGTCCCCTCTTCGTGCTTTGATATTCGATACTTTTTACGATGAATTTCTTGGAGTTGTGGCGGCATTGCGTATAGTAGACGGCAAAATAGACGAATCAGTAGTTAAAGCTCGTAAAAAAATACGATTTATGGCTACTCACGCAGAATCTACACCAGAACAAATCGGCATATTTAAACCAGGCAGACTGCCAATCGAAGCGCTTTATACAGGAGAGGTCGGTTACATAGCAACAGGTATGAAAGATATTCATAAAGTAAAAGTCGGCGATACTTTGATACTTGCTTCTGATGTTACACAAACACAACCATTACCAGGATACAAGGAAGTAAAACCTTTTGTCTTTGTATCTATATATCCTCTAGATAACGCAAAATTTCCAGAATTACGCGAAGCTTTACAAAAACTTTCTTTATCTGATTCTTCATTAAGATTTGAACCAGAAAGCAGCAATGCGTTGGGATTTGGATTCAGATGCGGTTTTCTAGGTCTACTGCATGCAGATATCGTCCAAGAACGGCTCGAGCGCGAATATAACCTTGAATTGATTTCTACAACACCAACGGTCGAATATGAAATATTAAAAACTGATGGCGAGATGGTATATGTAAAAAGCTCTACAGACTTTCCCGAAGTAACTCAGATAGAACAAATCAAAGAACCTTGGATAAAAGCAACAATAGTTACACCAGCCGAGTACACCGGATCGATAATCACATTGTGCGAGGACAGAAGAGGCATTTTATTAAAAATGGATTACCCAAGCGAAGATCGGGTTATTTTTGATTATGAGTTACCTCTTATCGAATTGGTATTTAACTTCTTTGACGAACTAAAAAATATATCTTCTGGTTTCGCAAGCCTTGATTATGAGTTTTGTAATTACAAAGAAGTCGATGCCATCAAAATGGATATTATGGTACATGGTGAACTAGTTGCACCTTTGTCACAAATAGTACTCAAATCAAAAGCAGCCGAATACGGCAAGAAAGTTGTCCGCAAACTAAAAGATGTAATACCCAGACAACAATTCAAAGTAGCTATTCAAGCCGCAGTTGGAGGTAAGATACTAGCGCGTGAAGATATACCAGCTTTTCGTAAAAATGTTTTAGCAAAAATGTCTGGCGGCCACAGAGAACGTAAAGATAAGTTGCTCGAAAAACAAAAAAAGGGTAAGGAACGCATGAAATCAATTGGCAAAATAGTAATTCCTCAAGAAGCTTTCCGAGAAGTGCTCAAGAAATAATAATTAACGTATAATAAACTTATGAAAAAGTTAGCGTTTGTGATTCTCGGAACATTTATAGTTGGCTTACTTTTGTTTTCAAGTATACAAATATTCAAAAGTCCTGCGCCAACCATAAGCACACAACCACCAACACAAAAAGCTCTACTCACATTTACTGGTGTTATACGCACTGTCGGAGAAAGACAAGGGTTTCAGCTTACAGATTTGAACGAAAAATCTTATACATACAATGGCGAAGAGTATCTAGGATTTTTGATTCAATCAACCACACAAAATTTTAACCAAGAACATTACTTAGGTAAATGTGTAAAAGTAAACTTGGACTTAAGTTCAAACTTTGATGGCAAGACTACAAACAACGACAGATTATATGCGCATATAGATACAATAGAACCATTGGCATATGAGCAATGCACACCATACGGAAAATACCTAAGACCACTGGAAAAACAAACAGACTTTACAGGCGTTATTAAAAGATTTGAACGCCCGGCACCCGATATTGGATATGACTATATTTTAGATCTTGATGAACCTTATCTTGATACAACACATATGTCTGGCATACCAACAAATCTTGATGCAACTGTGTTAATTCCGCTAGATGACACTGTCTGGAAAGATATTGAAGAAACTATCGGGATGCCTGTAAAAGTTTCTGGGGCGTTTGAATGGGGATACGCAGAAAGCAAATTCTTAAGAGTATCAAGTGTAGTCTCGCTCGAAAAAATCTCTCAGCAATAAAATGTACCCTAACCCAACATTAACACCTACTGAAAAACCACTAACGAATTTCGAACAACTTGTACATGAGAAGATACCTACATTTGAAGCAATGTTTGATGAACAAGTCAATATAGGTTGGCCATCACTAAAAGGCAAGGCAGCTGAAGCACATACACGGTTTGATAAACGCAAAATAAAACCCGACACTACATCTACACCAGATATGCATACAACTTTGCAAATTGCTAAAGACGGTAGCGAGTTGTTTGTAAAAGATGGAATTGTCTTCAACAAGATCGGCGCAGAACACGCGAGCATTTGGTTAGAGTTGGCACAAGGTATAAAACCACCAACTAGATTTTTTTCTAAACAACCAGTAGAACCAACTGTCGTACCAGTAGCCCCAATATTAATAAGTAAAACTGGGAGACCAAGAATAATGCATGCCGATAGCGCTAACCAGGCTGATACTGTGATCGTTGCATCAAGATTTAGCGGATTAAATTTGGAATATTTAAGATACAAGATGCTACGAATAAGGACTGGATGCTCTCCTGGTAAAGATACGCAATTGCTAGAAAGATTGCATGCCATTCAAGACGAACTGCGCATACAATACCAAACAATAGACGATCAACTTAAGGCGTTAGGTATTGAACATAGGCACTTTCACAGTAGAAATATCACTGTAGAATTTGTTGATAAAGACGAACAAATAAGCAATTTGGAACAATCGCCAAAATATGATCCCAATCGATTTTCTCTACAAAAAGCGTTAATAGAAAATCGCGCACCACTCGCAAGGTTAATAGATCTTGATGCCGTAATATACCATGCCCCAAAGAGACTTTATGGAAAAGAACCTTATGTAAATAGACCTGCTTTTGTTGAATCATTACATAGCGATAACGTACACGAAAACGTACAAGCGTTGATGGCACTAGGAAAGACACAGCCAGAATTTATCGAAGATCCAGAAATAGCAGCTGGTATTGAAAAATCACTAGAAATGCTATTTAAGAAGACACAAGGTATGACCTTGAATACAAATGGAAATGTAAAAGCTTATTACATGACGGCATTACAAGAAACGTTAGCTATTCTAGATAGTATTCTCATTACAATGCCAACAAACATTATAAATCTCCTCAAAAATAAAGTTACAGCACTTGGAAAAGGAAAAGTGAATGAACAATGGCATATAAAAAATATTTTAGAAAGACACAAAAAAATGTATTGACACCTCTTAGCACTTAGTTGTATATTAGTGCTAATGCTGAATGAAAGACAACTTCAACTAGTAGAAGCGATTATTAATGAATATATAAAAGAAGCAGAGCCAGTTGGTTCTGTGCAAGTTGTGCGCAGATATAGATTGGGTTGCTCACCTGCCACTATCAGAAATGAAATGGCAAAATTATTGGACTTGGGGTATTTGGAAATGATGCATACATCTTCTGGCAGAGTACCAACAAAAAGCGCATATAGGCTTTATCTGGATGAAATCATGCACGAAGAAGAATTGCCAGTATTACAAGAAGTCGCAATGAAACAAAGGCTATGGTCTGAAAGATATAACTTTGACAAATTGTTACGAGAAACAGTAAAAGCATTGGCAGAAAACATTGGTGAGCTTGCAGTAGCAACGTCAGATGACGGCTACGTCACTTATGCAGGTACAGTGAATATTTTGGATAGCAAAGAATTTTGGGATATTGATGCAGCAAAAGCAGCGCTTACAGTTGTAGATAACTTTGAAATACTAGAAAGAATTTTTGGGCGAGTAATAGATACAAACGGACTCAAAATAATTTTGGAAGACGAAATTGGTGTAGAAAAGCTGGAAAAATGCGGGTTTGTAGCAGCACCTTACAAAAGTGGAAATAAACATGGGCATATCGCAGTATTTGGGCCATCAAGGATGAATTACTCACAAGTAATCCCTGCGCTTAAATATGCAAAACAATTAGTACAAGAACTTGGTGAGTCTTGGTAAAAGCTTATGGACGACAATACTCAAAAGATAGAAGAATTGACAAAGGCATTGGAAGAAACAGAAAACAACTGGAAACGTGCAGTTGCCGATTATAGAAACTTAGAAAGAAGATATCAAGATGAACGTATGGAATTTATCCAATATGCAAACGAAACGTTGATTAAGCGATTGGTGCCTTTGCTGGATAATATGGAAGCGCTTGAAAAATTTTCTGAAGACCAAGGAGTCAAATTGGTAACAAAAGAATTCAGACAAGTTTTGAAAGATACTGGCCTGGAGATTGTAGAAATAAACACAGGCGATACGTTTGATAGCAACACAATGGATGCCGTTGAAATGGAAGAAATAACAAACGAAAAAGAAGAAGAAGTAGCAGTGAAAGACGTTTATAAAAAAGCTTACAAATTTAATAATAAGTTAATTAGACCTGCAACAGTTAAAGCAGGCTATAAAGAAAAGGAGAAATAATTATGAAAATATTAGGGATAGATTTAGGCACAACCAATAGTTGTGTTGCAATAATTGCTGGCGCAGGTCAGACAAAAGTTATACCCAACGCAGAAGGTGCAAACACTACACCATCTGTAGTTGCAGTAGATCAAAACGTTGTAGGCATTCCTGCAAAAAGACAACAAGTGGTCAACCCAAGAAACACAGTATTTAGTGTAAAAAGATTGATGGGTATGAAATTTGACGACCCAGAAATCCAAGAAATCAAAAAGAAATATCCATACGAAATAGTTTCTGGCCACAACGGATCTGCAGCTGTACAAATTGGCGATAAAGTTTATACGCCACAAGAAATTTCAGCCAAAATTTTGGCAAAGCTTAAAGCCGATGCAGAAAAGTTTTTGGGTTACGAAATAAAAGAAGCAGTAATTACAGTACCCGCATATTTCAACGACGCTCAAAGAACTGCTACTAAAGAAGCGGGTCAAATAGCAGGGCTTGAAGTAAAAAGAATAATCAACGAACCAACCGCTGCAGCACTTGCGTATGGTCTTGATAAAAAGACCAATGAAAAGATTTTGGTTTATGATTTGGGCGGTGGTACATTTGACGTTTCTGTATTAGAAATTGGCGATGGTGTATTTGAAGTACTAGCTACAAACGGAGATACTCACTTGGGCGGAGACGATTTTGATAACATGATAATTGAGTGGTTACTTACAGAATTCAAAAAAGAATCTGGTGTTGATTTATCAAATGATAAGCAAGCAATGCAACGTCTTAAAGACGCAGCAGAAAAAGCCAAAATAGAACTTTCTTCTACAACAGAAACAGAAATAAATATTCCATTTATAACTGCAGATCAAACAGGACCAAAACACTTGAACATAAAGCTTAACAGAGCGGGCCTAGAACAATTGGTAGATAAACTCGTACAAAATACATTAATTCCAATTGAAAATGCTTTGAAAGACGCAGGTCTTAAAAAAGAAGAAATAAACGAAGTTGTAATGGTCGGCGGTATGACAAGAATGCCACGCATAAATGAATTGGTCAAAAATTACTTTGGCAAAGAACCTCACAAAGGCATAAACCCAGACGAAGTAGTCGCAATTGGTGCAGGTATTCAAGGCGGAGTTTTGGCAGGCGATGTCAAAGACGTTTTGCTTTTGGATGTAACACCACTTACTTTGGGAATAGAAACTTTGGGCGGAGTATCAACACCGTTGATTAAACGCAATACAACTATTCCTACTTCTGCAAATCAAGTTTTCAGCACTGCTGCAGATAATCAGACTAGTGTTGAAATAAATGTTTTACAAGGCGAACGTGAAATGGCAGCTGACAACAAATCTTTGGGTAGATTTATTTTGGACGGTATTCCCCCAGCCCCTCGAGGTATGCCACAAGTTGAGGTGAAATTTGATATCGATGCAAACGGCATAATAAACGTAACTGCAAAAGATAAATCTTCTAATAAAGAACAAAAAATAACTATTCAAGGAAGCACTGGATTATCAAAAGATGAAATCGAAACCATGGTAAAAGAAGGCGAAATGCACGCAGCTGAAGATAAAAAGCGCAAAGAACAAGTAGAATCTAAAAACATTGCTGATAGTTTGTGTTATACAGCTGAAAAAGCTCTTAAAGATGCTGGTGATAAAGTACCATCAGATGTAAAACAAGACATTGAATCAAAAATAAAAGACGTACGAGATGTTTTACAAACTGCAACATCAGAAGAATTAAAACAAAAAACACAAGCTTTATCTGAAGTTGTGCAAAAGATTGGTCAATACTATCAACCAGAACAACCAAATGCAGGAACTCCTAATGCTGCAGGCGGACCACAACCGGAAGGCAATCCACAAAATGGTACTAATCCAACTGGCGACAGCGAACCTGTACAAGAAGGTGAAGTTGTTGAATAAAAGTTCTAAGTATTAATACTCCAAAAGTGAAGGCACTGGGGATGTGCGTTTTATTCGAGGATCGGGCATTATGTTTGTAATACCGGGGATATTTCGCACATTCTTTGGATTTGGTGTTTCATGTACTTCTTTGATATACGCAGCATCCAAACGGCGTATAGCACTAATGGCTGTAAGGCACGCATCACTCGCGACTAAACAAGCTTGACCTTTTTCTTTAGCTGATACATCAGAACTTAGAGTTTTAGCAGATAGCATTAACAAGTCGGTGTTGTGCTTTAACGCAAACATAGCGCTATTCTTTCTTGGAATCGGAAAGTTTATAGGTACATCGATGTATTGATCAAAGTCTGCAACAAACTCTGTAAATACATGCTTTCCTATACAAAGTGCAAATAGACGATACATATCTTCTGTAGAAATATGCTCACCATTAGGTCGTGTCTCAAAGTTATCATTGGCATTGTAAACAACTGTATTAATGAGGCCAAGTAAAGTCTCTCCTTCTGGACTATCTATATACGCTTCTGCCATATCAAGTAAGTTATCGGCATGTTCCATAGCATCTTGGGCCAAGTTATTATTTCTACGCAATTGTGTACGCATAAAACCTGCGATTGCAGTGTATGCTAAAGCCCGTTTAGAAATCTTTTCTATATCAGGAGCACGACGCTCCAACTGGCCTGCAGCAACAAATCTAGACTTACTTTCGCTTTGACGCGTAACAAACTGCGTAGCATCAAAACTCGGTACCAATAAGTCACTAGGATTCTCAACATACGTTACTGCAGTTGGGTTTTTGGATAATATAGCTTTTGCAGCAGCAGGTATGTTTTTGGGTTCTAACTTTGATTCTTCGATAACTAAACCTGACAAAAGAACACCAGGCGTATTTTTACTCATAACTATAGGTGAATGCGCTGGCGTATCTGCATTAAATTCTTCAAGCGCGTTTATAGCCACACTTACATAAGCCAAAAGCTGTTTCTCGGTGATTGGATAACTAGGAGAAAGATGCTTTGCAAAATCTAGTAATTGCCCAAACTTAGCCTCATAGTGGTGCGGATTCGCAAGCTGTGTAGCTCTTCCAAAAACCATATCGCCTACCATCAAATTGAGAGTCAAGAAATCAAACATCTTTAGTAGATCTGTTTCTGCGTATTCAGACACCCCTCGCCCTTTGTTATAAACAATATCCCCGAGGATACCGCGGATCTTCACCAAACTATGAAGAGTTGCTGGTAATTCGGGACTTGCGCTAAACTGCGCATGTGCTTCACGAGTTTTCTTTAAACTAGTAGGAGAAAAAGAGTCTTGGTCATTAACTGCAACAAAAGTAGCCATAGAAACAGCATTGCGCTGCATAGTCGTAAGCCATGTATCTTCTTCTGCAGAAAGCTCTTTAGAATATAGCGCTTGTACAAACCCCGTCATATCGTCACCAGATACTTGAAGCTCTAAAGTTTTTGTCGATCTAGTATAATGTTTGCCTTGAAAAACTATATTCAACACAGCTGGCAATTTGGTGCTGCGCGGAACAGGAATAATATAATCGTTGCCGTACGTTGGCTCTGACATATTCAAAACATCATCTGGTGCCGATTTTTCACCCGCATAAAGCAATATATGTGAATCTAGTGAAGAAGTAGTATTTCCTGCTAAGTTAGACATATGTTAAGTATAGATTGCAGTGAGGGCATGAGCAAGCTATAATTGATTATAGAAAGAACTGCCCAATGGATTTTCAATTACTTACATTTTTTATATTAGCTATTTTAACCTTTGCAGTAGTTGCATTGATCGTATATTTGATATTGGTCTTAAAAGAACTACGCACCACAATATCACGCGCAAATGAAATATTACAAAATGTGCACAACGTAACTAGTACATTTTCAAATCCTTTAGCAGCAATTACTGGGCTTATATCCGGAGTATTAAAAACAGTTAAAGAAATTAGAAAGGAATTTTAAATGTGTGAAAATTGCGAACATAAAAATGGTTTTGTAAAAGGTGCACTGATAGGTGCTGTCTTGGGTAGTTTGTTGGGAATACTGTTTGCACCCGAATCTGGTGAAAATACACGAAAACATATAAAAAAGAAAAGCACTGAAGCATGGAAAAGAGGTCAAGAAACATTGAAAGACTTCAATGAAGACTTGGAAGATACTGTCGAGAACATTGTTGAAAAAGTACAAGATGCTACATACCCAATGAAAGAAAGTGCACTAGAAAAGCTTGAAATGTTAGCCGATGAACTTGAAACCACAAAATCAAATGTGAAAAAAACAGCTAAAAGATTGTTTAAAAACGCAAATCTTTCCTGATACCTATCTTTCCTATAGAATTAGGTCATGCAAATTGCTAATCAAGTAACTAAACAACCCGTTGAAGATGTAAAACATGCAACAGAAATACAACAACCCCCTGAATCTGTAGAAACAATAACAGATGTTGCACCTCTACAAGAACAATTAAATGGTGAAATTGAAACAACAAAGGCAGCAGAAACACAAACTTTTCAACCAACAAGTGCACAAGATGATGACACAACAACTACGCAACAACAAGCTCAAGTACAAACAATAAACGTTGTAGATAATACAAATGAGATTACTACCCTACACACGCTAGCGGACAATGTACAAAAACTTACAACAATTGCAGATCAAGACGAAGCAAAGTTTATATCAGGAGTAGAGCAAGCACATGGACACAAATAGATTATTTTATGTTTTATTTTGGATAACCGTATATTTTGGCATATTAATATTGCTTTTCTATAGCTTGATTTCTTGGATTTTGAACTCTATCAGAAATAAAAATGAGCACAAAACACAATTTAATCTCACTTTTTTACAAATTAAATTGCCAAAAGACAATGAGATAGAAATCAAAACTGCCGAACAAATGTTTGCGAGTTTGTCAGGGATCAAGAAATCGGCAATAAGTGCATGGCTTACTGGGCAATATAGATTTTCTTTTGAAATAGTTTCTAAACAAACTGGTATTTCTTTTTATGTAGCTGTTCCAGACGAAATAGCACAGTTAGTAGAAAAGCAAATCAACGCAGCGTACCCTTCTGCAGAAATAGATATAGTTAACCCACATGAAATCTGGGACCGCGGAGAATTTACACGCGTATGTGAGCTACGACTCAAAGGCGCACCTTATTACCCAATAAAAGTCTACGAAGATTTGCAAACAGATTCACTCAGCGCAATAACATCGGCTATGAGTAAATTAAATGACAAAGAAGTTTTGGCTGTTCAATATGTAATGCAACCAGCATCAAATAGCTGGCGCATGTCTGGGAAAAGTTTTATAACCAATGTAAAAGCCAAAGCAAACAACCCAGATAAAAAATACAACATAGACACTTCGTTTTTGGAAGGAATAGAAAAAAAGATCAAATACCCAGGATTTGATGTAAAAATTAGATTGGTAGCAATCGCAGAAAACTCTACTGCAGCAGACAGCCTGATACAAAATGCTGCGACAGCATTTGAACAATTTACAGACGTCAATTACAACAAGTTTGTTTTGAAATACGCCTTTTCCCCACAAAAACTAGTAGATGACTTTATTTACCGCAGAATAAGATTGTCTGAATGGATAATCCCCATATTTAACACGCACCTTTATAGAAATACTGCTTTATTAAACACACAAGAATTGGCCACAGTATTTCATTTTCCAAATAAAAATGTAGAAACGCCAAATATTGTATGGCTAGGATCTCGACGTGCATCTGCGCCTGTAAATATACCAAGTGAGGGATTATACCTTGGTAAAAGTATATTTAGAGGCACTGAAAAAAAGATCTTTATGAAAGACAAAGATCGTACTCGTCATTTTTACATAATAGGGCAAACCGGTACAGGTAAATCGGTATTTTTGATGTCAATGGCACTGCAAGACATTATTAATGGTGAAGGTTTATGTGTAATCGATCCGCACGGTACAGATGTACAAGAACTTTTGGAAAAAATACCAGAACATAGAAAAAAAGATGTTATTTACTTTGATGCTGCTGAAGAAGAACGCCCTATGGGTATAAACCTGCTTGAAGCTAACTCGGAAGAAGAAAAACATATGATTGTAAATTCATTCATCGCACTTTTGTACAAGCTGTATGACCCAAATAAACAAGGTATTATGGGACCGATTTTGGAACGCGCGATTAGAAATATCATGTTGACTGCAATGACTGATCCAAATGCAACAATGATCGACGTCATGCGTTTGACAATAGATGAAAAATATTCAAAGAAATTCATACCTAACATAAAAGATCCTTTGATAAAAAGATACTGGACTGACGAAGTTGCAAACACATCTCAACAGCGAAAAGGCGAAACGATGGGATATTTTGTTTCAAAATTTGACCGTTTTGTAACAGACAAAACAATGCGTAACATATTGGGGCAGAAAAAATCTTCTTTTAACATCGCTAAGATCATGGAAGAAAAAAAGATTTTATTAGTTGATTTAGCAAAAGGTAAGCTTGGAGAAGAAAATTCCAATTTTATAGGATTGTTACTAGTACCAAAGATATTGTCGGCAGCATTAGAAAGACACAAGTTATTGGGTAAAGTAGATTTTCCAAATTTCTTTTTGTATGTAGACGAATTTCAAAATTTTGCGACACCAGACTTTGCAACTATTTTATCTGAAGCACGTAAATACAAACTCAATTTAGTCGTTGCGCATCAATTTGTTGCACAACTTACAGAAGATATAAAAAACGCAGTGTTTGGTAACGTAGGTACAATGGCTTCTTTTAGAATTGGTATTCCAGACGCAGAATTTATGGAACAACAATTTAGTCCGACCTTCACAAAACAAGATATGGCCAACTTACCCATGGGTAATTCTTATGTTAAACTTTTAGTAGATGGTCATCCGACGCCTCCGTTTTCGATGCAAGTAGATTGGGCTGCGATAAGTGCTCAAACACGCAGCAAAGAACTTGCAGAAGAAATCAAGGAAACAAATCGTCAAAAGTATGGCACACCGGCTGAAGAAGTCGAGGCGTATGTCAAAGAACGCGCAGGCTTTGAAGACGAAAAAGAAGAAGACGAAGAAGATATTTTTGGCGATAGTGGGATGATAAGAAGCAAATTACCTTTTTAATATATGGATATACTAAAAGAACAATTAGTCAATGCATTCACTACAGATAAGAACATTGCCGAAGATAAATGGAAACTAGAAATAAAAGAACGTCCTATTAATCACCATGAACCCGAGTTGGCTAACTGGCCGCCAGATATAGCAAAACCAAAAAAATTAGAAAGTATAACCGAAGCTAACTTAGATGATTTTCACTCAGCTATAGCTCAGGCGTGGACAGAAACAGCAAAAACACAACCACAGTTAAGAGTTGGTGGTATAGATAGATGGGTATTTGAAGATAAAAATTTACTTTATGCAGTAGCCAAAAGACTATGGGAAGAAGAAAGTGCACAGTATAGAGTGATAAAAGATGAAAACATACAAGCATTTACCGAACGGGTTGTAATTACTTACTCGGAAATTTACTGGTTTTACCATTCAAAGCAGCAATCAATACCAGGAATGAGCCTGCGAGGCACTTATCAAGAACTCGATAACATAGCTTGGGATTTTGGGAAAGGTAGATATTCTGAAATAAAACAATCAGACGGTAGTCTAGACCCAGCGTGGATAAATAAAGTAAGTAAAAACACTTCACGTATGAGTACAGAGCTATTTACTGCACACTATGGGCATGTGCACAACAGAAAAGTAGGAACTTTTGTAGAAGGTATTAATAATTCGCTATTTGAAAGCGTACCTAGGGTTACAAATACAAGTACTAATAACGAGGCTGAAGAGCAACATACGCAAACACAACAAAACAATGAGCCAGATCAAACTTCAGGAGAAGAAATTCCCACTGATGCACAACCGCCTATAGGAGAAACACCTGAAACAACCAACACACTAATAGAAAGTGTTTCTGCAAACAACACAGATTCATATGAAAGTGCACTTACCAATGCCACGACACCTAAGGTAAATAAAACCTGGCATAGAGTAAATAAACAAAATGCAGAAACACCAGTTGATGAAGCTGAAATAAAGAATAGAAGATATAAAACTGATAATGGGCCAGCGCCAGAACCAATGACACCAGAAGAAAAGTTACAAGCAGCGGCTGATTCTTGGTTAGAAGGCATTTTAACTGCTGCAGCTGAAGGAGGAGAAGTAGGATTAGAAAACAAACTAAATGAGATATTAGACGAATACAACAGGGAATTGATAAGTCTAGCGGGAAGTGATAGATCTGCTATTTATGAAATACCCGAAAAAGTTGCACTAAGAAAAAAACAAATAAAAGAAAAATATGCGCATTTATTTGGTCCACTTAATGGACAAGTAATCGAAGAGGAAGATGATGCTGATGGTGATGCCGCTAACAAGAGTATGTATGAAGATGTAGAAGAAGGTGAGTTTACTGAGAACTAAAATTTACACACCATCCCCCATCCCCTATAATGTAACTAATGTTTAAGTTGCCCTTTTTCTCAAAACCACCCTCAATACCAAACAGATTTTTAACAATAAGTATAAACTGCGAATCAGTTAAATGTTTACTTATCTATAAAGACACGCAAACAGATCAAAATACGAACATCGTACCGTCTGTTGCGCCACAAGCCCCATATAAAATAATTGCATTTGCAGAACATTTTCTTGAGCCGGGCACAATAAGAGGCGGAAATATAATTAGAAGTGATTTGTTAACACAGGCACTAGCATCAGTTGTGCAAGAAATAAATCAAGAACAAGAAGACTTTGTGAATAGCGTTATTTTAGGCGTTTCTGGTGAGTTATCTCTTGGAGTCATAACAACTGCAAAATCAGTGCGCGCACACAGAGAAAGCGCTATTACACCAAAAGAGCTCCAAGACATTTCAAAAAGAATCACCGACGCAGCAAGCATAGAAGCTTATAACCAATATATTGAAATCACCGGCAATACAGAAACAGATCTGATAGACACATCCTCAAATATTGTTTACACAAAGATTGACGGCAGATATGTCTCGGATGAACAAATACGCACATATAACCTTACCGGCGATACAATAGAACAAGCGTTATCATCATCATTCACACCAAAAAAGCATGTGGATACGCTGAAAAAGTGTGTCAACAAAGCCCAGCTTACACTTCTCACAATAGGATCAGAGCTGTACGCGATTCTAGAATCGTTAAAAAAGTTAAACATCAATGTACTAGATTGTTTATTATTGGACATCGAAGAAGACTACACAGAAATATGTGTTGTCTTTGGTGGAGGTATAGTAAGCACGCGCGTGTTAAATATTGGATACAGGCACTTTGCAGAGGAATTGAGTTTAAAAATGGGTATTACATTAGAAGAAGGTCAAAGAGTTTTGACTGCTTATTGCAAAAACACACTAACACAAGCCGAAGTAGACACTATCAAAACTTGTTTAGCTGAGATAACCAATATGTGGCTAAGCGGTGTCGAAATTTTATTCTCAGAATTTACAGGAGTTAGAACTTTTCCACCAAATATTTATGTTTTTGGAAAGGGTATGCAAATAAAAGACACGCTAGAAGTCTTGCACACTACACAATGGACGCGCAGCATACCTTTCAAAGGTAACCCTGTAATCTATAGAATTACACTAAACCAAATAGAACCGTATATACACGATGCAACTGGTAAAATACAATCAGTAGAATGGTTTAAGCCAGAAGCGCTTGTAAGTTTATTTGAAGAATTATGACTAAACTAGCTTTAGAAATACACGACAATGTAATTTCTGTAATAAATAAAATAAAAGATATAAACGATTTTGGGATAGAACTAGAAATCCCGGAAGATGCTTTGATTGCTGAAAATGTTGTCAATCTTAAACTAATAAAAAAGCAATTAGAACAACAAGGTAAAACGGTACATTTCATTACAAATGATCGAAAAGCACAAAGTCTTATTAATTTACTCGATGATACAATTGAAAATGACAACACGTTAGAACAAAGTAACACAAGTAGATTCAAGCTGGGTTTACAAATGCCAGATTTGAGTAAATTTAAATTTAATAAAATGCAAATACGTTTACCAAACTTTTCACAAACAAATATGAAAAAAACGCCGATAGTGATTGGGGTAATTTTCGCATTACTAGCAGCAACATATATATACGTGGGCAAAACACTACCGCATGCAAATATCAAGATAGTTGTTAACTCGCAACCATTAACAAGGAGTTTACAAATAAAAGTACTAGCTAGCGGACAAGCGTCGCCAGATCAAAAAGTCATTTCTGGCAAAACAGTAGAAACAACAATAGATGAAGCTATAGAAATAGAAACTACAGGAGAAAAATTGATAGGTAACTACGCGCAAGGAACTGTAACTATATATAACAACACAGACAACGACATTGAATTAAAAAAAGGCACCAAACTGACATTTGACGAAGAAGATTTGGAATACAAAACAGACGAAGAAGTATCAATACCCGCGCGTGAGATACTTCCGCCGGCACCGGGAGAAACTGAAGGCGTAGTCAAATATCATACAGCAGATGTTGCAATTACAGCTAATGGCTTTGGTAAAGTCTACAATATAGCCAAAGACGAGAAGTTGGATATAGATAAATACTCTGCATCTAGTGCATATGCCCAGGTAAAAGAAGATTTGGACGGCGGTTCTAGTGATACTGTGAAAGTAGTATCCAAAGCCGATATAGCAAAAGCACAAGAAGAGATAAAGGCTACAATCAATGAAAACTCAAAAAGAAAATTAAAAGAAAAAATAGCAAATACACAAAAGCTTGTAGATGGGTCTGAAGAAATCATACTGTTAAAAGAAACGCTCAGTCATAAAGAAAATGACGAAACCAACAAACTAACACTAAACCAAACTTTAAATATAAAAGGCCTTGTATATGCACCAAATGACCTAGAAAAGGTGATGCAAGAAGTAACCAAGGAATTAGTGCCTCAAGGCTTCGTATTATCAACAAAAGATGAAGAAATCCAAACAGAAGTTTTGGGGAAATCGGCGCAAACCAAATTGTCATCACAAGAAGCCGATTTACAAGTCACGCTCAAAACCTTTGTGGTACCAGACATAAATGATGAAACGCTAAAACAAGAACTAGCAGGCAAAAATCAACAAGAGGCTGCAAGGATAATCAGCGAAATAAGGAATATAAGCACATATGAGATTAATATAGCTCCAACTATGCCATTCTTTAGAAACATTCCAACAGAATCTACAAATATCGAAATAGACACGCAAAAAGAATGACAAAAAACAAATCAGACATTAAAAAATTAACAGTGTTGGGTATAGATTACGGAACAACTAATATAGGACTTGCGTTGGCTAGAAACGGCATAATAGCACCACTTACAACACTTACACTTAACAATGAAGTATACGCAATACAAGCAATATCAAGATACTGTATAGAAAACCATGTTGATGAACTGGTAGTAGGTTTACCTCTTTCTCATGCAGGTAAAGAAACAAAGATGTCAAAAAAAGTTATGCAATTTGGCAAGAAACTACGAATATACACAAAAAGGCATGTTACATATCAAGATGAGTTTGGCACATCAATGGACGCACACGAAGAAACGATAAGACTTGGCGCGACTGTTAAGGAGCGCCGTACAACAGACCATATTGCGGCATACTTTATTTTGAAAGATTTTTTGGAAGAAGCTTAGTTAGCGATCATTTTGACAGCTTTAGAATCACAAAGCATGCATTGGAAGTTTTCACCTGGTGCCATACAAGATGGGCACATATAAATACCGTCACTAAATATTACCTGATCACTCTCACACTTGTTACATAAAAAAATAACATCGTCCCTACTAATATCACCACAATTTGGGCAAACAAATTTATGATGTTCTGAAACTGGTGTGTCTTCGGAAACAGGTGTATTTGATTGAACATTATCATTAGACATAAATAGATTATCCTTTAGACTAATGATAACATATACATATGATAATTGTGTATTTGTTGGCCATAGGTTACTTAATTGGAGGCCTTTGGTATGCAATATTCCTACAAAAAACTGGTTACTACTCTATATTGTTGTTTCCTATTAACGTTCTTGTAGGTCCACCAATTGCAATTTATATTTTTATAGTTACAGTCTTTCAAAAGAACAAAAGAATGTACATGAGTTGATTATGTTTAAAAAAATATTCGGTGATAAAAAAGCAATAATTTTTGATTTGGATGGCACAATAATCGAAACACAAAGACAGTGGGCCAATGCAGTTGACGAAGTACTAGAGAACTTGAATATCGATTGGGTTGATGCAGGTGGCGTTGCAAACAAAGGTAAAACGCTAACAGATATATGGGACATAATTCAAACCCATTATGATACAAACGTAAAAATGTCTGTATCCGACTTGGTAAATGCTACAAACTTAAAATTTATTGAAATAATTAAAGAAGATCCACCAATAGTAAAAGATGGGTTCTATATGCTTGCAGAAGAATTAAAGCTAGATCATGGCAAAAAACTGGGGTTAGTAACTAACACCGCCAGAAATGTTACCGATATTGTTTTGGACATGTTCGACTTATCAGAAATATTTGATGCAATAGTTACTGTTTCAGAAGTATCCAAACCAAAACCAAATCCAGAAATGTATCAAAAAATATTAAAAATGCTAGATGTAAACAATACAGAAGCATTGGCATTTGAAGATTCAGCAACTGGATCGATGGCAGCAGCAAAAGCAGGGATAGAACAAATAATAATTTGGGATAACGAAACAAAAAACAAAGCATACAGCGGAATAATACATACATTTGCAACAGATTTTTCAGGATTTTGTGGAAACTTAAATAAAGATGCAATAGAAGCTTATGCCGACAGTCTTAAACACATACAGGAACTGACAAAAGAAGCACAATCAACAACAACAGTTAGTTGATTAATGTGGATAACTTTTGTTTAATAAATTTATTAGACTGCCCCCTCAAAAATAACTAATTAAAGAAAATGCAGCAAGCTGCAGAAAATCATGAGTAATACTTATATACAAAATGATGCAAAAAAGTTGTGGGACTCTGTTTTATCAGAGTTAGAATTAACTTTGTCTGGAGGAACATACAACAGTTGGTTAACAAAAACGAATGCAAAAGCACTTACACAAGAAGGTCTCTTGATAGCATGCCAAAGCACAATCGTAAAATCATGGGTAACAGGTAAATTAAAAGGATTGATACAAGACACAGTAGATAGAAAAAACGGAAAACACATTGAAATAAAATATATTGTAGAAAAATTTGAGCCAATCACGCATAAAATCCCAGAAATAGCAGAAGCACCCTTATTACAAACAGTACAAGAGCAAAACACACAAATGCATACAAATCAAAATACAGGCTTGTCAAAAAAGTATACACTAGAAAATTTCTTGATCGGTAAAAACAATCAATTGGCATACGCAGTAGCTACAGCAGCGACAGATAATCCGGGAAAAAGCTATAACCCAGTGTTTATTTATTCTGGAGTCGGTCTGGGAAAAACTCACCTAATTCAAGCCATTGGCAACAAGATATTAGAAAACAAGCCATCACTAAAAGTTTTATACACAACAGGAGAAGCATTTACAAATGAGCTTATTGAATTAGTACAGACGGGTAAAGCTCGAGGAAAATATACATCAAACAAATTTCGTGAAAAATATAGAAGTGTAGATGTACTGTTAATCGACGATGTTCAATTCATTATTGGAAAAGAAACCACACAAGAAGAACTTTTTCATACAATCAATACGTTAACAATGGAAGAAAAACAAATTGTACTTACATCAGATCGTCCACCACAAGAATTCACCAAATTACCAGCACGCATAACATCTAGATTTGCAAGTGGTATGACAGTTGATATACAAACACCAGATATGGAAATGCGAAGCGCAATTTTAAGACGTAAAAGAGATCTGAACAAAGATACAGTTTCAAATGAAGTTATAGATTTTATCGCTGAGAATATGCCAACCAATGTACGCGAACTCGAAGGAGCTTACATACAACTTGTAGCAAAAGCAAAGTCTATACCAATAACAAATATAACAATAGAAACAGCAAAAAATATATTAAGTGATGTAATGAGAATAGATTTCAAAAAACCTGTAAACATGAACCACATACTAAAAAACGTATGCACATACTACTCACTAAAAAGCACGGATATAAAAGGTAAACGTCGAACTAAAGATTTAGTAATACCAAGACAAGTAGCTATGTATCTGATGTATGAAATAACAAAAACTCCTTTTATGACAATAGGTGATTTTTTGGGCGGAAGAGATCATACAACTATTTTGCACGGTGTAAGAAAAGTAGGCGAACAAATACAACAAGAACAAGAAATAAAGCAACAAATAGAGTCTATTAAAAATCTTATTTACACAAGTGCATAACTTATACCAATATCTGAACAACTTAGTGTATTACTATAAGGTACGGGGATAACTATAATAGATCTGCACAAAGTTATATACAAACAAACGGCAGATATAAACAAAGCAAAAACAAACCAGCAAAGTATAAACTTAAAATGAAGCACATAAAAATGAGCAAGAACAACCAAAAAGTAGTTATTAACAAATCGCGCAAACAAAATAAGTTGAGATGAAAACAAATAAAGAAACTATCAACTTATCCACATACACTACTATTACTACTACTAAATATATATATAATATATACAGCTTATATGTGGACTAACTCATTTAGATTTTATTGTGTAAAAGTAATAGCTTACTTAGTAAATAAATTAATTAATAATTTTAAACTGGGTACAGGTTTGACTTGGCCAGGTCACATTGCATTAATGCTTTATCCAGATGTTTTATCTGATAAGCATATTTCATTTACAAAAGGTTTAGTTTTTATTAGCGGTACAAATGGTAAAACAACTACGTCCAAATTAATAACCACTCTTTTGTGTAAAAATGGTTACTCTGTGATACATAACGATAGTGGCGCCAATTTGTTAAATGGTGTTGTCACTGCATGTTTATTAAATAAATCTGTAGCTGACTTTGGTGTATTTGAAATAGATGAGTTTAATTTGCCTATTGTTATGTCTTACAAATTACCTAGTGCTTTGATTTTGCTTAACTTGTCACGCGATCAGCTAGATCGTTATGGTGAAACCGATGTTATTTTTGAAAGATGGCTTACGGCTATTGCATCTTTGCCACAAAGTGCATTTTTATTAATAAATTCTGATCAACACAATTTTCATAAATTTCAAAAGATATTTAATGGTAGAACCTTGTATTTTGACGGCAATCTTACTTATTTGAATCAGACAAAATTCAAAGGTGATTTTAATGCGTACAACATAAATGCTGCTTTGGCTTTGAGTGCCATTTTTAATCTAGATGAAGCAAAAAGTATTGAGGCTATTTCTACAGTTGATACTGCTTTTGGTCGCGGTGAAGTTGTGTCGCGAGACAGTGTTACTTACACTATTTTTTTAAATAAAAACCCACAAAGTGCTAACAATAATTTAACTTTCATTTCGTCTGCGGTATATGATTCTGTAGTTTTCATGTTGAACGACAAAATACCAGATGGTCGGGATGTATCTTGGATTTATGATATACAACCTCAATTGCTTAAACAGTTTTGTTTAGACTTGCCTGTATTTGTCTGTGGAACGCGTGCTGAAGATATGTATATCCGTTTGTGTTATGCTGGCATTAATCCGGGCAATATCAATTTAATTACTGATTTGACTCAATTTTTGCAACAAAAAATCTATAAAAATATCATTTGCTTCCCAAATTATTCTGCAATGCTTGATATGAGAAAGTTACTTCTGGGTAGAAAAATATTATGACAAATAAAAAATTAAAAATAGCGTATTTGTATCCAGAAAATCTTAACTTATATGGTGATGCTGGTAATGTAGAAATACTTGTATATCGTGCAAAAAACCGCGGTATTGAGGTAGAAGTTAATGAGATATCAATTCATGATAGTGTTGCCAAAATTAATGTAAGAGATATAGATATTATTGTTATGGGTGGTGGGCCCGATGCACAACAACGAGAAATGTATTTGGACTTTCTGAATAATAAAAAAACTTTTATGTCTGATTACATAGCAAATAATGGTTTTGGTTTATATATTTGTGGTTCTTATCAACTGTTAGGAAAATATTACAAGTCGGCTACAGGTGAATATATTGAAGGACTGGCTATTTTTGACCTTTATACTGAGCATTTTGGTAAATTTAAAACAAGATGTATAGGAAATTTAAATGTAAAAATTTCGCCCGTTTTATTACAAAATGAACTTTTTAAAAAGATAAATACTTTTGGAGATACTTTGGTAGGTTTTGAGAATCATGGTGGGCGAACTTATTTGGGAACTCCTGATCTAGCTTTGGGAAAAGTTCTACATGGTTATGGTAATAATGGCGAAGACGGTACAGAAGGTTTTTTGTATAAAAATAGTTTTGGAACATATTTGCATGGGCCAATACTTTCAAAAAATCCCCATATTGCCGATTATTTAATCGCAGGAAGTTTACAGATTGATACACTTGTAGCATTACCACACAACTTTGATACTATAGTTGCAACTGCCCATAAAAAAAGATTAACGGCTAAGTAAGTATTTGGCTGAATTTAAATAGTTTATGTCGAAATTTAATTGGGTAGTTATTAGTAAATTTTTGTTTTGGTTATTGATAGTTTGCTTTCCTATAAATTTGGGATTGCATTTTATTTATAATTTCTCTTTTGTTGATGGTTTTTTGTTAGATTATTTAATTCCAACTTTGTATGTGCAAGATATTTTGAGTATGTGTTTTTTGTTTAGTTGGTTTATGAGTTCTCCAGATTTAACATTTGTATACAAACACAAGTTTTTTTATCTCGCTGTGTTTTTTTTGTTTAGTAGTTTTCTTAGTCTTTTTTATTCATTGGTACCTTTGGTGTCTATTACAATCTTTTTACGCACAGTGTTGTACATTTGTGTAGCGCTGTACACAGTGACCTTATCAGATCTTCAACTTGTAACCGTATATAAGCTTATTGTTTTATCTATGTTTTTTGTGAGCGTATTGGGCATTGCTCAAAGTATTAACCAAGGTTCTGTTTTCAATACTTATGCTGTATTTGGCGAGCAACCGTATACAGCAAACACTTTTGGGATTTCTAAAGAACATTTATTCGGGCGCAGTATTGTTCCGGCGTATGGGCTATTTAGACACCCAAACACGTTTGGAGCTGCTTTGGTTATAGCTATAGTTTGTGCTTTGTATCTTATTTCAAATACACAGTCGCAAAGATATCAAAAATTATACAAAGTGCTATTTTGTGTACTGAGTGTATGCTTGTTTTTAACTTTTAGTTACATATCTTTTTTTTGTTTATTAATAAGCTTAATTTATTTTGATAGACGTGCGCTTATTTTGCCCGTAAGTATTTCTATTTTGGTTTTGTACAGTGTTTTACCATTGTTTGGTGATAATGCTGTGTTTTCTAATCATGCATCGTTGTACAGACGTTTTGAATTGAATGCGGCTGCGTTTGATATTGCTAATCACAGTTTATTTTATGGCATTGGGTCCAATATTAGCGCCAAAGTAATTACTGAATTTGCTCCTAGTATTGCTAGGTTTGACTTTATTCAACCGATTCATAATCTGTTTTTACTCGTTTTAGCCGAAAATGGAATTATTGTGTTTACGTTTTTAGTTTTGTTCTTTGTTAATGCATTATTTTACTCTTACAACAATAAAACCGCTTCTACTCTTGTTTTTGTTGTGTTTCTAATGTCGTTTTTTGATCATTTTTTCTTTACTTCACAGCAAACGCACCTTTTGTTTTGGGTGATCTTGGGTATAAGTAGTAGACAATAAAAATAAATGTCTACTATAATTAGTTATAACTAATTGCCCTATGTTAACTATACTTAAAAATAAAAATACAAATAAACTAATTACGTTAGGAATTTTATTATTACTACCTTTGTTTGTTACTGCGTGTACTTTGCAAGATTTGCCTTTGATTGGCTCTTATTTTGGTAAGTCTGGTAATACTACTTCTGGTAATTTGACTGTTTGGGGTGTTTGGCAGAGCCCAGAAGTCGTTGATGCTTTGATCAATAAGTATAAAGAAACGCATCCCGATGTAACTATAACTTATGAGGATCGTTCAGTTATCCCATCAATTGAATTGAAAGATCGTGTTTTTGCAAGAGCTGATCAATCGGATACCAATGTTGATATTATGTTTGTGCATAATAGCTGGGTACCTCGATTACGTTCCAAACTCACACCTGCTCCCGAATCTGTACTTACCGCAGATGCATTTAATCAAAAGTTTTATTCTGTAGCTTCTGAGAGCGCGGTTTTTGATAAGAAAGTTTATGGAGTTCCTTTATATCATGAGGGTTTAGTTTTGGTTTATAACAAAAAACATTTTGAAGAAGTTGGACAGTTTGAACCCCCAACTGCATGGGAAGAATTTAGACGCTTGGCATTGGAGCTAACTATCAAGGGTAAAGACGATGAATTGATAAGAAGTGGTGCTGCCATTGGTACAGCAGATAATATAGACTTTTTTAGCGATATACTAGGTCTCATGTTTTCTCAAGCAGGTATTGTTTTACCAGACGGTATAACTTCACGACCTGCACAAGATGCTTTCGATTATTTTGTAAACTTTTCTCGTGAAGATGGCGTTTGGGATTCTACTATGCCAGAAGCAACTACAGCCTTCGCTCAAGGAAAAGTGTCTATGATTTTTGTACCAACATGGATAGTTACAGATATTGTAAAAGCACGTCCGGACATGGAAATAGGTGTTGCATTTCCGCCACAGATAAAAAGCGATCAGCCTGTCGGTTGGGGCACTTTTTGGATGGGCGTTGTTCCATCTAGTAGTAAAAACTCCGCACTTGCGTGGGATTTCTTAAACTTTTTGACACAAGAAGATACACAAAAAGCTTGGTTTGAGGAATCTAGTAAAGCCATGCCTTATGGTGCTGCTTATAGTTTGAAGTCCTTAAAGCAAGATTTGGCAACGCATCCATATCTAGGACCGGTTTTGCAAACAGCTGAGCATTCTAAAAGCTATGAGATAGCCGGCCGAGCTGGTGATCGTCGTCAAGTTACAGCTTTACAAGATGCAGTCAACAAAGTTATATTAAAAACAATATCAACTGAAGAAGCTTTGACGGCAGTAAAAGCAGAACTTGTTAAATAATCGATCCCCTTTTATAATGCCCATGTGACCATTATGGCAATAGAGACATCTTGTGACGAAACAGCGTGCGCGATTGTACAAGATGATAAAAATAATCCCAAAAGTATTCATCTTATTAGCGAAACTTTGGCTACTTCAAAAGATATACACGAGTCATTTGGCGGTGTTATTCCTGAAATTGCAGCACGTAAGCAGTTGGAAAGTATAATTCCAGTTATTGATCAGTGCTTATCGAAAGCAAATATAACTAAAGACCACATAGATATGTTGGCAGTTACTGTAGGTCCAGGTTTAGTGGGCTCGCTTCTTATAGGTGTAGAGGCAGCAAAAGCATTGGCGTTTGCATGGAACAAACCTCTTGTACCAGTGAATCATTTGATTGGCCATATATATGCAAATTTTGTAGACAATCCACGTATTAATGAAATAGACTTCCCAGCTTTGGCGCTTGTAGTTAGCGGTGGTCATACAGACATAGTTTTGATGCGCGATTATACAACTTTTGATTTTTTGGGAGGTACTTTGGATGATGCTGCTGGTGAAGCCTTTGATAAAACTGCTCGCCTTTTGGATATAAGTAAGTACCTTGGTGGTGCAAAGCTTTCTAAACTTGCCCAGACGTATACTCCAGAATTGCACGGTACTTTACCGATATTGCCTAGACCTATGTTTGATTCTAAGACGAGTGATATGTCATTTTCTGGTTTGAAAACTGCTATAAAGCGTGTTGTTGCATCCAATTTGTACAATAATGTTGCAGTTGCTTATTCATTTGAACAGGCTGTAGTTGATGTTTTACAACACAAGGTATTACAGGCGGCAGATCAATATGCTGTTAAGTGTATTTTACTTGGGGGTGGTGTCAGTGCGAATTCGTTATTGCGTTCACGTATCGAGGCAGCTGCCGGTGAAAAAAATATAAAAACTTTTGTACCACCTCTTTATTTGTGTACAGATAATGCTGTTTATATAGCGGCAGCTGCCTATTACAAAACTAAGTTCTCATCATATCGGTTACCACAACTATCGTCTATTCAAGCACTTCCTTCTATAAGTATAAACACAGCCGTCTAACCAGTTAATAGTATATTTGCACAACTTATCCACATTTTACCTGTGTCATAACATCTGCATTTTATGCCACACACCCACGTATTCGTGTCAGTGTATTGACATACTGTATGTCATTGTGGAAAACTTGTATATATGTTCACATTTCCTGTTGTTAGGTCTCTAGATAAGTTATCCGCTTATTTTAATGCTATTAAAGTAGAGGAGGTTCCTAGAAAGTTTACTTACAGGTTTTTTTCTTCTGTGTGCAAGTTTACAAGTTCACAAGATAGAGACTTTGTTAATTTATTAAGGTTTTTGGGTTTTATATCTGCAGATGGTGTGCCTACTGACGCATACATGTTTCTACGTGATGCTACTTTGTTTCATACCACTTTATATTCTTGCATACAAACCAACTATAAAACGGTACTTGTGTCACAAGTATTGACACATGCTTCACTCGTGTCTGAGTTTTTAAAACAGACTGCCGTTAGTCACTCTACTGCTGTTTTATATACTGATACTTTGTTAGCTTTGTTGTCATTATCCGGTCACCCTTTTGTTGATGCACAACAAGTGCCTGATGACACTTCTATGTCTTCATCAAGCGAAAAACATAGCTCGTTTGTTAATTTAAATTTAACATTACCCACTACGACAGATAAAGCGGTCTATACCAGTCTTTTCGAGGCTTTATTTAAATATATTAAAGATTAACTAACTTTTAGTTTTTGAGTTTTAGTAGAATTTCGTCTACAGATACTGTGGAGCTTGCTTCTTCATTTCGTTTTTTAAATTCAACGCTTGTTCCTGTTTTTTTTGATACTAATAACCTATTTGGTATTCCTATTAAATCTGCGTCACTCAATTTCTGCCCAACACTTGTTTCCACTCTGTCATCAAATAAGGTCTCTATCTGGTTATCAATTAATGTTTTGTATACTTTTTCGGCTTGAACCTTTGTTTCTTCATTATCCAGGTTCAAACCTACTAGATGCACTTTGTAAGGTGAGATATTTTCTGGCCAGACAATGCCTTTTTCATCGGCAAACTTTTCTGCAATTACACCCATTACTCTTGTTATACCAATACCGTAAGATCCAAGATGTACGGGAGTAATAGATCCTGTGTTATCAGCGTATTTTAGTTCTAATTGTTCGGATTTTACTGTACCAAAGTCAAATATGTTACCTACTTCTGCGGTTTTTACTTGTGTCAACTCTTCTTTTTTTATATTTAACTTTTCCAAAGTTTTTTCGTTTAAAACTTCTTCATTAATCGCAATATTTTTTTCAAAGCTGATATAGATATTATCTTCTCCTGCATCTGTTATGGTTTGAAATTCATGACTGTATTCGGTAAACGCGCCTCCAGATGCAAACGTAACAAAAGTTTCTTTTCCCAGGCCTAATTGTGTGAATATGCGCATATAGGCTTCGGTAACTTGTGCATAAAATTTATCGTGCTCGGCTTGATTTTGCGTATAAGAGTACATATCTTTCATTACAAATTCTCTGCCTCGCATTATTCCGCTTTTTGCTCTCAACTCATTACGCAATTTAGTTTGAAATTGGTATACAAATATTGGTAAGTCTTTGTAACTGTGTACAAATTGGTTTAACATCTCTGTGATTGGTTCTTCGTGTGACCACCCAAATCCTATTTCTGTTTCATTTTTCAATTTTGATTTAAACCAAACGTCTACTTTTTCGTCATCCCATCTATTTGTTTTTTCCCACAGATCTTTTCTTTGCAATGCCGTCATAATGAGTTCTTGTCCACCTATCGCATTCATTTCTGTTCTGACTATTTGCTTAATTTTTTCTATAACGCGTAGGCCTAAAGGTAGGTAGGCGTATACGCCAGCCATCTCTTTATAAATATATCCAGCTTGAATAAGTAATTGAGCGTTTTTGCTTGTTTCGTCTGCTGGTATTTCTTTTTTTGTTTTGCCAAAAAGCCTACTATAGCGCATGGGCACATTATACAAAGGTTTAACCAGAAAAAACAGCTTTGTTGCAAAATGCATCTATTAATCAAAAAGTTGAAGCTTGACCCTTCTAACCTTTTCATGCTAACTTTGGTTAATCGAAAAGCACTAGAGTAAGGAATTAATGTCACCTTACAACGCTGTGAGAAGAAAGCTAATCAACGTTAGCGAATAGAACTCGCCGGAGAATCCGTAATAATCTAAATTAAGTAGATCGTACCGCAAAGCGGAACTTTCAATAGAAAGGCTGGTACCTTTCGTCCTCAGACGAAGCCTCTCAAAAACAACGTTTATATAAGTTATTTATATATATCTATATAATAGGAAAGAGAGGAAGTCATGTCAGAACTAGCAAAAAAATATATTCATAAAGAAGTAGAATCACGCATATACAAAATGTGGGAAGAAGGCGGTTATTTCAAAGCATCGCGTGATCCAAATAAGCAACCGTATGCAATAGTGTTACCGCCCCCCAATGCTAATGGTGTGTTGCATGTAGGGCATGCACTTATGATCGCTCTAGAAGACACTTTGGTTCGTTGGAAGCGTATGCAGGGATATAGTGCTTTGTGGTTGCCAGGAACCGATCATGCTGGCTTTGAGACACAAGTAGTTTATGAAAAGCAACTCGCTAAACAAGGAAAGTCGCGATTCGACTTTGATCGTGCAAGTTTTTATGACGCGGTTCATAACTTTGTAGAAGATTGTAAAGACTCGATACATAAGCAAGTACGCGCACTAGGTCCAAGTCTAGACTGGTCTCGTGAAAAATATACTTTAGAGTCAGACGTTTTAGATACGGTTTATAAAACTTTCGAAAAATTATCAAAAGAAGACTTAGTTTATCGAGATAATTATATGGTCAATTATTGCCCCAAATGCGGTACAACTTTTGCAGATCTAGAAATACTACACGAAGAGCGCAAAACATCTTTGTACTATATTAAGTACCCTTTTGTTGATAGTAACGATTATGTAGTGGTTGCCACTACACGTCCTGAGCCAATTTTTATAGATACCCACTTGGCAGTTAATCCTGAAGATAAAACCAAATCTCATCTTATTGGTAAGAAAGTGTTAAATCCTCTTACAAATGTAGAAATGGAAATTATCGGTGATACCTTTGTTGTTCCAGAATTTGGTACAGGTATAGTAAAGCTTACACCCGGTCATGATAAGAATGATTATGACGTTGCCAAAAAACACAACTTGCCAGTTATAAGTATGCTTGGTTTGGATGGGCGCGTCTCTGATACTGTAAGTAATTACCCTGCACTGGCTCATATTAAAGGCATGTCTGTAAATAATGCTAGAGAAGAGGTCGTAAAGATTTTGCAAGAAAAAGGCTTAGTGGAAAAGATCGATACATCTTATGTGCACAGTGTAGCAGTTTGTTATAAAGGTAATCACGTAATTGAACCAATGGTTTTGCCCAATTGGTTTGTGCGTGTAGATACTTTGAAAAAGCCCGCATTAGACGCTGTGTTAAATGGCGATGTAACAATCTATCCTAAATGGCGTGAAATCACATATACGCAATGGATGGAAGAAATGCACGATTGGCCTATATCACGCCAATTAGTTTGGGGTATTCGTATACCTGTTTGGTATAGCGTAGAAGAAAATCCTGAGCTTATGGTTACTTTTTTAGATAAGCATGGAAACCGTGTACATGGGCTTCTCAAAGACTTATTAGATACATATGGTGGCGACTACACTTTTGTCGAAATAGAAAAAGGTTTGCAATCTTTGATGGCTCCAAAAGAAGCGTCTTATGTGATTTCGGCTTCTCAACCGTTTGGATATTATTTACAAGAAACTGATGTTTTTGATACATGGTTTAGCAGCGGTCATTGGCCACTTGTTACTTTAGGTTATCCAAATAGTGAAGATTTCAATTATTTTTATCCAACTGCTGTATTAGAAACAGGTTGGGAAATCATCAGATTTTGGGTTAGTCGCATGATTATGTTTGGAATATACCTTACAGGTAAAGCACCATTCAAAGACGTATATTTGCATGGGTTGGTAAGAGCTGCTGATGGCAAAAAAATGAGCAAGAGCTTGGGTAATCAAGTTGATCCTTTGGATGCGGTAGAAACTTATGGTGCAGACGCTTTGCGTATGGGTTTGATTAGTGGTACAGCAACCGGGCAAGACTTTTCTTTTCCTCAAGATAAAGTTATAGCTTATAGGAATTTTGCAAACAAAATTTGGAATATGGTCAGATTTATAGATATTTTAGAAAACGACGCTTTTATGCAATCTGGTGGTGTACCCAAAGATTTGGCTAGTATAAAGAATGCTTTGGGTGACAAAGAAAAACAACTTATTCTAGATTTCAACGCGTTAATAACTGCTGTTACAACTAGTTTGGAAAAATATCGCTTCGCAGATGCTGGAGATGCACTTTATCATTTTATGTGGGATACTTTGGCGTCTGATTATATTGAATATACAAAGACTTCCGAAAGGAAAGATGTTTCTTTGTGTGTTTTACGTGTAGTTTTAAAGAATAGTCTCAAACTTTTACACCCATTTATGCCTTTTGTTACAGAGGAATTATGGTCACATGTTAGAGATGCTGATGAAGATGCATTGATCGTAACCAAATGGCCAGACCAATTAAGCGTATAGAATAAATGCAAAAACGAAAAGATTAATTGTTCTCAGTTTCAGTGGCGTCGTCTTCTTCTGGTTTCTTTTCACTTGTAGCTTCCATTGCTGCAATAGCTTCTTTTTCAAGTTCTTCTGGTGTCTTTTCTTCTACTTCTTCTTGTGTATTTGGATTATCCAATTTTACGATTGGGTCTTCTGCTTCTAATCCCATTATTTCGACTTTATCTTTGTCATAGTCGAGGTCAGATACTTTAATACTGCTACCTATGCTTTGTAAGCGTGGATCATTTGCATCAATAGTAAAGTTGTGTGGCAAGTCCATTGGTAAAGCTTCGACTTCTATTTCATCTACTATTGTCAAAAGCATAGCTTCCCCATTTTTCAAAAGCGCGTTTTGATCTTCGTTTATGAGGATAACTGGTACATTAACTTTTGTTTTTTCTTTAAGGTTTGGTTTATAAAAACCGATATGATTAACTTTTAAAGATATTGGGTCGTACTGGATTTCATTAACCAAGACCTTGTGTGATTTATTATCTATTTTCAAATCAATAAGTGATGTATCGCCAGCTTCAGCATAAAGTTTTGCAAAAGGAATTCCAGGTACAGAAATATTTTCTGATTCTAGCTTGTTTCCAAATAATACAGCAGGTACAAGACCTGCATATCTTAGTTTTTTTACTTTTTTTCCTGTTATATCTCTTTTCTCTGCAATAAGTTCCATATGTTTTTTTCTTTTAGTGTTTGGTGCAGGCTTAAAACCTCATCATGCGATATTGCACTTGCACTTATAAACTTTTTAAACTCTTGACCTCCCAAGTCTGATGTTATTGGTACCAGACCTGTTCCGGCGTTAGTTATTGTTATCATGCTAGCTGTTTTGCAATTTGCACAAGTAGCATGAGCAATCAACGATGTTGGTGCTTGGGAAACAGTATATATTTCCGCATTACCAAACGGCTTCTGACACTTAGGACAGGCTGCTCTGTGTAAGTTTTCTATTACGATTTTATTTTCAACGAGTTCCTGCATTTCAAAAGCACCCCGTATCTTACCTTATAAAACCCCATAATGGAAGCCCTTTTGGGGAGATTTTAGGCAAGATCACAAACTAATTTTATATAATCGACTACCGCTTAGGATATATAGCGTTTTTTCTGCAGTATCTACAGCAATATCATTAATATCTGTCCATTTGCTATTGCCGTATTCTTGTACAAACTTACCCTGTTTGTCAAATGCCAATATTTTGCCCAAGGCTTTATCAGCAATATAAATGTTCTCGAAATCCAGCTTTGTTGCTATAGCTACTGGATTTTGTAGTTGCTCTGTGTTGTTCTGGAGTGTAAATGTATCTTTTTGCCCGCCAGTATACTTTACTATGGTGTTATCCTTGGTGATCAACCATATAGAATAAGCCACAACATAGTCTTTCGCCTCTTCAAAGTCAGCTGCCGTGCCCCATGTAGAACTAGACAGCGCTGTACCGTCTTTCGTATATTTAAGTATGCTATTTCCTTTTAATGCGTAGATAAAGTCGAGGTAATAAGCTGCTTTTGAAAGTAACGTGTCGCTAGAATAAGAGGTTTTTTCTAACACTTTATTGTCAAAAGAGACAAAGTCGGTAGTATTGTTTGTATTTTGTATTGCTGCCCAAGTCAGTTCATCTACGGTTTCTATGGATGTAATGTTGGTGTATGTCTTTGAAAGTTTTTCAAATTTTGGTGTTTGCGTATCAGAGCTATAAACTGTGCCATTTTTTGTGTCGATGACAATGAGTCTGTTGTCATTTATTGTCAATTCTTTTGGTTCTGCTTGTGCATCTGCAATTTTAAGGTCATAAAATGCTTCATTGTCTATGTCTTCTTTAGGCTGTATCTCTGGTGTATCTTCTGTTGGTTGTGTTTGCGTTACAACACCTTCAACTTCGGCCGATTTAAGCACCTTTTGTTGAGAATCTTTTATGGTTAACACAACTGAAACAATTAGAGCAGCAGCAACTATTGGTATAAAAGCAATTGGCTTAAATTTAAATCTTTTCTTACGCTCTAACTTGATACCGATAGATTCTACTGGTGCTTTAGTTTTCAAAGGATTTAACTTCATGTTTAGCACCGCTCCCTTAGAAGCTATTGTTTCTAAAGGTACATCTTTTTGGTTAGCTCGTTTTTCTACTAAGCGTTTGAGGCGATCTTTTATCTGACTTACTATTACAGGCTTCTTTTTAATTTCTACACCAAAGTCTACTTGTTCTTCTTCTGACAAATTTGTATTTACTTTTAGTTTCATGAGGATACACGCTTCTTCGGCTTTTAAATCGCGTTCACCAAGTGGTGTAGCCATAAGTTTATCGGGTGGGTAATTATTGAAAAATGAGCTGGTTGCCAAGATTAATACGTCTTCATCTTTCACAATACCTGATGTCACAGAAAATCCACCTTCTGTAATAGTTTCTAACTCTTTTATCTCTGAATTTCTCATTAAAACTACGTGTCCTTCACCATATTTAGTTATGTACATTACGTTGCCCCACAATACAGCAGCAACGATATCAAAACTTACTTGGTGTTCATCGTTACTTATACTTTCATTTGAAAGACGCATTACTTTGTTACGGACTTCTATTAGTATTTTTTCTAAAGATTGTATTGGCGAAATGCTTTCTGTTTGATAGTAGTCATTGTTTAAGACGTCATAAACTACTTTTCCTATAAGGCTATGATCAAATCCTCTAGAGTCTGATATGGTGTATACAGCATAGACACAACCTTTTTTTGCAGATAAAGCTTTGTCTTCTGGTTCTACCACGACAGTTTTAGATAAGACTGTCGCTGATTCAGTAGGTATTGGGCTTAACTGCTGAATTTTTGTAGTAAGTTGTTTATTCATGCATTTAGTTGATGGCTGCTATTGTGATCCACAAGCATAATACGGCAGCCAAAAAATGTATCCAAGAAAGTATCGAAAATAAAGTACCGTATGGTGTGCAAAAGCTTCTATTCCGTATACTCATTTGACGTATTATCAAAAACGCAAAGAACACATATACGATCTCTAGTAGAGTAAGTCCTAATAATAACACTACTTCAAACCCTCCTGGTTTAAACATTCTCATCAGTGTGTCGTAAATGAAGTTATTAGTCATTAAAATCTTTCTTAACTTTTTCAACTAGATCAGATACGATATCGCGTATTTTTGCTGGTCTTGGTACATCGTGAAATTCAAATTGTGGTGATTCGCTTGCTGTTTGTACAAAGACATCTCCAATTTCGAATATGGTCCTAAAAGTTCCACTAATCTTTGAGGTTACATCTTCGACATCGGCTAATTTTGCTTCAGATATGTTTCCATATATAAGGCCATGAAAGTCTACATCGACAATCTTTTTGTCGGTTACTATATAGACATTGAAAAACCAGTTGAAAAAGCTTTGCAAAAAGAATCCAAAGGTAAAAACATACCAAAAGAAAGTAGCGATAAATAGAAATTTTAAACTCAAGTTAGTTTCTTTTAAAAGTATTGGTTCTACAAAGCTTGGAAGTACGATAAACAATAGTGTAAGTAATATCCATCCTATATTTGTAATAAGGCTTTTCCTGAAAACATAATAAACCGCCTCGTCATCATCTTTTCCGTCATAGCTCCACCCTTTTGGATTTTTAATTATTGAATTCAAAATCGCTATCATGTGACTTTGATTATAGCATTATGGTCAGAAAATTATTGGCCTTTACTTACGCATTTCCAAATCAAACAATCTACTGCGCAGCGAAATATATGCTGGCGCGCGTAGGTTAAAAACAGTTCTAAAAGTTGCTCCGTCTATCGAAACGCTGCCTTTGTTTGTATCGAATTTGACCTTTTGTGTTTGTCCATTGTTACCTATTTCTGTGTCTACCGAGCTTATCGATGAGTAGCTACCACCGTAATCGTCGGCTTTATCTGCCATTTCATCTTTGGAGTATGGGTCCCCACCCCAGCAACTTGTTGTTGTTGGTGTGATATGGTCAACTTCGCTATTACTGCCGTGTGTGTATACAACCCATGCATTCAAAATATCTGCCATTTCCGATTCTGTTAACCAAGGGTGTGGGTGTCCGCAATTTGAAGAATTAAAGTTATACGTTTGTGAATACCACGCCCAATAAAACCATGGTGATTCTGCCTTTTTTTCGTATGCGTCTTTTGGCCAACTGCCTCCATCAGTATCCCAACCTACATTGTTTATATATCCGCCAGTAGTAGATGAATATTGAGATGTGCCATTGCCTTTTAAGATAATATCTTCGGTTTCATCTACTGCCTGTTTCCATCTTGATGGCGGGTTGTCAGCTTTGCTCTTTAAATATACTTGGCAAGATTCAGTTGTGCAGATAGGTTTATTTGAACGATACGCATATGTTCTTGCTGCTATTGCTTGCGCCTTTAGTGCATCCATTGGCCATGTGCTTGGCATTTCTGCTATACCGTATAAGTATTTTTGGAAGCTCATTGTTCCATGGCCTTGTACGGATATTTCATTAGGAAAATCATCTTTTTCTTCGACATCAGTTTTGTAATAAAATTCAATAATTTCTTCGTAGTCTTGTCCGTCTTCTGCTCTTCCTTTTGCGCCGTATTGACTCATACCGTTGTAATGTGTGTATGCACCATAACTAAATGCTGCAAACGCAGGTTTGAAAGGTGGGTTTGGTACGTTTGCATCTGGAGACTCATAGTCACCTACAGATCCGCTACTATCTCCTGACTTTTGATTTAGTATTTCTTGTTGTTTTTTTGATAACTCGGCTATTTCTCTCTCAATTTCTTCTAACTCTTCTTCGTGGTCTTCTTCTGATGACGATAAAACATTAAACTCTGATTGTGCTGCCAATTTTTTGTTATCCATTTCTACTTTTGCAGCGATTAAGTTGTTTTGTGATGTAACAAGCTCGACTTTGATATCTTCTGCTTCTTTTTTGTCGTTTTCGAAGCTTGTGATTTCTGAGTTTAGTGCTCCTATTATTTTAAGGGTTTCTGAAGTTACTTTTTGGTTAAACATTTCGGTTGTTGAAGCCAATTGGAAATTCCCACCAAATATCAAATCAAAATCACTTAGGTGTCCACGTTTTGAATAGTTTCTGATGACTCTGTTTCGCAAATCTATTTTATCGCTCAATTTTACCCGACGATCTGTTAGATTGGTTTGGATTTCTTCCAAAGCCTTTTGCATATCAGCTATCTTTTTTGCCAAATCGTCTATTTGGCTTTGTGTAACATTTAGTTGACCTGCCAAGTTTGCGATTTGTTTATTGACTTCATCTTTATCTTTACGTATATCTTCGAGTTTTTTGCTTGTAGATTCATAGTCCTTTTCTTTTTCTGCTATTTCTTTTTCAAGGCATTCGGCTTTGTCATCTATATCTGATATTGCGTCACAGCCATTTGCAAAAACACTTTTTAAATTGGTTGTTGCAACAGCAATAAATACTATGAGTGATAAAAGTATTATCTTTTTGAAAATCTTTTGAGCAGTTGACATAAGAGGTTTGACCTTTTCTCTACCCGTTCATTATACTATGTTGATATAATACAGGCACATGAAGAAATCTTTTTTCATTTCATTATCTTTACTTATACTTACATTTGTATTTACACCAGTATTTGCGCATGCTGCACCTGTGGAGTTGCAGGTACCAGATTATTTTGTATCTGGTAGGTATTGCCCAGATCCAGATTCAGAAAAAGGTAAGCTACTTTTGGCAGGTTATATGGACTGGGGTGTTCAGCAGTTTAGTCCATTAACACACATATTTTTATGCGGTCGTACTTATAGTGTGCAGCCTGACGATCCGTTTTTACAGGCGAAAGGGTTTAAAAAGCCAGGTGAGCCCGTGAAAGGTGTGTTTTTTACAACATATGAAGAAGTATTAACAGGATCATTAGACAAGCCTTATGTACAGGTTTGGTCAAATAATGAAGGTGAGTTCATGATCCCTATTAGAAAGAGCAGTATCAACAATTATTTAGGTGTATTTTGTGTTACACCAGATGGTCAGAAAAAATATTTAGTAGATTTATTCAAAGTAGACACAGTCTCTTTGAGTGAGGGTTCGTTTAACATGGGTGTTCCTTGCCAAGAGTATGCAGTTACCAGCAGTGTAGCACTAGATACACTCGCACCGGCACCGTTGGGTTATGTTGATGAAGATGGGTATTTACAATGTGGTGTTGATCGCGCTGTTGGTGGGGCATCAGGCCCACTTTCTGATAAATATGCAAATTTTTCTCACTTTGTAAGTTATTTAGATGAAGTGTTTTCTAGTGGAGATAACACATTTGATCCAAATGATATAAACCCTGACGATGTTCCATCCGAGTTAACGCAAGCTACTAGTCAGCCGATTGAAGGTAGGCATAGTTTAAAATTTTTAGACGATCGTCGTGGTACATTGGCTGCAGACCAGTTGTTTAATCCTGGTTATATCCCACAAAAGGTTATTAAAGAAGGCGAAGGCGGTAATCCACCATTACCTTATTGTTCGACTATAACTGCGGGTTACAAACTTGTAAGTACTGGCGGTGATCCAAATTTCAATTATGCAAATGTTGCTGGACTTGCTGCAGGTATGGCATTTCCAGGTGAAATACAAGAAATGTTTGAAGCTATTCCTGAAGCTGTGAAAAACTCAACTGAGATATGTGTTTCTGGCGGTTCTGTAAAAAAACTAGCGCAATTTGAATACGGAGATCCAGATTTTCCTTTTCAACGTGTATACGAGATCAGTAGAAATATAGATTTGACGAAAAAGCTTAGTACCACAAAGCAAAAGTATAAAGGAACTACAGACTCTGCATATAATTTTGGTGGTAACGATGGAGAAGATTGCCGAGAATTGACGGCTACTAGTGCCATTGCAGATAAGCCATTTAACGCTTGTAATTACATAGTGCATCCCGGTGACGCAGAAACAGAATATGTTGCTGCATCGGTCTCTGGTAATTTTGCTTTTCCAACATCTGGAGGATTACAAAGTCAAATTATTTTAGCGGGTACTGTTCCAGGTATTAGTCGCTTGGGCATAGGTAGTGTGCATTGTACTTGTTCGACATTAGAGGGTGGGGCATGCAGCATGCCAGAGCCTGCATATGGCTTGGAAGGTCATCCTACTTCTTCTGGTTATAAAATAACAACCGAGCAAACTCCAAGCCCCAACACATTTTATGGTGTAGGTTTATCTGGTGCTTTGGCGAACTTATTTGCAAATGTTTTAGCGCAATTCCAAGTAGCTTTGCCCAACGTATATGACAATTTGGGTGAAAGCTGTGTACCACTAGACCATTATGAAGATCAAGCTGGCGGGTGCGGTAATCTGGAATATTGTGAAGAAACTGTAGTTTGCGATCCCCCAGGTAGCACTAACTGCACAACTGTAGGTCAAATACCTATTTATGCATATACATGCGATGGAACTATTGGTGTCACCATGTCAGCCGAGACCAAGATCCAAGGAACTTCTGGTGAAAGTATTGGGTATACAACTCAGGGCATAAAAGACATGTTTACTGTTCCTTATGAATCAAAGAATAGTATTGGTGGTACAGCTTTTGCAAAAAGTGATGTTACAAACAGTGGTCCTAATACACAAGAAATAAAATATGGTATTTCGAGCCCGGTTCAGGGTACTGCCAACACCGATAGTATGCGTTTTGCAAAGCGTATGCCGACAACTGAAGAACCAGAAGATTTACTTCCAATAATGATCAACCCATACACAGGACCAGAAATCTCTGGCATATGTGATAAAACTTCTTTTGAAGAAATACTCTCACGATCTACGTTGCCCGATGCGTTTAATTATGTAGGCAGTACACCTATTGCGCCATACACCGATCAAGTTGCACAAGCGTATGCATATGCCGAAGAACAAACTGGCGTTCCTTGTATAATTGCTGCAGCAATTCATTTTAGAGAAGGTGGCAATAAGCCTTATCTTTCTTTGAAAGATGGCCATGATATTTCTGAGGCCGATTTGCCCGAAGATGCAGCTACTTATATGGGATATTTTAAAAGTTTAGTCGGTGGTGAGCCAGGCTCGTGGACTGTCGAAGATATTATAGGTGGATTTGAAAAGTATAATGGTCCTGGTAATGCACAATGCGATTGGAAAGGCCCATGGAGTGCATATGATCCGCCACTTATTGCTGCGGTTACAGGTTATGACCATTGCCCAGAATTTTATTTGGGTGAAGATAATACTTATGCTATGAATAAATATTCTCCAAGATACGGCAATATGTCTCTTATTTATCCAACAGATGGTACTAGAGCAGATTTATTTTGTGCAGATGAAGCTAATAGTGCGCATAGTATGTGGCCAGCATGCCCATCACCTCTTGAATACGAAAGCCCTGGTGCTCTTACTGCTGCTATGACTTTCTTCCAAATGTTGGGTGGGAACCCTAACGCTAATTAATATATGAACTTTGGTGGAGTAAAACAATTATATAAAACGCCTTCGAGATACATTTATATCGTAGGGATAGTTATTTTATCTGTTTTTGTAGTAGTACTTGTTTCTAGAAATAAAAAGACTAATCTACCAGTTGCAGATACGCCTTTCACATCTCAAATCGAGAGGCAACAAGCCGAAAAGAACGATATCCCTGTAAATAGTACCGAGAAGTTTATTGAAAAAAATCCAGATTTGTTTACTACATATGAGTCGCCTACGCCCCCAACTTACGAAGAAGCGCGTGTAGCAAAAGCTTTATTGATGCCAAGTTTACCTATTAATGTAGATTTCATTGCTTCCAATGGTATGAGATTGACTTTGGTAATGTTTACTTTTCCTAAAGATCCAGATTATTTGGTACGTATGGAACTTGCAGGTATAAATTATAATCAAGCTTCTTCAGATGTTACTAAGAATCCCAACGCAAAAGCATTTGTCGAGGCATTTGAATTTATGAAAAAAAGGATTGAAGGAATGGGTATAGACCCGTATAGTTTATATTATGTATTTGGCACGCGTGAATATGTCGCGCAGACTGCCAATACTTGGGTAAGAGAGTTTAATTTATTATGACGAATAAAAGATACAAAATATTTATTAGCTTATTGGTAGTTGCAGGCTTGTTTATTTTTACAAATAACGTGTACGCTGCAGATGGTGATCCTTGCGATGTTATTGGTGTGTGCGGTTCACCAGAATGCGCAGCAGGAGAGGTTTGCACAACTGCAGGTTGTATGGAATCTGGGTGTAGTGGTAATTTTGAGACATGCTCTGGTACTTGTTGCGACAATGGTGATTATTGTCAAGATGGTGTATGTGTTAATGATTTTACAGATCAGTGTTTTCCTATAGCCCCCGGTGAATGCGAAGATAGCTGTGGTACTAACCCAGATACATGCACAGCACCTTATCATTGTGATTTAGTAGCACCAGGTGTGTCGTGCGCAAACCCTCACTATGAGTGCGTAATTGGTAATGGCAGTATGTGCAGTGATGAATGTGTTCTGTATGATGATTCTACATGCCCGGATCCTTTTGAAGAGTGTATGCAGGTTAATGCTGGTACATTGGGTTGTACAGCACCACCAAATACCTATTTACGTTGTATGCAGGTAGAAGCTAGCTGTGAAGATCGTTGTGATGGTCCTGAAGATTGTTCTGGTGGTTCTATTTGTGGCATGGTTTATCCAGATGAGTGTCCTGAGGGTTTCAATGATTGTACTGTAGCTGAATGTTTTGACCAATGTAGCGGTCAAGGAGATTGCGCTGAGAATTATAATTGTGAGCCAGTTTATAATGGTTCTTGTGGCACTACATTATTGCAATGTGTTTATGACTCAAGTGGTGGCGGTGGTGGTGGTGGGGGAAATCCTGGTGACCCTTTCCCTGGTATTAATCCAGAATTTAAAATAGTTGATCCTTTTGAATTTTTACAAACCGTTGGTTCTATTTTATTCCCTGCAGGTTTGGCAATTGGTGGATTTTATATTGTAAAGTCAGGCTGGTGTTTGGGTACAAGTCAGGGTGATCCAAAGAAAGTCCAAGAATGCCAGGGATCTCTGACAAGTGCAATCCTTGGAGTGATTTTCTTGTTGTTGTCAGTAGCTATATTAAGAATTATAATAAGCACAGTATTAGGCGGTACGTCATAAATTTAATGTTAAAAGGGGGTGTACATAAACAATATGTTGAATTCTTTATTTAAATTAGCAGATGCAATACCAGTAGCAGTTCCAACATTCACAGATCGTTTTGGTAGCCTTTCTGCAATATTTGGTTTTATTATCAATACAATCATTTACGTAGGTTGGGCTTTGGTTTTCGTAATGTTGGCATTTGGTTTTGCTCAATACGTTATGTCCAAAGGCGATGAAAAAGCAGTTAATGCTGCTCAACAATGGGTAACTTACGCAATAGTCGGTGGTGTTGGCTTATTCTTCGTCGGAGTTTTGAAGGTAATCATTCCTCAACTCGTCGGTGGAAGTTTGGAGTTAACCGGAGTTACAGACTTTGGTGGTACAGGTACAAATTAACAACAACCGTACCTAGTATTCTGCTCGGTACGGCTGTTTGTTTCTCTTTGTTAGCGTAATTATTATATGTATGGACTATTTCGACTTGCTGCCTTAGGAGATGCGATAGTAGATCCTTTAGGCGGCAGGTTTTTATCTATTGCGAATATACTTGGATTTATTATAAGCGCGATTATTTATATCGGGTGGGCATTGGTTTTTTATCAAATTGCTCTTGGTATAGATGCACTTATTGTGTCGCAAGGCACTCCAGACAATGTTAAAAAGGGTATAAATAAAATCGCCTACGCTGTTGTTGGTGGTGTTATGCTCTTTTTTGTAATGACTTTTAAAGCCTACATTCCTCAAGGACTCGGTACTAATAGCGGTACGTTTATTATTAACGGTATAACCAACTTTGAAGGTGAAGATCAATCTACAAGCGGGGGCGGCGGTGGTGGTGGCGGAGGCGGCGGAGGCCAAATTACTTGTGAGAATTCGGTTTGTGCTTGTCCAGGCTTTGAACCTCAATGCGTGCAAGGTTTTCATTTAGTTTGTGACTTTGATACTTATTGTGAACAGAATTGCATGGGTGGCACGACAGGACATTGTTGTACATGTGAGCCAAATTAAAATTATATGGATAAACTTATTGATACATTAACAGGCAGCGGAGTACCAAATCCAGAACCATTGAGTACAATCTCAGGCATTTCTGGTTTGTTGATAAATTTATTTATGGGTCTTGGTTTTGGTATAGGTATTATGAGTATCGCTTATTCAGCAATTTTATATTCTCACAGCGAAGGTGACCCAAAGAAAACAGAAGTAGCGTGGAATGCCTTTATTTTGGGTATAATTGCTGCGTGTGTTTCTATAGGTGTGTTGTCTGTAAAAGGCGCTATTTTACAATCAATCGGTGTACAAACAGCCGAGATTAATAGCAGTACACCTGGATTTTAAATCTATGAAAAAAATATTATATACATTAATGTTTTTTATAATGCTTTTGAATATGCGCGTTGCATTTGCAGCTGTTGATTGCAATACTATTCCGCTCGATGAGGATATACCCGCAGAATATTTGGTGTGCCCATTCAAAAGAGTATTTAATGCAGCCATACTTTTGGCTGGTGTTCTTTTAACAATAATGATTCTGGTAGGAGTTATAAAGATGTCTTTAGCTATGGGTAACCCTGAAGGTCTCAAAGCAGCAAGTGCCAATTGGACGTATGTTATTTATGGGTTTTTAGTAATTGTGGGTTTTGCAGCTATTTATTCAATTATTGTGACTTCTTTGGGTTTAAGCTATTTTTCTACATTTTCTGAAGTCTTTGATGCAGCTGCGACCAAGCTGGAAGAGTTGGTTACGGCTTACACGTCTAAATAATTAGACGTGCTTCTTTTACATAAACGTAATAGTTCTTGAGATTTGGGACTACTCTATCTTCTATCTTTATTGAACATAATAATTTGTGGCGGTTATCTGAACTCCTATATCTCTCAACGCTTGAAGTGCGTTGCTTGTGGCAGTTGGTTTATCAGCCCCTGGCTTTACAACTATTCTAAATTTTTGTTGTTCATAATCAAAAACTACCGTGTAAGTATCTGCATAGATAGGTATGTCTCTAAACCAAGGATAAGCATCTGCCATTTGTTTACCAGACTCGCTAAAAAATGTGTCACCAATATTTTGATCTTCAATACGTTCCATTATTGTCGGACTGCTATAGTTTATTTGCTGTAGCTGCTTTTTTTGTATTTGGTTTTGTGTTTCAACACTGTACACTTGATCGCTTGACGGCTTTGATTGCAAAGGAGCTTTTGTTGTAAAGAAGTTTACGACCACATATATCAAAAGGGATGCACCACAAATAACTAACAAGTATTTCCATTTTTTATTTACAAATTCTATTAGGCTTTCCATTTTTTTTAGATTCTTTTATTTAAAACTTTTTACAAAAATCTTCCAAAACCAATTACTTCTTGTACAGTGTCTCCGCCTATTGCGTAGTCTTGGACAACACCATCTCCATTTACAGTGTATGTGAAGCGTTTGTAGTAAGAATTTGAATGTACAGATTCCATAGCAACGCCTGCTTGATACGAATACACCATTGCTACGTGAGCTATACGGTAATATTGGCGCAAAGGTGTTCTAAAGAAGATGACATCGCCCGGCTGAGGCTGGTATACCTCCATACCTGCTGCATTATTTGCAATAAATACCCGCGTGCCGTCCGCAGATGTACTTGTAACGTCATCATTTTGATATCCAAAAAATTCAGCCATAGACTGAGAATTCAATAAATCTCCTGGTATGGCTCCATCATAAGCTTTGATAGGTAAAGCTGTACACCAAAATAAACAATTTCCGCAGCTAAAGTCAGACCCTGGGCTTGGGTTTGCATCAAATACTGCTTGATTCCAAAATTCTGGATCATAGCTTGGGTGGTGATTCCAAAAGCACCAAAACCCGCGTAACAGCCCAGATGCTATTGATTTTGCTTCGTCGGCAACGCCTCCTCCTCCAGAAAGTTCTGCAAGCCCTCCATCATCAGCATCACCAATACACGCTTCAATGTTAGGAGGTATAGGATAGCTCCCGCCAAGGTCGAGTTCTTTAAATGTAGTAGCACGCGCTGGATCAGCTGGATTTACCAAAGAAAAGATCGAACTGACATATAAAAATGAGAAAACAAATATAATTCCGAGTGGAATCATAAAGACTTTTATTACGATATCTACCGCACCATCTATTGTACGTTCAATGTTTTTGAAGACAGTTCCGAAATCGCCTTCGACGAGTGGATTTAGCGCTTTTATAAAGCCTTCTCCCATTTTGACTACAGTATGTCCGATATAGTCAAAGACCCAATTCAAGAATACAGCCGCTGTACCGCCTGATACTGTTCCCGCAGCAGCTTTCAAAAAGCTTGAAATTGCTACAGCAATTGCTTCTTTATAATATGTATAGCTTTTTACATATTTTCCAATTCCAACGGCATTGAGCAGTTGATACATTTTTGCTTGCCCTTGTCCCAAAAATGATGTGTATCTTTCTAATAAGCCAACTCTCATTTGTGTTGCGTTAAGCAATGTGTGGTCAAATTCTCTGCGCGTCGTTTGATTTATGATTGAGATTAGTCTATTAGAATTTTCTAGCGTGCTTTCTATCTCGCCGTTTTTGAGTGTTATACCCAATTTAGATGCATTATCTAGTACCCATTTTCTAAAACCGCCAACTTTACCTTGAAATCCTTTTACATCGGTCAATTTCAAACCGTCAATGGCTTTTCCGTTTAATAAGCTAAGTAAATCTTTTCCGTGTGCAATTGATGAAAAATTGGCAATTGGGTTAAAGTCTTTACCTTCAGTTTTTATACGCAATCCATTGAGTTGTCCGGTAGCTAACAATTTATAAAGTTCTATAGATCCTGCAAAATGAGAGCCACCGGTAACTTTTACTATATCTCCTAATACGTCTAAATTAAATTTATGTAAAGGTACTAAACGCGCATATTTTTCATCGCCATCTTCTTCGTAGTTAAGGCCAAAATAATGTGTTTTAACTAAAAAGTCTTTTAGGATTTTTGGAGGACCAAATATAGCTAGTCTGTGTTGATATTTCGAAAGAACAAATGTATTAAATACACCACCTGCGCCTTCAGCTATATCATCATTCAAATCGTCGAGCGCCCCACTTCTGTAGCGTGTTCTCAAAACGCGAGATAATCTATTTATAGTTGGAGCACCTTCAGTACTGTCTAGTATTTGTCGTATCTTTACATTGTTGCAGCTCAGTACATCGTGTGTTCTATTTAAAAATCTGTCTCTTATACCGCCTTCAAAGTTAGCATTTTCAAGATCATGCAAATAAGCTTTTAAGCTTCCACCATATATCACATATTGCCCAGTGCCAAAATCTTCTACTTTTACGCCGTTTACTTTTTTACTCAAATTTTCCAAATATCTGGCATGTTCTCTTGTAGCTTTTTCAAATTGAGTTGCATATTGCGTACCTTTGAATTGTGCGGCCAAATCTTTGAGTTCTTTTTGAGATGCTGCGATAGTTGCGGTTAGTTTTTGTTGTGCAGCATATGCTTGTACTACATTCGATTCTGCATCAAGCAGTCCTTGTTTTATAGCGTCGGCGAGTGTTAATTTCCCGTCAGTAACTTGTTGTAAGGTACTTCTCGTGGTGTCAGTCATTTGCCATTTTGCTTTGGCTTTAACTTTGTCAGAAGCAAGTGGTGATGTGATCATGCGCAAACTGCTCGCGCCAGAAGCTACCTTGCTTATATCAGAGCTTATGCTTCCCATTGAGTTTGCTATTTTATTTTGAGCGAGGATCAATTTTACTTCTGGAGAATCTGCACGCAATTTACCTGCGCGTATCTTTTGTTGAAGTTCTTCAGACAAATCCCCCAAAGTTTCTGCTTGCCATTTGCGCATTGCAGCATTTCTATTTTCTTTACTTGCCATTCCTGTGATGGCACTTGTATATGTATTGGCCAGATGCCCGTATATACCTTCTTGGCTTTCTTCTTCTACTTTTTCAAATTTACCGTTGGCTTTACCTACATAAAATGTACTTATGACTTTTTTTGTAACTGGTATATCTTTGAGTGAAAGGTTGACTTGGTCTTTGCCCTGGACAATCCGTTTAAAGTATTCTTCGCCGGCTATACCTGTAGATTCTCCGCTTAATATTTTTTTCCAAATATCTTGCTGCATCCCAGAATCAAGGTCTTTGGGGTAAAACACTTGTTTAATACTTTGTTCAGCTGTTTTTTTGATAAATTGCGCTGGGTTGGTGATTGCAGTATCTAATTCAACAACCAACTTAACACCAGGCTCTTCAAAAACTTCTTCTAAGCTAGCTTTACCATTTTTGTATTCATATGCTTCTATGACAGCATAATCTTCTGATTTACCTTTAGCTGTGATTTTTGGGCGCATCCCAGCCGTAAGCTCTTTTCCCCAATTACCAAATATGTTTTCCCAAAGCTCTAAAGAGATAGGTTTACCTGTGTAATGCTTGCTTTGATAATTTGGATTTGGATGCAATGCCATATTGCAATATATTCTAACAGAAAATTGTATTGAAAAATTCCTTTTTGTGTGAAAAAATGTATAGGTAATGAACAAACTACAAAAATCTGTAATTTACGCATTTATTTTTCTTTTCACTTTAGCCCATGTGTTGCCCAGTGCATATGCATTTACTGGTAGTTGTACCGGAAGAGAAGATATATACAATTCGATAACCAACTCTGTACCAGGTAGTGACCTTGGTAAAACGCTTATCACGACAGGTATAGCTACTATAGTAGAAACTACTACACATGTTTTTGTTGAAAGAAATATTAGCGATGTACAAAAATGCGCACTTCTCAAAGCAAGTTCAGAAGATCCTTCCATAGAAGTACCTTCTTCGTGTTCTATTACAGAGGCAGAATGTAGGATCATAATGGAAGGTTTTTCTGATGAAAATGTATTTAATAATTCAGACCCACAAGCTCATCTAAGCGGTGGTGGTGGCCTTTTGGGTTTGTTAAACGTTGCAGATTATACTATTAGTGGTGGCCTTCCGGTTGATGCCGCATATGCCTGGAATCGTAATATAGAAAAGATTCCTTTTGTAAAAACAGCTTTTGCTGCACCAGAAGATTACTCTGGCCCATTTCTTGATCTTACTTACGGCGTAGCTCAGATATCCAAAGATATCGCTTTGGTTTTGATTGCTATGATAATGTTGGTTGTGGGTATCATGATAATCACTGGTAAAAAAATCAGCGCGCAAGCAGCTGTTAGTGTGCAACTGGCTCTACCACGTATTGCTGTGGCTATAGTCTTGATATTTTTCTCATATACTATTGGTGCGATAGGAGCTTCTTTGGCTTATAACATGCGTTGGAGCATGGACACTTTCGTAGCCGATTATATTGTTCCAAATCTTGGTGCACAACCATTAAATGCTGTTTCTAGCTCATCTGCCGGTGCAGGTGTTATTTTTATGCTTGTTGGTGTTGTTTTGGCAGCTCCATGGGGTGCAGGTCTTGGTCTAGGCGTATTTATCGCTGTTTTAGCTGGTGGTGTAGTTGCAGCCTTTTTATACTTGATGGTTTGGTTTGAGTTTGTGAAGATTTACTTCAATATACTTGTTTCAATTGTAATGGCACCTATAACATTTGCTTTAGGTGCACTACCTGGAAATGATGGTACGGTCAAATGGTTTAAAGGTTTTGGTGCCAATGTTTTGTCTATACCTGCAATGGGACTTGTCGTTTCATTGACTTTGAATGTGGCTTGGCATATAGGTATTTCGATATTTAGCCTAGATATAGCAGCTATTTTTACAACATTGTCTTATTCTTTATTGCTTGGACCTTTAGTTCTTATATATGGTCTTGGCCTTGCCAGAAGCATACCAGCCAAAATGCAAGCAGCATTCGGTGTAGGCGGTGGCGGCGATAAGAAAAAAGATAAGAAATAAAGCCCTTTAGTTTAGATCGTAAACCCTACTCTTATTAGTTAAACCTTTGTTTTTAGCAATAAACAACTTTTTTAGTAAATGTTTTTTGTGAGTAATCTCCTTGTTTTTTCATCTATAGTGTTAAAATGTAGCCATGGACGTGTTGAGACATGGAATTTTAATAAAAAATCGCAAAGCTTTATACAATCACGAAGTGCTAGAAACTATCCAAGCTGGCATTGTTTTGCGTGGTTATGAAGTAAAAGCAATCCGCGAAGGCCAGGCCAATCTAGAAGGTACATTTGTAAAAGTTATAGGAAACGAGGCTTTTATTGTAAATATGTATATAGGTGCTTATTCTAAGCAGAGCCAAGAAATCGACGCTATACGTGCTCGTGAAAGCAAAAAACTTTTGATGACAAAAAAAGAAATCGCGCATCTATCTGCAGAGCTTTCTCAAAAAGGACGCACAGCCGTACCTTTATCTTTTGTAACAAAAGGGCCATTATTAAAAGTCGAAGTAGGCATTGTAAAAGGCAAAAAAGATTTTGAAAAGAAACAAGTACTCAAAGATCGCCAAATCAAAAGCGATCTCGCTCTCCAAGACAAATTACGCACTTATTAGCTCTTGATGGTAAAATACGTTGGCACGGGGATGACAGGCTTTGACTGTAAGTTCTTTGTGCAGGAGCAAGCTGAGGTGTTGATTCCTCGTTAATCTTTCAACAAATACAAGTGCAAATGAATACGCACAAGTTGAAGAACCAGCAATGGCTTATGCTTTTGCATAAGATCTTCGATTCCCACTTTGTGGGGGGCAGCTTTTCTCTCAATCAGGTGAGAAAAGATTTGTCTTATAAAACTGATTTGAGGTTATGTTGTCTAGTAAACAACATTTATCTAGTGCAATAAGCACAACTACTTTACTTGCTGAAGAAATCAAAAGTTGGTCTGAAACTTTTTCTTCAAAAGAAAATTCAGAATAAGCTTGTATACTTTTGCATAACAGCCTTGCAACACAGGGGTTCAATTCCCCTCATCTCCACCAATGAAACTTTTTGTGCCCCGAAGTCTTTGATTAAGTTGATTTCAGGGGCCAAAGTGGAGGTTCCAAACCCATAATTTAAGTCGTAATTAAGTTTGCCATTAAAATACATATTTAACACCGTTTCCTTATCCGTAATATTGTCGGTTTTCCACTGTAACAAGGGGTTCTGTATTACATTAAACACTTTATTCAATGCGGTTCCAAACTGACTTTCGGTGTACGGATTAGGTTTGAAGCCTGTTTCAAGTTCTGTCTTTTCTTGCATCAGTTTTTCCACTTGGTTTTCATAAGCCTTTATGACCTGTTCGTTGGTTGCATTGGCTATTCTTCCCATAAAGCCATCAATTTGTTTCTGTAACGCCAGTTTCTTACCTTCGCTTTGGGAACTTATGCTTTCAAACTGAACTTTTTGGTTATTCCAAACTTCTTGCATAATACGTTTTGTAAGGTTCAGTATTTCTTCTGCCGTTTTTGTTTCTTCAAGTAATTTTTCAAATTCCACGTCGATATTAATTTTTCTGATAGTTTTATATCTGTTTTTACAACCAACCGTTTTACAAGAATAGTAAGCGTAGTAGGCGGTTCTTCCCTTTGACCAACTTGCGGTAATTGGTTCTTGGCATTCCGCGCATAAAACATATCCCCTTAATGGAAAATCAAGGCTGTAGTCTTTGCGTGTACGTTTTAAAGTCCTTCCAGCAAGGATTTCTTGTACATTATCAAACGTTTCAGGGGATATAAAACCTTTGTGATGTCCCAGTCGTCTGGTCACACCCCAAGGCAAATATTCGACATATCCAGCGAACAAGGGGTTTTTAAGTATTCTTTCAACTGTATTATTGCCGGGTTTTTTTCTTTTCAAATTAAGTCGTTGATATTCAGCATAGATAAATTCTTTGACTTGTTCTTTGCTTATTAACTTTCTTTGTTCAAACTGTTCAATGGCGTCTTTGTAAATTGAAGCGAACGGTTCGTTTCTGACCAGTAGTTTCCCGTGCACGGGGTCTTTGGTGAATTTAAAGGCGTCTGCATTACAGAAACACCAATAACCAGCTTCAAGTCGGGCTTTCTGCTTCTGCATCACTTGGCGTCTGTTTTTCTGCCTTTCATATTGGGCGGAAGCCATAGAAATGTTTTCGCTTAATTCACCTTCAGGGCTATCTTCGAAGTTGAAGTTTAAGCATTCAAATGTAGCGCCACGTGATTTAAGCGCCAGTTTCAATTCCAAGTGAACTTTAACGTCACGCGCAAATCTTGTTAGGTCATCAAAAATGACTATATATTTTTCAAAAGGGGTCTTATCCATGAAAGAAATTAACTGTTTCATGGCGGGGCGTTCAAACAAACCGCCAGAAATACCTTCGTCACGAAAGATTTCTGTAACAGCATATCCCTTGTTTTCGGCGTATTGTCGGCACCTACTTTCTTGGCTATCCAGTCCGTGGCCTTCATTGACCTGTCTTTCTGATGAAACCCTGCAATATATTAATGCTTTTTTGTTTTTTGTATCCATATAGTCTTTTATGCGGGATTTGTGGGATTTATACCCCCAAAAGTGCTACATTTGTGACATTTTAAGCACTTTAACTGCTGAATTTGCTTAATTTCAATGCCCTTCAATCGGGAATTTCGGCAATTTGATATGCCTGAAGTCGGGCATTTCGGACATTTTACCCAAAATCCAGCACCACCCTTTCGCCTAACTTATAAATAAATTTTACTATCATTTCGATTTCAACGTCAGTTTTATTACTTCCAAAAGTGCCCAATATCTTTCTTGCGTCGTTTACAGTAATCATAGCGCTCCTTTTCTTGAAAAAACCAAGTCTTTAAGCGTCTTAAGACTGTCCACAAATGTTTTAATGTTGCCGTTGGCTTTTTTAGCCCAATATTTTGTAGATAGTTCTTGGCATTGTTTTTGATTGGAAAATTCAAACCAATAGTAATTACCACCATTGGTTAATCCATTAAGGGGTAATCCGGCTGAATGAAGATAGCTTGCTTCAAAAAGGTCCTTTGTTTTGTATATATCTTGTATCACAGGGATACTTTATCGGATTGATTGGCTTGCTTTCAGGGGGTCTTCCGGGGGGTCAGTTTTTCTGCCTTCTGTTCTGCTGTTTTCTTGCTTCGCGTGCTTTTAAGCGGTGTTCGTCACAGCAGAATTTTTGCTGTGGTCTTATTTTATTCCTTAAAAAAGGATTTCCGCAGTAGGGGCAACGCTTGATATAACTTTTTTCCAAGATATAGTTTTTTAAATCTTCCCAAATGGAAACCACAGAATTTTTATGAATTGAAGTTTCGTAAACTGAATTTGTATTTATTTGCCCCATAGTTTTATGTATATGTAACTTTGGGTGGATTTGTTCCAGTTCTATGTTTATGCGATTAATGTCGTCTTCTGTCAAATTACCCTTTTCAAGTTTTTCGTAGATTTCCTTTATTGGTGCTTGTTCTTCTTTAAATCCTTTTGCCCAACCTTCTGTAAGGTTTCGTGGAATAAATTTAAATCGTTCGCAAAACAGTTCAACAAATTCTTCGTCGTCTGCATTAACGTCAAGAAATTCTATTAACCGATGAAGTGGATATTTATATGTTCCGCCCTTTTCGGTTTTATAGGGTGTACCAATTTCCACAGGTCCGATTTTTCCAATTTTATCTTGTATTGTATCCATGTAATAGGATTATAGCTTATTGTTACAAGCATAAGCGGTGTTATAATCCAGTCATATGAAAGACAAGACAATCTTTGATAACAATAATTCCAGAAAGTCTTTAGAACTATTTAAAAAGCTTATAACAAAATACTTTTCTACTGTAGAATATGCGGAATTCAGCCCAGATCTTATTGATAACGACAAAAGTTTGCCTATCCGGGACCAAATAAACAAGAATGCCGGTAAAGTTAAGCAGTTGCTAATGGATGCCGATATTTATCCTTCCGTAACTTATTGCCCTCCGCCCGCTATAGGTGGTCCCGTTGTTCATATTGATATGATGGAAAATATCTTTAATTTATCCAGATATGAAATAGAATACCAAGCACTTATCGACATGGTTGACAGGGCATACGGTAATTACGAAAGCGACATTCCAATGGCAATCTTGCGTACAGTGAACCCTTTCTACTGGCTTGGTAAAATCTTAGAATTGATAGCAAGCATACCCTTCCAGCTATTAGGAAGTGTTGGTTTTAATAGAAAACAATTGGAATTTTCCTTCGTGGGCAAATTAGTAAAGTTAATAATCAAAGTAGTTACTTTATGTTTAACCATATGGGAATTTTTATACCGTTTAAGCATTGTCCCTGATCGTATCCGAATTTTCTAAAAATGTCCTACGATATCAATAACAAGATAATTGCAAATTTAAAAGGATTAGAAGTTTACCTTATTGATACCAGTGCTTTCTGCCGTTTTGAAGAATTGGAAAAACTTTGCGGTATAAACATTCTTAATGTCATAAAAGGTTCTGCACATTCCACTTTTTTAATTCCAAATTCAGTTATTTTAGAACTTGCAAATGGTCCAAGGACTTTAGATTACAAGTTTCTTACAAGTCATATTATTAATTCAGAATATTCAGGTGATCCTAATTGGAAAGAAAATAGATTGATAGTACAAGAAAATGACAAACTGGCTTATATAGTAGGAAATAAAGTTTCAGCCACAGATTATGCCCTAATATCCCTGTGTCAAAATCACCCCGAATTATTCTTGGTTTCAAATGACAAAAAAATGTTAAAAAATGCTTTGATCGTCCTTGAAAAAGAACATGTGCTAGGCGCACCGATGCTTATAGATAGGCTAATTTCAAAAGGTTATACGAAAGACTTACAAAAGTTGAAAGAAGTTATGGGAAAAGTATTTGAAATGAAAAAGTTGTAATTTCCAGTAAGCCAAAGGGCTACATTAAAAATATAACCAAACCAAAGCAATATTGGTGAAAAAAGCACCCAGAAACATAAAAACTTCGTTTATAGCATAGATTTTTTTACCAGACATATGACGATACGCTTGATAAGGCATTACAATTAAACCCCAGATAAGCATGAATACGCCAACACTGTAGTTTGCATTAAACAGATACAATCCGTATAAAGGGTAGCCAATTATTGCGCCTGTAAAACCTATTATCGCTATTTTCATGTGAATTTTTTCGTTATGGTGTTCTGCGATAATTCCCGTAAAAATCCCCGCAATTGTTGTAACTATCAGGCTACTTAAACCCATAACACCGATTATGGAATACTGACTTTTATTATTTACTAATACGTACGTAAGAAATAGAAGTTGAATTAACCCCGTTATAACAAGAATAAAGTTAAACATTTTGCCGTATTTTATATTAGAACCTAAATTACTATATGTTTTATTGAAAATGCTTAGTTTAGCTTTATTGAACAAAAAAAATGTAGTTATGAAAAATAACGGCCAAATTAATAAAGCTAAGACTTTCATTATGTAATTTTATCACCACTTCTATAGTGTTTGATACGTGATGCGGGATAGTTCCAATCACTGTATGTGATAGCCTGCGGTAGATTATTTACCATAATCCAAGGCAAAATCCTTGTTTGGTATTAGGTTTCCCCATTTCAAAACCCAGTCAAACAAATGGTTCCAAGTATTGGGGTTTAGGTCCACCAAGATTTTACTTTTTTGTAAATTTAGAAATTAGGGTAAGACACAAGTATGTTCCTGCAAAAATCATAATAGTACCGATAATAAGTGTAGGATAATAGAATGGTTGTGGACACGGTACTCCTGCAATTTTTATACATATAGGAGGAAACAGTTTCTTAATCAATAAAATAAACATTAGAACTGTAAAGGTTATTGATATAAATAATCTTTTCATGCTAAGCACTGTTTGAATTATAGTGATTTTGTCCACTTTAGTACATATACAAACACGTGGCTTCACTTTTCTATGGTGTGGTTATCAATATTAGTTGTAGAATACTTTTATTATGTCTGATATGGAAAACTTGCCAGATAATTTTATTCCTGAGTCAATACAGTTTAACCCATCTTTACAACGATTATCTCAAAGAATTGAGCCTATTTCAGATCCTATTGTCACCGAGTTTGATATGCCTACAATGGCAACAAACGGTAAGCCTGTTCATCAAGTACAAATAAAATGGGGATCAACAGAGCCTAATTCCACTGATTTTGATGCAGGTTCTATAGAAGTTAGTTTTGTTCAAGAAATATTTCCATCTCCCGACTCTGATTCAACTATTTTATTAGTCGCAGGTGAGCCACGTTTTGCTATTTCTGCTATTAGTACAAGGAATACTTTTGATGAAAAGTTCCGACCGATACGAAATCCCTTAGCTGGTACTAAGGCGCTATTTACTTTAATCAGTACAATAAATGAGACCGCTCGTCTTGCAGAACAGCCTATTGTGCACATATCAATATGCAACAGAAGAAGTTTACCTCTCCTCGAAAGGTTAGTTGAAGAAGGTTTATATCATTATTGTTTTGCTGATGGGTCGCCTGCTGAGCAACCGCAAGAGATTAAAGGTAATACATTGTTTGCATGTAAATATCCTGTAGCTGGCGTGGAGACTGTATTGGGGAAATTTGCTGTACCAGATGCGGTGACAAAATTAGTACCGCTATTACATCAAGAATAGACACGTTAATTGTTTGTTTCGTGCAATGAAACTATGATCCGCGATGGTTTGGCCCTAAGCAAATCCAATGGCTACCGTTATACTGATGTGTTGTTAATGCCTTGCATTTAGGGCAGTTCATGTTTTGTGTTTCTCCTGCTACTGGCATATTTAATTACCTTCTCGTATGCTCTAATTTTTTCATCAGCACATAAACAATAGCACCTAGTACTAGCGCTGGAATAATATCTAGCCCATCAATATCATTTGAAAGTACTTGGATTACCAAATACCCTATACTGATTAAACCTGCGAATTTTAAAGAGTTATCTTTTATCATATATAAATTATAGCAGTAAAAAGAAGGGGTTTTATAAAAAAATGATAAAATCGTTTGGTCAGGGCCTGTAAGAGCTTGTTCCTGCTTCGCAGCTGCGCTTCCTCTTACATTACCCATTTCATGGGCCTGTAGCTTAGTTGGTAAAGTGCGTTAGCCACCAGGCGAGCGCGTAAAGTATGCAGTTTGGGCCTGTAGCTTAGTTGGTAAAGCGCTACATTCGCATTGTAGAGAGCAGGGGTTCGATTCCCCTCAGGTCCACCATATACTTAAATCTTCTATGGATTTCTTACACTTAGTGGAATATGGAAAAATCAATAATTATATCTGCTTTTTAGTTCATCGATGTATTTTTTAAGTTCCGAATAGTTTGTTTCTACAAGGTGGTTAGTCACGTCAAAATAAAAACCTTTATACCATTTTTTGAGTAATTCCTCATAAGTAAAAATGGCTTTTTTAAGTGGATATTTCCATTCGGCAAACATCATTAAACCTCGTGCAAAACCAAGTGGTGTAAATGCTTCCATTTTGTCTGCATCCGAGAATATTTTTTGATCTTGTGTGACCTGCCCTGCTTCGTGCTTCTCGATTAGTGCAATTACTGAGTCTAAATGTTCCTTTGGAAACTCTTTAATTCCTTCTAAAATTTCTTTTGCCAGTTTAGCACCTACCTTATCGTGATCTTCTTGATCTCGACAAATATCATGAAAAAGTGCCGCGGTAAGTAAAGCAAGTCTATTTCCGTTTTCATGCTCCAGTAGCTTTTCAACATTGGAATACACCCCTAGTGCATGCGCATAGTCGTGAAAAAATTTGTCTTTTTCCATATGTTCTTTAGAGATTAATTTTAGTTGCTCAAGTAATTCATTTTCCATATTTAACCTCCAATTTAGGCATTAAATTATCAAGCCAGTGTTGGTGTCTATAGGGTTCTGTATGCCTTGCCGCAGGACTCTTGTTAAATGTGTGCATCTTTTTGAACGCGAATAAAGTAAATGTCCAAATAGGTTTGCCATTTAATACTCCAATAGGCGTGGTTGGTACATACTCAGCTATGGAAGTTGTATTCATAAGCCTCATACCTTCTTCTATAATTCCGTACTCGATAGAGAACTCGTCTGTAAAGTCAGGATTTTTATACTCTCTCTTTTTAACTTCACCTATGGTCTGACTAGTCGCGGAAAAGCCAAGCGCATTTAATATTTTAATAAACCCCGCTTCATCACTGGTATGTAAATAGACATCAATATCTCTGTGGTTTCTTGTCAATTCACCATATAAGGCGTCTAACCCATATCCTCCAGTAACATATAATCGAATATTATTTTGACTAGCTAAATCGAGTATTTTAAAAAGGAGATCTAGTTGTTGTTGTTGTTGCGGTGAGGGATTGTACATAGTATTTATTTTGTTATTGTACACTAACAGTACTTTTGTTTATAAGGATTACTACTTGCAATAGACGGTTGAAATATCGCTGGTTAAGGTCCACCATATAGAGTTATTATTAGCGATGTTTAGTGACCCAGGAATTCCTTCCAAACACTTTTGATGTCATACTTAATGTATGACCATTTTGCTTTATTTTATAGGCATCATTTTACTTTGCTTTTTGATGGTCAAATCTACAACTTGGTTAATCAAGTCTTCTACAAGGATCGCCCGGTTTTACAATATTTCTGAATATACAGTTAGCTTTTTAGTTATTGCGTTTGCGACTTCATTACCAGAACTTCTGGTTGGCATAGTTTCTGCTTTAGATAAAAATCCTTCGCTTTCTTACGGTAATGTTTTAGGATCAAATATTGCAGATTTGACACTAATATTGGCAATTCCTTTATTGCTTGGGGGTGGCATTTCAACTAAAGAAATAATCAAAAACAAAGACTTAGTGTACACAGTATTTTTTGGCGCATTTCCGTTGGTGTTGATGTACGATGGATTATTATCTAGATTTGATGCAATATTACTGCTCGTAGCTTATATATTTTATCTCGTGTTGGTTTTAAGACGCAGTACGATTTTAGAGGCAATCGTTAATAACTTACACAATATAAAAGTTTATAAAGAATTGGGCATCTTTTTGATGTCAATCTTGGCGTTATTAGTATCAGCAGACTTACTGGTCAAAGTCGCTGAAAATGTTGGTTTGCTGCTAAATGTTCCGCTAATTTTTATAGGTATCACAGTAACTGCGCTTGGTACGTCATTGCCAGAGCTAGTTTTTGGTCTAAAAGCTATTAAGACACATCACAACGGAGAAGTTCTTGGAAATATAGTAGGAAGTGTTGTAGCCAACTCAACACTTGTTTTGGGTGTCACAGCTTTAATTAGCCCTATAAGTAAAGATAGTAGCTTGGGCTTTACTTCAATAATCTTTTTGTTTATTACATTATTTCTTTTTTATATATTTTCTATAACTAGCAAAAAGCTTAGTAGAATAGAAGCTGCGATTCTCATTACGGTTTACTTTGTTTTTTTGATAGTTGAAAAATCTTTACTGAGCTAACTATTTTTTTGTGTATAATATTTATATGCAAAAAATCATTTTAAAGTCAGAAAAAACTAATGAAGAAATAGAGCTATCTTTGGGGATTTTAATGTCTACGAGTAACATGCCCGCAGAGCAACAAGCGCAGTTCCTTTTAGAGCAGACACGCACTAATTTACAGGCGTTAACATCACATTTTCAAAAGAATGTTGGTGATAAGCTTACTTATGTAAAAACAGTGTACCTTGATTAGTGGTATTAACCCATTTTCATAACAATTCGTAGTTTTTATATTCTATTTCCATTTTCTAGTATTATTAGAACCTTAATTCTTGCAAAACGTATGTGCGTAAGTATTATTACTATAAGTTCGTGACACCGTCTCACTATAAGTCACAACATGTTTATTGGTTGGTGTGACAATGATAACGATGTTGTGGACAACTTATGAATATCTTCTTTTCTTTATTATCTGGTTACAAATGTTTGGGTTGTGGGGCTTTTGGGGGCTTACTGTGTAAGCAGTGTTGTTTGCACAGCTTGTCCAAAAATTTATCGTATGAGCGGGTGCTTGGTCTCGATGTGTATTATTTCTATAAATATGAACGAAATGTCCGTCAATTAATCCGTAGATCAAAGTTTGCCCGCAAAGAGTTTTCTGGTATTTCAGAGATTACGCGGTATGGAGCTATGATTTACAGAGAAGCATTATATAAGCAGTTTAGTGACTTTTTATGTATACCTATACCTATTTCAAACAACAGATATAAGGAAAGGGGCTTTAACCAGGCTGATATTATTGCAAATGAATTTTCTAAGATTCTTAGAATTCCGGTTTGTAACAACTTATTAGCTCGTAATATTTCTACAAAGCATCAATATACGCAAAGTAAGTCGCAGAGATTTAAAAACTTAGCAGGTGCTTTTGTGGCTAATGCAGATATAGTAGTTGGTAAGAAACTTTTGTTAATAGATGACGTATGTACGACTGGTGCAACTTTGTTAGAGGCAAAAAAGGTACTGCTTTGCGCAGAAGCTTGTGAGGTTAAGGCATTGGCATTAGCAAGAGGCATGCGAAATGATCCGTACGAAAGTAAAAATGCTATAATAGGCTCCTTATGAAAATACTGATATTTGCAGGTGGCACTGGGAGTCGTTTATGGCCATTATCACGCAAAAATCTGCCTAAACAATTTAAAAAGATGTTTAACGGTGGTACTTCTACTTTGCAGTATGCTGTTCGTAGAGTAGAAAGAGTCTTTGGTACGCACAATGTTTATATAAGTACAAATGAAAATTATGTTTCTTTAGTAAAAGAACAAGTTCCACAAATACCGGTATCAAATATCTTGGGTGAACCAGAAAAGCGAGACTTAGCAGCGGCTATTGGTTATAACTTTATGCAATTACGAAAGCGTGGTTATAAAGGTCCAGTTGCTATTTTGTGGGCTGATCATCTTATGGATCGTCCAGAAAGCTTTATAGAAGCTCTTAAGTTGGGCGAAAAGCTGATTTTAGAAAATCCAAAACAATTGGTATTTGTTGGTGAAAATCCACGCTATGCTGAAAATAATTTGGGGTGGATTCATATAGGAAAAAATCTAAATGGTAACGTGCACGAGTTTTTGGGCTGGAAATATAGACCTGATGTCGACGATTGTATAAAAATGTTTGACTCTGGAGAATGGAAGTGGAACCCTGGTTATTTTATTGTAGATTTAGAATTTACACTCGATTTATATAAAACATTGGTTCCAGAAATTTATACTAAATTATTAAAAATAGAAGAGGCTTTGGGTACTCAAAATGAATCTGAGGTTGTAAATCAGATATACCCAACTATAGAAGCAATGCATTTTGACAAAGCGATTGCCGAAAAAGTACCAGCGAATCAGGCAGTAGTGATTTCTACTGACATGGGCTGGTCTGATCCCGGTACTTTGTACGCATTAAAAGAAGCTACATTAGGCCAAACTACAGAAAATATGACTAAAGGTTTGGTGCATGTTTATGAAACAAAAGACTCTTTGCTGATAAATGAAGATGAACATAAATTACTCACTGCTGTAGGTTTGGATGGTTTTGTGGTTGTAAATACAAAAGATGCAATAATTGTTGTTCACAAAGATAACGTTCGTGAAGTGAGCGGGCTTTTAAAAGAATTAGAGCTTGAAGAGAAGTACGCACCTTATTTATAAGGAAATTTATACATAAATGATCTTTACTAGAGTATAATTCGCATGTAATGGAGGGTTGGCCGAGTGGCCCAAGGCAGCGGTTTGCTAAACCGTGACTGTAGAAATGCGGTCCGTGGGTTCGAATCCCACACCCTCCGCCAGTAAGTATTGAGTGACTGGTGTCTTAGTGATAACATAATTACAACATGGGATATTTAGATAAAGCTAAAGATTTTGTAAGAACTGCAAGTTATTCTTCTACCCCTATCGAGTCTGCCAAAGCTATAAATGATGCTTTTGTTCCAGAAGACTTTATACGTAGTGTTGGTAAAAAAGATATTTATTTTTCTAAAGAAAGTATCGTTAGGCCAGTTAAAACCAAATCAAACAATCGAGCTAATCGCGTCTTTTTGACTATCGGATTTGTCATACTTGGACTTCTTTTGATAATGCAGCAATTTACTCTTATTTTGGTCATTGGTAGTTTGATTTTTATAAATCATGTCTTGACCCAAGCGCCTCCAGAAAGTGTCAAATACGAATTGAGTAATTATGGGGTTTTGTATGACAACAAACAATATTATTGGCCAGAGCTTAAGCACTTTTTTTCTACAAAGTTAAACGGTATGCAGGCCTTGGTATTTGATACGTTTGATGCTTTGCCGGGTAGGTTATTTTTGTTTATAGATGAAGAAGAGTTATCAAAGCTCAATGAAATCTTGTCTAGGCATTTGCCAAAACTAGATGCTGAACCCGAGACTTTTTTTGATAAGGCTTATAAGAAAATCGCCAATACATTTGAATTCTAGTTGCTTTTCCTTTAAATTCACATTAGAGTATCTGTGTTGAGGCTGGCGCAGCCTTAACTTTGATGCGCACCCGTAGTTCAGGGGATAGAACGCAGCGTTGCGGACGCTGAAGTCGGGGGTTCAAATCCCTCCGGGTGCACCATATAGCTTACGCTGATTGGAGGGATACCGAAGTGGCCATACCGGGCTGGTCTCGAAAACCAAGCGTGGCGCAAGCTACACGTGGGTTCGAATCCCACTCCCTCCGCCAATAAATCAGTTATAGCTTTGATTGTAAGCGCGTATTTTGTGGAAAGGTATAAAGGGATTCGAATGCCGGAACGAGCAAAGTGAGTGAGGCGGGGTCGACGGGCTCGCTAGCAGCGAGAACCGGTGACCGAATCCCACTCCCTCCGCCAGTATGTTATAGTTTTATTTGCGTATGAGTGTACTTTCGAAACCAGACATATTAAAACACTACAAAGCTGGGAATATTGTTATAGAACCTTTTAATGAGGCTAATTTAGCAAACGCAAGTTATGACGTTAGATTAGGAAAGTTTTTTTATCGTCAAACTGCTCTAAAACATTCGCAAACTCTCAACCCATTTTGGCAACCGTCTATTGAAAAGATGTATGCAAACCTAGAAGAAGCCAGTTATGTGAAAGAGTTAATTTCTGAAACCAACCCTTATCACAATCTTGATCCAGACGATAAAGTAATCTTGGTTTCTCCTGGTGAAACTATTTTGGCTCATACAATAGAGTTTATAGGCGGAAGGAATGGAACAGACACTCTACCGGCAGTTACAACCGAAATGCGCGCTCGCAGTAGTATTGGCCGTTTGGGTATAGCTGTGTGTAAATGTGCTGGCTGGGGGGATATTGGCTATGTTAATAGGTGGACTATGGAAATCACCAATTTTAGTAATGCCCTAATACCTTTACCAGTAGGTATACGCATAGCACAAATAATCTTTCATGCTGTAACACCTATAGAAATTGCTGATTCATATGCTGAAAAAGGCAAATATCAAACTAGTTCAGATATTAATGATCTAAAAGCCAAATGGGAACCTTCTAGTATGTTGCCCAAACTATATTTGGATCCAGACTTGGGTAAATTTAAAGAAAATTCAAAAGAGTTATGAGGGGATTTATTGCATTTGTAAGAGAACAGGGCATATTTGGCCTCGCAATAGGGTTTATTATGGGTACAGGTGTTTCTGGCTTGGTATCGGCTTTGGTAGATGATTTGATAAATCCTTCGCTTTCGTTATTGTTTGGTTCAGTTGTCAATTTAGAAACACTTTCGCTCACTTTAAATGGTGTGGTTTTCAGATATGGTCACTTTATCTCTGTATTTGTAGACTTTTTGGTTTTGGCATTTGTTGTTTATTTACTTTTTAAGTATTTTGGAAAAAATTTGGGTAAGATAGAGATCAAAGCTCCCATAAAGAAGTAAGTTCTCAAAACCATTTTTTAGTAAATTACCTTTGTTCTTATGTTAAAATTCACGTGCTTGGAGGGATCGCATAGTGGTCTAGTGCGCAGTCCTGGAAAGACTGTGTGGGAGCAATCTCACCGAGGGTTCAAATCCCTCTCCCTCCGCCATTGAGTGTAACAACGCATTTATTTTATATGAAAAACTTTGTTTATTCATATTTAAAATCATTTATTTTTAAAATTGATCGCTCGGTGATTTTGCCTATGTTTCTACCCTTCGTCAAAAGCAAAACACTGGACGTTCCTTATATACCTGCTTTACCAGGAAATTGTGGGATAGCTAGCTTGCTAATGTTTTTGAAATATAAAGGGTGCGCTGTCGAATCGAGCGGTGTTTATATGGATTCGTTTAAAACACCTACAACTTATGTTGAACCTATTGGTTGGTTACATTCTGGTTTATGTAAGATTGCAAAGTCATTTGATAAAAGTGTAGTTAGTTTCATGTTAGGTGCACCTTCTCTTTTGATCAGTAAGCTAAATGTAAATACTCCTGTTGTAATTTCTGTTTATGTACCATCTATTTCAAATCTGGATCAGAAAGTTTTATATAGGCCTATAGATGCATCAATGCCTATGGAAGGTCATATGTGCATAGTTATAGGATTCGAAAAAACAGAGGATGGTTTAGTTTTTATTATTCACGACCCAAGAAATATAGGTATATATGGAAGTAGTGTAAGAGTTCCTTTTGATGTGCTTGCAGAAATATATACAGGTCGGGGTATTTCTAGTGATGGCCCGCTAAGCTAATGGTTTACAGCACATCTAGTTTTACTGTACTCTATTCTACTCAAGCTTAATCCCATTTCTTCTCATAAACTATTTTTTATGCTATACCTTGAGTAATGGATACAATCTCCCAAATAAAACACAAACTTAGCATAGTTGATATTGTGGGTAGTTATGTCGATTTGAAAAAAAGCGGAAAGAATTACAAAGGCCTTTGCCCATTTCATAATGAAAAAACATCATCTTTCATGGTTTCACCAGATATTGGAATATATAAGTGTTTTGGTTGTAATGAAAGCGGAGATATATTTGCATTTATACAAAAGATTGAAGGTTTGACTTTTCATGAAGCCAAAAAGAAATTGGCTGATAAAGCTGGCGTCGATATTTCTGGAGAATCCCAAGATTATAAATCTCATGACGAGAAATCTAAGCTTTATGCAATAAATGATTTATCTGCAAAAATTTATAATAAAGTTTTGTTGACGCATAGTGCTGGAAAAGACGGCTTAGATTATTTTTTGAACACACGTAAACTAACCAAAGAGCTTATTTCACAGTTTCAACTTGGTTATGCTCCAGAAGAATGGGACTTTTTATATAAAGCTTTGCGATCGCGTAAATATAGTGATGTTGATATGTCTCGCGCTGGCGTTACCGTAAAGAGAACTAGTGGTAATGGTTATATTGATAAGTTTCGACACAGAGTTCTGTTCCCTTTAATAGGAATAGACAGCCAAGTACTCGGTTTTATTGGCCGGGCGCTTACGCCAGATCAACAACCAAAATATCTAAACACTGCAGAAACAGAAATATTTAAAAAGAGCAACTTTGTATACGGTCTCCATTTGGCAAAAATGCATATGCGTAAAGAGGGTGCATTGGTTGTAGAAGGGCCGATGGATGTCATAAGTTGTGTAAAAATAGGTATACATAACGTGGTTGCTCCGCTAGGAACTGCTTTGACCGAGCAGCATTTAGCTGCTATTTCTCGATATACAAAAGACATCACGTTTTGTTTTGATTCTGATAGTGCTGGTATGACAGCTGCACGTAAAGCTATTACGTTGGCAGAAGATATGGATTTTACAATTAAGTGCATTATTATACCCAGTGGTTATAAAGATCTAGATGAATTGGTTCAAAAAGATCCAGACAATGCTTTTACTATAATCAGAAATACCATATTGTATTATGACTATGTAATAACAACCTTGGCGAAGTCTATGGATACCGCCTCCCCTTACGGGAAAGATGCAGCTTTAGATGCTATGCGCTCTTATTTTGTGAATATTAAGAGTAAAGTTTTGATAGACCACTATGCACAAATTATTTCACAAGTTCTAGATGTCTCGGTTTCAATCGTACTTGAGCGCTTACAATCACCAAATGTTGCAAAGAAAAGTTCTCTTATTGAGCCTGCGGCCTTACAACCATCGCCAGGTATGTCAAACACCGAAAAGCTATTTATTGCATTATTGTTTCAAGCGGATATTTCTATAGCGAGAGATTTTGTTTATGACGTACCATCAGAGGTATTTGTGAATATCGACCTTAGAACTATATATAATGAGATTGCGCTGTATTTAAAGCAAAACTCTGAAGCGACTACTTTAAAGTCTTTGGTGACTACTTTATCTGCCGATCTTACCAAACTAGTAACTGAGCTTATGCTATGGAACTTTAATATTGACGTAAGCGATCCTCAGGCCGTTGTTACAGAGCTAAAGAAGACTAGTAGCAGGCTAAAACTCGAATATACCAAGCGACAGCTTGTAGTTCTGGGTAAATCTGTTAAACTTGCCGAGGCACAAAAGGATGTTGAGCAACTTTCAAAACTTACAGTCAAGATGCAAGAGTTGTCAAAGCAATTGACTTAATTGAGTTATTTGCTATCATGCCGGTAAAATTGTATAGTCTAATGTGTTTAGACTTCTATTTCTAGCATATTTATAAATAAAAAAATTATTATGCCAAAAGCCCCAAAAGAACAAAAAACTACTAAAAAGGATATATTAAAAAAAGAAGACCTAGTTAACGGTCATATTGTACTAGATGAGTCTATTTTGAAAAAGATTATAACTAGAGGTAAAAAACAAGGTTATTTGACTATCGACGACATATTGAGCATCTTCCCCCAAGCCGAAGAAGACATAGAAACACTAGATTCTCTTTACGAGAAACTTGTAGAAGCTGGTGTAGACGTATTTGACGTTGCTTCAGAGAAAGAAGCGGAAAAGCTCAAAGAATTACAAGAGCTAGATGTAGCATCAGTAAAATTAGACAAAACTACATCTTCTGACCCAGTTCGTATGTATTTGAGAGAAATTGGTAAAGTCGAGTTATTAACCGCTGCAGAAGAAGTTGATCTAGCTAAACGTGTAGAAAAAGACGATAAAAAGGCAGCAGAAGCATTGGCAAAAGCCAATTTACGTTTAGTTGTTTCTATTGCAAAAAGACATATGGGTAGAGGCTTACAGTTTTTGGACCTTATCCAAGAAGGAAATATCGGGTTGATGAAAGCTGTAGAAAAATTTGATTGGCGACGTGGTTTCAAATTTTCAACTTATGCAACTTGGTGGATACGCCAAGCGATTACACGTGCTATTGCTGACCAAGCTAAAACTATAAGAATTCCTGTTCATATGGTTGAAACCATAAATAAGTATAAAAAGATTGAAAGACAATTAGAACAAGAGTTAGAGAGAACACCTACTCCAGAAGAAGTTGCGAAAGTTATGGGGATAGAAAATGAAAAAGCCTACGAAATAGTGAGGATTTCACAAGATACAGCCTCTTTAGAAACACCAATAGGTAAAGAAGAAGATACTAGATTAAAAGAATTTATACCTGATGAAACCACTTTGTCCCCATTTGAATCAGCAAGTATAGAGCTGTTGCGCGAACATATTGATGAAGTATTAGATACACTGAATCCTCGAGAACGCAAAGTCTTGGAATTGAGATTTGGTTTGAAAGATGGAAGGACTCGTACTTTGGAAGAGGTTGGTAAAGAATTTGGTGTCACAAGAGAACGCATACGTCAGATCGAAGCTAAGGCATTACGTAAATTGAGACACCCTTCTAGAAGCAAAAGATTGAGAGATTATCTCTAGTAATAAGCATCTTTATAAAAGTGTTGACAGTTTGAATATTACACGGTAATATATCTGAGCTTTCACCAATCCGCAAGGATTGGGGGGAGCACCTGAAAAGGTCCCGCAAGGGGCCTTTTCTCTTTTTAAGGGGTAATGTAATGTCTTCTTATGAAGACAACACTCATTTTATTTGCAAACTAGATTCACTCTTTGATAAACATACATATTTGTAAGTGGTATTAGATTGGCTTTACTTGTTGTGAATGCTTTAACTAGTACAAAATCACCACTGTCTTGTACGCTATTTTCAAACGATTGCCACCTTTGTACGTAATATGGGTACTTAACTTTTACTTCATTTTTTTTAAAGTAGGTCATAGGTTTATCGGCAATTATTATATAGTCATATAAATACGGATTATCGGGCAATATTAATTGACCTCCTTCTGACTCATAAACTCCCATACGGGTTACTTTCATGCTAGGTATTTTGGTTAGCGGGTCGAGTCCTTCTTCTGTGTAATATAGTTTGACTGTAGAGGGCGGAAGGTTTTGTTTGATCCACTGATATGCTGCGCTACGCGGAGTTTCTTTTGTAAATTGATATGTAGCGCTTAGTGTGTAGCAAGCGTATAAGCTTAATAAAAGTATAAGTGCCAGTTTAAATAAAAGACCTTTTTGAATTAGATAATAAATAGTGTAGCTGGCATATATCATGATGATCGGTATTATTGGTAAAAGCCATCTATCTGCTATTCGTGCTTGTATTGAAAAGAACACTACATATATCAATAGATTACTAAGAAGAAAAATATGAAATGTCTTATCTTTTTTTTGTGAAATGCACGTCAATGCACTTGGTATTGCAAGTAATAATATGGGTAATGTGACGAGTGTGGAAAGTGCTACAAGATATTTGACTGGATTGGTGTCTACAGAATCAAATACTAATCCGCCTTCTTTTGTGACCATGTCTAGTACGCGCAGTACAAACTTGTCGTTGAAAATAATAGAAAAAGGATTCGTAACCATAAATGACCCAAGAGCCGAAAGCACGAAAGCATACAAGTCGTATACTTTACGGTTTTTTAAAAAAATATAAATATATGCAGGGATTGAGATCAGCGCAGTCACTTTTGTACCAAAGGCTAATCCAAAAAAAACACCAGCTATCAAAACAAAAGAGTTTTTTTGTTTTTGCGTATACATCCACATAAACAAAAACGATAACCACAGAAATAAAGTTAAAAAAATATCAGCATTTACATAATGCCCCATCACGATTAGTTTCCAGTTAAACACTCCTAATGACAACGCAATGAGCCCAATATATTTGTTTTGAGTGTTACCCTGATGTGATTTTTGGAGCGGTGTGAGTTTGTAAGCAATTATTCCTGTTAATATAGCAATTCCTAATGAAAGCAGGGTTGTAAAGATACGTAAACCAATATATATATATGTTCTATCTATTTGATTACCTACTAAGCTGTTTACTTTACTCAACACAATTGTTACCACAGTGAGGATGTAAGTAGGCGCAGTGCCATAAACAAAAGATACAGGTATTAGTTTATAGGTATCACCATTGTTTATAATACTTTTGAGGTTGAATGCGTAATTGATAGCAAACTCTGTAAATTCTGGCTCATCGGCATAGTAGCTTGGCGCGCTAAGTCCAAATTCTATATTGTGCAATCTAGCCAATAGTCCTAAGCAGATTAATAAACATGAAACTATGCAAAGGATTACATTTTGTTTTGATAAATATTTAGGTGCGACTAATGTATTTTTTGTAGTCTTCAACATTTGGCTGATTAAAAGGATTTACACCAATTAGTTTAGCAAGAAAAATTGTTTCGAGCATTTTGAATTGCATAAAGTACCCTAGCTCTATTTCATTTACCGTTTCTAAGATTATTTCATCATACGCGATTCCTTTATTAGTAAAAGCTTCTTTTGTTGCATTTAGCAGTTTGTTTAAGTGAATTTCAGTTTTTATACTCATAAATGTAAAAAAAATGTTTGCGCTATTTCCTCCAAGATAAAACTGTGCTATAGAATGCAAATCATTAGAGCCGATTGATGTTGTAGGAAGTATTCCCTTGTTATCTTTACCTGTAGACTCTGCTACTAGTTGTGAATGCCAATCTCCTAAAGTTTCTAATGCCGGAGAAAAAATAAATAAATTATTTATAAAGCAGTTTGTTTCGTAGGCTTGATGTTTGGATAATGCTGCATCCAATGGCGTTTGTAGATCTTGTAATGCCAGGTCGCTTCCTTCTAGTAATTTTGAAATATCAATATTTGCAAGTATTAGTGGAAACAGTCCTACATATGAGAAAACAGAGAATCTCCCACTGAGTTCTTTTGGGATTTCTAGTAAGTCTATATTTAGCTCGTGTGCGAGATTTGAGAGAGGTGATTGCTCTTGTGTGGTTATAACGATACGGTTTTTAAAATTAGGAAAGTTTTTTAGTATCAATTCAAAATTGAAAGTTGTTTCTGCTGTTGTACCAGATTTACTTATGATATTTATAACTAAATCATTTGGATCTATCGAATTGAGTAAAGTAATAAGTTTTTCATTAAAAACATCGCTCTCGGTTTCAATAAAAATAATTTTTGGAAATCTATTAGTTTCTATGTTGTCGTAATAGCCAAATATGCTATTGTAAATTGCTTTTGACCCCAGACTAGAGCCTCCAATACCAACAACTAAGACATACTTTTGTGGGTTTAGCTTGTGTTTTAATGCGTATAACTTTGATAAATCAGGCGTAGATTTATAATGAGCTGCATCTTGAGGTGTTAACACTACCTTGGTATTGCTTATAGCACTTTTTGTAACGGGCAGTACATATCGCATGAGTAAATTATACACTGTGCATATAATCTCTTCTGCTATGATACTAATATGGATGAGTTTCAAACACCCATGATGCAACAATATTTTGCTTTGAAAGAAAAGTATGCTGATTGTTTGTTGTTTTTTAGGTTGGGAGATTTTTATGAAATGTTTATGGACGATGCCAAAATAGCATCAAATGTACTGAGTATTACTCTTACTTCACGTGATAGAGGGAAAGATGGCCGCATACCTATGGCAGGTGTGCCGTATCATGCAGTCGATGCTTATTTATCAAAGTTAGTAAAAGCTGGGTATAAAGTTGCAATATGTGAGCAATTGACACAACCCAAGCCAGGAGAACTAGTGCAGCGAGATGTTGTGCGAATAGTTACACCTGGTACTCTCTTTGATGAACACGCATTGCAAAAAGATATAAACAATTATATTTTCACGATTTACAAATCGAAGAACAAATATGGTGTGGCATTGTGCGATGTTTCTACTGGCAAGCTTTTGTCTACTGAATTTATCGATACGTCACTGTCGGAATTTTTACAAAACTATTTACAGCAATATAATCCAACTGAATGTGTTTTGGATGAGAATTTGTTACAGGATCAACCATTGTTATCACAGTTGCGCTTGTACAAGAACCTGCTTATAACAAACTACGCTAGTGTTGCTGCCGATGAGAAAAGAGCAGATGTAATCTTAAAAAAATCTTTGGATAAAGAGCAACTCGATTGGTTTGTCGTGAACAAGTGTTTAGCTGAAAAGCTAGCGATCGCAAATATACTTTCTTATCTCAATTATACTCAGCGCGGAAATATTAATCATATTAAAACTGTAATTCATCTAAATTATTCAAAACATATGTTATTAGATCGATTTACTGTAAATAGTTTGGAGTTATTTCATACTATGTTGGATGGTAGTAAGCATGGAAGTTTGATAGGGATTTTGGATAAGACATCTTCTCCTATGGGTGGTCGCATGCTCAAAGAGTGGCTTGCGCGCCCGCTTTTAAATACTCAAGAAATTACATACAGATCACATGCGGTTTCTGCATTGAAGGGAGCTTCCACTCAGCGGGCGCGCATACAAGGCATCATATGTGAAATACCAGATATAGAGCGGATATTATCTAGAATTTCAGTAGGTATTGGTAATCCTAGAGATGTGTTTAATATCAAACAAGCATTAGAAAAGTATTTTGAAAGTATGCACATACTTATAACTTTGGACTCACCTTTGTTTCATGATGCTGCAAGCGTATCGAAAGAAAAATTAGAGCGGTTGGTGCAACTGATCTCAAGCACTTTTGTAGATGAGCCTCCTGTTGATCCAAAATCAGGTGGTGTAATATGTGCGGGTATTAATGCGAAACTCGATGATTTAAAAGCTGCTATTTTTGATAGTAAAGAATTTGTTGCTAATCTCGAAAGTCTTGAAAGACAAAAAACAGGAATAAATACCTTAAAAGTACGATATAACAAAGTGTTTGGCTATTACATAGAAGTGACTCATGCAAATTCTGCCAATGTACCTTCTTCGTATGAACGTAAGCAAACTTTGGTAAATGCCGAACGGTATATAACCGAAGATTTAAAGCATCACGAACAAATAATCTTATCTGCTGAAGAAGATATTAAGTCTCTTGAGTATGAAATATTTTTGACAGTTGTAGATGCTGTAGTTTCTGTAGCTCGAGAGATCCAAGAAGTTGCAGATAAGATAGCTGTTGTAGATTGTATTTTATCTTTAACCTTATGTGCGCTTGAGTATCGTTGGTGTTTACCACGATTTATAGATGAAAACTCTATAGAAATTATCTCTGGAAGACACCCGGTTGTAGAAGCGTCATTGCCTCATGGAGACTTCGTGTCAAATGACACAAAATTTGATTTATCTGATAATTTATTTATTATCACTGGTCCAAATATGGCAGGTAAATCGGTGTTTATAAGACAAGTTGCTCTTATTGTCTTGTTAGCACAGATTGGCAGTTATGTACCAGCTAAGTCTGCAGTGTTATCACTTCGTGACCGCATCTTTGTACGGAGTGGTGCATCTGATGCTATTGGTATGGGCTATTCAACTTTTATGTTAGAAATGTTAGAAACCGCATATATTTTGAAAAATTGTACAAGTCAAAGCTTTGTTGTCATGGACGAAATTGGTCGCGGTACAAGTACATACGATGGTATTAGCATTGCATGGTCTGTAGCAAACTATTTGGCAACTGCTTTTGGGGAAGGTCCCAAGACTTTGTTTGCGACTCATTATCATGAGCTGCAAAGGTTAGAAGAAGTAATACCACAAAAAGTTTCTAACTATCATGTAACCGTACATCGTGAGAATGATACGCTTTTATTTTTGCACAAACTAGCAAGGGGCAGCTCGGAACACAGTTTTGGTATTGATGTTGCAAAAATAGCAGGGTTGCCACAAGGTGTTATCAAGTCTTCCTACGAGATCTTGTCTGAGTTAGAGAAAAAGAATACCAATGATAAAGAAACTGCATAAAGATGTTATAGCCAAAATAGCTGCCGGTGAAGTAATACATTCTCCTGTGAATGTTGTAAAAGAATTAATTGAAAATTCGCTCGATGCTGGTGCAACAGAAATTATTGTAGATGTTACAGACGGAGGTCAAAGTTTGATCCGTGTTCGTGACAATGGTTGCGGAATGTCATATGAAGACTTGCAGTTATGTTATTTACCTCATACAACAAGCAAATTAGATAAAGTGTCCGATTTAGAAGATATTAGTACCTTGGGATTTCGCGGTGAAGCTTTGCATAGCATATGCACAGTTTCCAATTTTGAAATCACTAGCAAATCGGCAAATGATTCTATCGCTCACACACTCAAGATTTCTGGCGGCGAATTTATATCGCAATCTATTTGTAACATAGATACTGGGACTGTTATATCTGTATCAGATTTATTTTTCAATTTACCTGTTCGTAAAAAGTTTTTGAATAATGCATCTCAAGAATTTATAAAGATAACAAAGCTTATTCAGGCATTTGCTTTTTCCACCGAATGTATCATGCTTCAACTGTTTCACAATTCCAAGTTAGTTTTGACAATAGAACCAGACGATACACTCGTTAATAAAGTTTCAAAAATATATGGGGATTTTGTTTCTAACAAGCTTGTACAGATAGAGTATAAAAGTGAGACAGTAAGTATTTCTGGAGTTATTGGAGCGCCACAAATAAGTACTGTATCTCGTGACCGTCAAATTGTTTTTATTAATAATCGATTAATTCAAAATACCAATATTAACAAGCTTATGCGTGAGGTATATAGCAATCTAATCTTTAACAAAGAATTCCCATTTTATATTTTATATATTAATCTTCCCAATCACGAACTCGATATAAACATACATCCTCAAAAAGAAAGCATTTCTATTCTCAATGAGGCCGAGCTCTTAGTTACATTGTCAACTGTAATAAAGTCTGCTCTTGCAGATGCCAATTTGCAACAAAGCTTATATCTAAACACCGATATATATGGGGGATCAAAATCGAATTATGTTTTTAACACTTTAAAAGACTCCACAAGTAAATGGTTGTTAAAAGATGTACCTGAAAATATTGCGCAAGTTTTTGATACCTATTTAATCGTCGAGACTGATGAGGGGGTTTTATTTATTGATCAACACGCTGCGCATGAAAGTATTTTATACTCACAGTTTTTAGATGAATTTGCAATATTACAAGAACAGTCTGCGTCAAAAGATTTATTGAATCCAGTTATTTTTGACTTGTCTGTAGCACAGTCTCTTTTGTTTGATTCATATTTGGTAGACTTTGCTCAATTAGGCTTTGTCATAGAATCATTTGGTGAGCGTACATATAAGATAAACAGTGTACCCTCGATTTACTCTGATCATAATATCAAAGAGTTGCTAATTGAGGTGATTGATTCGAATAACAAAAAGTTTATTGATGATTTGTCCAAGCGTACACTTGCATATTTAGCTTGTCGATCTGCTATCAAGGCAGGTGAGAAATTAACACTGTCTGAACGTAGTAACCTTGTAAAGAAACTTTCTGACGAGCATATGTATTATACTTGTCCACACGGCAGACCTGTTGCTTTGTTTATTAACAAATCTACTTTTGAAAAAATGTTTAAACGTGGTATTTAATTGAAAATTGCTTTACCTGTATTCCAAAAGAATGGGTTGTTATTAACTTGCTTTTCCCATAACCACCATTCAGCACCCCATAAGTAAAATTCTTTGAAACCTGTTTTTTGCGCATAGCTAATTGTTTCTAAGAAATCGCTTTCTGAAAAAGATTTATCTTTTTCTTTTTGTGATAACAAAGAGTTTATCGATGGCCCCCAAGGTTCTGCTTGTAATTCAGTTACTATTACTTTATCGTAGGGAACTCCAAGTATATCGGCTTTTATTTTGTACGACCAATGCGCTAGCGGATATTTGAAATATATGAAATTGCCGAAAAATACTCCCCAAAAGTCATACCAAATTTTTCTATACATCGATATACCTAGATAATTGCCTAAGTCGTAAGTCTTTTTCCACAAACCGCCTTCGCCGCTATCTTGTACCAATATCGGTCTGTTATCTAGAGTTTTTGCTATGCCCACTTCATATTTCAAAGTTTCTTCGCTAGTTTTTGGACACTCTCCAAACGGGAAAAATGGTTCATTTTCTATTTGCCACATGGTTATAGCCTCATAACCTTGTAACTCGGTAATTGTGCGTCTGACATAATTGTATAGCTTTGCGTCTCTAACTACTTTGTTTTCGATACTTTTTGCCCAGCTAGGTTCATAACATTCCGGATAACGTACTGCCTTTCTTCCAACTAGTAAGATTATCTTGGTGTCACGTTTTTGGGCTTCTTCTATTTGCCATTTAATAATATCGAAGTTAAATTGTCCTTCTTGTGGTTCTATTTCATCCCAGTACGCTACTAATCTTAGGTGTTTTACATTTAAATCGTCGAGTATTTTTATATAAGTATCTTTCCAGTCGAGTCCTAGGTCTGTGGCATATTTGTCGCTAAAAGTTATGCCATACACTATATCTTTTGCCATTTTAGGTCGCAGTATAAAGAATAATATTAGCGGTGTTATAAGTGCAATTAATGCTATAGCTAGCACACCTTTGACTAATGTAAGCCCAAGTAATCTGTGCAAAAGGGACTGGGCCTGCTTAAATTGTTTGACTGCCATAGAGTCTTTGGGAAAGAGATTAAATTTTGAGTTGTTTCTTATGAAGGGCAGCATCTTATAAATGGTAACACTCATCGGCGTAAAAATAAAAAGATGGTCGTGGTTTTCTTTGCAAATTATTTTTTCTATCGATTTCTACAAGTCCAAATTTTGGCCAATAACCGTGATGCCATTCGTAATTATCGATCAATGACCAGTGAAAGTAGCCTTTGATTGGGGCTCCATCTTTGATAGCTTTAGAAATATATATAAGTGTTTGTTCCAGAAAGTCTTTTCTGATGTGATCTCTTTCGTCTGCACACCCATTTTCAGTTATATAAATTGGTAGGTTGTATTTCTTTAATCTTAAAAGTACAGGAAATATTCCTTGTGGGTATATCCACCAATGCATATCACTCACCGTAGTATTTGGATTGCGTAATGCGAGATTTCTAATTTCATTTGTAAAATAAAAATTTAGGCCTATAAGGTCGCAGCATTTTACAACACGGTCAAGATAAAACTCACAATTTAGCCAATACAGTGTTTTTGCAATTAATATATCGATTGGTTTCAACAAATAGACTTTTTCGCTTGTTTGATAATTTACAATGTTTTTTACTATTCCTACTGGTTTTGACGAAACAGTCTTTATCGATTTATAAGCTGCGTTATGCCCTCGCCATGTATATATTTGGCAAATTAATGAGTTTATAAAATTTCTTTGATTGGGCGGCCAAAGCCCTACAATATAACCTTGCAGTGCATATACTTGTGGTTCATTTATTGTTAAGTAAACATCAACAAATTCATCGAATGCTTGCGCGCATTTTTTAGAGTATCTAGCAAACCAAGTTATAATTTGTTTGTTTGTCCAACCGCCTTTGAGCGCTACCCAGTTTGGTAATGAAAAATGCCATATAGTTAAGTGCACGATAAGTCCGCGATCTTTAGCAGCTTTCAAAACTTTTTTATAATGAGTAATTTCTTGTTCGTCGAAAACTCCTTCACTTGGTTCTATACGACTCCATTCGACACCTATACGTACTGCTTTGTTATTTAGTTTTAGACATAAGTCAAAATCTTCTTCGTATCTGTTATATGAGTCGCACGCTACATCCGATGGTTCTTTTGGCCATATACGTTTCCACTCTGGCTCTTTTGCCCTTAGTTGTGCATCTCTATGTTCCCAAGCCCACCAGTCAGAGTTGGTGTTATTTCCTTCTGTTTGATGCCCGGACATTGCTGTACCCCACAAAAAATCTTTTGGAAAGTCATGTATAGGTTTATTTTCTTCAACTTGCATATACAGATGTATAATATCAGGAGTAGAAGGATCTGTCCTTCATAAGGACTGACCTTTATAAGA